>NZ_CAKD01000019.1 GCF_000297025.1 Lactobacillus pasteurii DSM 23907 = CRBIP 24.76
ACCCAGGCCTTGGTCAGAAATACTCAAAATCACGTGATTCAAATTCTGAATCAATCGAACGGTAATTACGCCTCCATCTGGCGAATACTTGATCGCGTTGTTCATAATATTATCGACCACTTGCATCATCTTATCGGTATCGATTTCTACCCAAAGTGCTTGATTGCCAAGCTCTCTACGAATTGTATACTTCTTTTTGCTTTTGTCATTTTTCTGGTCGTTTTGCACAATCATGTCAAAGCGGTTCAAGATATGGGCGACAAAATCATTGAGGTTGACCATTTCCATTTCCATTCGCGAAACGCCTCGGTCCATGCGAGAAAGACTAAGCAGATCGTTGATCATCCGGATCATGCGCTGAGCTTCTTCTTGAGTTACCTTAAGAAACTGTGGCGCAATCTCAGGATCTTTCCAAGCACCAGCATTAAGCGTATCGATATAAGCGCTAAGACTAGTCAAAGGCGTTCTTAACTCGTGAGAAACGTTAGAAACGAACTGTTTTTGCGAGTTTTCGTTCTTTTGTTGCTCCGTAATATCGTGCAAGACGCAAACGCTACCTGACACAAAGCCCGTGATTCGCTTGATCAATGAAAAACTTGCATGCAAGATCATTTCATCTCTAGTGTCCTTATTGACCGTGATGACGATTTCTTTTTGCTCAGTCATCAAGTCTTGCGAGGATTGATCAATCCCGAGAATTTCATTGATTGGATGGTTGATGACATCTTTTTCTTCTAAATTCAAAAAGTTCAAGGCCATCTGGTTTACTACGCTGATATTCCCATGTCGATCAGTCGCAAGCACCCCATCAGTCATGTGAGACAATACCCCATCTAGCCGGCGCCTTTCACTATCGGATTCTTCCTGCGATCGCTCGATTCTAATCGATAAGGTATTAAAGGCCTTGCCCAGCTTGCCTAGTTCGTCGTTAGAATAGATTTTTACCTGGTTTGAATAGTCGCCATCGGCAATGCTTAAGGCCTGGCGCTGCATTTCTTCAATTGGTCGCGTGATTGCCCGAGAAATTACAAAGGATAAGATGGCCCCGATGATCGCCGCGATTAAAGAAGCCACCAAGAAGGAAATCGAAGTATTTCTCAAATCGTTGAAAATGCTCTCCATGCTAGCTTTGACATAAATTGCCCCAACTGTATTGCCAGATCCAGTGCCACTAGTCAAAGGAGATATTTGCACCATGTAATTGGTGCCATTTTCATTGATTACCTTGGTAACTTGATGGCCAGTAGAGGTGACTTGCTTAACGTTGTTGTTGTTGACCCGCTGGCCGATGCGACTTTTGTCATTAAGATTAGAAACCGCACGAATAATATCCTTACTATCGACGACCATAATGGCGTTGATAGCAGAATTATTATTGTAATCGCTCACGATTCGATTCAATTGATCATCAGTGGTCTTGCTGTTGCGCGACAGCTGCGTTGCTAGCTGACTAGTGACGATTTGCGGGATTTGGATCGATGATTGAAAGGTCTCCAAATTGTTCTGTTCCATTTGCCTAGTAAAATAGGCTCCAATTACTTCAATCGTTGCCAGCAGCATCAACATAAAGACGATTGCTAGCTTGGTATTGATTGAATTGAATGTATGTATAAGTTTGTTTTTAAATTTCTTCATATTCCCAAAACATAAAAATAAGCCTGGTTTTATCCAGACTTTTCTCTATTATTCATCAGCAGGTTGCTTTACATAGTAACCAACACCACGTCTTGTGATTAAAACTTGTGGCTGGATTGGATTATCCTCAATTTTTTCTCTCAAACGGTGGACGGTTACATCGACGGTTCTAACATCCCCGAAGTAGTCGTAGCCCCAAACAGTTTGGAGCAAGTGCTCACGAGTCATTACTTGGCCCATATGTTGAGCTAGGTAATATAGCAACTCAAACTCTCTATGAGTCAATTCGATTTTATCGCCATTTTTTTCGACTATGTAAGCGTCAGGCATGATGACCAAGTTGCCGATCTTGATATTTTTATCGGCTTCTTCTTGATTTGCGGCCTCTGCTTTTTTGACAATATCGCGTCTACGCAAATTTGCCTTTACCCTAGCTACAAGCTCTCGATTGGAAAATGGCTTGGTTACATAGTCATCCGCTCCCATTTCAAGTCCAAGAACTTTATCAATTTCTGTATCTTTAGCTGTCACCATGATGATTGGCATGTCATGAGTTTGGCGCACTTCACGAGCAACCTCAAGCCCATCTTTTTTTGGCAACATTAAATCCAAAATCATCAAATCTGGATCATATTCTTCTACTTTTTGTATTGCTTCTTCACCATCATAGGCAGTGTCGACGTCGAAGCCTTCCTTAGTTAAATTAAACTTGATAATATCGGAAATTGGCTTCTCATCATCGACGACGAGAATCTTCTTTGGCATCGATTATGCCTCCTTTACACCTTATTATTATACTGGTTAAAGTGGATTAAAGCCAATTATATAAAAAAATTGTAAAAAAGTATTGCATTTTGAAACAATTCATTGCATAATAATATCTGTCAGTTATTTAGACGACACATGGGTGGCTAGCTCAGCTGGCAGAGCAACGGACTCTTAATCCGTGGGTCCAGGGTTCGATCCCCTGGCCACCCATACTTATGAAAACACAGCTTCGGCTGTGTTTTTTTGTTGTATATTTTTATTATTTTCGCTCAATAAGCTAAAATAGTCTTAGGGGGGCGATGATTATGACTGAATCCGTATTCTTCAATCCAGGCGATGCGATCGCGTCTTCTCATGACTACAAGGCAGCTAGACGTAGCGCACAGATTTTCAAGGCGAATAAACCCACAGCTGGGCAAATTATTATCGCCAAAAATGCCAAAAACGGCGAATACGCTATTTACTTAGCCGACCGCATTGCTCCATCTAATCAAGGCGTTCGACACGACATCAAGGATCGCTTATAAAATGGTAATTTTTATGATTGATCCCGCTGCCCGAACGGTTTCAAACACCTAGTTCAGCAGATCTAGGTGTTTTTTTGAAAATTTTTTATTTTTTCGAAAAAAAGGCTTGCCAAAATTCAAATACACTGGTAATATATTTAACTGTCAGCGATACAGCTGATAAACAAATGGGTGGCTAGCTCAGCTGGCAGAGCAACGGACTCTTAATCCGTGGGTCCAGGGTTCGATCCCCTGGCCACCCACACATATGGAAATGGCACTGCGAGTAGTCGGTGCTTTTTTTATACCTTCATAGCGTACTGATCCAGGTCAGTGCGCTTTTTTGATTGCTTGTCCCCGTAAGATTTATTGCCCTTGATGCGTTATAATGTTTCCATAGATATTTATGGAGGGAAAAAAGACCATGAACGATCCTGAAGCATTATTGCACTATCTTGATATCCTATTAAAGGAAAGCAACTTCACCAAGGCAGCCCATGAATTATACATTTCGCAGCCCTATTTGACCCAACTGATCAAGCGGATCGAAACTAAATTGGGCACAAGCATTATCAACCGCGACAGTGTTCCTTTTACCCTAACTGAAGCTGGCGCAATTTATTATCAATATTTAGAAAATTTGATCTACGACAATTTACAACTAGATCGCAAACTGGCTGCTTTTACTCGGCCAGAACATGAAATTATCCGCATCGGCATTTTGGAAAGTTTGGGTACTTTTTTGTTGCCGGAATTGCTTCCGCCATTTTTAAAAGAAAACAAGGATGTCGAAATCCAGCTCTTTGAAAATGTTCCCCGCAATTCAGAAACCCGGCTGTTAAATGAGCAAATCGATTGCTACATCGGGCAAACTCCTGAGACGCTCTCACGTGGCCTTAAATTCTTCATAAACGGCGGTGAGCGGTATTATGTGGTAATTCCACCAAACTCCCCTTATTTCCAGCCAAATCGCTTTATTTTGGATGAAAACGAGTATCCGCTGGAAAAACTCTTGCATCAGCCTCTGGTTCTAAGTGCGCCTGAATCAGCAATTCGCCACCAAGTTAATGGTTTATTGCAAAAGTTCAAGCTTAAGCCTCAGATCGCCATTGAATCCAGCAGCGTAATTACTGCCACCAATTTAGCAATTCATGGATTGGGGCTGACGATTTCTACCGCCAGCATCCTCAAGCGAATCGCCCAAACTCCAATCAATCTTATGCCAATCGATGTTAATTTGTTAAAATTAGAATTTTTTATTGCAGTTAAGGAAAATCGGCCTCTATCGCCTAAACTAGCTGAATTAATCAAAGCTTTTGAATCATTGAATCTAGAATCTTACATAAAATAATGGGATAAGAATTTGCGCCTTGAGCGTAATTCTTACCCCATTTTTATTTGTCTAAATATTCAAAAATAATCGTACCAATCGAAACTCCTAATAGCATCGGAATCACCCATGACAATCCTCGATCTGCAAAAGGAATCAAATTGCGCAAGTTGGCTACGGCTAGGCCAAAGTCGCTTCGACTTACGACTGCAGGCAGACTGACAATCATATCCATAATTGCTGGAATCGAAACGAAAAATAAGCTAACCGAATATACAATCCGACTTTTCTTAAAAAATTTCTCGCAGACTGACAAAAAGATCAGCAAAATCGCAATCGGATACAAAAGCATTGTGGCTGGCTTAGACCAGGAAATGATTGTCGTCAAACCAACATTAGCAAACAAGAAGGACAACAAACTAGTGATAAATAGCCAAACGTGGTAGCTAACCTTAGGAAAATGTTCATGGAAGTCTTGAGCAAAAACTGCGACCAGGCCAACTGCCGTCGTCAAACAAGTCAAAACGATTAAAGCAGCTAATACTGCTTGTCCAAACTGCCCTCCATAATGTTGCACGATCTGGGCAAAAGCAATTCCACCATTGGCTGATAATTTGAACTTGCCTAAAGACATTACCCCGGCAAGAATCAAAAGTAAATAAATCAAAGCAACTGCCAGCATGCTTAAGCTGCCAGACTTAGCTGTAGCAAAAGCCACTCCTTGGTCGCTGCCCATTTGCTTAATTGCCGTCACAATCGTTACCCCAAATGCAAGTCCTGCAAGAGCATCTAGAGTATTGTAGCCCTCTAAAAAGCCATTTACAAAGGAGCTTTTGCCAGTCACATATGCTGGATTAACTGGAGCTGTGGACAATTTGCCCAAGGGGAAAAGGAAGGCCACTAATAATACCAAAAATAGCAAAACTAAAAAAAGAGGATTTAAAACTTTTCCAACAGTGGTAAGAATATCGCTTTGATTGTACGAAATACAGAAAACCGCAATGAAGAAAATCGCGGAAAAGATTAGCAAGCCAGTTGACATTTGACTAGCTTTTAAAAATGGGGCAATCCCAACTGTAAAAGAAACCGTCGCCGTTCTAGGCGTACCAAACAAGGGGCCAATCGTTAAGTGAATCAACACCATAAATAGCAAGGCAAACCAGGATCCAGCAGGCTTGCCAATATCATAAACCCCCTTAGAATGGGTTAAAGCAATTGCCAAAATTGAAAGTAGCGGCAACAAAACAGAGGTGACTAAAAATCCAAGGCTAGCAAAGAGCCAATTATGACCGGCTAATTGTCCTAAATGTAATGGAAAAATTAAATTTCCAGCACCAAAGAAGAGGCCAAAAATCAAGGAACTAATAATTATATAATTTATTTTGGAAAGCTTTTTATCGTTCTCAGCTGGGTTGCTCATGGGTAACATCATCTCCTGTGTGAAGTGTATCAAAATAACTTTTTCTTTATCTTCTCACATAAGTTTCATAATGTCCATAGGCTTACTTTATAAAAAAATAAAAATCAAATATAAATCCTTTGATTGAAGGCAAAAAAAGAGGACAGCTTCGGCTGTCCTCTTCCTTCATTCCGCTTAGCTCCGGCTGTCAGACTCGAACTGACGACATCTTGATTAACAGTCAAGCGCTCTACCAACTGAGCTAAGCCGGAATATTAAAAAAGAGCGCGGCAGCTTCCTACCCTCACAGGCAGTTGCCCACCAACTACTCTCGGCGTTAAGAAGCTTAACTTCTGTGTTCGGCATGGGAACAGGTGTATCCTTCTTGCTATCGCCACCGCACTCTTTTCTTGAGCTTGTGCGCTCAAAACTGAATCCAATCCGCTCAAAACCTTTAGAAATCGTCTAGCCTTCGGTCAAGTTCTCGACTGATTAGTACTGGTCCGCTCCATAGATCGCTCTACTTCCACTCCCAGCCTATCTACCTCATAGTCTTTGAGGTGTCTTACTGCTTTCGCAAAGGAAATCTCATCTTGAGGGGGGCTTCGCACTTAGATGCTTTCAGCGCTTATCCCTTCCGCACATAGCTACCCAGCGATGCTCTTGGCAGAACAACTGGTACACCAGCGGTGCGTCCATCCCGGTCCTCTCGTACTAAGGACAGCTCCTCTCAAATTTCCTACGCCCACGACGGATAGGGACCGAACTGTCTCACGACGTTCTGAACCCAGCTCGCGTGCCGCTTTAATGGGCGAACAGCCCAACCCTTGGGACCGACTTCAGCCCCAGGATGCGACGAGCCGACATCGAGGTGCCAAACCTCCCCGTCGATGTGAACTCTTGGGGGAGATAAGCCTGTTATCCCCAGGGTAGCTTTTATCCGTTGAGTGATGGCCCTTCCATGCGGTACCACCAGATCACTAAGCCCGACTTTCGTCCCTGCTCGAGTTGTCTCTCTCGCAGTCAAGCTCCCTTATACCTTTACACTCTGCGAATGATTTCCAACCATTCTGAGGGAACCTTTGGGCGCCTCCGTTACACTTTAGGAGGCGACCGCCCCAGTCAAACTGCCCACCTGACACTGTCCCTAGCCCGGCTTACGGGCCAAGGTTAGAGCATCCATCAAACAAGGGTAGTATCCCAACATTGCCTCCAATAAAACTAGCGTCCTATCTTCTCTGGCTCCTACCTATCCTGTACATGTTTAACAGATACCCAATATCAAGCTACAGTAAAGCTCCATGGGGTCTTTCCGTCCTGTCGCGGGTAACCCGCATCTTCACGGGTATTATAATTTCACCGAGTCTCTCGTTGAGACAGTGCCCAAATCATTACACCTTTCGTGCAGGTCGGAACTTACCCGACAAGGAATTTCGCTACCTTAGGACCGTTATAGTTACGGCCGCCGTTTACTGGGGCTTCAATTCGAACCTTCGCCTAAGCTAAGCTCTCCTCTTAACCTTCCAGCACCGGGCAGGTGTCAGCCCCTATACGTCGTCTTACGACTTTGCAGAGACCTGTGTTTTTGATAAACAGTTGTTTGGGCCTATTCACTGCGGCTGATGTCTCCATCAGCACCCCTTCTCCCGAAGTTACGGGGTCATTTTGCCGAGTTCCTTAACGAGAGTTCTCTCGCTCGCCTTAGTGTTCTCCACTCGACTACCTGTGTCGGTTTGCGGTACGGGTACGCTCGATCTCGCTAGAAGCTTTTCTTGGCAGTGTGACGTCAGAGCCTTCGCTACTTTGATTTCGCTCCAGGTCGCGCCTTGTCCTTTCGAAAGCAAGCATTTGACTCGCTCTCAGACTCGACGCTTCTACATGCTTCCAGTCGCATGCGCTCTTAGCCTCCTGCGTCCCTCCTTCGCTCAAACGATCGATCGCAGTACAGGAATGTCTACCTGTTGTCCATCGACTACGCCTCTCGGCCTCGCCTTAGGTCCCGACTTACCCTGGGCGGACGAGCCTGCCCCAGGAAACCTTAGTCATTCGGCGGATAAGATTCTCACTTATCTTTCGCTACTCATACCGGCATTCTCACTTCTAAGCGCTCCACTTATCCTCTCGATTAAGCTTCGCCGCACTTACAACGCTCTCCTACCACGTGCTCTTTAAAACACATCCACAGTTTCGGTACTATGCTTAGCCCCGGTAAATTTTCGGCGCAGCGTCACTCGACTAGTGAGCTATTACGCACTCTTTAAATGATGGCTGCTTCTGAGCCAACGTCCTAGTTGTCTACGCAACTCCACATCCTTTTCCACTTAGCATAGATTTGGGGACCTTAACTGGTGATCTGGGCTGTTTCCCTTTCGACTACGGATCTTATCACTCGCAGTCTGACTCCCGCGCATAGATATGTGGAATTCGCAGTTTATCTGAATTCAGTAACCCCTGACGGGCCCCTAGTCCAAACAGCGCTCTACCTCCACTATCCTCTTCGCGAGGCTAGCCCTAAAGCTATTTCGGAGAGAACCAGCTATCTCCAAGTTCGTTTGGAATTTCACCGCTACCCACAGCTCATCCCCGCAATTTTTAACTTACGTGGGTTCGGTCCTCCAGTGCGTTTTACCGCACCTTCAACCTGGCCATGGGTAGGTCACTTGGTTTCGGGTCTACGTCAAACAACTTGTCGCCCTATTCAGACTCGCTTTCGCTGCGGCTCCGTCTTTTCTGACTTAACCTCGCTATTTAACGTAACTCGCCGGTTCATTCTACAAAAGGCACGCCATCACGCTTTAACGCGCTCTGACTACTTGTAGGCACACGGTTTCAGGTTCTCTTTCACTCCCCTTCCGGGGTTCTTTTCACCTTTCCCTCACGGTACTGGTTCACTATCGGTCACTAGCTAGTATTTAGCCTTGCGAGATGGTCCTCGCGGATTCAACCGGAATTTCACGTGTTCCGGCCTACTCAGGATACTGCTAGGCTCGATTCGGATTTCGCTTACGGGGCTCTCACCCTCTCTGGCTTACCTTCCCAGATAATTCTGCTATCCTCTTCTCTGCCACGTCGCAGTCCTACAACCCCAATGGATAAATCCACTGGTTTGGGCTCTTTCCGTTTCGCTCGCCGCTACTTGGGAAATCGATCTTTCTTTCTCTTCCTGCAGCTACTTAGATGTTTCAGTTCACTGCGTCTTCCTTTGCATCGCTATCTATTCACCATGCAATGACATATCTCTATGCCGGGTTCCCCCATTCGGATATCTCCGGATCTCTGCTTGCTTACAGCTCCCCGAAGCGTTTCGTCGTTTGCCACGTCCTTCGTCGGCTTCTAGTGCCTAGGCATTCACCGTGCGCCCTTTTCTACTTGACCTTACTCAAGATCTCTCTTTAGTCGCTCTACAATTTCTTGCAATTCAATGATTGTCTCGGTTTTT
>NZ_CAKD01000018.1 GCF_000297025.1 Lactobacillus pasteurii DSM 23907 = CRBIP 24.76
AGGAGCTGATTAACAGTTAACAAAAATATAGAAATATGTAGATAATTATAGATAAAAATAATAATTAAGCTTATTTAGAAAGTTAAACATGGAAAATAAGCTTTGATCCAATGTTTACTTGTTTTGCTTCGTCTTCTTATATAAACTTATGTTTGTATTCAAGGAGGTGAAGCAATGATTAAAACACAAGTAGTAAAGCTAAAAGTTAATAAAACCATGCGAAAGCATCTTGATGCTTTGTGTGATTATCGCAGATATTGCTGGAATAAAGGCTTAGAAACTTGGCAATTGATGTATGAAGCTCATACATTAAATAAAAAGGATAATCCAAGCCCCAATGAGCGCCGAGTCCGTGATGAATTAGTCGCAAATAAAGCTGATTGGCAATATGCTTTGTCTGCTCGATGTTTGCAACTAGCTGTTAAAGACTTAGCTAATGCTTGGAAGAACTTCTTTGATAAGGCTCAGCCTGATTGGGGTATACCTAGTTTTAAATCTAAGAAAGATCCTAGACAAGGCTTTAAGACTGACAGAGCCAAGATTGTTAATGGCAAACTTCGGCTTGATAAGCCTAGAAGTGTCTCAAAGGAAAATTGGTTTGATTTAAAAAGCTATGAAGCTCTAAAGATGGATGAGGTCAAAGTAGTAAGTATCTTCAAAGAAAAAGGCAGCTATTACGCGGCTTTACCTTATGAAGAAGAGATTTCAGCTAAGGCTAAAACTCAACAAAAGACAGCAGTTGACGTCAATGTTGGTCACTTCAACTATACAGAAGGTCAAATCAATGTTTTGCCTGCTAAATTGCAAAAGCTTTACAAGCGCATCAAACATTATCAAAGAACGTTGGCAGTCAAAAGAAAGGTTAATGGTAAGTTAGCTATTAAAAGTAATAATTACTATGCAGTGAGAACCAAACTGCAAAGAGATTATCGTAAAGTAGCTAATATCCAAAACGATCTTTTACAGAAGTTTACTACGCAGCTAGTTAATGATTACGACCAAATTGTAATTGAAGACTTAGCTGTCAAAGAAATGATGATGACGCATGTTGCTTCAAAAGGTATGCAGAGATCAGTATTTAGTAAGTTTAGACAAATTCTGACTTACAAATGTGCTTGGTATGGCAAAGAATTGATCTTAGCTGATAAAACCTATCCATCAACACAAAGATGTGCTGAGTGTGGCTATGTCAAAAAAGGTGATGAAAAGATCACTTTGCAAGGCAACCAAAAGCATGGCACTAAACACAACGAGTATATCTGTTATCAGTGTGGATATACAAACGATCGAGATGAAAATGCAGTATTAAATCTTTTAGCTTTGGCAAAATAAAAAGAAAATAAACGGGGCTGGCTAGGTCCTTAAGCTGTAAGAGCTGGTCAATGTGATTACTCCCAGGTGGAATATCAGAATACTAGTGAAGACGACAGTAAATGAAACAAAGAAAGGAAAAATATATCTTTCTGATATGTAGGAAATGCGTATTCTTCTACATATTTCCATGTTTTATATAGCAGCTTCATTAATATCAATTAAAGTAACTTCCTTACCATGGTTAAGAGCTGCTTCAACTGCAGAAATACCATTACCAGCACCAACGACACTAACCTTCTTAATTGATGGATCATTAAGTGCTTCATTGATCTTGCTTGCCCAGCTGTAGCCACGCATTAAATAAATATGGTCTAGATCATTTCCAGGTACGTCAATGTTTTGTGGGTTAACACCTGGGGTCAAAATCAACTTGTCATAACTTACATCAGTAGTTGTTTGATCAACTGTATTTTTAATTGTGACAGTCTTATTTTCAGGATTTACGGCAATTGCTTCACTATTGTTTTGCAACTTAATGCCGCGCTCCTTGAAATCATCTGGTGCAAAGTTGCGAACATTATCTTGTCCGGTAGTTTTTCCTTCAAGAAATAGCTTCATCCCACAAGACATAAATGAAACAAAATCGCTAGCTTCAAATACTTGAACATCTAAGTCCTTATAGCGATCAACTAATTCAATAGCTGCTTCATGTCCAGGATGAGATGCACCGATAATCACAATTTTTTATTTACTCATAAAAATACCCCTTTATAAATATCATAATAATACTAAGATTATAATTTGCTTATTTAGGCAAATTAACCGGGTTAGTAATCCTTGTCCAAAATTATTATCATTCAGGCAAATAAATTTTAACATTAAGTTTATTTTTCAAGAAAGAAAATGCTTACAAAATTTAAAATATAAAAATTAAAAGCCGTAAAAGTGTAGTGACCCAAGAAAATTGGACACTACATATTATCTCCTTTTGTTAGTTCTTGTTTTCTTGCTTCGTGATTTTGTAGAGGGCGGCTGTAAAATGTAGGAAATCGGCGGTTTTCCTGCATTTTTTGTATACTCACTTTATCAATCTTTTGAGGAAGTGATAAGTATGCGAAAAGACGTTTATGAAAGGATGAGATATTTTGTGTTAGAGAAGATAAAACCAAATTACTCCGCTATTGCACGACAATATGGTGTTGATCCACGAACTGTAAAAGCGGCATATTTAAGAGCTCAGAGTGGTGAAACAACAGTCGTTAGGAAGCGACGAAGCCGTCGTAGTAAGCTAGACGGATATCAAGATATCATTGAGGATAAATACACTGCCGGATGTTCTGCCAAATCGATTTATGACTTTATCGTTGAAAAAGGCTTTACTGGTAAATACACAATCGTCAAAGACTATTATCATCGGTTTCGTAAAGTGCAAACTAAGAAAGCAACGATTAGGGTTGAGCATACGATCGGCTTAAGTGCTCAAGTAGATTGGAAAGAACAAGTTACCATGACTGACCGAAACGGTATTCCACATACTTTCAGTATTTTCTTGTATGTCTTACCCTATTCAAAATTTAAGTTCTTAAGATTAACTCTAGATTAGAAGCAGGATACTTTATTCAAATGCTTATTTAAAGCCTTTAAGGATATTGGTGGAATTTCTAAAGAAATTTGGTTTGATAATATGTCAACTGTCGTTGACCATAAATTGAGTGACTTCCATCATTATCGCTTTAATGAACGATTCCTATCATTTTATCAAGCAACTAAATGAGTTTAATTATCAATTCCAACCTTCGATTAACCAGCAGCAAATCGCCGAGTTTGCGACCATGTCATTCTTGGATAATCAAGAGAACATCATCTTTATTGGTAGCCCTGGCGTAGGTAAAACAGATCTATTAATTGGACTTGGCATCGAAGCATGCCGGCAAGATGTGCGAACCTATTTATTAATTGTCATGAATTAATCCTTAGATTGAAGGCAGCACAAGAAAAGCAACATTTAGAACGAGTAATGCGTCGGTATGAGAGGTATGACCTACTAATCATTGATAAATTAGGCTATTTACCAATAACGGCGGATGAAGCAAAACTATTGTTTCAACTAATAAATGGCCGCTATGAGCGCAAATCAACGATCATAACGACCAATGTGCCATTATCAAGTTGGGGAACCGTCCTCCAGAGTACTGCGACTGCAGAGGCGATTTTGGACCGCCTTGTCTATCATTCACACGTGATTAAGATCAAGGGGAAGTCATACCGTTGGGTATCGGTCAATTCTTAAACCGCCCGAATCATACATTTTTAAACCGCCATAAAACGACAATTCAAAACTGTTCTTGACAAGGAAAGTAAATAAGGTTAACTTTTATATCGAAAAATTATGGGTTAATCAAGCTTACTTTCTTTGTGTAAACAAAGAAAATACGAGGTAGACGCGTAATATCCAAAAAATATTAACTTGAGGGGAATAAAAAAATGGTCGGTAAAAATAATAAGTTTTTGAAAGAAAACAAGAATAATCAAAGATTTTTGCGTTTTTCATTACGAAAACTTAGCGTTGGAGTTGTTTCAGTAGCAATTGCTGCTGGTTTTTACGTTGGCGGAAGCCAGAGTGTACTGGCTGCTACCGATCCAGCGGTTAGCCAAAAAGCTCCTAACGATGATTCGACAGGGAATACCAAGAATAATACGGGTAACCAGCAAAGTGCAAGTACTTCTGCTGACCCATCAGCAGTTGCTAGTGTCGCTGATAGTACAGCTGTGGAAGCAGTAAAGAGTGCCGAACCAGTTGCAAGTTCAGCCACTGAGCAGGAGAAGACGACCACTCTCAACGTCATCGAAGCAAAGCCAACAGCCGCATCAAAAGTAGCAAGCCTGTTGTATAACAAGGCGCAGTCTAATGCTACATCGGACGCTGCAAAGGCAGAAGAGGATCAATTATCGCTGAAGAATATTAAGATCAGTGATCCAATTGTCGAAGATCAGGATGTTAAATATAATGATTTGGTGAATAAAGATGACTATATATTTAGTGTCATCAGAGATAACCGGATTAATACTGATTTTATTTGGACAGTCAATCGGGATTCAGGCAGGGACGCATCTGTCTATTTGTATGATCGTAATTCCCGTGAAGTCCATCATAAGAAATTTGCTAATAGTAGCAATTTATACCATGACAATCGTAATGTTATTTTTAACTACACATTAAAAAGAGAACCCTTACCAAAAGGGGATAGATACTATGGCTCAGTTGATACTTACGACAAATTTGGGAGTTTGCAGGTAATCTATGGATTGGATGATTCTGTAAAAAATTTAAGTGATCAGTCCTATACTTCAATTTCTGAGATTTTACCAGAAAAAGGTCAATCAATAGTAAGACTTAAGGGATGGGACACAAAGACTGGAACGTTAAAGAAAATATTAAACATTTCCTGTCCTGATGGACTAACCGGTCAGACGTTTAAAATTAATGCTAATGATTATCAGCAATATATAAACGGTAAAAAGGTACCTCACGGTTTCGTATGTGTAGGAGTTAGTGGTAATAACAAGGGAGGAACGTTTACTCAGTTTGAACAGGGATATACCTATACTAAACATTACGTGGAAGATGATTTAGAGGTTATTTATCATCAAATCGATGCTAGTGGAACAATGCAGGTTAAGTATCAGTATCATGAACCCCAAGGCCTCTTCCTGCCTGATAAGCTTGTTACAATTTCGGCTGGTGAACTTTCTGCAGGACAAAGTGAAACCATTGGTAATGTAACGATCCGTAATCCGTTTGCTAGTAACAAAACTTTTGAAATTATTTATGTTCCTATTAGTGATGTGAAGCAGGAGATTACGCGGAAGGTCACGATTACTGAACCAGGTCAAAAAACACGGACGATTACTCAAATTGCCGAAATTTCCCGTAGTGCTAAGTTTGATCCAAAAACTGATGAAGTTACTTATGGAAACTGGTCAACCAATACTGCGGACTGGACTGCGGTTGACGTACCAAGCCATGCTGGTTATACGACCCATATTTCCAATGGTGCTGACAGTATTCCGGCGGTAACGGTTAAGGATGGTCAGCAGAGTGAAACCATTGATGTAACGTACACGGCGAACTCACAAACCGGTAAGATCGTTTATGTCGACGTTGACAATCAGAATTCTGAAGTTGGTCACACTGATTTGACTGGGGATACTGATCAAGATGTCACGATCACACCAAAGGCGCCAGCCGGGTATGACATTGTGGCCGGTCAAAATATTCCAGCAACTGAAAAGGCAACGGCAGATGGGATTCCAACTGTTACAGTGCAAGTCAACCACCACAAGCGGACCGTAACGCCAGGTGATGAACCAAAGCCGGGTGACAAGATTCCTGGTAACCCGAATAAGCAGCCAGGTGATGGAACACCAAAGACTGATGTAAGTTATGAAACCTTGCACCGGAACATGACGCGGACAATCAACGTTACTGATCCACACACTGGTTTGAAGACCACCAAGGTAACATTGCACTACGAGCGGACAGCGACGATTGATGACGTTACCGGTGAAGTAACTTACGGCAACTGGACCGTAGTTGACGGTTCCCAAGCTGGTTTTGAGGCCTTTAACATTCCGACGGTTGCGGGTTACTCTTCTGAAATCAAGTCCGGTTCAGCTGATGATTTGCAGGCCTTAACTCCAAGCCAAGCACAAATCACTGACTGGACAGACCAAACGGTCGACATTGACTACACGGC
>NZ_CAKD01000017.1 GCF_000297025.1 Lactobacillus pasteurii DSM 23907 = CRBIP 24.76
GCTGCTATATAAAACATGGAAATATGTAGAAGAATACGCATTTCCTACATATCAGAAAGATATATTTTTCCTTTCTTTGTTTCATTTACTGTCGTCTTCACTAGTATTCTGATATTCCACCTGGGAGTAATCACATTGACCAGCTCTTACAGCTTAAGGACCTAGCCAGCCCCGTTTATTTTCTTTTTATTTTGCCAAAGCTAAAAGATTTAATACTGCATTTTCATCTCGATCGTTTGTATATCCACACTGATAACAGATATACTCGTTGTGTTTAGTGCCATGCTTTTGGTTGCCTTGCAAAGTGATCTTTTCATCACCTTTTTTGACATAGCCACACTCAGCACATCTTTGTGTTGATGGATAGGTTTTATCAGCTAAGATCAATTCTTTGCCATACCAAGCACATTTGTAAGTCAGAATTTGTCTAAACTTACTAAATACTGATCTCTGCATACCTTTTGAAGCAACATGCGTCATCATCATTTCTTTGACAGCTAAGTCTTCAATTACAATTTGGTCGTAATCATTAACTAGCTGCGTAGTAAACTTCTGTAAAAGATCGTTTTGGATATTAGCTACTTTACGATAATCTCTTTGCAGTTTGGTTCTCACTGCATAGTAATTATTACTTTTAATAGCTAACTTACCATTAACCTTTCTTTTGACTGCCAACGTTCTTTGATAATGTTTGATGCGCTTGTAAAGCTTTTGCAATTTAGCAGGCAAAACATTGATTTGACCTTCTGTATAGTTGAAGTGACCAACATTGACGTCAACTGCTGTCTTTTGTTGAGTTTTAGCCTTAGCTGAAATCTCTTCTTCATAAGGTAAAGCCGCGTAATAGCTGCCTTTTTCTTTGAAGATACTTACTACTTTGACCTCATCCATCTTTAGAGCTTCATAGCTTTTTAAATCAAACCAATTTTCCTTTGAGACACTTCTAGGCTTATCAAGCCGAAGTTTGCCATTAACAATCTTGGCTCTGTCAGTCTTAAAGCCTTGTCTAGGATCTTTCTTAGATTTAAAACTAGGTATACCCCAATCAGGCTGAGCCTTATCAAAGAAGTTCTTCCAAGCATTAGCTAAGTCTTTAACAGCTAGTTGCAAACATCGAGCAGACAAAGCATATTGCCAATCAGCTTTATTTGCGACTAATTCATCACGGACTCGGCGCTCATTGGGGCTTGGATTATCCTTTTTATTTAATGTATGAGCTTCATACATCAATTGCCAAGTTTCTAAGCCTTTATTCCAGCAATATCTGCGATAATCACACAAAGCATCAAGATGCTTTCGCATGGTTTTATTAACTTTTAGCTTTACTACTTGTGTTTTAATCATTGCTTCACCTCCTTGAATACAAACATAAGTTTATATAAGAAGACGAAGCAAAACAAGTAAACATTGGATCAAAGCTTATTTTCCATGTTTAACTTTCTAAATAAGCTTAATTATTATTTTTATCTATAATTATCTACATATTTCTATATTTTTGTTAACTGTTAATCAGCTCCTTAGGCATTTTATTTGCACAAATCGTAAACGTATTTACTATTGTATTATACAAATGTGCAAAATCGTAAATATGTTTATGATTTTGTGGTAAAAAAGGTATAACCAAATAAAGTCCAATACCAATCAAAACTAACGATTGGCATTGGACTTTTTGCATGCACTCAAAAGGCAATTAACTTATTCTATCATGAAAGCGCAAACAAATAAAATGAAATGACTTAAGTAATAAGTTATAGCACTATAAATTCCTAATATTTCCAAATAAGTAAAGAAAGCGCTATCATTTGAATTGTAAGATGATAATTTTTAGGGAAGGAGCTCTTCTATGAATATTAGCGATGTTAACTTCAAGGAAATCGTTTCATCATATGCTGATGAATTTCCAACTTACCGAGTTTTAGATGAAAAGGGCAATGTTGTTGACCAAAAAGCCATGGATTCCATTTCAGATGAGGAATTAGTAAAACTAATGGAAACCATCACTTGGGCACGCGCCATGGATGAGAGAGTCATCCTATTGAATCGCCAAGGTGCGCTTGGAAACTATGCGCCTGGTGGTGGTCAAGAAGCTAGTCAATATGGTTCTGTCTTAGCGCTTGATAAGAAAGATGTTTTTGCCCCAACCTATCGTGATGTCTTTACTGCTGTGAAATTTGGCATGACTTTGACTCAAGCCTTCTTATGGTTCAAGGGTCACTACAAGGCTAACCAATATCCAGCTGACTTAAATATGTATTCACCAAACGTAGTTGTAGGTGGTACGCCAATTCAAGCAATGGGTAACGCCATTGCCAAGAGAATGAAAGGCGAAAAGCAAATCGCTTTGTCATTATGCGGAGATTCAGCTACTTCAGAAGGTGACTTTTACGAAGCAATCAACTTCGCCGGCGTTTTCAAGGCTAACTTGGTTGCTGTTGTTCAAAACAATGGTTATGGTATCTCAGTTCCAACTTCTCACCAAACCAAGGCTGAAACCTTAGCGCAAAAAGCAGTTGCTGCCGGCATCCCTGCCGTAAGAGTCGATGGTATGGATCCAGTTGCTGTTTACTACACCGTTAAGAAAGCTCGTGAATATGCAATCGAAAACGGCCCAATCGTTGTTGAAAACCTAACTTACAGATTCGGTCCTCACACTATGTCAGATGACCCTAAGAGATACCGTTCAGATGAAGAAGTAGAAGAATGGCGCAAGAAGGATCCACTTATTCGCCTAGGCAACTACTTAAAGGAAAAAGGTTTGTGGGATGACCAAAAAGTCGACGAAATCTACGAACAAGTTAAAGAAGAAGCTAAGGTTGCCTTAGCTGAAATGACTAAGACTGAGCCTCAAAAGATTTCCGACTTCTTGAAGAACATGTACGCAGTTCAACCACAAAATATTCAAGAACAAATTGCTTACTACGATGCAAAGGAGGACAACTAATATGCCAGTTCTTACATTAGCTCAAGCTGTCAGCGATGGCTTAAACGAAGCCATGAAGAAACATGACAACGCATTGATTTTCGGTGAAGACGTTGGTAAAAACGGTGGTGTGTTCAGAATTACTGCCGGCATGCAAGAGACTTTTGGCGAAAATCGCGTCTTTGATACGCCACTAGCAGAATCAGGTATTCTCCACATGTCAGTTGGACTTGCTCAAGAAGGTTTCTTGCCAATTCCTGAATTGCAATTCTCTGGCTTTGCTGTAGAAGCTTTTGATGCTTTGATTGCACAAATTTCTAGACAACGCTACCGTTCAGGTGGAACTAGAAATGCTCAAATCACCATTCGTGCTCCATATGGTGGTGGAGTTCACACACCAGAATTGCACTCTGACTCACTTGAAGGATTCTTCTCACAGATTCCAGGTTTGAGAGTAGTTATTCCATCTTCAGCATATGATGCAAAGGGTTTGCTTTTGGCATCAATTGAATCAGAAGATCCAGTCTTCTTCCTTGAACACTTGAGACTTTACAGAACAGTCAAGGATGAAGTGCCAGAAGGCTACTACACAGTTCCTTTAGACAAGGCTAATGTGGTTAAGGAAGGTAGCGATGTTAGCTTGATTGGCTACGGCTTGATGGTTCCAATGGCTATGCAAGCTACCGAAAAATTAGCTGAAAAGGGCATCAACGCAGAAGTTATTGACTTAAGAACAGTTTCTCCAGTTGATTATGAAACAATCACTGCTTCAGTAGCTAAGACTCACCATGCAGTAGTAATGCAAGAAGCTCAAAGACAAGCTGGTACTGCGGGTCAAATTATTTCCGAAATCAGTGAAAGAAACTTCATGGACTTAGATGCACCTGTAGCTCGCGTAACTGCTCCAGACTCTGTCTTTGCCTTTGGTTTAGCAGAAGAAGAATGGATGCCAGATGTTAACGATATCGTAGCTAAAGTGGAAGAGACGATTAATTTCTAGGAGGGAACTATGTATCAATACATCTTACCAGACTCTGGTGAAGGTACTCATGAAAGTGCCATTATGTCATGGGCTGCCAAGGTCGGAGACAGAATTGAAGAAGACAAAACTTTATTAGAAATCGAAAGCGACAAGGCGGTTGTTGAACTTCCAAGTCCAGTTACTGGATATTTAGCTAAGATCTACGTTGAAGCAGGAGATACAGCAGTAGTTGGCAAGCCAATTGCAGATATTGCTTTGACTGAAGAAGAATTGAAAAACTATCTAGCAGGTGGTGAAACTGCAACACCAGCACCAGTACCAACTCCAGAACCAGTCAAAGAAGAAGTTTCAGTATCTTCAGCCAAGGCTCCATCAATTGCCCCAGCAGCTACTAGTGAAAACTCAAGCGACATTAGAACTCTGGCTGTGCCAAGAGTACGTCACTATGCCCGCGAAAAAGGCGTTGACCTACACTTAGTTACAGGAACAGGCAATCACGGCAAGATTACGATTGAAGACGTAGACCAGTTCTTATCAGCTGATCCTACTACTCAAATAATTGTGACTGAAACAAAATCTGCAACTTCTGAGCCAGTGGCATCCCCAGCTCCAACTAATGAAGAATTCCCTGAGATCATTGAAAAGATGCCAGCAATGAGAAAGACAATTGCGCAAGCAATGGCTCGTTCAAGTAGCGAAGTAGCTCAAGTAACTGTCTTTGATCAAGTTGAAGTAGATGCTTGGGTTGCTCACCGCAAGAGAATGAATGAAATTGCTAAGGCAAAAGGCTTTAAGCTCACATACACTCCATACATGGTTAAGGCGCTTGTTGGAATGCTTAAGCAATTCCCAGATCTCAATGTCTCCCTTGATATGGAAAAGGGCGAGATCATTCGTCACCAATACTACAACATTGGTGTTGCAACCGACACTCCTAAGGGCTTGATGGTGCCAATGATTCGCAACGCTGAAAGAAAGAGTCTCTTTGATATTGCGCAAGAAATTACTGAAATTGCTGAAAAAGCTCGCGAAGGTAAGATTGCTCCTTCAGATATGGGCAAGGGGTCAATCACAGTTACTAACGTTGGTGCTGCTGCAACTTCCGGTGTTTGGTCAACTCCAATCATCAACTTGCCAGAAGTAGCGATTTTAAACGTTGGTCGAATCGACAAGGTCTTCATGCCAGATGAAGAAGGAAATCCAGTTTTGAAGAATGTCATGAAGATTTCCTTTGCCTTTGATCACCGCGTTGTTGATGGCGTTTATGTTCAAAAGGCCATCAACTTGCTCAAGTCATACTTCAACAACCCAGATTTATTATTAGCGGAGGGATAACAGATGGTTGTAGGTGGATTTACAAATGAAGTCGATACCATCGTTATCGGCGCAGGACCTGGTGGTTATGTAGCTGCTATTAGAGCAGCGCAACTAGGTCAAAAAGTAGTTATCGTCGAAAAAGATCAAGTGGGTGGGGTTTGCCTTAACGTGGGATGCATCCCTTCCAAGGCTCTCATTCATGTGGGCCGCGAATATGCTAAGACCCAAGCAGAAAATCCATTTGGTTTAAAGATCGGCCAAGCAGAGCTAGATTTTGCCAAAGCTCAAGCATGGAAAGACAATAATGTAGTTAAGAAATTGACTACTGGCGTTAGCAGCTTGCTTAAGAAAAATAAGGTTCAAATTATTTCCGGTGAAGCTCACTTTGTTTCACCAAACAAGGTACACGTAACGCCAAAGGACGGTTTAGGTGAAGATTATCACTTCAAGAACATTATCTTAGCTTTAGGTAGTCGACCAATTGAATTAAAGGCTTTCCCATTTGGCGAAGATATTTTGGATTCGACTGGTTTGTTGAATTTGAAAGAAATTCCAAAAGAACTCGCAATTATCGGTGGTGGCTACGTCGGAATGGAACTAGCTATGGCCTATGCAAGTCTTGGCAGTCACGTAACTGTTTTAGAAGGATTAGACCGCGTACTTAACAACTTTGATGCTAATTTGGTCAAGCCAGTTTTGGCTGAAGCAGAAAGTTTGAACATGACCATTATTACTAAGGCTATGGCTTCTCGCTATGAAAAATCAGACGACGGTTTGCACTTGTTCTACAAGCTAAATGACAAAGAAGAAGAACTTGTTGCTGACAAGATTGCCGTAATGGTTGGCCGCAAGCCAAATACTGATGGAATCAGTATCGAACTTTCTGGTCTTGATCTTGATGAGCGCGGCTTGATTCCGGTTGATGAACAAATGCGCACTAGTCAATCGCATATTTATGCAATTGGTGATATTGTCAAAGGTCCAGCTCTTGCTCACAAGGCATCTTATGAAGGCAAAGTAGCAGCTGCGGCTATTTCTGGCGATAAGGGAGTAGCCAATGACTACTTAGTCATTCCAACTGTTGCCTTCACCCACCCAGAAGTGGCGACTGTAGGTATGACTCAAAAAGAAGCCCAAGAGCAGGGGATCGAAACTAAGGTGGCAACCTTTAGATTTGCCAGCAACGGCCGAGCACTTTCAATGGATGAAACCGATGGCTTTGTCCGCCTAGTTTCTGAAAAATCAAGCTCACGACTAATTGGAGCGCAATTAGTTGGACCAGAAGCTAGTGAACTAATTGGCGAAATTACCTTAGCAATTGAAAACTTGATGACGGCAGAGGACATTACTTTGACAATTCATAATCATCCAAGTCTTGCCGAAACTTTGATGGATGCAAGCGAAATTCTCTTAGGCCAAGGCATTCACCAGTAGAAAGGTGATTATTATGGAAAACAAACTTACAGGAAAAGCATTCACTATGAATGTGTTGAATGGTATCGCGATTGGGGCGGTAGTCGTCCTAATTCCTGGGGCCTTGCTTTCAGAAATTGTTAAGGCCCTAAGTCCTTCGATGCCATTCTTAGCAACAATTGGTACTGCTTTATCAATGTCAAATTCGATGATGGGCCTTGTCTGTGGTATTTTGGTTGGACTTAACTTTAAATTCAATCCAATTCAAGCAGCTTCGCTAGGTCTAGCTACTGAATTTGCATCAGGAGCAGTCAAAGTTAACAAAGGCGTGATTACGATTGCTGGAACAGGTGACATCATCAATATGATGATTGTTTCAGCAATCGGCGCGGGACTGATTCTCTTAGTCGGAAATGGCTTAAAGGCCTACACGATTTTGGTTATTCCACCACTCTTATTAGTGGTAGTAGGTTACATTGGCTACGCAATCTTGCCATATGTTGCCAAAATTACTGAATGGATTGGCCTGGGCGTAGCTCAATTATTGAACTTGCAGCCACTTGTAATGAGTATCTTGCTAGCAGTTATCTTCGGCGTTTTGATCATTTCGCCAATCACCACGGTAGGTATTGCTTTGGCGATTTCCTTGGCAGGACTTGGCTCAGGTGCAGCCAATGTTGGTATCTGTGCAACTGGTTTTGGTTTTGCTATTTTAGGATGGAGCGTAAATTCACACGGTACAAGTTTAGCCCACTTCATCGGGTCTCCAAAGATCTCCATGCCAGTTGTAGTTAAGAACCCAAAGACCCTGATCCCAATCATTTGTTCAGCTGCCTGCTGCGGCGTAGTAGCTTACATTTTCAATGTTCAAGGAACGCCAATGAGTGCTGGATTTGGTTTTAGTGGATTAGTTGGACCTATTAACAATTTGAATCTTGCTAAAGGTGGATGGTCCTTAGCTAATATTTTAATTACCATTCTAGTATATGCGGTAGCACCAGTTGTTTTCGGCTTTATCTTCAAGTTCTTGTTTGTAGATAAGTTGCATCTAGTTTCAACTGACGATTATCGTTTGAATGTTTAATTAAGCAAAAGGATTTTCCGACTTAGTTTGGTAAATCCTTTTTTTAAAGGAGAAAAATTATGGGAATTATTAACCGATTGAAAACTATTAGACCAGAAGTAGATCATGCACCCAAGATCAACTTGGTAGTCGTTAAGGCTAATGATCCTGAAGTCCTAACTTGTGTTGAGCAGGCCTGCAAAGAAGGACGAGTATTTGCCTATTTAATCGACAGCCGCGACAAATTGTCTGAAAGCTTGAAAGATTACGACTTGCCAGCAGATAGCTATGAAATTGTTGATGAAAATGATGACCAACAAGCTTCTTTTAAAGCCGTTGAACTAGTTAGGAACGGCCAAGGGGATGCAATTTTAAAGGGACACCTTGCTACAGGCAAAGTGTTAAAAGAAGTTGTAAACCGTGAAACTGGTATTAGAAAAGCGCAAACCCTATCGCATGTGGCGATTATTGCCAATCCAAAATTGGAGCAATTGTTAGCAGTAACTGATGGCGGATTGATTCTACAAGCTGACGAAAACAATGGCAAAGTGATTATCGACAATGCTGCTAGCGTGATGAAGGCCTTGCAGGTTGAAAAGGTAAAGGTGGCACTTTTATCTTGTGCTGAAAATGTCATCCCTAAGTTGCCATCTTCAGTTTTGGAAGACAAGTTAAGCCAGGAATTGTCTGGCCTTGATCCAGATGTAATTGTTGAAGGTCCGCTTTCCATCGACTTAGCCTTATCGCCAGCAAGTGCCAAGGAAAAGGGCTATAACGGACAGATCAAGGGGGATGCAAATGTCTTATTTGCACCTGACATCGTAACTGGCAATACCGTTTCAAAATCCATGCTGTTATTTGGCGATTCACAAATGGCCGGAGTAATTATGGGAGCTAAGGTGCCAGTAATTATTACTTCACGTAGTTCAAGCTATGAAGAGAAGTACGCTTCAATTCTATTAGCGCAGATTTTAATGCTAGATCAGTAGGTGACAAGATGAAACAGATCCTGACAATTAACCCTGGGGCAACTTCTACTAAGATTGCCATGTATCAAGACACGCAATTGGCTTGGAAGGAAGAGATAACTTACTCCAGTCAAGATTTAGCTAAGTATGATAAGATTTTTGATCAATTTTCTTTGCGTCTAGCGGATATTGAAGAAGTCCTTGCTAGCCATCAGGTAACTAAGCTGGACCTAGCTGTTGGTAGAGGCGGATTGATTGGACCGGTTAAGTCTGGGGCAATCAAAGTTAACCAGTCGTTAGTTGATCATTTGCAATATCATCCAGTTCTAGAGCATGCATCTAATCTAGGGGCAAAATTAGCCTGGGAAATCTCCAAAAAGCACGGCACGGGATTAGCCTTAATTTACGATCCGGTGACGGTTGATTCAATGAGTCCAGTTGCTAGACTAACTGGTATCAAAGGAATTGAACGCCGGTCAATTGGCCACCATTTGAACATGCGAGCAGTTGCCAGAAAAGCAGCTGAAAAAGTTGGCAAATCATATGATGACGCAAACTTGATTGTAGTTCACTTAGGTGGTGGTTCAAGTGCTAGCGCCCATAAGCATGGGCAAGTGATCGACTTTGTTTCAGATGATGAGATCATGTTTTCAGCTGAACGCTCAGGCGGCTTGCCAATTAAGGCGATGCTGCCAGTAATTAAAGAAATGGGCCTGGATAAGTTTAACCAATTAATTAGAAAGCGAGGAGGACTATACTCCTACTTTGGAACTACAGATTTGCGGGTTGTAGAAGAAAAAATTGCCCAAGGCGATCAAGAAGCTAGTTTAGTCTTTGATGCCTTATGCCTTGGCATCAGTAAAACGATTGCAGCTTTGAGCGTAAGTATTGCCCAGCCGATTGATCAAATTTGTTTAACTGGTGGAATGGCCAGATCCAACTTACTTTGCAAAAAAGTAGAAGAAAGAGTCCACTTTATTGCTCCTTTGGCAATTTATCCGGGTGAGTTCGAGCTTGAAGCACTAGCTTTAGGTGGATTCAGAGTTCTTAATCAGGAAGAAGAGGCGCAAGAATTATCATTTGATGCCTAGTTTCCTGCCTATGAAGACAGGGTGAAGATTATGATAGATCAGAAAAGACTAGCCAATTTATTTGAAAATTTTGTCAAGAAAAATAATTTGCCTAGGACCATTTTGAAGGTAGAAGACAAAGATCGCCAAGAGCTTTTAGCATTTGAACATGGCGAGATAAGCGGGCAGAGCCCATTTGTTCTTGCTAGCGTCAGTAAGCTGTTTACCACTAGCTTGATCTTGCAATTAATTGATGAAGAAAAGCTGACCTATGATAGCAGAATTACGCAGTTTATTCCTTTAGAAGAGATTGCTGGAATTCATAAGTTTGATCGCGAAGATTATACTGGCGAATTGACTGTTCAAGATTTGCTCTTTCAAAAATCCGGTCTGCCAAATGTCTTCTATGAATCACCAATCGAGCTTAGAAAGCGGGTTGCTAGAGAAGACTTCTCCTTTGAATTTGCGGATTTGATTGATTGGCTGCGACAGATGGACTCACATTTCATTCCAGCTAGTTCTAGCAGCTATTATGCAGATATCAATTTTGTCCTTTTGGGAAGAATTGCGGAAAAGATTACACATAAGTCTTTTGATGATTTAGTTGATCAAAGAATCTGCCGGCCACTTAATTTAATGAATACCTTTATTGCCAGTAGCGAATTTGCGGCGATCCCAGCCTTGTTTACGGGCAAGGAATATCTAAAGCGACCAAAATTGATTTCTTCAGGTTCGGCAGCAGGTGGCGGAGTTTCAACTGCAGATGACTTGATGACTTTTATTCATGCTTTTATCAAGGGCGATTTATTTTCTATCAGTCACTGGCAATATCTAAGAGAGTATTATCCACTTCAAGCAGACTACGCGCCAGTCTATTATGGCGGGGGACACATGAAGCTAATGATTGGTCAATATGACAATGCAGAGCGACTTAGTCTAATTGGACATTCAGGCCTTTCAGGTGCCTTTGCCTTCTACTGTCCGCAGTTTGATTTATATTTTAGTGGAACAACCGATAATGCAAGAGCCAGTCAATTGTGCATCCAACTGCTTTATCTGATTTTGCTAGAAATAGAGAGCGAATTGAAATGAATAAGGAAGAAATTAAAGAACTAAGGCAGCTATTCTATGAAGCAGGATACCTGGTTGGCGAAGTAATGCAAAGAGATATCATGTTCAAATACACTGTTCCAATTGATGTTGAACGGGTTAAATCCTTGACGATAGCTTCAGCTCATAACAGCAAGTTGGTAGTCGGAGTTTTGAATCCATCTGGAGTAGCTTATACATATCGTTTCGTTCAAGGAATCGAAGATGAAATCACTGAGGTTCCTTATGATGGCACGGTGCAAGACTTGTTTAAGAAGCTGCAAGAGGCAATTAGATAGAGCAAATTATAGCGATATAAGTAGTTATTAATATTTAGAATTTCGATAATTTGATAAAATTAAGACAAAGAGTTGAAATTCGCATATGGAGGCATTTTTATGAAAATTATTATCTATAACATCGATGGCAAACATGAAGAACTTGCCAAAGAATGGAGCAAGCAAACTGGCAATGAGATCAAGATCGTGCATGATTTATTGACGCCAGAAACAGTTGAACTTGCTAAGGACTTTGATGGCGTAGTGGTATCACAAGTGGTCAAAGTTGACAATGCAGTTTATCCAAAGTTGCGCGAATATGGTATTAAGCAAATTTCTCAAATGAGTGCCGGCGTTGACATGTATGATCTAGATGCTGCTAAGGAAAATGACATTATCATTTCTAATGTTGCCAGCTATTCTCCAGAATCAATTGCTGAATTTACTGTAATGGTTGGGATGGCCTTGGTTAGACATCTTGAACAAACTCGCCAAAATGTCAAAGAACATGACTTTGCTTGGGAAAATGAAATTCGTGGCAAAGTAATTGGTCAAATGAAGGTTGCTGTTATCGGAACTGGTCGAATTGGTGCAACTACTGGCCGTTTCTTCCATGGCTTTGGCAGCGAAATTGTGGGGTACGACCTTTACCCTAATGAAAAGTTAACCTCATTTTTGACTTATGCAGATTCAGTTGAAGAAGCAATCAAGGATGCAGATATTGTAACTTTGCATATGCCAGCTACTAAAGAAAACTTCCATATGTTTGATGCAGAAATCTTCTCTAAGATGAAGCAGGGTGCAATTTTGCTTAACATGGGACGCGGTGCATTAGTTGACACTAAGGCTTTATTAGCTGCCCTTGATTCTGGTCATCTTGCTGGTGCGGGAATTGACACTTACGAAAATGAAATGCCATACGTACCTAAGAACTTAAGAGGTCAAGAAATTGATGATCCGATCCTTGAAAAGTTGATCAACCATCCAAAAGTTATTTACACTCCACATACTGCTTACTTTACTGACCAAGCTTTGCAAGCAATCGTGGAAACAGCCTTGGAAGCTGCAGTTGAAGTAATCAAAACTGGAGATACAAATAAGCGAGTAAACTAGTTAGAATTTTATCTGAGAAAGAGTGAGACGGATGAAGTACATTGTTAATCACAGCAACAATCCATACTACAACATTGCCCTTGAAGCTTATGCTTTTAGAGAATTGACTGGGGAAGATGAATTGTTTATCCTTTGGATCAACGAACCTTCAATCATTATTGGTAGAAATCAAAATGCAATTGAAGAGATTAACAAAGAATATACTGATGAACATGGTATTCATATTGCCCGTCGACTTTCAGGTGGTGGAGCTGTTTATCACGATCTAAATAATTTGAACTATACTATCATCTCTAATAAAACAGAAGGATCATTTGACTTTAAGACTTTCTCTAAGCCAGTAATCGATACCTTGGCTGATTTAGGCGTAGAAGCAAAATTTACTGGAAGAAATGACTTAGAGATAGATGGTAAGAAGTTCTGCGGCAACGCTCAAGCCTATTACAAGGGCAGAATGATGCACCATGGCTGCTTATTGTTTGACGTTGATATGACTGTGCTTGGCAATGCCTTGAAAGTTTCCAAAGACAAGATTGAATCTAAAGGAATCAAGTCGGTCAGAGCAAGAGTAACAAATATTTTATCAGAGCTGCCTAAGCCAATGACGGTAGACGAATTTTCGCAAGCAATTTTAGCTCAAATGAAAAAAGAATACCCTGATATGACCGAATATGTTTTATCTGATGAAGATAAGGCAAAGATTCAAAAGTCATGTGATGAGCAATTTAGTACATGGGAATGGAATTTTGGTACTTCTCCAAAGTATACTTTGACTCGGTCAGTTCGCTACCCAGCCGGAAAAATTGAAACCTTCATCGATGCAGAAGCTTCAATTATCAAGGGTATTAGAATTTTCGGAGATTTCTTCGGGGTAAGACCGGTATTTGAAATTGAAGATCTTTTGATTGGAACTCGATATGAGTATAAGGATATTTTGGCTAAACTTCAGACGATTGATACCAGTCAATATTTCTCAGGGATGACTAGAGAAGAAATTGCTAAAGCAATTGTAGCTTAAAGTAACGGCAGCGATTTTACTCGCTGCCGTTTTTTGTTTGAAATAGTCCCTTAGAAAGCGCGTTATATCAATAAAAAATCTATTTATAACGTTTAACTAATCGAAATAATTATCTATAACTTAAAATTAATAAAAGATTAGTTGATGAATTTGTATAATTTATAAAAATAACTACTATATGCAAGATATGTTGTGCGGATATATTAAACCAGTTGATATCGTGTCATATTTGTAAAAATAATCTTAAAATAGCTATGCATTAGTCTTTACAAAACCCACTTATACAATATATACTATAAATAGATTGATAGTGTTAATAAGATTTTACAGAAAGTAGAAATAGCTATGGTTAGAATTAATTTAGATAACGAAAACATTATGGATGCTCGAGAAGCAGCTGAAATCTGGAATTTATCCGAAGGATATGTCCGCAAGCGTGTCAACCAAGCTCCACACAAGTTCCCTAAGGGATCAATCAGAAAGTTTGGTAAGCAATGGGTAATTACTACTCAAGGTATGGAAGCAATCACTGGTCGTCCAGACCCACGTAAGCCACCACGCCCAAAGGATAAGAAGGACAAGAAGTAATATAAAAAGCAATTAGCGTCAAAAACTAATTGCTTTTTCTTATTTCTCAAATTATTAGTCTTTGTTGCGGCTTCCAAGGAAGTATGGCATAGCAACAAAGAAGATACCACCGATCATGTTACCTAAAGTTACCCAAAGAAGGTTGTAGAATAAACCACCAACCGAAACGCTGCCGGCTGCAGCAACTGGGTTCATCAAGGCAATGATCAAAGTAGTCATATTAGCGATTGAGTGTTCAAATCCTGTAGCAAAGAATGCTAACAAGCACCAGAAGACCATTATCAACTTAGCAGCATCGTTCTTGGTTTGGAAACCTGACCAAACTGCCAAACATACTAAGATGTTACATAAAATTGCTCGAATTACTAATTGAAGAGCAGGAGCTGACATCTTAGCGGCTGAAGCTTTAGTAAAGACTGCAGCAACTGCTGGAAGGTCAAGACCTGAACCTACAAATAAAGCAGCAAGTAAAGCAGCACCAATCAAGTTACCAATCCAGCAGATTAACCATAAGTAGCCTGCTTGACCAAGGCTGATCTTCTTGTTAAATAGACCAGCTCCCATGACCAAGTTATTACCTGTGAAAAGTTCTGCTCCAGGGATAATTACTAAACTCAAGGCAACACCGAAGATTGCACCCTTAATCAAATTGGCAAATGGTGAAGCACCGATTTGTGAACCAATAGTGAAGGCAAGTAAAATACCAAAACCAATGTACATACCTGCTAAAATTGATAAACCTAAATATCCCAGTGGGTTCTTCTTTAATAAGCCCACCTTTTTGACAGCCGCATTGCTGGCTGCATCAAAAGCTTCTTTATACATAATAAAACCTCACAAAATAGATTGTGCCTTCGCACGATTATTATTCTACAACTATTCCAAGTAAATTGAAAGCGTATACAATAATTTTTGCCAAAAAATCACTTATATATCACTGTTAGTGCAAGTTTTACCGAGTGACACTGTGTCATGTATAGTTTACTTTACCGAGAATACACTAGATAAAAAAGTATTAATATCAAGCTTTTACTGTTATAATTGAACATAGTCGAGTAGAAATTTTAATATAGAATTCGAGGAACGAAAATGAGTGAAAAGATGTATCTCATCAAGTATTATTACATCAGACCAGTGACCGACAAGAAAATTAAACGAGTAGCTAAGTACTTCATTTTCCCAAAGATGTACAATTCGATTATTACTGAAGAACAAAAAGAAAAGTTAGCTACTAACACAGCATTCTTGTGTGCAACTAGTCCAAAAGAAGGGGTAAAACCATCCAAGGTTCCAGCATTTATCTTGAGCATTATTCCTGCTACTGGCGAAGATCTCAAGAAATACAAGCCACTCAATTTGATTGCTCCAATTACTCCTAACAAGGATCAATTGAAGGCATTAGATAATTTCCAAAAGATTAAGTTTGGCATTAAATAATAACATAAAAGGAAAACGCCCCTAGGGGCGTTTTTTAGTAGCTTAATGCTCGATATGCATCTAATGCCCAGTGAACTCTGAAGCTAGCTTCGCTGATTGAAGCTTTTTTGCCAGTCCAAGGATCATTGTAAAAGAGCGTAGAGCCTTTATATCCAGTTAAGGTTAGTGCGTGATTTGAGAAAGTGTCAAAGGCACCGACCCAAACAACTACTAAGTGGGATTTCAATAATTTTTGCTTTAAAGCTGAAATAGGGTATCCAGTCATGTTGACGGCTTTGCCTAAATAGCGCTTGACCACGGGCTTAACGCCATTAGGGGCAACCAAATATCCTAAAGGATAGGCTTTATATGGAGAACCAATAAAGCCGCGATTTGGATTGGAACTTCGAGGCATTACAGCAGCGGCTTTAGTCTTACTGATATGAACACCAGCAAAGTTGAGCATCATAATTACTGCTGGCTTTTGGCTAGTAGTTTCATCAGCTAGAACTGGAGTTGAATTTGTTCCAGCCAAGAGCAAGAGGGCAAGTGCTGCCTTATAAATGGTATTCTTTTTCATAAAAAATCCTTCAAAATAAACCTCTCCACCAATAGAATAATACATATTTGTATAGATCACTAGGGCTAAAATGCAGAATTATTGGCCTTTTATAAGAGCATGGTGTTGGTAACGAGAGATCTTTAAATATTTGGCAAAAATCTTCCCCTATAATCACTAAATCTGCTATAATGTAAGTGGGTAAAGCGCTTACCTAGTTAAGATTGATATAATTAACTAGTCAAAAGAAAGTAGTGATCGGATGAATAAAACTTGGAAAATCGTCGGATTGAGCGTCGCTACTATTGGTGCTATTAGCGCCGCTGTTTTAGGGACTCAAATTTTAGTGAAGAAAATTCGAGCCAAAAAAATCAATGAAATCACAGAAATACCACAACTAGAAGCGCCAAAAGATGCTGTTAATCAAGGAGCCTATCAGAAGGTTGAGCAATCAACTATCTGATGCAGGTATTGTTTGAATATTGATATTATTGATGTAATTTATGTTTTTAAAAAACAAATAAGGGGTGTCTCTATATGGGGCACCCCTTATTTGTTATAATTTATTTGAACAAGAATAGATTTTGAAAGGAAATTATTTTGAGTAGGTATAGAAAATATTGGGCTAGTCAGCTTGCTGAATCTGAGCAGGCCATCAACTTATATAAGGAAGCTTTCAATTTAGTTAATAATGAAACAATTGAAATCCAATCAAGCAGGCTGTCAGAAGAAGCTGACAAGATTAAGGTTATTTTCAAAGCTGGCAATAATTATTACACTGCTTATTTGATTCTGAATGATGATCAAATAGCTGACCTTGAAGTAGAATGATTATTTCCAGCTCCAAGGATCTTGGTGCCAAGTATTTAAGGTTTCGTATTGCTCAGGAGTGATTGCGCCTGAGTTTTTTTGTGCCTTCAAAAGTTCAGGATAAGATAGAAGAGGAGCAAAAGGCACGCCGGCAGTTTCAAAGTTCTTATCTGCATCAGGCAAGTGGTAAGTAAAGATCGAGCTGACCCCAATTACGTGCCCGCCTTCTTTTTCAGTTGCTTGAACTGCAGTTAAGACAGATCCACCAGTAGTAATTAAGTCATCAATCAAGACGATTTTGTCATTTTCGCTAAAGCGACCTTCGATTTGTCTGCCTTTACCATGGTCTTTAGGCTTAGGACGAACATAGATCATTGGCAAGTTCAATTCGTTTGCTACTAAAGCTGCATGCGGAATTCCAGCAGTGGCAACGCCGCCAATGATAGTAACATCAGGAAATTTTTCTTTGATCAAAGCAGATAAGTCTTTAATAATCCAGCTTCTCAAATCAGGGTAGGAAATCGTGAGGCGCAAGTCAGTATAGATTGGTGAGTGCATCCCACTTGCGTAAGTAAAAGACTTTTTAGGAGAAATGGTGATAATCTTTTCAGCAATTAACTTTGAAATAATTTGGTCTTGGTGATTCATTAGTTAAACTCCTTTTTGATCATATCGTAAATAGCTTTGGGATTTTCAGCCTTGGTAATAGGACGGCCGACCACAATTGCACTAGAACCCCATTTTTTGGCTTGGGCTGGAGTGGCGATTCGGCTTTGATCGTCGTCGCTATTTGCCGTCAATCTGATTCCTGGCGTTACATAAAGGAACTTGTCTCCAACTTCTGCTCTTAGCTTTTCCACTTCAAGTGGTGAGCAGATTACTCCGTCGGCTCCAGCTTTTTGGGCCATCTTAGCAAGAGAGACTACTTGCTGACTCATTGGCAATTCACAGTGTTGCTCGTTTTTGAGTATTTCATCTGAAATCGAGGTCAATTCCGTTACTGCTAATAGTTTTGGTGCTACTTGACCAACTGGCGTACCAGCAATGAGGCCGGCTTTAGCCGCATAGATCATTTCGCTGCCTCCTAAGGCATGGATGGTAGTATATTTGATCCCCAAAGCAGCGATTTGCTTGGCTCCGTTATATACAGTGTTAGGAATATCGTGCATTTTTAGATCGAGAAAGATGTTGTAGCCTTTTTGGGCAAGGTCAACAACGATTTCACTGCCAAGATGATAGAAAAGCTCCATCCCAATCTTGATACTGGTTTCTTTTGGCTCGCCTAATTGTGCTAGTAACTGATCAAGCTCTTCTTTGCTGGCAACATCTAAGGCGATAAATACGGGTTTAGCCATTTTTTCCTCCACAAAAAAAGTCTACACTTGGTCCAGAGATCCAGGCATAGACTAATCTATTGTGTAATTTAAGTCTGATTAAACTTGCGGTCTCTCTGTACCGTTTAAAGCTTACGTTTAATCAGAGTCTAGCATCTATTTTTGAAAAAGACAAGCAAAAAAATTTTTTTGCAAAAAAATAAAATGTGTGTAAAATAAAGCAAAATTAGTTGTCGATGTTATGTTCAGGAGGACAATATGGCAAATATCAAGGTTAATCTACCAGGTCTTAACATGAAAAATCCAGTGATGCCGGCAAGTGGCACCTTCGGATTTGGCGATATGAAATATGCGTTTGATTTGGAGGAATTGGGGGCGTTTGTTTTTAAGACGGTTACTCCTCAAGCTGGTACAGGCAATCCGCAACCACAAATTTTCGTCAATCAAGATTGGATTATGAATTCAGTCGGTTTGACCAATCCAGGAGTCGATGAGGCGATCGCAAGCAAAATGACGCCACTTAGAAAACAGCATCTTGACTTGCCAATGGTTGCAAGTATTGCAGGTGGGTCGATTGAAGATTATGTTGAGCTTGCAGAAAAGATTGACCAAGCAGGCGTGATCGATGCGCTTGAAGTTAACCTTTCCTGTCCAAATGTGGCAGAGGGAGGGATGCTATTTGGTATCAATTCTAAGATTGTTGAGCAGGTGATTGGGCAAATTAAGCAAAAGATATCTCGGCCTGTTTATGCTAAGTTAACTCCTAACGTAACTGATATTGCTGAAATTGCTCGTGCTGCACAAAGCGGCGGAGCAGATGGATTGTCTTTGATTAACACGGTTTATGGCTTAGAAATTGATATTAAAACTAGAAAGCCGGTTTTAGGCAATAATGCTGGTGGTCTTTCTGGTAAGGCTGTTCAACCAGTGGCTTTGAGAATGGTTCATGAAGTTTATGAAGCAACTAAATTGCCAATTATCGGAATGGGCGGAATTTATTCAGCTGAAGATGTGGTGAAATTCTTCCTAGCGGGAGCTCAAGCAGTCGCAATTGGTTCAGCACATTTTGAAGATAAAAAAGCTGCAGCCAAGATTGCTCAAGATTTGCCGCAACTTTTAGATGACTTAGGCGTCAAGGATATCAATGACCTTGTCGGGAAAGTCCAATTTAACTAATAGTGATTTTCGAATCAGTACGCAAGAGAAAATCGTAAAATATAGCTTAAAGAGATGAGCAAAATTCATCTCTTTTTTGTTAAATTAAAACAAAACAGTTGACATTTGCGATACAGACAAGTATATTAATTGCAAATAAACCTTTTAAGTTAGTCCCGTGAGACTAGTAAGGGCGACATAATTAAAAGTTACGCTAACTTTTCTATAAAGCCCCTAGTCTATCCAGATTTAGGAGCTTTTTTCATGGGCTGAGAGTTGTGGAGGCAAAACAATGAGTAAACAAATTTTAGACGAAATGGCAATCAAGCGAGCATTGACTCGTATTACTTACGAAATTATTGAACGCAATAAGGGAACCGAAGATTTAGTTTTAGTCGGTATTCAAACCCGTGGGGTTTACCTTGCACAAAGAATTCATGATCGCATCAAGCAACTTGAAGATGTTGATGTGCCTTTAGGTAAGATCGATATTACTTTGTACCGTGATGACCGTCACGATGCATCCCTCAAGCAAGATCCAGTTATCAACGATGAGAAGATCGGCTTTGACATCACTGACAAGCGCGTTGTCTTAATCGATGATGTTATTTACACTGGTAGAACTATCCGTGCAGCTATGGATGCCTTGATTGACCAAGGCCGTCCAAGTTCAATCGCCGTAGCAGTTTTGGTTGACCGCGGACACCGCGAATTGCCAATCCGTGCAGACTTTGTCGGCAAGAACATTCCAACTTCTAATACTGAACAAGTTGCTGTTCAAGTTGAAGAAATCGATCATGAAGATCGAGTAGATATCAAAGAACTATAAATCAAAATATCAACCGTTTAATTGACTCCAGAGAGGGCCAGAAGGGTTGCTTTTTTTGTAGCCTAAACCTGGAGCTAGTCTAGCTTCGGGTTATTTTTTTAGAAAGATAAGGGCAATGGAAAAAATTACAAACGTAAAATTATCACATTTCGTAAGTATGGAACAATTATCTCAAGAGCAAGTATTAGCTTTGATAAAGCGAGCAGAATACTTCAAAAAAGGTGGCAAACCTGAAAAATTAAGCCAGCCCGTCTATGCTGTCAACATGTTCTTTGAAGATTCAAGTAGAACTCACACCAGCTTTGAGATGGCTGAAAGAAAGCTTGGCTTAACGGTCTTGCCATTTGACCCATCACATTCTTCCGTCAACAAGGGCGAAACGCTCTACGATACTTCGCTAGTTATGGATGCCTTAGGAGTTGACCTAGCAATTATCCGCCACTCAGAAAACGGCTACTATGAAAAATTAATCCATCCGCGTGCTGATCAACATCTTGAGCTAGGCATTGTCAACGCCGGCGACGGCAGCGGCCAACACCCATCTCAATCAATGCTTGACTTGATGACCATTCATGAACACTTCGGCCATTTTGCCGGCTTAAAGGTTGCAATCGTTGGCGACATCACCAATTCAAGAGTTGCTAAGAGCAACATGGAGATGCTTACTAAGCTTGGAGCTGAAGTCTACTTCTCGGGCCCTGAATACTGGTACGATCATGCCTTTGACCAATATGGAACATACGAGGCACTTGATCAATTAGTTGAAAAAGTTGATGTGATGATGCTCTTGCGAGTACAACATGAAAGACACGCCGGTGATCCAAATGAAAAGGCCTTTGATGCTCAGGCTTACCATGAAAAATACGGCATCAACCAAAAGCGCTACGACAAATTGAAAGACCAAGCAATCATCATGCATCCCGGTCCAATCAATCACGGCGTTGAATTAGCTGGTGAATTAGTTGAAGCACCAAAGTCAAAATTTTACCAACAAATGCAAAACGGTGTCTTTATGAGAATGGCAATGTTAGAAGCAGTTATGCGCGGTCGCAAACTTGGAGGACTTGAATAATGGCTACAGTAATTAAGAACGGAACTATCTACAATAGCGGTCGCTTATTTAAGGCAGATCTACTGATTGAACGAGGAAAAATTGTAGCAATCGGACAAGACTTGACTGCGGCAAAAACAATCGATGCTTCAGGAAAGTTAGTAACGCCCGGTTTGATCGATGTGCATGTCCACTACCGCGATCCTGGTCAAACCTATAAAGAAGATATTTTGACTGGAAGTAAAGCAGCAGCTCATGGTGGCTTTACTACTGTCGGGGCAATGCCTAATGTAATACCTGTTCCAAATACGCCAGATTTAATTGAACAAATGGTAGCTGAAAATAAAGCCAAAGGAATTGTTCACATTTTGCAATATGGACCTGTTACTAATGATGAAGTAACTGACGAAATTCCAGACTATGCAGCTCTTAAAAAAGCCGGTGCCTTTGCCTTGAGTAATGATGGTCACGGCGTTCAAAGTGCTCAAACTATGTACTTAGCCATGAAGAAGGCTAAAGAGCAAGACTTGATTATTGCAGCTCATGCCCAAGATGACTCACTCTTTAACCACGGCGTAATTAATGAAGGCAAAAAGGCAACTGAACTTGATCTAGCACCAATCAGTGAATTAGCCGAAACCACGCAAATTGCCCGCGACTTGCTTTTAGCAGAAAAAACTGGTGTGCACTATCACATCTGCCACGTCTCGACTAAGCGCAGCTTGGACATGGTTAGCCTAGCTAAGGCTCAGGGAATCAACGTAACTTGTGAGGCAAGTCCACATCACTTATTGCTTAGTGAAGATAATATTACTAAAGATGATCCATACTATAAGATGAATCCACCACTAAGATCAGAAGAAAATCGTCAAGCCCTAGTTCAAGCACTTGCTGACGGGACAGTTGACCTGATTGCGACAGACCACGCACCACATGCCCAAAAGGAAAAAAATGGTAGTTTTTCAACTGCAGCTTTTGGAATCACTGGAAGTGAAACCGCCTTCTCAATGCTTTATACTAGACTTGTAAGGACTAATATTATTTCACTAGAAAAGCTTTTGTCTTTAATGACAGATCAAGCAGCGGAAAAATTTGCCTTGAAGCATTGTGGCTATCTAGAAATAGGAGAGCCAGCTGACATTGCAATTTTTGATCTTGATCAAGAGTTTGCCTTTAGTGACCAGGATTATCAATCAAAGAGTACCAACACGCCATTTACTGGTGAAAAGGTCTACGGCCAAACAGTTATGACATTAGTTGATGGTCAAGTTGTATATCAGCGAGGTGAATAGGATGAGATATTTAGTTTTAGAAGATGGCAGCGTATATCAAGGAGAGGGCTTTGGCGCTGACTTTGAAACAGATGGCGAAGTAGTTTTCACTACGGGGATGACCGGCTATCAAGAAGCGATCACTGATCAATCTTATGCCAATCAGATTTTAGTATTTACCAACCCTTTAATTGGAAACTACGGCGTTACTTTAGCAGATTTTGAATCAATCAAGCCGGAAGTTAAAGGAGTAATTTGTCACCAAGTTGCAAGAAGACCGGACAACTGGCGCATGCAAGCTTCACTACCTGAATTTTTAAAGCAAATCGGCGTACCTGGAATTCAAGGAATCGATACCAGAGCCTTAGTTAAGAAGCTGAGAATTTATGGTACCTTGAAGGGTAGAATTGCCAATAATGTAGAAGATGCAAATGAAATTGCGCAAGAATTAAAGAGCAAGAACGTTACTCGCGGCATTATCGCAACAGTTTCGACTAAGACCGCATATCCAGTTCCTGGATCTAAGCGCAACATTGTCGTGATCGATTTTGGGATTAAGCACAGCATTTTGCGCGAATTAGCCAAAAGAGATTGCAATTGCTTCGTTTTGCCATATACAGCAACTGCCCAAGAAGTACTGAATATGCATCCCGACGGAGTACTACTTTCTAATGGACCAGGAGACCCCTTAGAAATGATGGAAGCAGCGGAAATGGTTCGCAAGATCGAGCAAGTTGTTCCCGTATTTGGAATCTGTATGGGACACCAAGTCTTTGCTTTAGCTAACGGGGCACAAACTTATAAGATGAAGTTTGGTCACCGCGGTTTTAACCACCCAGTTAGAGAAATTGCGACTGGCAACATTGGCTTTACTTCGCAAAATCACGGTTATGCAGTTGACCCTGAGTCAATTCCAGCAGACTTAATGGTAACTCATGTTGAAGTTAACGATGGAACTGTTGAAGGATTGCGTCATAAGCGCTACCCAGCCTTTTCTGTCCAATTCCACCCAGATGCAACTCCAGGACCACATGACGAAGAGTCATTGTTTGATGATTTTATGGACATGATCGATCAAAGAAAGGAAGCAGAGCAAAATGCCTAAAAGAACAGATATTCACAAAATTATGGTGATTGGTTCAGGTCCAATTATCATCGGTCAAGCAGCAGAATTCGACTACTCTGGTACTCAAGCTTGCCTAGCATTAAGAGAAGAAGGCTATGAAGTAGTTTTAGTAAACTCAAACCCTGCTACCATCATGACTGATACCACAATTGCAGACAAGGTATATCTTGAACCATTAACAGTTGACTCCCTTTCACGAATTATCCGTCAAGAATATCCAGATGCAATTTTGCCAACTTTGGGTGGACAAGTTGGTTTGAACATGGCTCTAGCTTTAGCCAAAACCGGAATCTTAGATGAATTAAACATTGAACTACTTGGAACTAAGCTTGCTTCAATTGAACAAGCTGAAGACCGCGAAATGTTCAAAGAGCTATGCCAAAGCTTGGGCGAACCAGTTCCTGCTTCTCTTACTGTGCACAAATTGCAAGAAGCGCTAGATTTTGCGGATAAAATTGGCTACCCAATCATTGTTAGACCAGCCTTTACGATGGGTGGAACTGGTGGTGGTATTTGCCATGATCGAGAAGAATTGACCCGTATCTGTAAGAACGGTTTGGAACTTTCGCCAGTAACTGAATGCTTAATTGAAAAGTCAATCGCCGGCTACAAGGAAGTTGAATTCGAAGTAATGCGCGATTCAAGCGACAATGCCATGATTGTCTGCTGCATGGAAAACTTTGATCCAGTCGGCATTCACACTGGGGACTCGATTGTTTTCTCACCTTCACAAACCTTGTCTGATAAGGAATACCAAATGCTCAGAGACTGCTCATTGAGATTGATTCGAGCATTGAAGATTGAAGGGGGATGCAACGTCCAATTAGCCCTTGACCCTGAAAGCTTTAGCTACTACGTAATTGAAGTAAACCCCCGTGTATCAAGATCTAGTGCCTTAGCTTCAAAGGCAACGGGTTACCCAATTGCCAAGATGGCTGCTAAGATTGCCATCGGCATGACCTTAGATGAAATCAAGAATCCAGTTACTGGCACGACTTTTGCGGAATTTGAACCTGCTTTGGACTACGTAGTCTGCAAGATTCCACGTTGGCCATTTGACAAGTTCCCTAAGGCTGACCGAATGCTTGGAACGCAGATGAAGGCAACCGGTGAGGTTATGGCGATCGGTCGAACCGCCGAAGAAGCAATGCTTAAGGCCGTAAGATCCTTAGAAATTGACGAAAAAGATCTCTATTCACCAGAAGCCCATACGGCAGAAGATAGCCTTTTAACTGAAAAATTAGTCAAAGCTCAAGACGATCGCTTATTCTACTTGGCAGAAGCCTTTAGACGCGGATACAGTATTGAAGATTTGCATGAATTGACTAAGATCAACTTCTATTTCTTAGATATTGTTAAGCATTTGATCGAAATCGAACAAGACTTACATGACAAGGTTGAAAATCTCGATGTCTTAAAAAAAGCAAAGAAGTACGGCTTTAGCGACTACACCATTGCCAATATTTGGCATAAGACTGAAGATGAAGTTCGCAATTTGCGCTTAAGCAACAATCTTAAGCCAGTCTACAAGATGGTTGATACTTGTGCAGCTGAATTTGAATCAAGTACGCCATATTTCTATTCAAGCTATGATGAAGAAAACGAAAGCCAAAGAAGCGATAAGAAGTCTGTCTTGGTAATTGGTTCCGGCCCAATTAGAATCGGTCAAGGGGTGGAATTCGACTATGCAACAGTTCACTCAGTTAAGGCCTTGCAAAAGTTAGACTATGAAGCTATTGTGGTCAACTCTAATCCAGAAACAGTTTCAACGGACTTTTCAATTTCAGACAAGTTGTACTTTGAACCATTGACTTTGGAAGATGTCTTGAACATTTGCGACTTAGAACAGCCAGAAGGTGTAATTGTCCAATTTGGTGGTCAAACTTCAATTAACCTAGCTGCAGGCTTATCTGAACATGGAATTAAGATTTTGGGTACTAGTGTCCACGATCTTGACCGAGCAGAAGACCGTGAAGAATTCGACAAGATCATCAAGGATCTGAAGTTGCATCAACCTCAAGGCTTAACGGCCACAACTCATGAAGGCGTAATTGAAGCAGCCCAAAAGCTTGGCTACCCAGTTTTAGTTCGTCCAAGTTACGTTCTTGGTGGTAAGGCAATGGAAATTGTCTACAGCCAAGCGGAACTAGAAGAATACTTGCATGACCATGTAGATATAGCTAGTGACCACCCAATTTTGGTTGACGATTATCTAGATGGAAGCGAATGTGATGTTGATGCAATTAGTGATGGAGAAACAGTCTTAATTCCTGGAATCATGGAACACATTGAACACGCCGGTGTTCATTCTGGTGACTCGATGGCTGTTTATCCACCACAAACTTTCAGCGATGAAGTGAAGGAAAAGATTGCTAAAACTACTAAAGAATTAGCTCTGGCATTGAACTGCAGGGGAATTATGAATATTCAATTTATCGTTCGCGATGGCGAAGTATATGTCATCGAAGTTAACCCACGTGCTAGTCGGACAGTACCATTTTTGAGTAAGATTACTGGAATTGAAATGGCACAAGTTGCAACTAAGGTGATCATGGGCGAAAGCTTGACTAGTCAAGGCTACGCTGATGGCTTGGCACCAGAGCCAGAACTAATCAGCGTTAAGGCTCCAGTCTTCAGCTTCAGCAAGTTAGCCGACGTTGATGCTTACCTTGGACCTGAAATGAAGTCAACTGGTGAAGTAATGGGCAGTGACTTGACCTTTGCTAAGGCCTTGTACAAGGGCTTTGCCGGTGCACATATGGAATTGCCAGAAAACGGCAATGTCTTGCTAACAATCGAAGACCAAGATAAAGAAAAAATCTTGCCACTTGCTAAGCGCTTCAGCAGCATTGGCTATCGAATCTTTGCCACAGAAGGGACGGGCAAGTTCTTGCAAGAGCATAAGTTGCACGTTGAATTGGTAACCAAGGTTCATGAAGGTAGCGAAAATAACATCTTGACCGACATGCATAACGGTAAGATTGACTTGGTAATCAACACAATGGGGCATGACCTAGAGAAGAATTCTGATGGGTTCATTATTCGTCAAACTGCTATCCAGCAAAATATTCCGCTGCTAACTGCACTTGATACTGCTGATGCCTTATTGACATCCCTAGAAAATCGCTCATTTGCAACTAGAAGCTTGGCATAATTTATAAATACTAAACTCACCAAGTAGGATTAAGAATCTACTTTGGTGAGTTTTTGTTTGATTGAAGACGTTATCATTTCAGATTGAATTGTGTTTTTGCTAAACTGGAATTGAATGAGATATATTATGGAGGAAAGACAAATGAAGATTTGCCCAAATTGTAAGTCTGAAATGGGAGCAGACGTTAATTTTTGTACAAATTGTGGAACTAATATTCAAGATGTTCCAGTAACTAATAAGGAAGAGGAAGTTAAGCCAGTAGCTGAAGAGCAATTGGAGGCAAAAGCTGAAGCTAAGCAAGAATCTGAAAAGATTGTTACTAGAGCAGAATATCAGCAACAAGATGATTCTGCCACAGAGGAAGCTAACTTTTTCAAGGAAAAGGGTTCACTTGATGAAGAAGGAATCTATCATCCAGCTAATATCTGGGATTGGCTAACTTATTCATGGAAACACCCAATGAAAGAACAAATGGCTGAATCATGGTTTGGTTGGGTAACTTTCTTAGTAGAAGATATTTTACTGATTATTGGCTTAGCTAGTGCATCTGCAAGAGTGGGCAACATGATGAGCCCGGGTATGGGTAGTCAGATGTTTGCTTTGCAGCTACCATTTTTTGCAATCTTTCTTTACTTGGTTTTGATTCAGGTGGTTTGCCTAGGCGTTTACTACTTGGGTTATAGATTTATCTATGGATCAAACCGTTCGTTTAATAATTTTGTCAATCACGTTGTACAAGTTGGAAATATCAATGCGATTTTGGTAGCAGTTGCTTTTCTCTTCATGTTGATATTGAATCCGGTCCTTGTAGCAATTGCTCTTACCTTATTCTTAACAGTCTGGACTGCATCCTTCCAAGTTATCTTGTTAGGCGACCCTGATCCAGTTCATGACAAGTTCTACAGCTACCTAGTCTTGCAAGTATTCTTTGCAATTGTCTTTATGATTATTTTTGCAATCATTGGCTTAGGGATTGCCGGTGGAGCTTTAGGACTTTTTAGCAATTTGATTTAGGTGAGAACAATGGCTGAAAATAAATTTTGCCCCAATTGTGGGACAGCTGTAAAAGCAACGGATAAATTTTGTCCTAAATGTGGCAATAAGTTGATCGTCAATAAGCCTGCTCCAGTTAAGCAGGTTAAACCGCGCAAGCCTTTGCCTAAAAAGACTAAGATTAGCTTGGCAGTTGTAGCAGCTGTTTTGCTAGTTTTATTAGGCTTATATAATTGGGGTAAGAGTGAGTTTTCTCGTCAAAAGCAAGTCGATGCGATCATTTCGGCCATTAAAGATCCAGCTAAGGACTTAACGCCATATGTGGAGATCGACGACAGCAAGGCTAGCGTCAATACTCAAAAATTGAAGTCAATTCAGAGCTACTATGAAAAGAATAAGACCCAGGCTAATATGTTAGCCTCTCCAACTAATACGACAATTGTTGCCAGTGGTCACAAGTGGCTGTTTTATCCTAAATATGTCTTGAAACTGGATACCTACTCGCCAAAAGTTATCTCTAATCATGCTAATTCAATTATCTATCTAGATGGTCAAAAGATTGGGTCAATGGTTAAGGATAGCGAAGGATACAGCAAGACTCTATCTCACGTTATTCCTGGTGAGCATAAATTGACCGTCCAATTTGAAGCTAATGGCAAAACTCTTACCAGCAAACGAACGGTTGATATTTGGTCAAATGAAAGTATTAACCTTGGTATTGAGACGATCTCCTTTACCGTTCAGAGTGTTCCAAATGGAATTGTTTACTTGAACAATGAGAAGGTAGGCAAATTAGATGCTAAAGGAATCAAGATCTTTAAGGATTATCCAACTAATATGGAGCTTAACTTGTATGTGGCTTCTACTTTCAATAAGCAGCGCATTCGCTCACAAAGAGTTGAAAATCTAACTTCAACTATTAGAAATGAGGAGTATTCTAGCTATCCTGATCTTGATACACTTGGGTCAGAAGAAGCTTCGGATACTGTCTATGAACAGGATGGCGAAATTTATGTAACGCCAATCTGGGCAGGGATGATTACTGAAGACGATGCACAAGAAATCTTGGAGGATGCCTTTGAGGATCCTTTAGAAGAAGATTTCGTTGGTGGTTCAAGCAATAAGGACTACCAGATCTTGAAAAAGCAATATGATGCCTGGAATGACAATGATAAGCTTGATGATGTCTCAGTTGAAGTAAAAATCAAGCGTATTCGTCCAGCTGGCGATAATTATTCTAGCGTAGATTATCAATTGATTTATCATTATGAATATGAAGATAGTGAAAAGACGCAAACTTATAATTATGAAAATGCAATCTTCCACTATGAAGATGATGAACAAAAGCTGCAACTATTTGGCAAAAAGCAGTAATTGTTGCAAAAAGACGATGTTTAAGTGCATCGCCTTTTTGTTTGGTTTAAATCAAGTGAATAGATAATTTTTTATCAATGAAAAGATAATTTAAACCTTATTTTTCATATAAAAGTATGCACATATATGTTATAATTATTATGTGGAAATATAAATGGATTTTAGGAGGGTTAACTATGATAAAAAGCGTTTCCAAAATTACTTTATCAGCGATTTTATTGAGTGGAATTGTTAGTGTGTATACCGGAAAAGTAAGTGCAGAAGATACAGATACTAGTAAGTCTAGTACTGCAATATTTTCACTTGAAGAAGGTAGTGGAAAATTAACCTTGGATTCTGTACCAAGGTTTGACTTTGGCAAAGTAGATCCAGCTAAGATCTATGCCAAAGGGACAGCCGATGGTAAGGGATTAGGCAGCTTTATGATTACTGATACTCGGTTGAATACAACCGGTTGGAGTTTATCAGTAGCTAGCACAACTTCATTTGCCCATGAAAAAAGCGAAATTGATGGTAATTTATACTTCACACCAGAAAGCTTTGCCTTTTCAACGGGATCAGCTTCAGGTTGGAGTTTCCCTGGAACTACGATTACTATTCCAAGCTCTAATCCTAGTGTAATTGCGAAATCAACTGGTAATAAGGGTACGGGATCAGCCAGTGTTAGCGATGCAAATTTGAAATTTACTGATAATACTGCCTTAGTTGCCGGTGAATATACTTCTAACATTACTTGGAATCTAGCAACTGGTACAGCAGATGTTGCAAGAGCAAGTGATTAAAGATGCGAATTAAAAGAGTTATACGCACAATATTGGTTGGTTTAGCTATGGCTGGAAGCTTGGCTTTCTCAGTAAAAGAAACACAGGCTGTATCAAATAGTTCAGCTCAATTTACTATTAGTCCGATCTATTCATCTTTTCAGAAGGATAATTTGAAAGTTGGCTACTACGACTTAGTGGTTAAAAAAGAAAAACGAGTGGTTCCGATTAAGGTAAGAATTAGCAACCTCAATCCAAATGAAAAATTAAAATTCAAAATAAAGTTAGGGGATGCGACAACTACTGACAATGGACTTATTGAATATAGCGATTTTAAGCCTAAGGGCAAGCTGAATAGTCAATATCGCATAAGTCAAATGCTAGTCAAAAAGCCTAAGAAGATTGTAGTAAAAGCTGGCTCTAGTAAGATCGTCAAACTTAAACTTAAGCTTCCAAAGGAAGACTTTCCAGGAACGATAGCTGGTGGAGTTTATGTTGAGCGAGTTACATCTGGCAAAGTTAAGAAAAAGGGTATGGTAACCAAGAATCATTTTGCCATGACTTTGCCAGTGCAGATTACTGAACATCCTAAAGCTAAGCGAATTGCTAAAATGAAGTTGGATGCAGTTCAGGTAAAAAAAGGTCCAGTGATTACTGCTAAATTAAGCAACGTTAAACCGGTAATCTTTGGTCAGCTGATGATCAATGCCAAAATTAAAAAAAGTGGCGACGCTCAAACCTTAGTAAGCAAAAAAGTAACAGGTTATCAAGTAGCTCCAAATTCGAGCTTTAACTTTTTGGTTTCTACTGGCTCTTCAAAATTAGCACCTGGAAAATATATTTTAGATATGTATTTGCAATCAGGCAAGCGAAAATGGCATCTAGTTAAAGATTTTAATATCACTACTAGCCAAGCTAAGCCAATAACTCAGCGAATCAAAGCGATTGGCATCCCTAGCTGGCTATGGATGATCTTGATGACACTAATTGTATTAATTCTGTTATTGATCTGGATCATTTTGATGCAAAGACACAAGATTAGGATGCATAAGTAAATTGAAATAAATAAGGATAGATTGATATGAAAAAACGATGGCGACTTTTTTCACTATTGCTATTGCTTATGATGGTAGTTGGAATAACTAGCATAGCCAATGCCGATGAAAGCCCTGTTCCAGCTCAAGTAGAGTCTTCTGCTAACCAGGATGAACAAGATTCAAGTAAGGCGACTGAGAGTAGTTCAGATGAAACTGATAATAATGCTACTGATGAAGCTGGCGAGATGGAAAAGGTTAACGATCAAAATTCCAAAACGGCTCCGGAGGACTCAATTGCTGATAACAAGCAAACAAATGACCAAAATTTTCCTCCAGTGCCAGATACTAGTCATACTAGTCCGGCTGTTGATCCAGCTCCAACTCAAACTGTCGCCTGGCCAACTGAATTTGCAATCTGGACTGAAGGTTTGCGTGAAGACGGGGCACTAGATCGAAATAAATACGGCTTTATCATTAATGAAAATCATCAGATTGAGGAATATGCAGACGGTAGTAGCAAATATTTAAATTTTGTTATTTTGGCTCATGATGAATGGACTTCTAGTGATAAGACGCAGTTTTATCTGGTTACTAAGACTGGCAATAGCTATTCTGGTCAATTGCTCGATTCTTCACGGATTTTGGTCAGCAAGATTGAAGATTATCGTCGAACCTCTCTATGGCATGTTGCTGTAGAGATGACAGGAGTAGATGCTGACACGGTCCAAGTGTGTATTTTCGATGATGATGTAAAATATGGCTTTTGGAAATCTAATGGTGTTGGAGATGACAAAACATACCCATACATCATTTCCAGTCCAGAAATTGGGTGGAAAGATATTGAAGCTTCAACTTCGACTTTTTCCAATAAATTGCTCTATGCAGGTGTAGGAGGAATCGTTGGTGTCAATGGGCCAAAATTACAAGCAGACAAGATTGCTTCTTTTGACAATGCAAAGCTAAACGATAGTTTAAGCGCAACCTTTTCAAAGCAAGAAGTAATCGGTAATCAATTGCTAACTTCATTTAGAATTTTGACTAATCCAGATAACTTGCTTGATACAGTAATCGGCCTGGTTCCCGAAAATGACAGTGTCTATGGGATTCCAGTTAGGTTAACGGTGGAGTATCCTTCAAATCCAGTAACAGTTGACTTTATTTATGGTGGAGCAAGATCAATTAAGCTTGCTTTGGATACTTTTGCCAAAGAGCCAATTGTTACTAAGGATAGCTTGAATCCGGATTATCTTGATCTAGTAAAAGATAAATTGAGTCCTGATTTGACATATGCCTGGTATTATTCAAATAGTACTGACCCTAATCATTTGACCTCGGTAGCTAGTCAGTTTTCCGATATTAAAAATGCTAAGGGCAAGCTTGGAGAGGACTGGATGAGCATTGATGCTAAGAGTGATTTTGGTAAAGTGATTTCTCAAACAACTGCTTCAGGCAACACGATCTACTTACAAATGAGAATTTATTATGCTGATGGAAGTTTGGCTACTTTGACTAATCCAATTGCGCTTCAAGCTGAAATGGCGCTACTAGAAGTGCCTAGCGTAATTAATTTTGGTACGATCCAATCAGGGGATGTAATCAATGGTAGTAACCACCCAAGCGTGGATAGTGATCAGCAATTGAAAGTTACGATTCCTGCTTCAAGTAAGTCAACTTGGCAAGTAACGGCCCAGGTTCCAGCAGATGGTGTATTTGCTAGCTTGAATGCTCATTTGAACATTATGGGCAAGGATATCTTGCCGGTGCCCACAATTTTAACTAGGATTTCCTCTACGGGTACTACTAGTTATGATCTCAATTCTAGATTGATTTTTGATAGCTATAATGGTCACTTAGCCCAATCTAGTTATAGCGAAACGATCAATTGGCAACTAGAGACAGAGACTATTCCAAATGTCAGTCAATAAGTTTATCAAATAATAAGCGACAATATTGCTTTGATGGCAATGTTGTCGCTTTTTTAATAAAAAATACTATCGTGTAAGCACTTACACCAACATCCTTGATATAATAGATGTGTTATGAAGAAAGGAAGAAATTGAATGAGTTGGTCAAGTGAAGAATTAGCTAAATTTAAAGGAGCGCAAATCATCCAAAATCGTCCATACAATGAAAGGCATCAGATCTTTGAAGATAGTCCAATCTGGGTTGTTACAACTAACGACAAGGCATATTTGCGTGGTGGCAAGGGAATCGACTCTAGTTGGTACAAATCTGGCATCGAATATGGTGGCGAAATTGAATTAGCTGGGCAAGTTTATTCAATTGCTTATGAACCAGTGACGGATCAAGCAGAAATTCAACAGGTTTCTCAGGCATATGAAGAAAAGTATCGTGGTCAATATCCAATCGAAATGATGCTATCAGATAAGTGTGCTCAAGGAACTGTAAGTTTGATTAAGCGATAGTAGAGTTTTTAGAGGTGATTGTTATGAAGAAAATTAATATGGGTCCTAGTACCTTACAGATTCCAGCTGTAGCCTTAGGAATTATGCGCATGGCTGATAAGAGTGTCGACCAGGCAGTTAGTGCAATTCAAACTAGTGCTGAATTAGGCGCCAATTTCATTGATTCTGCCGATATCTATGGTGGGGGAAAGTCGGAAGAGATTTTTGGTCAAGCTTTAAAGCAAAGCAGCTTAAAGCGCGAAGACTTATTTATCCAATCTAAGACAGGAATTGTTCCTGGCAAGCGTTATGACTTCTCTAGTGAGCATATTATCAATAGCGTTGATGGCATCTTAAAGCGGATGGGGATTGATTATCTAGACAGCTTACTCTTGCACCGCCCAGATGCCTTGATGGAAGCTGATGAAGTAGCTAAGGCCTTTGATCAATTGCAGGCAAGTGGCAAGGTAAGATTCTTTGGTGTGTCGAATTTCAACCCATCAGAGATTGCTTTGCTTAAGACGGCAGTGAACCAAACAATCATGTTTGATCAATTGCAATTTGGCTTGATGCATGCCAGAATGGTTGATTTCAACATTCATACTAACATGGAAGATGAACCATCAATTAATCACGATGGTCAAGTGCTTAACTACTTGATGCAAAAGAAGATTACAATCCAAGCTTGGTCACCATTCCAATATGGCTTTTTTGAAGGAACATTTATCAATAATCCGAAGTTCCCAGAACTAAATGAGTTGATGGGCAAGCTGGCAGAAAAATATGGCGTTGGCAAAAATGCAATTGCGACGGCTTGGATTTTGCGGCATCCAGCTAATATGCAGGTGCTTGTGGGTGCGATGAATCCGGATCATATCAGGGATGCAATGCTTGGCGGGGATGTAGTTTTGACTAAGCAAGAATGGTATGATCTATATCTTGCAGCAGGTCACGATTTGCCTTAAAAATCATAAAAATTGAAAATAAAAAATCAAAGCGTAGTGAATCAATACTTAACTAATTCACTACGCTTTGACTTCGTATACAAGTAACTTTATGTGTCTGATTAATCATATAAAAGCAGATCATCGAACAATCCAGTCAAATATCTCAAAATGTAATTCAATCAGCTCTACTAATCAATAAGAACAAATAGATATAAAACAAAATTGCAATCATTAAGCGAGTCGAAAATGGCTTAGCCTGGATATACCAGCTACTCAATCTGACTGGCTTAATAATTTAAGAATGATTATTGCCGAGAATATGACTAAAATAATGAGAAATTGTAACCAAGCAAATGTCCGATAGATCTACCATCAAGAAGAGTTGCGCTTACAACTTTATTCAACAACTATTGTAACATACAAATTATTACTTGCGTAGGCATTTTTGGCAAAAAATCGAATAAATTTCGCACGTTTGCCTGAAAAGATCATCTTTTTAAAAAATAACTATTCAGTTTTATTCAATTGTTGTCTTTGCTGATCAACTTTAGCCTGTTGAATGTATTGGTCAGTAGCAGAGATCCCTGTATGGCCAAGCTGAGTAGCAACGACCATTACATCTTTGCTTTCATCATATAATTCTGTTCCTAAAGAGTGACGCAATTTATGTGGAGTCGTCCGATTTCCATCTGGAAAGGCCTCAGAATATTTGCTGACAAAACGCTCAACCGTATTGCTAGCGATTCTCTTTGCTACGCCGGCGTACTTAGTCAAGAATAAGGCTTGTTCATTCTTATCTGGTTGATAACGGATTGTCCGGATTTCCAAATAGCGATTGATATATGGCATGGCCCAGTCAGCAATTAGCGGAGCATCTTTTTTATTGCCTTTTCGAACAACTAAAATAGAACGCTCCCGCTGGTTAAGATCCTTTAAATTCAATCTAGTTAGTTCTGAAACCCGAATCCCTGAGCCAAGTAGCAGTGCAATAATGGCCAGATCTCTTTCTTTATTGAAGTTAAAAGAGGACTTGGCACGATTGGATAAAGTTTGTTCGTACTCTTGATCGATAAATTTCAACCAGTCATGTTTCTTGTCTCCCAGATAAAGCATAGGGGCAAACTTGGCATTTCGATAGGCAATCGACTCCTTGCTGCCTTTGATCAAATGAACCTTGAGCATTACATTGCGATAAAAGTATGGCTCACCGTCATTTAAATCCGCAGTAACAGTTAGGTAGTGGAATAAAGAGCGTAGGGCATTAATTGTTCGATTGATAGTTTTGCGACTGTCTTGAGTTGACTGCTTGTTTTCTTTAAAGCTTAATTCTTTGAGGTAGGCTTGAACTTGGGCTGCCTTTAAGTGTTCAAGCGTTGATAATTCAATGTCTTTATTTGATTTGGCATTGCTAATGAAACCAGCAACAGGATTTTCAATATCAGCCGGATTTGATCTAAGCCAATCGAAAAAGCGTCGATATTCAGTTAGATACTGATAGATAGTGGTAACTGCTAGATTAGGTTGCTGTGCGTAATAAAAGACGTAGATGGGCAAGTCCTGCAGTTCTTTATCAATTAGTTTTGAATATTGATTTAAATCCATTATTTTCCTTTCCGTATCAACATTTTAATGATTTGTTGTGTATCAGATTATTAATTGTTCTAAAATTAGTTTGTCTTCTTTGTTATTTATTATATAAGGTTTAGCAGTATTTTTGACAAGAAATACGGTTAAAAGTAAAAAATACTGATTTCTACGGCTAAACCGTGATGAAATTGAGTTACAATGACTAATCATTTTCCTTTGCTTTTTTGCTTAGATATGCTATGATATCTTAAGCAACTAAGTTAAGAAATTATGATTGCATTACGCAAAAAAGCATTGTCCTGCCAGACAATGCTTTTATTTTTCACCTCAAGGGAGGTACTAGTCACCGTTTAACATTATAACAGACGATACAGCTTAATAGCTGTCTTTTTTTTATGAATAAAGGAAGCAAAAATTTTGAAATCAAGGGATTAAGTTAAGCACGATTTGAAAGTAGAGCGAAATGAGCTTAATGATGGTAAGAAAAAAACGTTTGGGAAAACCAAACGTTAAATACCTAAGTAATTTTCTAAAACTGCCAAAACACCATTTTCTGTATTGGCTGGTGCAATGTGATCAGCGTACTTTTTAACTTCATTAGTTGCATTTTCCATTACATAGCTAATGCCAGCAAGAGAAAGCATTTCAACATCATTCATCCCATCCCCAAAGGCGATCAATTCTGATGGGTCAATTTCCATCTCTTGCAAAAGCTTCTTTAAGCCTTCAGCCTTGTTAACGCCAACTGGAATGATGTCATTGTCTTCCCAACCGCTAGAAGTAATGCGGATAGGATCAGGAAATTTGCTGTTATAGTCGCGTTCCATTTCTGGAATAAGTTCAGCAAGAAGGTGGAAGTTCAATTTAGTATAGTCATCTTCTGGCAAGTCATCAAAAGAGTCGATTTCTACTAGGTTAGGGTAGTAGTAGCGAGAATATTCCTTTAAGACTGGGTCTTGATCCTTTAAGCAGTATGAGTGTTCAATTCCACTAACAGTAATAGTTGGTAAGTTGTCTGGGTAATGCTTTTTGACGTAGTTAATTACGTTCATTACTGTTTCAAAAGAAAAGACAATCTTGTCAGTGATTTTGTTATGAATTGCTAAAACTGCACCGTTATCTGCTACGTAATTTAGTCTATCTTTGAATTCTTCGAAGTCGACTTCAAGTCGGCAAAGAGGTCGACCACTAGTAGGGATGAAGGCGATGTTGCGTTTTTCCAATTCGGTCAAAATCTTAGCAAAACGTGCGTGATCGTAGGAGCGATCGCTACCACAAAAAGTACCATCCATATCTACACTGATCGCTTTAAATGGAAGTTCTGTCATTTTAAATCCTCAATTCTAATTAGATCCTTAACTATTGTAAACGTTTATGTTGAAAAATTAAATAACAAAATTGGCTTATAATTATCGTAGCTATTTTATAATAGGCTGGATAACTATTTATTTTTAAATAAAATTATTATATAATAATAGTCGGAAGGCAATTTATTTTATAACATGGAGGAACGTTATGAAAAAAGTATGGACAATCTTGGCTACTTTGGTAGCTGCTGTTGGTATCATGGCTTTGCATCCACAAAAGGTTGATGCAGCTTATGGTAATTTAGGTAATTACACCACACCAGTTGAGCTTCGTGGTACTTGGTACTACCGTCAAGTAGACCCAATGACAAATAAGTTGTCAAAGAAGATCTACCGGTTGAAGATTACTGCTAACAGTATTGAAGATGGTAATTCTAAGGCTAACATCTATGTAAATGATGAAAATGCTGTTGGTGATTTTCTTAAGATGAGCAAGGCTGACCAAAAGAAGGCTACTGCAGCAACTAAGAACTGGGTTAGAGCTCAAAGAGTTACTGACATGGAAATCAACTACCTTAACATTAAGGGTTGGTTCCAAAGCTCAGGCTCAGGTGAATACTACGGCTTCACTGTTGTAGATCACAAGGGTAAGTTAGTTCCAGCTGTTAGAATTGCTCACGGTGCTGGTTTCTGGTTGACTGGATATGCATACAGAAGCAAGGATTTACTTAAGTAAGTATGTAAACAACAATCCTTATATATCAACGATTACAATCATTTATAAGATGTAGAAGCGTAACTAGCATCACCAAAATAAAAAGCTGACAATTTCCAGAAAATGGAAGTGTCAGCTTTTTTGTGTGGTTATGTAAGATTATAAATTCTGTAGTCCTGGGATAATCTTGCTGTCTATCTTAGTTTGGTGTTCATCAAGCAGGTAAGGATAAACGCAGAAGCATTACTAAAGGTGGCGGAGTAACTAGTGTTACCAAAGCTATAGTTGATCGAACTCATATGACAGCTAATCATGCTAAATTGATAGCTAATGATCAAACAGGATCGATTATTTCACAACTTGATTCTTATCGAGCCAAAAGAGCTGGAGCTAGAAAGTATATTTGGCGTTCTATGGAAGATAATCGGGCAAGGCCAAAGCACAGAGAATTAGATGGAACAGAACAAGTCTATGGGAATCCAGACGGTGGAGACGACGGACAAATGCCAGGTGAACCAATCAGATGTCGATGTGTTGCTTTGCCTGTGTTTGATGAGGTGGATAGTAAACATATTAGTTCAAATAGCAAACAATCGATCGATGACCCTAATAATTTACATGAATTGTTTCATAAAAACAGTTATTATTTTCCTAGCACTGAATATATATCATCTTATGAATTGAATAAATTGGTCAGAAAATTTGTTCGAAAAGGTGGAGTAGTCGCAATTGGTACGGAAGCTGATACATATTTAAGAAGTGTCGGTGCATCAGCATCAACGTGGGGCAAAAATACTGTTATGATATCATCTTGGGCTACAAAATCTGCCGTGGTTGAAGAGCTATATCATACAACTCAATTAAAAAGACTAGGGGTAGAATCAATGGGATCTCTTAGCGAATTAGAGTATGACAATATGGAGGTTGAAGCTCAATTGTATCTCCTAAAGAATGCAAAAAAATGAAATTCAGCTATAATGAAATTGAAGAATTGAAAAGAATCTAGAACTTTGGACTAAGAAAAAAGAGGCGCTTGAATCATGAAATTAAAAGTACTCAGTGTTTTTCCTCTTCCATCAAAGAAGCCTGAAAATGATAAAAAACACGTTGCTATAGCTTTACAAGGTACAAATGATCTTAACGGCAATAAGTATCTTTTAACCAAAGATGGAGTTAGACATGAAATCTTGGGTCGTGGTTGGATATGCAGTCGAAAGGCATGGGACAATAAAATTTTAAGTTTAGAAGTAGAAGCACCATTTGATTATGATGAGTGCGAGCTTGTACCTTAAGGCGGTATTATGGCAAATAATAATTACTTTACAGTAGCATATAAGATCCTAAGCTACCTAAAATATGCTATGAGAACAGTGAAGACACTGACATCAATGTTTTACAGCCTGGGACGTTTAATATTGGTTCTTGAGAACATTGAAAATGCTACTTGATGATGGCTACATTACTGGCGTATCTCTTGAGAGAACAGTTAATGGCCCAATTGTTGTTAATAACATTCAGAACACAGAAATAACTAGCAAGGGACTTCAGTATCTTGAAGAAAATTCAATGATGAAAAAAGTATGTAAGGTGCTAAAAGAGTTCAGAGCCTGGTTACCTAGCATATAAGCGATTGACGAGAGTTGATCGCTTTTATTTTTGACCTAAGCAAGTCGTTAAACTGCTTATTTTTTATACCGTAATTTAGAAAGGAGTAATTGAAATGGTTGATACAACTATTAAGGCTAAGGCAAATGTTGCTACAAGCGCATCAAGCGAAGTTCAAACTCCAAAGCCTGTTGTAAGTGCTAATACTTACAAGGTACAAGCTATGTAAAGTACTTATGAATAGGCAACAGAGTATTTCTACGAAAAGTAAAAACAGATCTGCCTAAGCCGTATGTTGTTAGAACGGAATATGATTCAAGTACTATTGTTTATTCAATTGTGGGTATTTTTCACAGAAGAGATGGATCTTCATATACTAACCAAGTAGGTAGTACCTTTTATTCATTTTCAAAGCTAATCTACCACTGGAGTAATGGCTCACCAACAGAGGTTGAGTGGGAAGGAAGCGGATATGGAAGCGATACAGTTTCTTTATCAGTCTTCAGGTTGGTCAGGCCCAAGCTCATATACTATCTACGGTCTATACAATTCAGATCCAAATGGTGGTCATCAGAGATTAACGGCAGCAGATACTATTTATCAATCTAATGATTATGATGTACCAGTTGCTATTATCGATGTTGACACTAAGACAGAGAAAAAGTTAAACGTCCAGTTAAACAATCCTAGCCTACAAGGAAGTTGGAATTTAGATGAACTGCTGAAACTGTCAGATGATGTATCTTTTGAAGAAATGGGTTTTGATCAGTCAGATATAGATAACATGTTTGATGGTCAAGTTGCTTTCAGCAGTGATGATGATCCTGATGATTTATCTGATCCGCTAACTGGTAATGCTGATGACAGTGATAGTAGTTTCGAGCCTAGCTTTCAAAACGCACAAAAAGCGCTGTTTGAATTTGCAGATAACTTTACTTATCAACAAGTTAAGTTTCATTGTAATCCGGTTGTTGATCTACATGTTTATGCTTGATAAAAAGAACAACTTAGATACAAATAGAGTACAACATAGCTGTTAAAGCGTTGTATTATAGTAGTATCGAAAGATGTGGAAATATCTCCTTAAATCAATCTATTAAAAGTCTGGTACAGAGTGCCAGGCTTTTTTATAATTGGTTTGAGGTGAAATAAAATGGATTTTTTAAATTACATCAATCATTTAGTAAGTGTAATTACAGATTGGCTTATATCCAAACAAGTTATTCCTATAATTCTTACCTTAGTTACAATTTTGATAACTGTTCATTACAATAGAAAAAATTACAGGGCTAATTTAGAAGTAAGGAGTAAGTTAGAGATACTTAATTCCATTAACAAATTGATTGCAAAATATATTGTTGAAGTAGATAATTCACTGTATTTGTTTATTAAAGGATGTTCTAATAACAATGATAAACAACTAGCCAAACTCAAATTGTCGAATCCCAATGTTGTTGTAGGAAAGATTACTACAGAAGACTATGACTTAAAATTGGCAGAGACTAAAAAAATAAAAACAGAACTAGAAATTAATATGGAGACTTATGGAAACTGTGAAGCAATACTGGATGACATGGAAAAATTATGGCATGTATTAGATCATGATAATTTACAAAAAATCTCTGAAGTAGCAACAAATGCTGAACATTCTGAAGCCGAAAAAGAGGTATCGAATAAGTGTGAAATAGCTCAGAAAAGGCTAAAGGATGATTTTAAAGAATGGTATAAGAACGAATTTGATAAATTAACTAAGTGATAAAGGCCTAAAGGCCTTTTTATTTTTTTCAAAAGTAGGTGGTGAGATGGTGTGAATGATAATTTAACAGCTAAACAGAAAAAGTTTTGCGATGAGTATATTAAATCAGGCAATGCAAAGGACGCAGCAATAAAAGCAGGTTATTCTCCTAAAACCGCTAAATCAATTGGGCAGGAAAACCTGACTAAACCTGACCTGAAAGTTTATATCAAAGCTAAAATGAAAGAAATCGAGTCTCATAAGATTGCTAATGCTAAAGAAGTGCTAGAGTTCTATACTCGTGTTTTACGTGGTGAAGAAACAGAAGAAGTTCCAATTGCAACTGCTGATAGGGTTGTTACTATTACCAAAAAACCATCAATTAAAGATAAAGTTACAGCTTCCAAAGAAATCATGAAGCGATATCCGTTGTTTGACCCTATGGAAAAACAAAAATTAAACAAATTAATTGCTGATACTCGTATCTCTGAAGCCAAAGCTAAGGCAATGGAGGATAAGGGACAGGATATTGAATTGCTGCTTGATAAGATGCTTGATAACTTAGCTAAGGAGGATTTAAAGAATGGCTCTAAGTGATGTATTGACTGATAAGCAAGCCCAAGTATTGCATACATATCTTACTAAGCCATTTAAAATGATGATCCTCAATGGCGCTGTCAGATCAGGTAAAACTTATATTGATAATTATTTGTTTATCTATGAGCTAAGAAGAGTGGCAAAATTAGCCAAAAAATTGGGCGATAAGCATCCTCAGTTTATTTTGGCAGGTGCTAGTTCTGGAGCAATTTATAACAATGTAATTTCAGAAATATCTAGGCAGTTTGGAATTGATTTGAGATCAGATAAGCATAATCATTATCATCTATTTGGAGTTGATATTGTTCCTGTTTATACAGGTTCAATTGCCGGCATGGCTAGAGCTCGTGGGTTTACCTCATATGGTGCTTACATCAATGAAACGACATTGGCCAATGAAGAAGTTTTTGTAGAAATTAGAAATCGTTGTTCAATGCAAGGATCACACATTATCTGTGATACCAACCCTGATATTCCTACTCATTGGTTGAAAAGGGATTACATTGACAATCATGATGAAAAAGCAGGAATTATTTCTTTCACTTTTACAATTGATGACAATAGTTTTCTTGCTAAGGATTATGTTGAATCGCTTAAGGCTTCAACTCCAAAAGGGATGTTCTACGATCGTGCTATCTTGGGTCAGTGGGTGACAGGAGATGGCATTGTTTATCAAGATTTCAACAAAGACACAATGGTTATTCCTGATGAAAGAATTCCATTTGATGATCTTACATATTATGTAGGAGTGGACTGGGGGTATGAACACCCAAATCCAATTATGCTGCTAGGTGATGATAGCAGTGGAAATACATATATTTTAAGAGACTACACAAAGAAGCATAAATTTATAGATTATTGGATTGAGATTGCTAAGAACTTGCAGAACGAGTTTAGCAGCAATCTCATTTTTTATGCCGATTCGGCTAGACCTGACAATATTAATGAATTTTTGACTAATGGAATTAACATTTTCAATGCAAATAAAAACATTCTGCCAGGAATTGAATGTGTGGCTAGCAAAATGGCACAGGGTAAATTCTTTATTGCTGAGTCATGTGCTGAAGGAGTATTAAATGAAATTTATCAATATGCATGGGATGAAAAAACTGGAATGCCAATGAAAGAAAGCGAAACAAGGCACAATGACCGCCTTGATGCAATTAGATATGCAATTTATACGAGAAATGCGAAAGGAGGTTACATCCCTTGGAATTAAAGCAAATGCAGAACTTAATAGCCAATACTGCTAGTGAGCGTGGCAATTTCATTAATGCCTATAGTGAAGCAGTTAGATATTATAAGAATCAAAATGATATTACCAATCGAAACAATGGCAAGTCCGAGTTGAAGCAAGATGGCAAAGATGATCCATTGAGACATGCAGACAACCGAGTTAGCCATAATTTCTATCAATTGCTAGTTGATCAAGAGGCAGGATATTTTGCTACAGTTGCACCTCAAGTAGATGTGGGTAATGATACTGACAATCAAAAAATCCTTGATATCTTAGGTGATGATTTTGGATTAACGATTCATAATCTATCGGTTTCAGCTTCAAACGCAGGTAGAGCATGGCTGCATTATTGGATTGATGAAGATAACAATTTCAGATATGGAATTGTTCCACCTGATCAAATTACAGCTATTTGGTCGAGTACCTTAGACCATAAGCTTTTAGGTGTGCTTAGAAGTTATCAACAACTTGATCCAGATACTGGTAAAACATTTACTGTTCATGAATATTGGAATGACAAGCAGGGGCAATTCTTTAAAGAAGTTTCATCTAATCCTTTGAAGTTGGAATCTTATGATTGCATTCCTACCTATGATTCAACAGCTGGATATGAAACAGGATTGAGTGATGTAGTAACTCATGATTTTGGTAGGGTTCCTTTTATTGAGTTTGCTAAGAATGAGTTGAGATTGCCAGAGCTTCATAAGACTAAAGGCCTAATTGATGCCTATGATGACATCTACAATGGCTTTTTGAATGATATTGATGATATTCAGCAGGTTGTGCTAGTCCTTAAAAACTATGGTGGAACCAAACTGGACGACTTTATGGAAAATCTTAAAAAGAATAAAGTTGTTAAGTTCAACAATGCTGGCAATGGTGATCAATCTGGTATTGATACATTGCAGATCGAAATTCCAGTTGAAGCAAGAGATAAGGTTTTGACATTAACTAAATCAAATATTTTCTTGCAAGGTCAAGGAATTGATCCAGCTAACTTTGCTAATACTAATGCAAGTGGTGTGGCTATTAAAATGCTCTATTCCCATCTTGAACTAAAGGCAAGCAAAACTGAAGCATACTTTAGAAGAGGAGTTAGCGAATTGGTTAGAGCTATCATGCGATACTGCGGTATTAGTGATTATGATGGCAGACATATTATCCAAACTTGGACTAGAACACAAGTTGAAGATAATTTAACCCAAGCTCAAACTGTGGCTACAGTAGCTCCTTACACTTCTAAAGAAACTATTGCTAAGGCTAATCCGTTGGTTGAAGATTACAATCAAGAATTGAAGTATCAACAAGATGATTTGCAAAATAGTGATGGTTTTATGGCTTCTAAGGATTTTGCTAATTCAGATGATTATTCCGATAAGGCAGATGATGAAAAGTCTGAAAATAAAGATAAGCCTGATGATGAATAATGAACTCACAAGAATATTGGCGTAAAAGAATTCTTTATACCAAACGCAAGCAACTCGATCATGAAAGAGATTATGAGCTTGCTATGCGAGCTAGGTTGCGTGCTTTAGAGAATGAAATTATCAAAGAAGCTAGGCATTGGGTTTCAAAGTATGCTAATGAGAATCATTTAGGATTCAAAGAAGCTGCTAAGTTGCTAGGCCAAATTGATACTAGTAGATTCGATATGACTTTGAAAGAATTCGAAGAAAAGGCTAGAGCTGGTGGCTTTGATAAGGAATTAAACTCTGCTTACTATAAATCTCGAATTGCTAGGTTGCAGAAATTGCAACAACAGTTCATTGAATTTGCTGGCAATTACGCAGACAAAGAAGAAGGCATCATGGCTAAAGCCTTAGCTGATCAATATCAATTCACTTATGATCAAGATGGTTATAGCAAATACCTTGTTACAGGTGGTATTGATGTTGATTATGCCCACTTCAATGAAGATCAACTAAGATCGATTGTCTATCAACCATGGCAAGGCAGTGATTTCAGTAAAAGAATCTGGAATAATTACACTAATGTATTGCCTGAAGTTTTAACAAATACAATGTTTAAAGCTACTGCTTTGGGCTATTCTCATATTCGCTTGGAACAAGAATTGAGATCTACATTCCATAATGTTGAAAGTAACAACTTGCATAGGCTGATTGTAACTGAAATGGGTCATATAACCGAGCAAGCAACAGCCGATTTTTATGAAGACTCAAATATTGAACAATATCAATATTTAGCCACACTTGAAACACACACATGTGAAATTTGCGCTCATTTAGATGAGCGTATTTTTTATGTCAAAGACAGAAAACCTGGGTTGAATTATCCAATGATTCATCCTTATTGCCGATGCACTACAGTTCCATACATGAAGGATTTACCAGACATTGTAAGCCGGTGGAGTCGAGATGATGAAACTGGCAAAGGCAAGTTTGTTAATAAAATGAGCTTTAATCAGTGGGTATTACATAGAAGTATTAATAAGATTAATAGAATAGGTAGTACAATATTACTTGATGAAATAAATCTATATAAGAATGTTATACCTGTATTTTTAGAGACTAGAAATATTCCTACAAAAAAGGATCCTTTTAGTGTTGTTGGTAAAATGAAAAATGGAAAAGTTATACAATACAGATATTATGGTGAGAACGGATTAGTTGAAAAAGATTTAGATTTAACAGATCATGGAAATCCTAAAGAGCATACTGTTGTTCCGCACGTTCATAGATGGAAGCATACATATAATCAAAAAAATGATAAAATAATAATCAAGAGAGGTAGAGGCGTAGCTCCAAGTAAAAATGAACTAGAAGATATAAAAAGATGGAGAATGCTCAATGGACAATCTAGATAGTTTGAAACAATTTCAAGAGTTAATTGAGATTGGATATGAGGTTCAATTCAAATTGAATAATAAACGATGGTTAGTTGAACCAGACCAAGATGCTCCTGAATTTTCTGAAAAGCGGCAATTGATTTCCACAGAAGCCGATAATCTTGATTTTATTAAAAAATTTAAAGACACTTCTGAATTTCTAAATTATTCAATTTGCGGAAAAGTCATAAAAGATTCTTGGAAAGAAATTACTGATATTGATTATTAACCAAGCGATTAACGAAAGTTAACCGCTTTTTGTTTGGAGAAAAAACAATGGCTGGATTTTACAAAAATGATTACTTTGTTGTGGCTTATTATATTTTATCTAGCTCTTATTGCGAGTTAAGAGACAATGGTCAGAAACTTTTGTGTTCTGAGTTCGACAGCTATATAAAAAATAAGTGCAACTTAAACGATGCTTATTACAAATACATTGTGGATTCGTTGATAGATGACAAATTATTGGATCATAGTCCTAAAGAAGAAAGTGGCGGAATTGTTTGGTATTACTCAATTACGCCTAAAGGAATTGAGTACATTTTCTTTGATGAAGCAATGAGCAAAGCGCAGAATTATATTATTTGCAAAGAATCAGGACAAACCAATGAACAAAAATGAAATCGAGAAGTTTACAAAAAAACTTGAAAGACAGCTGTTCTTTTCTAACGTTTTTCATGTAATCGTAGGAACAATGGTAGCTATAGCTTGGCTATCTACATTTGTGCTAGCAGTGTGGGCATGCCTGCATTTTGTATTCAAGCTGTTTTAAATATTTGACCTGAGCAAGTCGTAAAACTGCTCTTTTTGTATACCCTTATTGAGAGGTGAACTCGTAAAAACATGTTAGAGGAAAGGAAATATTTGTTATGAAAAGAGATCAATTGAAAGATTTGGGTTTGTCAGATGATCAAATCAAAGCTGTAATGGATATCAACGGCGAAGATATTAATAAGGCTAAGTCGAGCAATGATGAAATGATCAAAGAAAATGAGGCTTTGAAGTTGCAATTATCTGAAAGAGATAAGGATTTTGCCAAACTTAAAAAGACTGCTAAGGACAATGAAGAATTATCCAGCAGCTGCAAGACTTGCAAGGAAAATACAAGCAGGATCATGATAATCTTACTCAAGAATTAGCCAAAGTTAAGTTAAATGGCGATTGGGAAGTCGATGGATGGGGTCCTGATTATCTATCTTGGTCGTTACCATCTGGTTATTCTGGTACAACGTCAACAAGTGCTGGCTGGATACATAACTCTAGTCCGGGCGAAAGCAATTCTGAAACATTCGATTATTATCAAAGTTAGAAAGAACAAAATAAATGTATACGTTTAACAAAATCGGGGGGGATAAAACCGCCACCCTAACCGCTAAGGCGGTGAGCCTATGTTAATGAACGATCTAAAGGCTCTTTATTGGCAAGGCGAGAAATTTGAGAGAGTAGGGTACTATATGCCTACTTTTAATAAAAAGCAAGGTAAAGGAAACAGTTACATGTGGGTAGATCATGGTAAAAGTAATGTACGTGTATTGATCCTAGGAAAAATCTACTTTGCTAGAAAGGTACCAGTTACAATTACATCTACTACCTATCAATACACTACAGTTACTAGACATATTGACTTGTATTTTACTGACATGGATCCTAATAGTCCACAAGGTGGCAAACAGGAAAATGCAGTATGGAATAGTACAACTTTTAAGAAACCAACGTATCATTTTAGCAATGGTGAAACTGAATTAAGTGAATGGGAGTATGATTCTGGAGATAGTTATTGGGACAGTTATTCGGCGCCAGATTACTCAAATATTTATTACTATCCAAGTGAAAGTTATATATCCGGTGAAACACCTACGCCTAATTCTGGTGATAATTACATTACTAATATACAATCATAACTACCCACATTAGCTTTTTTCTTTACTTTCGTGGTTGATATGCTATGATATTTATAGCAACGAAGTTAAAAGAAATGAAATTGCAACATGCAAAAAAGCATTGTCCCGTTACGACAATGCTTTTATTTTTTCACTTGGTGCAACATCCAAGCGTGCAGGTGAAACAGCGACTAGTTATGATCGTTGTGACGATTATTCCACCAGTAATCGAACAGTCTAATGACTAGTTCCACAATGAGTGGTGCAACGATCGAAGTTAAAAGAAACTGCAACATACGGTTCACCTCCTTTCAAGGGAGGTACTAGTCGCTAGACAACATTATAACAGATGAGACAGGTTAAAGCCTGTCTTTTTTCATGGAGAAAAAATGATGAAGACAACGGAAGAAGTGAAACATGATCTTGCTGTAGAATTTGATGATCTCAATGGCAAGATTAGTAAATTGGGAGGACTAAACTAATGGCAGAAGAAACAACAGTAAGTATTGAAGAATTCAATGCTCTAAAAGAAGAATTCGAGCAGTTTAAGGAACAAGCTTCAAAACCTCAAATGGTTTGGGTTTCTGGTACTTATTTAGGCAAAAATGAGGATTGCTATGGTCCAATCAATGCACCTCATATGATGAATACAAATGAATATCCTTTTGTATTAACCGGTCCTGATCCAGATATGAAGCATCCAAAGTATGATTATGCAGCTAACAAATGGATTGACCGTGGTGAAGCATACTATGAAGCACAGGTTAAGGAATTATCCAATGATTTAAAAGGATATACTCAAACTGTTTCAAATTTACAACAATCACAGAACGTAGCTATTAATCAATCAGCTCAATTGGCTAAAATGCTTGAAAGTTCAAAGCAATCACAAGAAGCTACGCAAAAGGCTTTACAACAATTGACAGTAATGGTTTCTAAGATTGTACAAACGGCACCAAGTTCAAATCCAACT
>NZ_CAKD01000016.1 GCF_000297025.1 Lactobacillus pasteurii DSM 23907 = CRBIP 24.76
GCGGAACGTATTTTGCTTCATGAGACATGAAGTTTCCTCATTTCAGATAGTAGTAGGGATAAAAAATTACCCCTCCATTATTTAAATACGCAAAAAACGGCAATTTATTTTTTTAATTTTTCAGTTTTAACATTTCTTAAGATTTAACGGGTGACAACACAAATATCTGTAGTGCTATACTTTGGTAAAGAACGAATTCCTAAGATTGATGGATCAACTAGATCGTGATCATTTACAGAAGTTCATCTAAGAGTAGCTAGAAGCAATCAGAAAGAAGGCGCAGTGAGCATGTTGTTAACAATGAGCATTCCACCAAAAGACATTAAAGAAAAAGTTCATCAGCGTTATCTAGACTTTGACCAAAGCAAGTTGGATGACATCATTGCCGAGCAAAAGAAGGAACTCGGCATTAGTTAATAAATAAGAGTATGGACTCCCCCACAAGGCGACTGGCGCAAGCTGGTCGTCTTTTATTTTGCATTGCAAGCAAAAAGCCGATAACTAGCAAATTATAGTTATCGACTTCTGTTATTTTCTGCAATTAGATCATAATAATTGTCAAAACTCCACTCAATGTGGCTAGATACATTGGCATTCTTAGCGTCTGCGTATAAAGATAGATCCAAGCATAGACCATCCCATAAGCCACATTTACCAAGAATAAAGCAATGGATCCTTGGAAATTGAACAAACTAAACAAAATTCCCGATACAACAATTCCCAGAACCGCCACTGCCCTTGTGTTATCTCTGAAGAGATAGTTGAATAAAAAGCCCGTAGCTAAAAATTCTTGCAAAATTGGCAGGACAATTCCTTGAGCAATCATCAAATACCAGAACAGACTGGTAGATTCATGCTTGAGATAAATTGTTGAAAAACTATAGACTGGAATCTTGCCTTGAGTCTGCAAATACATGACTAAAATACGGCTAGCAACAATTCCCAGGGTAATCGAAATTGTCAGTCCAAAATCCCCCAGCCAGGGTAAGGAATTGGCGCGCTCAAAAAAGCGTTGTTCTCGGCCAAATCGATACACATATAGTAGCAGGACCATTGACGTTACTAGACCATATAATATGATATCCCAAACCCGAAGTGGTGAATTGCCCATTACCAATTTCATGGTGCCAATCACCATGAAATAGCCAATTAGGTACACAATATATCTAATTAGGTTACCTTCCCTAGAACTAGGTGTATTCATTCTTCCACCCCTAACAATAATTTACCCATTAAACTTATATTATACCAAACATACGAAGCAAACTATACGAATCATTTACATTTTTATTGCTAATGACTAATTGATTGCAACAATTGTAACTTGATAATTACCTGCAGGAGCTTCGACAGTTACAGTGCTGCCTGCTTTTTGCTTCATGATTGCTTGTCCAAGTGGCGAATCAAAGGAAATTTTACCTTTAGATAAATCTGCTTCCATACGGCCAACGATCTTATATTCTTCTGTTTCATCGTCATCTTCAAACTTCAAGCTAACAAGCTTGCCCAGATCTACCAAGCCGTCTTCGTTTGTTTCGACAATTTCAGCATATTTAAGCTGTTTATCTAAATATCTAAGCCGACTATCCAAATGTCCTAAATCGCGCTTAGCTTCTGAATATTCGGTGTTTTCAGACAAATCTCCTAGTGCCCTGGCTGCTTGCAAAATTTTGACTCTGCGGGGACGATCTTGCTTCAATCTGGCTATTTCATCTTTGATTTCTTGATAGCCTTCTGGTGTCATTTTTTGAAAATAAACCATTTTTTCTTCCTTCAACTTTTTCTTACTACCAGTAACATTACCATTTTTGCTGTAACAGTTGCAAACTTCAGCCAGTAAAAGTATGATAGTGATGTATTGACTAACAGCGCTACTAATGTTAATAATAGTGATGAGTCAATTCAAATTGATTATCTTATAATAAAATGCAAGAAGTCCTATAAGTAATCAGTTGAAATAATTCTCTACAAAAAAAGTCCGAAGGTTTATCCTTCGGGCTTTTTTGCTATTACTCGATTTTTAGGCCATTGAATCCCATGGCTTGACCGCTTCAGCTGTACCTTGAGCAATTTTGACTAATTCTGCTGGCAAGTATTGCTTTTTAACGACTACTTTAAATAAATATTCGTCAAACCACTCATCATCCATGACAAAGTAACCATTCTTGCCGACTTTTTCGCCCCAAGAATTTTCTACTTTCCATTGACGAGCCTGACCATCAACTACATCAACGCCGACCATCGTCATCGCATGCGTTGAACCACTGGCACCAGTCAACATTCTAGCCTTCTTGTCTAGCTTGGTTTCAATGCCAAAGATGGCATCTGTTTGATATAAATCCGCAGCCAAGATTCCTGCTTGACGGTCACTTGACTTGCCAACATCACAACCAAACCAGAAAGTTTCTCCGGCCTTCAACTGCTCGATGGCGGCCTTTTTCAAGACGTCAATTTCCGCATTCAAGAATCTTACTGGACTGCCGCCAACCACATTGTCTTCAAATGGCAAAGCATAGAGCTTGCCAAATTCGTGGTCAGGTGCATTGAAGACAACTACATAGTCATCCAAATCATCTGTGAAGTATTCATGGAAGAAGTCTAATGGAGTTAGATTTTGCTTGATTTGGTATTGACCTTGGTCGTCTTTATATTCCAAGTCAAACTTTTCAACCGGTTGACCAAAGGCGATGACTGCCATGCGGTAAATTTCGCTCAAGAATTCCTTGCGCTTTGCTTCAACTTCCTGACTCTTACCTTCTTTGACAAGCTGACGCAAAATCAAACCATCTTCGCGCAATTTCATGTTAAGGGCTTGGTTGAAAGCAGCTGTATTATTAGCTGTGAAGCTTTCGGTTTGAGCATAAGCAGGGACTAGGCCATATTTTCTAATTAAAGAAACTGCCATGTGCCATTGACCGCCATCAGTGTCGGGGGCACGGAAATATGATTGGACTGTGCGGTCATCAAGCTCAAGATCAGCTGTTTCAATTACGCGATCTAAGAAAATATTTGCTCGTTCAATTCTATCCCAGAAGAAGAGATAGCTTTGAGAAAGCAAGAAGTTTTTTGCTTGATACTTCTTAGCAAATTCATGTCTTAAGACATTCAAAGCCGCAAATAGCCAGCAACGACCAGATTGCTTTTGATTAGTTACATTGTCTGTTGGAATTTCAATTGAAAAAGTTCGATTCAAACGGTCAACTGCTTGCGTATTGTAGCTGGCCTTTTGCACGCCGTTAGTAACTACGGCTAATTGAGCCAAGTAGTTTTGGCTTTGACTAGCATAATCTTCTTTAAACTGGTTGATTTCGTCGAATGATAGTTGATGTGTCATACTTACCTCATTATTCAAAAAACTTATTCATAGCTTTGCGCAATTGCCTCATAATGCGCTACTTCGTCATCGCTACATCTGACAAAGTGACCAGGGCGAATTTCGTGCATGGTCCGCTTTTTGCCATCAAATTCTTCGCGGGCGTCGTAGCTGATTCTGTGACGATTGCGTTCGATTTCCGGATCTGGAATTGGCACTGCTGAAATCAAGCTCTTGGTGTAATCATGTAAGGGACGATCATAAACGTCGTCTGCTGGACCTACTTCAAGTAGCTTGCCAAAGTGCATTACGCCAATTCGATCTGAAATAAATTTTACCATTGATAAGTCGTGGGCGATAAATAAATATGTTAGTCCCTTTTCTTTTTGCAAGTCGATCATCAAGTTGACTACCTGAGCCTGAATTGATACGTCCAGTGCTGAGATTGGTTCGTCAGCCACGATAAACTTAGGCTTGACAGCTAGCGCTCTGGCAATGCCAATACGCTGTCTTTGACCACCTGAGAATTCATGAGGGAAACGGCTGGCGTGGTTTTTGTTAAGACCAACAGTCTCTAGCAGCTCCTCAACGCGCTGGCGGCGCTCTTCTTTATTTTTAACCAGGCCGTGGATGTCTAAGCCTTCGGCAATAATGTCTTCAACTGTCATTCTAGGATTCAATGAAGCATATGGATCCTGGAAGATCATCTGAGCTTGTCTTCTAAAGGCCAATTGATCTGAGCGGGATTTCATTTTAGCGACATCTTTTCCATCAAAAATTATCTCGCCAGAAGTTGGATGATACAATTGTAAAATTGAGCGACCAGTTGTCGTCTTACCTGAACCTGATTCACCTACTAGGCCAAAAGTTTCGCCTTCATAAATATCAAAGCTTACATCATCTACAGCCTTGGTAAGTTGACGGCCATTTTTGAAGTATTGCTTCAAATGTTTTACTTGTAAAAGTGCCTTCTTTTCTGCCATCTTTTTCTCCTTTCGCTGTAGTTATTGCATTGCTTTAAATTTAGCCCAGCGTCTTTGAATTTCTGCTGGTGGTTCAACCTTAGGTGCACCTGGAGCTAGAAGCCAAGTAGCCGCATAGTGCGTATCTGACAATTTAAAAAATGGAGGCTTACGCTCAATATCAATCTTCATAGCATAAGCGTTGCGCGGTGCAAATGGATCGCCTTTAGGGGGATCAAGCAAGTCTGGTGGGGTGCCAGGAATTGCTTCAAGCTTTTGACTTTCTAGAGTTGGCATTGAGTTGATCAAGCCCCAAGTATATGGGTGTTGTGGATTGTAAAAGATATCATCCACTGTACCATATTCAAGAAATTCTCCAGCATACATTACGGCTACTCGATCAGCCATGCCGGCAACTACGCCTAAGTCGTGGGTAATAAAGATGATTGAGGTCTTAACTCGCTTTTGCAAGTCTTTCATCAAGTCCAAAATTTCAGCTTGAACCGTTACGTCCAAAGCAGTCGTTGGCTCATCGGCTAAAAGAATTTCAGGCTCACAGATCAAGGCAATGGCAATCACGATTCTCTGCCGCATCCCACCAGAGAATTGGTGTGGATATTGGTTGATTCGCTCTTCGGCATTAGGAATTCCAACAGCCTTCATCATCTCAAGGGCCTTAGCCCAGGCTTCTTTTTTAGAAACGCCCTTGTGCTTGATCAAGGGTTCGGCAATCTGTTGACCGATCTTCATGGTTGGGTCTAGAGAAGTCATTGGATCCTGGAAAATCATGGCAATTTCGTTACCTCGAATCTTTTGCCATTCTTTTTCTGATAAATCAAGTAAGTTCTGGCCGTGGAAGTTGATTTCCCCGCCCATTACTTTGGCGTTTTTGGCTAATAGACCAATGATTGATCTGGTCGTGACTGACTTGCCTGATCCGGATTCTCCTACAATGGCCAAGGTTTCGCCTTGATTCAAGTGGAAAGAAACATCCCGGATGGCCTTAACTTCACCAGCATAAGTATGGAAGTCAATTTTTAAATTTTTTACATCTAAAATTCGCTCTGGCATTTAAGTCTTCCTTTCTATTTCTGTCCTCTTGGGTCAAAGGCATCCCGCAAACCGTCGCCTAACAAGTTGAAGGCGATCATCAAGATACACAAGACAATGGCTGGGTACCACATTTGATATGGCAAGAATTGGAAATTCTTCTGTCCTTCATTAAGAAGTACACCAAGTGAAGTTTCTGGAGCCGTGATACCAATTCCGATGAAGCTCAAGAAGGCTTCGAAGAAGATGGCTGAAGGAATCGTGTACATAGTCTGGATAATGATGATACTTGAAAGGTTAGGCACAAGGTGCTTCCAGGCAATCTTCCAGCCTGATTCACCTAACGATCTAGCTGCCAAAACGTACTCTTCATTCTTCAAACTCAAAGTCTCCGCCCGCACCTGCCTTGCCATCGTCGTCCAACTAGAAATGGCGATGGCCAAAATGATTGAAGTGATACCTGGGTGCAAAACAACCAGCATCAAAACAACGATAATCAAGTTAGGAACTGAAGAAATAATTTCGATAATCCGCTGGAGGACATTGTCGACTCCTCCGCCTTTCCATCCGGAAACAATTCCATAAAAGACCCCTAAAGTTAGGTCAAAGAAGGCAGCAACTAAGGCAACGATCAAGGAAATCTTGGTACCATAGATAATTCTTTGGCCAAGCGAGCGACCTAAATAATCAGTTCCGGCGACAAAGTACTTGCCCTTTGGTACATTATTTTGAGCATAGGCATCAACCCATTGACCATTTTGCTTGATCTTGCCGTTCAAACCATTAATTGCATCAAGGCCAGGAACTTTAGCAGGCAAGTTGGCATATTGGGGGTGAGATTTAACCAAGGTGCTCTTATTAATAAAAGGCGTTGAACCAAAGGCAACTAGGACCATCACGATGATAATAATTGCAGAAATCACTGCTGCCTTGCGTTGCTTGAAACGGAGCCAAACATTTTGGCCAAAAGATAGCGAAGGTCCGGAGATTTTTTCGTTGTCTTGAGCTGCACCTTCTGGCAATGGTTCAAAGTCAGCTGCGGTTAAGTTAAGCTCTTTTTCATCCATTACTGCTCGCCTCCTGCTAATCTAATTCTTGGGTCGATCAAACCGTAAATGATGTCGGTAATCAATAAAATTACCACCAAACCAATACAGTAAACCATCGTTACGCCCATAATTGTTGGATAGTCATTAGTCAAAATTGACTTAACAAATTGTTCGCCGATTCCTGGAATGTTGAAGATATTTTCAATAACCATTGAACCAGTCATCAAAGCTACGGCATAGGGACCAATCAAGGTTACAAGTGGAATGAAAGAGTTGCGCATTGCGTGCTTGCGGATAACTTCCATTCGGCTCAATCCCTTCGCCCGGCCAAGTTCAATATAATCGCTACTTAAAGTGTCCACCATACTGGTCCGGATGAACCGGGCTGTTTCAGCTAATGGCCCTACTGACAAAGCAATCGTTGGCAAAATTGTTTGTGAGAATTCGCCCCAGCCGGCAATTGAGAACCAGCCCAATTTCAAGCCAATGTAGTATTGGAGTAGTACCGCCAAAACAAAGTTAGGAACACTCTTACCGATGATGGCAATAACTGTAGCAGTGGAATCAACCCAGGTTCCTTGCTTCATGGCAGCAATTGAGCCGATAATTACGCCCAAGATTACGCCGACAATCAAAGCTTGCAAACCCAATTGAACGGATGCGCCAAGTCTAGCAGCAATTAAGCTAGAAACTGGCTGGTTGCTATATTGGAAACTAGTTCCAAAGTCCCCATGTAGCATCCCACCTAAATAAAGCAGGTATTGGACAATCAATGGCTTATTCAAGCCATATTGTTCATTCATGATGTGAATTTGTTGTGGAGTCAACTTTTCTTCATTTGCATAGGGCGAACCCGGCATAAATTTCATCAAGAAGAAAGTAATTGTAGCCACTAGAAACAAAGTTAAGATCATGTAAAAGATTCGTTTTAGTAAGTACTTTGTCATAATCTGGCTCCTTCGATTAATATTAGCTTTTAACTTTAAGTTTTTTGTTATTATAGCAAATTTCTTACTATTAGTCAGTAAGGAACCCCTATAAATAAGAAAAAGCAGTACCAGACTGCTTTTCCTTGTGTTATTTAGCTACATAAGCTGACTTAAAGTTGTAGTTCAATCCAGCTCCGTTGTAGATAATGCCCTTGATTGAAGGACGAACAAGCCATGCTTCAGTCTTGTAGTAAAGTGGGGAAATACCTTGATCCTTAAGCAAGATCTGTTCGGCTTCCTTCAAGTCGCTCCAGCGCTTAGCGTCATCGCCAGTTGACTTAGAATCTGCAATTAATTGGTCGTACTTAGCGTTTGCCCATTTACCATTGTTGTTGGCATTCTTTGAAGTAAAGAGGTCAACGAAGGAAATTGGATCGGCGAAGTCAGCTGACCAACCAGAAACAACGATATCAAAGTTACCATTAGTCGAGCGACTTAATCGGGTCTTAAATGGTACATTGGCAACTGAAACCTTTAAACCGCTAAGATTCTCTTCTAGTTGACTTTGCAAAGTTTCGGTAGTCTTTTGGCCCGAATCGGTATCATCAGATAAAATTGAGAAGGATAGACTCTTTAATCCTAATTCCTTTAAAGCCTTCTTGTAGTACTTTTTAGCTTCCGATGGGTTGTATTGATTAAATTCTTTATCACCAACTACATCTGCCCAATCTTGACCATCATGGTTAACCACTCCTTTAGCAGTAAGACTAGTTGCTGGAGTATTTGAACCGCCCAGAGCATTTCCTAAGGCCTTACGATTAATTGACATTGAGATTGCTCTACGCAAATCTGCGTTCTTAAAGGCCTTATTTCTTTCATTAAATTGTAAGTAGAAAGTAGCAGCCGTATCTCTTAAAGTAAATCCAGCATGACTCTTCAAGTTTTTAGTTTGCTGTGAATCCAGTACTACAGCATCAAGTTTATTTGATTGGTAAAGGTTGTAGGCAGTTGATGGCGTCTTTTGAACGGTGTAGTTGATTGCCTTCAATTTAACTGCTGACTTGTCCCAGTAGTTGTTGTTCTTGACTAACTTCCAAGAAAGGTTAGAACCAGTCCAACCTTTTTGAACAAATGGACCATTATAAACCATATACTTAGAAGCGGTACCATACTTGGAACCATATTTTTCAACTGCTTTTTGTTGTTGTGGGAAAAATAGTGGGAAGCCCATTAATAATTTAAAGTAAGGTAAACGTTTATCTAAAGTAACAACTAGCTTGTAGTCGCCTTCGGCCTTGATACCTAAAGAGCTAACTGGGGCCTTGCCGGCTGAAATTTCAGTAGCGTTGTGGATGCCTTCAAACAAATATGAATATTCTGAAGCAGTCTTTGGGTTAACTGTTCTTTGCCATGAATAAACGAAATCTTTCGCAGTTAAAGGTGTCCCATCTGACCATTTAGATTTTCTTAAAGTAAAGGTCCAGGTTTTACCATCCTTTGAAACTTTAGTACTAGTTGCCAAAGCATTTTCAACCTTATCATGTTCACCCAAGCGGTAGAGCCCCTCTTCAACATTTCCAAGTTGATTAAAACTAGTGACATCTGTAGCCTTAGAAAGATCCATTGTAGGAATTTCTGCACTTTCTTCCCAATTGATTACTTGCTTACTTGCTGATGAACTACTATTGCTTTTACCCGAGCTACATGCAGCCAAAACTGAGGCAGACACTAGGGCAACTGCACCTAGACTAAATACTTTCTTAAGCTTCATTATCTTCACTCCTCTAACTCATAGATAATTTATAATATTTTAATTGTTTTTAAGTGTAGTCTCGGAAAAGTTGAAAGTCAAACACTTTTTTATTATTTTTATTGAAAAATAACACAAACTTCTAATCATTATCATTGCAGCGTCAATGTTTAGAGCCTTTATTAAAAACAACAAAAAATTCCGACCATTTTTGGCCGGAATCTGAAAAATAAGAATTATTTATAATTTGGAGCTTCTTTAGTAATTTGAACGTCATGCGGATGCGATTCGCGCAAGCCGGCGTTGGTAATTTGAACGAATTGTGCCTTTTCGATCAATGATGGAATATCAGCTGCACCGCAGTAGCCCATACCTGAACGAAGACCGCCGTCGATTTGGAAGATTACGTCGGAAACATCGCCCTTGTATTCTACGCGAGCTTCAATTCCTTCTGGAACAAGCTTGTTGGCTTCGTTAACCCCGCCTTGGAAGTAGCGGTCGCTTGAACCATGAGCTTGAGCCATGGCACCAACTGAACCCATGCCGCGGTATGCCTTGTACTTCTTGCCATCTACTTCAAATAATTGACCAGGAGCTTCAGTCGTACCCGAAAGCATACTACCAAGCATAACGGCATTTCCGCCGGCTGCTAAAGCCTTAACTACATCGCCAGAATACTTGATACCACCGTCAGCGATGATTGGCTTGCCATATTCTCTAGCAGCAGAAGCAGCCTCGTAAATGGCAGTAATTTGCGGAACGCCGACACCGGCAACGATTCTAGTCGTACAAATTGAACCAGGTCCAATTCCGACCTTAACTACGTCAACGCCAGCATCAAACAAGGCTCTAGTAGCATCCCCAGTTGCCACATTGCCGGCGATCAAAGTTTGCTTAGGGAAATGATCGCGAATTTCTTTAATCTTGCGCAAAACACCAGCTGAATGGCCGTGGGCAGTATCAATGACGATGGCATCAGCACCTGCTTCAAGCAAAGCTTCAGCTCTTTCAAAAGTATCGCTAGTAACCCCAACAGCAGCTGCTACTAACAAGTGATTGTCGCTGTCAACGGCTGCCTTAGTTGCACTAGCTGGCACAACTACGCTCTTAACGTTGGCTACTTCACTAGCTTGAGCCTGAATTGACATATTCTTGTGCACTACTCCAAGTCCACCTTGCAAAGCCATCGCAATTCCCATGGCACCTTCAGTTACAGTATCCATTCCTGCACTGATCAATGGAATGTGCAATTGCAAATTGTCAGCTAACTTAGTGCTCAAGTCAACTTCATTTGGCAAAACGTGACTTTCAGCTGGAATCAACAATACATCATCAAAAGTTAAACCTTTTTTGGCAAACTTATTTTCCCAATTTGACATGAAAAGCTCCTTTTTATTTACTAAGCAACGATAAATTAGTTTAACTTTACTAGTAGTTGGGGCTTTGGTCAAGTGGAAATTACACATCCCATTCAGCCATAAATTTAGCGACGAATTCTCGCATATATTCTGTTCGCTCGTGGGCCTCTTTTTTCCCTCCAGCGGTATTCATCAAGTTTTCCAGCTTAAAGAGCTTTTCATAAAAGTGATTGATAGTCGTTTCTTCATGCTGGCGGTATTGCTCATGACTCACTAATTCTGCTGGCTTAATTGCTGGGTCATAGATCAGATTCCCATGTTTGCCTCCATAAGTAAAGGCCCGGGCAATCCCCATGGCGCCTAGGCTTTCGATGCGGTCGGCGTCTTGGACGTATTGGCCGCTCATTGGCAGTTGATAGTGGTGTTCAATATTTTTAGAAAAAGACATATGCGTAATCGTAAAAATAATATCTTCAATTTCTAGTTCTTCAAAACCTACTTCAGCCAGTAAATCCTTGATCTTAGCTAATACTTTTTCAGGATCGGGGCAGACTTTTTCATCAATCGTATCGTGCAAATAGCCTCCAGCTTGGATAATGGCACTGATGCGGTTACTTTTGTTTGCATTAGGATGATCAGCTAGATACATTTTCAAGGCTAAATGAGCCACGCGCTGACCGTGATAGAAGTCGTGGCCGGTCTTTTCGTTTTCGAGTTGATCTTTGACAAATTCAATTATTGCTTCGATGTTCATAATTCCAACCTTTCTATTAACTAACAGAAATTTTACCCTAATTATTGCAAAAGTTTCTGTAGACAGAAACTTTTCGACTTTTGGCCGGATTTTTTCTGTTAACAGAAACTTTTTAGAATATCTTTGTCCAAAGCTACTTCCCAGATTTGAACTGGGGCCCTCCTCCTTACCACGGCGGTGCTCTACCTCCTGAGCTAAAGTAGCGCCTTTATTATACCAAAAAAGATGGATTATCAGCTATTGAATGATAATCCATCTTCTTGAAAAACATTATTTTACATGTACCAAAGTGTACTTTCTCTTACCCTTGCGGATAATGACATACTTGCCGTCAAAGCCAGCAGCTGGATCAATGACAAAGTCTAAGTCATCTTCTCTTTCGCCGTTAACGTAGATCGCACCATTTGATACGTCTTCTCTAGCTTGACGCTTAGATGATTCGATCTTGGTTTCAACTAAGAAGTCAACGATGTTCTTAGCTTCGCTTGAAGTTTCAGCACTTGGAGCTGACTTCAAGGCTGATTCGATTTGCTTAACTGAAAGATCCTTGATTTCGCCTGAGAACAAGGCTTCAGTAATCATTTGAGCTTCCTTTAAGCCTTCTTGTCCGTGAACGAACTTAGTTACTTCTTCAGCCAAACGCTTTTGAGCAGTACGCTTCCAAGGCTCTTCCTCAGTTGCCTTAGCTAAAGCTTCAATTTCTTCGCGGTCAAGGAAAGTGAAGTACTTCAAGTATTTAACTACGTCGCGGTCATCTTGGTTGATCCAGAATTGGTAGAATTCGTAAGGGCTAGTCTTTTCAGGATCAAGCCATACTGCACCACCAGCAGACTTACCAAACTTAGTTCCGTCAGCCTTAAGCATCAATGGAATAGTCAAACCAAAGGCTGGACGATCTGATCCTTCAAGCTTGTGAATCAAGTCAATCCCAGCCGTGATGTTGCCCCATTGGTCACTACCACCGATTTGCATTTGAACGCCATCGTTAACGTTCATGTGGTGGAAGTCAATGGCTTGCAAAATTTGGTATGAAAATTCAGTAAATGAAATACCATTTTCCAAACGGCTGGCTACAACATCCTTGTTGATCATGTTGTTAACTTGGAAGTACTTACCGTAATCACGCAAGAAGTCAAGCAAGTTCATCTTGCCAAGCCAATCAGCGTTGTTCTTGATTTCGAAGTTTTCAGTACCAAACAACTTCTTCATTTGGTTAGTCAAAGCTTCTTCATTGTGCTTAACTTGTTCAGCTGTTTGAAGCACACGTTCAGTCTTGCGGCCTGATGGGTCACCGATTGCACCAGTACCACCACCGATCAAGATAACTGGGTGGTAGCCAGCCATTTGGAATCTCTTCAAGATCATGAATGGGATCAAGTGACCGATGTGCAAAGAATCGCCTGTTGGGTCAGTTCCGCAGTATAAAGAAAGGTCATCATGTTCTGCTAAGTACTTGCGCAAGCCTTCTTCATCGGTTTCTTGGTTGATAGCTCCGCGCCATTTCAAATCTTCTAAAATATCAAACTTTGCCATTAAATTTCCCTCCAATAAAAAACGCCCCTTGAGCCTAAGCCCAAGGGACGACTAAATATCATTATTAGCCGTGGTACCACCCACGTTCGTGCTATCTGCACCTTTAAACAGTTGCTATAGGAACTACCCTATTAGTATTTCGCAATCTTGGCCTGCCTAGCTTGCACCACCCGCTAGTTCTCTGAACGCCGAGCCAAATTGCTACTTATTGTTAATAATGATCTTACTTAGTTTCTTTCTAATAGTCAACTAATAAATTTTATTTGTAAAAACCTGCCTGCTTTAGACCATAAGCATCCCCAGCAGTCATGTCGTATTGGATCAATTCGTAATCTCTCAGGATTTGTTGCTGCTTGCTGGTTAAAGTCTTAGGGTCGACTCTTCTACCCTTTTGGTCAATTAGTTCAAAGCCCTTGTCACCTTCGTAGTTGATAGTCAAGGCTGGCAATTCTTCATGAACCTTAGTCAAGAGGGCTTGGTATGGGGTGACTTTTGAGTTAGTTTGTTCAAGCATCATTGCAATGAAGTCACTAGTGTTGACGTAGTTAGCCCGTGACTTGATCTTGCCCTTAGCACCGTGCTTGCGCGCATAAGTGTTTGAGTAAATGAAGTAGCGCGTTGAGTGCATTTGAACTGGGTATTGAGAAGTGTAGCTTTGTGACAAAATACTTGGGTAGTGGTCACCGTAGAAGACTACAGTGATTGGCTTCTTAATCTTGTTGATTTCGCTAATAAATTGCTTGACTGCTTCATCAGTGTATTGAACACCCTTGATGTAAGTAGCCATTTGCTGCTTAACGGCACCATCAGTGAATAAGTCACCACTGAACTTGTCCATGTATTCGTTCTTTGGATACCAGTCGTTATATGGCATGTGGTTTTGAATGGTGATCAAGTTAATGAATTGACCGCCTGAGCGTTCATTGATCTGCTTCAAGCCGTTAGCATAAGCAGTGAAGTCAGAGTTGTATGAACTCTTGCCTAGCTTCTTTTGGTCAATAATCTTGTACTTAGAACCAAGGTAAACGAACTTGTTGAACTTGAAGCGCTTATAGTCTTCAATTCTTGAGTAGTAAGTACCAATGAATGGGTGAACGGCTGACTTGTAGTCGAAGTTCATCCCGATAGTTGGGTAGTATGAGTAGCGAGGAACGATTTGAACATAAGGAGTCAAAGTTGACTTGAATAATCCCATGTTCAAACCAGTCAAGCTTTCCCATTCCATGTTAGCCGTACCACCACCATAACCGGCTGAAAGCATGTTACCGTAAGTCGTCTTATTCTTCAATGATTCGATAAACTTGACTGGATTTGGTACTGACTTGTCGAATCTAATAGTTGGGAAGGTATGTGGATCAACAAAACTTTCACTCAAGTTGAAGACGATTGTTTGATCCTTCAAATTGTTGGTTCTAGTCTTATTGATTTCATCAGCTACCTTCTGGTATTCCTTAGCCAAGTTGCTGATGGCTGTCTTAGAATATCCTGCTGGTTCATCCATAATCTGCAAGTCGATGTAGTTGAAGAAGTTCAAGATTGGACCGTTGATCTGGATGTCACGTTCTGGGTTTCTAAATGATTGACGGTTGTCAAAACCGCGGTTGATGTAATAAATCCAGCTGCCATCATGGTTGAATCTAGCTGGGGTCAAGAATAAAAGCAAGCTGAGTAGCGCCCAAATACCGCGGTGTTTCCAAGTACCCTTCTTCTTGACCTTGAATTTAACTTCCAAAAAGACCGTTAAGGCAATAATAATTACTAAAGCAACGACAATCGCAATAACTGTCTTGCCACCGACCATTGGGATCAAGGTCTTGATGTTGGTTGCTTCACTTAATTCACTTGGATAAATTGGCTCCCCACGCAAATTAAGCTTGATCTTGTTAGCTACAGCCCAACCAATAGCAATCACGCTGACTAAGACATTAGAAGTCCAGTAGCGGGTAGTAACAAAGTAGAAGATTGAGAACATGGCGTCTAAGAAGATAGTCGTCAAAATGATTGCAAAGAATCTAGTTCCCAATAAGAAGATTACGGCGTTGATGTCAGTCGCCGTCGAAATTTGAATTCGCAAGCCATCTGATTCAATCAAGAATGAGACAAAACTCAAGACATAGAACCAAGCCCAAGTAAGTAGCTTAACTCGGTGTTCAATTACCCAGGCCTTAGCAGCATACCAGCTATCTTCCAATACTTGCGCAAAGTTCTTAGCCTGGCTGAGCTTAAGCAAAGTCTTCTTAACCGGTCTAATTCTAAATAGATACTTGCGATAAACTGCATAAAGCAAAACGCTGACCAAGCTCATGATCACAATCATGATCAGCTTGTTAAGTCCAGCACTTTCCGTAAAGTGGAAATTCATGAATGACTTCGAAATTGGAGCCTGCATGAAGATAATGACTGGAATGAAGTAGCGCATCTCTTTAGCAGAGAATGATTTGATGGTTTTTCTAAAGATAATAAAAGCAGAAATAACCAATAAGGCAATTGCTGGAGAACTTGGGTTGTTCAAGAAGAATCTGTTCCAGAACTTCCCTACTCGACCTGATAGCAATTGATACCAGTAAACCCCGTTAAAGCCCGGTACACCAATCAATACTACCAAGAAAGAGAAAATTCCCGTCAAAAATGATCCCTTGTAGATTTTGCTAGTAATGTCGATATTAGCTAAATACATCCCCCAGGCAAAATACAGCACCAAATATAGGCCGTAAATTGAATAACTGAAGATCATCGTACCAGCACTAGTTGCAAAGCCTACAACTATCAAAGCACTAAGCAAAAGCAAGTTCTGCTTAGAACTAATCTTGTGTTGCAAGTCATAAATATATGGCTGAGCAATGATTGAAAAGATCAACCCTGAGAAAAGCACTGACGTACTAGTCAAAATTGGGAAAAATACGCCCCAGAATTTCCACATGTTGAATCCGCCAGGCGACTTCAAGGTATATGCCAAATAGTACAATACCAAGGTCGCAAAGCCTAAAATCCAAAAGCGGAAAGCTTCAGTCAAGCTGACCTTTCTCTTACTATAAACTGCACCAAACACCATTGGCACAAAAGCCATAGTTGCACTTTCAAGCGTTGCTGGAAGATAGCGCCAAATGCCTCCTAATGGAAAGCGTCCCAAGCTATTTCCGAGGGAGTAAACCTGCATCAACATCAAGAAAGTTGCAGCCAGCAGGCAGAGAATCTGCCAAAGCGTCAAAGTCTTGTTTCTACTCTCATTCATCTTTCTAAATATCTAGTCCTTACTAATGAATTTGCCTTTCAATTACTGCTTGATAATACCCAGCTTTTTCTTGATCGTGTACAAAATGTCGACTTTCTTGCCTTTTCCTGTAAAAAAGTCCACCAGATCATAGCGAAATTGCCAAGCCATAATCAAAGCAATAATCAAAAATACTATCCCTGCTTCTTGCGCTTGAGTTATTACATAGAAACTAAATAACAGCATAAACACAAGAGGTGGGATTGTTAAATTCTGCATGATAGCCGTCAAAACTAACGCAATCAGCAATGTAATAAATCCAGCCTTCCAATCATAGGAAACAGCTAGTAGGCAAGCAACTGCAACGCCTTTGCCACCTTTGAAATGATTCCATATTGGAAAGCAATGTCCCAAAACTAATCCTAGTCCTACATAAGCTAGGTAAACTGGCTCTTTAAAGAGCTGATAGACAATCAATAAAGCGCATCCCGTCTTCAGCAAATCGCCAAGCGCCGTCAAGCTGCCAATCTTTTTGCCAAAAACAGCCCCCATATTGGCCGTACCTGGATTGCCTGAACCATACTCAGTCGGATCAAGCTTTAGCACCAGCTTGCCAATAATCATCGCAAATAGCAAATTGCCAAAAACATATCCTATCAAAATCGAACTAACTCTGGCCATTGCTATCTCCCGAAGTCAAATCAGTTGATGACGACTGGCTAGAGTCACTGGACTGGCCACTAACTACTTGGCTATCGCCAGTATCTGGGTAAGTGTAAATGGTATAATTTTGATCCTTGCTGGAGTCAAAACTGAAGCCATTTGCAATGTTCTTCTTATTCTGGTAGGTTTCGTTGTTGTCAACTTTTACCTTTTCAAGACCCAGCTCGCCTCTGACATAGTCAGAGATTCTTTGTAATTCGCTAGTTGGCTGAATCTGATAAGCAGCATCGCCAATGTAGGCATTGTAGCCGTGCAAGTAGTCGCTCTTAACCGTTTTAGCACTTGAGCGATAATTGAGCACAATTGACTGCAGAGCTGAGAAAGTCAAGTTGGTCCTGACATTGCCCGAGACAGCATTCAAGATCTTATCCAGGTTAGTCAAGGAGTTAGTCGACAAGGCCTTAGTAATCAAAGCGGTAATGACTTGTCTTTGCCGCTTCTGGCGGCCATAGTCGCCTGCTGGATCGTCATAGCGCATTCTTGAATAAGCTAAAGCACCCCCGCCGCCCATATGGGTCAACTTGCCCTCTTTGAAAATATATCCGCCATATTCAAATGACAAAAGCGGCTTAATGTCAATTCCGCCTACATAGCGAATCATCTTCATAATTCCGCCCATATTGACTAAGGCATAATACTTAATCGGCACATTGATCAGACTCGAAACAGTCTTCATCGACATCTTAGCTCCGCCTAGCGGGTAAGCTGCGTTGATCTTTTCGACTTGGAAATCTTGACTGCCAATCATCTGCGCCATCGTATCACGCGGAATCGAGACCAAGCTGTAGCGCTTCTTCTTAGGGTTGACGATGGCCAGAATCAAAGTATCAGTGTTGCCGATCTTTTCCTTTCGATCTAAGGCCCCCGTATCAGTTCCCATCAATAAGACGGCAAAAGAATTCTTGCCGTTGAATTCTCCGCTGTTAATCTTGACGCTGTTGTTATGGTCATAAGTCTGATCCACCGCATTCTTGGTCTTGAAGTAGATGTAAGCTGAATATGAAGCAGCCGCAATGACTGCCACCGCCACAATGCTCAAGATCCAAGCCAGGAGGTGATTCTTCTTATGATATTCTTTGGCATGCAAGTCAACTCGACGACTTGCGGGAAGTTTATCGTTGTTCTTCATTCTGTTTACCTATTATTGTTTAATCCACAATGTATGTATTATAGCAAAAAAAGCAGATCACTGTAGCCCTGCTTTCTGATCTTATTGAAATCGTTACTTTCTATCCGAAAAATTTAGTCTTTTAAATGGTATTTAACCATTTTGAAAGTACCATGCAGTAGGGACTGTGTCAATTCAATTTTGGAGATCATGGTCAATTTATAATTTCATGCCCAGTAAATTCATTCTTGATAAGGAAACGCTTAACCTATTGATTTTATCATACTTGATAATTGTTCGATGATACAAATAAATTAAAGAATTTCATAAGTTTGTTGTTTTTAGCCCTTATCTTATTAAAAAATAATGGAATTAATTCAGAATTTATAATATAATGGTTGTGTTCCATGAATTAAGAATTTAAGTTAGTTTTGGAGCAAGTTGATAAAAAGGGAGGCACCGCTGGTGCCTTCTTTTTTTGTCCAAAAATATTTTGCTAAGGCAATAGGCATTTGCGCCCTTTTCTTGCTATACTACGCTATACGAAGACAGAATGCATAGTATGTGTTTTAGAAAGGAAGAGTAAGAATGAAACCAGCACCCCGCCTTCGTTTAATTAAAAGCGGTTTAGGCCTAATTTTCTTACTGAGTCTATTTGTATTTACAAGTTCTATTACCGTTAAAGCATATGGTACATACAGCGGCTGGCAAACACAAATCATCGAAGAAGGCGGAAGCGACGGCACTGGTCCAGTTCATCGCTCAATCTTAGGGGATTCCCTTGGTGAATATTTGATGAGTGGCAAGATCACTTACGCTCGCCCAATTAAATAGCAACAAAAAAGGCCCTATCCTAACGGATAGAGTCTTTTTTGATTTAAATTAGTCGTCTAACTTTTCCTTGTTAACAACGTTCAATTCTTCATCGAAAGTGTAAACAACTGGTTCACCAGTCTTCATTTCTAAGTCCATGATGTCTTCGTCAGAAATGTTTTCGATGTACTTAGTCAAAGCACGAAGTGAGTTACCGTGAGCTGCGATAATTACGTTCTTGCCTGCAAGTAAGTCTGGAGCAATGTGGTCTTCCCAGAATGGCATAACTCTTTCAAGAGTAACCTTTAAGTTTTCTGCCTTTGGTACGATGTGTGGGTCAAGGTTAGCGTAACGACGGTCATGTGCTTGGCTGTATTCTGAGTCGTCTTCGATAACTGGTGGCAAAACATCGTATGAACGACGCCAAATGTGAACTTGTTCGTCGCCGTACTTTTCAGCAGTGTCCTTCTTGTTTAAGCCTTGAAGAGCACCGTAGTGACGTTCGTTAAGTCTCCAAGTCTTAGTTTCAGGAATCCAAAGTTGACCACTTTCTTCAAGAGCAAAGTGCAAAGTCTTGATTGCACGAGTCAATACTGAAGTGTAAGCTTGGTCGAATTGAAGACCGTGTTCCTTGATTAAACGACCAGCCTTCTTAGCTTCTTCAACACCTTTGTCTGAAAGGTTTACATCAACCCAACCAGTAAATTGGTTAGAAAGGTTCCATTGGCTTTGTCCATGACGGATCAATACTAATTTAGACATGAAATATCTCCTTTGAAAATACAATGTTTCCGTAACTATTTTACACGCTTATTCGATTTTTTCATAGGAAATCGGGAAAAAAAGCGATTTCTAATTTCGTGGTAAAATAGATAAGTAAGTTTTTTATTTGGAAAGGTGAAATGATGACAGAAAAAATTAATTTGATTGGTGGCCAATTGACCCTAGATCAGCTAAACGCCATTTTCAAAACTATTCCACAAGAGTTCGATGTACTCGACGATCAAGACCGCGTAGTCTGGTCTTCTATGAACAAGGATCGCTTATTTAAGCGCACAGAAAGCGATGTTGGCAAAACCGTCTTTGAAGTTCATCCCGGCAAAAGCCAAAAGCACGTCAAGCAGGTCCTAGCCCAAATGCATGCCGGAGAAAGACATGATATCTCAATCAATATCAAGAAAAAAGGCCAGCCGGTCAATATTTCCTTTTATAGCTTGCATAATGACGACGGCAAATACATCGGCTGCGTTGAAGTCACCCAGCCTATCAAGGCTTTACAAGTCAAAGGAAGTTTTTGGCGCAATCTAAAAGCCATCTTCAAAAAATAGAAAGGCCCAATTATGAAAAAGAAACTCCTCATCCCCTTGCTAGGGCTCCTTCTGCTTAGTGCTTGTAGCAAAAAAGCAGAGCAAAAGCCAAAAATAGCTTTGCCTAGTGCCCAGAGCATTTTAGTCAAAACTAGCAAAACCAACTTCAAGACCATGCACGCCACTTGGCAGCAAACAAACTCTAACCGACAAGTCTTGCAAAAGACGACTGCCAAATATAGCAAGGCTCCTTTAGTGCTTTATGCCAACTTCACGACTGATTCCAACCACTACCAGCTCTGGATCAAGGGCAAGCACAGCTATGTCAAGATGGAAGGCACAGCTAGTGAGAAATGGTTCAAGACTAGCTTGTCCAAGTCCTCGTCTTATAGCAATCTAACTGGCGATGCAGCCAAGATTGCCTTAATGTCATTTACCAGCGACGCCAAATTATTTAAAGTAGCTAAAAATAATAAAGGTTACCGTTTGACTTATAATGGTAATAGCCAGAAAATCTGGCAGGATATTTCAGACAACCAGGTGATCACTTCAGTCATCGGCTTAGACCTCAACGAAGTTAAGCCTAAGTCTTCTAAGATCACAATCGACACTGACTCTAAGTCTAACTTGACTAGCCTTAAGATCGATTCTAAATATAGCGAATCCGGCCAGATCAAGCACTTGCAGTTTACTGCCGATCAGATCAATCAACTGCCGCCACTATCTGTTCCTAAGAAAGTCTTAGCCTCAGCGGTTGTCTTATCCGATTAGAGGGGATTAATAATATGAATAAGAAAAAAATAGTCTGGCTGATTCCGCTCTTAGCCCTTTCGCTAACTGCCTGCAGCCAAAAGCAAAAACAAGCTGCTCCAAAGCCATTAACTAAAGCTCAAGTTATCAAGATCGCTAGCAAGTCCTTCAAGAGTGGCCAAGTGATTCAATCAGTCAAATTAGCTAGCGATGAGACTAACCAAGTTGTCACTGCTAACACAGTCTTTGGCGGCCAGCAGGCAACTTTCCATATCAACAACCAGATCACTAGCAAAGGCAAGAGCTCGCGCTCAGAGGAATGGATCAGTTCTAATCACGTTTACATCAATGGCTCATCTAGCTGGTATAAGGCCAATTTAGAAAACTTATCTGGTCACACTTATGCGGATTTAGTTTCAGCTGTTTACAACAACCCGGTCCTAACTAATCCAGCGCCAAAACTGCTAAACAGCTACAAGCTAAGCCATAAAAAAAGCACTTATACGCTTAAGGCAACTATTAGCGACAAGCAAATTGCTGATCAAGTCGTCGCTCCAATTGCCCAAACGCTAGCTCAAGCCCAAAACCAAGCCCAGGTCTTGAAGCGAATTAGAAAATATTCAACTAAGCAAAAGTTGCAAGTCGAACTAGTCGTCAAAGACAAAAAATTAGCCTACGCCAACATGTTCGTTACGGCCAAGTTAGGCAAGAAGATGAACATTCGCTGGGGCCAAAGCTATGGCAATTTCGGCAGCCACGACTTCTTGAAGGTGCCAACCAATGTCCTAGCAGCCAAAGACTTGCCAACGAGTAAGAAATAAGAAGTAAGATTGAATTTGAAATAGAAAAGAGGATTTTGTATGAAATTAGGTATTGTCGGTTCAGGAATGATTGTCCACGACCTCTTGTCAATTGCAGATCAAATCGAAAACTTGGAATTAACCGCCATCTCAACTACTAAGCGCAGCGAAGCTGTTGGCACCAGCCTTGCTAGAAACTATGGCATCAAGAAGACTTATACTGATAATGAAGATCTCTTCAATGATGAAGAAGTCGACACAATCTATGTAGCTGTGCCTAACTCCTTGCACTATGAAGTAGCTAAAGCTGCCTTAGAACATGACAAGAACGTCATCTGCGAAAAGCCATTCGTTGATACGGCCGAGCAAGCAAGAGAACTTAAGCAAATTGCTAACGACCACCATAAGTTGATCGCCGAAGCAATTACCAACATTCACTTAGAAAACTACGCCCACATCAAGGACGCTTTAGCTGATATTGGTCCAATCCACATTGTCATCTTAAACTACACCCAATACTCAAGTCGCTATGATAGCTTCTTAGAAGGCGAAATCGCCCCAGTCTTTGATCCAAAGCGTGGGGGCGGCGCATTGATGGATCTAAACATCTACAACATTCACCTAGCAGTAGGATTATTTGGCAAGCCAAACTATGTCCACTACCAGCCAAACATTCAAAAAGGCGTCGACACTTCCGGCATCTTGACCTTGGGCTATGAAGACAAGCAAGCAGTCTTAATTGCCAGCAAGGATTCCTTCGCCCACCAACGCTCCTTTATTGAAGGTGAAAAAGGGACCGTCTTCTTTGATGGCTCAACTGGCACCTTGGACAACTACACCATCGACTTAAAGGCTGGCGCAAGTCAAGGCTACAACTTCAATAGCCATAGCCACCGCATGGTCAGCGAATTCACTGACTTCGTCAAGGCCATAGACAGCCATGATCAAGAACTAGTTGACAAGTGGTTCACCCACTCCTTGACTGTCATGGAAGTCCTCGCCCAAGCTAAAGCAAATTAAGCCAAAAAACAAGCCTCGAAAAAAATCGAGGCTTGTTTTTATTGTTTGCCTAAGATTCGACGGATCTTGTCGGCTGTTTCGAATTCTCCAGAGAAGACTAATTCATCCCCTGGCTCAATTACAGTCGTACCATGTGGCGAAATCCATTCCCCATCTCGGCGAATCCGGCTGACCGTCATCTGATCGATAAATTCCCAATCCATCAAATGTCGTCCCGTGTAGCTGGTATTAGTTACTACGACTGAGTAAAGCACGTTCTTAGTATCAGTCAAAATCTGGTACACAGCTGGCGACTCAATCAAGGCCCGCATCAAGCTTGAACGAACATTGGTGAAGTTGAACACGCTAATGCCTTCTTGGTCAAGCTCTTTGACTGTTTGAGCATTTGGCTGACTCAAGCGCACGATGACTCTATCAATTCCAGCCTTCTTAGCCATGATGCCCAATTGGTAGTTGAGCTGATCATCATGTGAAGCTGCTACGAAGATATCCCCATCAAAGGCTCCTTCTGCTTCTAAGGTGGCTTGATCAAGATCCTTAATTAATTCAATATCAGCCTTACTGTGGTAAGTATCATAGTTTTCCTGACTGTTAGTGAAGACTCTAACTGAATACCAATTATCATGCAAGTCGTGAATGATTGGCAAGGTAAAGGTATTGGCACCAATCATGATGACCCGCTCTTTGATGCGATCTTCTGGTCTTAGTTTAAAGCTGGAATTGAAGATCACCGGACTGATGATGCAGACAATGACCGCTGCCAAGATGAAGGCGTCAGATTGCGTTGCCGTGATAGCATTGATCTTGCGCGCAACTTGCAAGGTTGGCAAGACAATGGTAATCGTTGTCGCCGTCAAAAAGCCACCCGCAAAGGCATTGCGCTTATCGAATTTGCGCATGTAAGTGAGCAAGACTGGCAACTTGGCGATAAAGAAGCAGATAACCAAAACTGGCAAGAGCATTAAGGCCTTAGGTTGAGCAAACAAAGTTCGAATGTTTAACTTAACCCCTGTCACCAAGAAGAAGATTGGAATAAAGAAACCATATCCAATTGAAGTCAGCTTGTCTTTCGTTGCTTCGCTTGGCTCTAAAAGCTTCATGACCATTCCGGCCAAAAAGGCACCCAAGATATTTTCAGCACCAACTCTTTCAGCTAAAGTTGCCAAGGCAAAAATCAAGAAAAAGGCCAAACGAATGTCTAGCTGCGTGGTAGCCTTGTTGATCTTCTGGAACCAAATATAAGGCTGTCTAAATCGCTTCAATAAGAAAATTGCTGCTGCAAATAGTAAAATAATCAGCCATAATTGCGAAGGATTTCCCTCATTCAAAGAGGCATACAAGGTCAAGCAGAGCAAAGGAATTACTTCTCCCATTACTGCCGTCAGCAAAATCGTCTGCCCAATTGGCCGACCCAAAATATCCTTCTCCTTCAAAGTCGCAATAACTACCCCTAAGGCAATAGTCATAAAGATAATCAAGGCTAGTGGCACAGCACTAAATAAGCCAATTAGCTTCAAGAAATATGCCAAAACCAAACTCATCACGGCTACGCCAATAAAGGCAATGGTGGCTGTATGCAAAGGATCGACCACCTTGCCGCTTTGACTGCGGCCTTTCGGGTTGTTCTTCTTGCTTAATAATTCAAAGTCAATTTCCATTCCGGACAAGAACATTAAGATGACCACTCCCAAGTTAGACAGGAAGGTCAAGTCATGTCCGATCTTGATTAGGCTGAAACCACTAGTACCCATGATAATTCCAACGATAATTTCGGCAACAGCCGTCGGCACATTAGTTACCTTAAAGCGTGCCATGAAAATCGGAATTACTAGGGCTAGCAGCACTACCATAAATAGTGATAATTCTTCCATTTGTTCATCCCCTTATTAATGCTTACTATTATAAACAAATAAAGCTAGCTAATCCATTCAAACGGGTTATCTAGCTTCATTTATTATTTAAGATTGTTTGCTTTGACGAATTGATTGGCGCCGATTGCATAGTACTTAATGCCAGCAATCGTTACCTTGCTTCCATAAGTTCGCACGCTGTTGCCCTTAAGCAATTTGCTCATGCCGCTGCTTGTGCCACTAGAATTATAGATGTAAGAATTGGCAACGATCTCTCTCATTGTCCCATCCAAGTTGCTGGCCACGATGTAGCCGCCAGAGACTTGATAGTACTTCTTCTTATTGATCAAAATGCTCTTCTTGATCGTGACCACTGTGCCAGCCTTTTGCAACGGCTTGGTCTTGATCTTCTTGCCATTTGCATCATAAAGATAAGCATCGTGCATCAAGGTCTGCTTGCCAGTCTTGACAACAGGTGGCTGGGTAATGGTCTGGGCCTGAGTTTCAGTCTTAGTTTCAGTCTTTGAACTAGAACTAGTATTAGTTGAACCAGACTTCTTATTGTAGTAGTAAACTATCAAGTCATAAAATTGATCCATCGAATAGCCCCACTTGGCAAAGTAGCCATCCGGATCGCCGTGATCAGTCTTACCTAAGAACTTGGACACAGCCGCATGTGACCAGATGGTCCCTTCTCCATCCGAGCTAGCATTATCAGGCTTTAAGCCGTAGCGGTGCAATAAGTCCGCGCAGTAGATGGCATCATTGTTGACGCTCTTAGCAAAGTCTTCGATCGTGTCGACTTCACAGAGCTCAACTTGAATGAAGCGGTCGTTGGCCATTGGGCCTGCACCCCAAGCACCATAATCTGGCGTCATCATCTGCATGACGGTATTTTGATCAACGAAGGCATGAACATAGGCATACATGTTCATCCATTCCCGGTTGAAGTAGATCGCTTCATTGTAGGCAGTCGCGCCTGGCGTTGCGGTTTCGTGGATGACGATGCCGTCAGGTTTGCCATTTTGATATTCGATCTTATTCTCCGTGTAGAACTTGTTGTAGGTAATCCCCTGCTGAGCAAGCCATTCATATAAATAAGTCACTCCGCTGTAGCTATACTGCTTAGCCATGGTATTAATATCAGTAGTTGAAGCAGTTGGAGCGGCTTGAACAAGCGAACTGGAAGTAGTGCTAATCAAAGGAGCTGCCAGCATCAAGCTTGCAGTCAACGCAGTTAGTTGTTTGGTAAACTTCAAGTCAGTTCCTCGTTTCTATTATTTAAAATTATTCACCTTCACGTATTGGTTAATACCAATGCGGTAGTAGCGCTTGCCCATAATTTCAAAGGATGAGCCGTAAGTAGCCAGCATCTGCCCCTTCTTGTAGACTGTTTCATTGTCTCTATTGCCGCTGCCGTTATAAACATAGGCATTGTGAGTAAGTGGGCGCATCGTACCGTCAATGTTGCCAGCTGCGACATATTGATTATTGCCAATCTTGTAGTACTTCTTATTCTTGATGGTCTTAGTACCGTAAGTAGCAATCGCTGTGTTTTCCTTCAAGGTCTTAACGCCCTTAACTCTAACGCCACTTCCATCATAAACATAAGCATTGTGCATCAACATCTTGTTGGTCTTTGCATCTTTAGTATCAGTATTAGGAGCTTGGGAAATTGATTCAGTCGTTAAAACAGTCGAATTAACCCAGCCCTTGCCAGCAATGTGCATGCGCTTAGTACCATTGTAGTAAGTAATGGTCTTGTCGACAGTTACCTTGTTGCCTTTAGCAATTGAACCTGACTTAGCGCTAATGTCATGATCAGTTGGCCATTCATAAGTTGAGGCGCTTTGGCTAGCAGTGTAAGTCTTAGTAGCCTTAGAAATAACTGGATCATATTTAGTTAGGTTGTATTGAGCAATGCGCAAGTTTAAGCTGGTGTCGTAGTTGTGATCAGTTGCATAAGTACCAGTCAAGGACTTAGTTGCATCAGCATAAGTAGCTGCATTTTCAAGCCATGCCCCTTGGTAGCGAGTAGGTTGCCAAGAAACGCCCAAACGCAACTTCTTGCCATTGTCATCAAATGAGCCTTCATAAGAATCATAAGCACGAAAGGCTGCCGTAATGTAGTAGCTCTTGCCAGAGTTATCTTCTTCTCTGGTCTTAGCAGTATAAGTAGCCCCAGTCCAATCAGTGCCAGCCTTGATGCCGAACAAGTTGTTAGCTTCAGTAGCTAGAGTTGATTGACCCCAAGCAGATTCCAAGATCGCTTGGGCAATCATGACTGATGGATAAAGGCCATAAGTCTTAGCGGCCTTTTGTGCTTGACGAGCCGCTTCGGCAATAAATTGTGCTTGATAATCGCCAGTAGTAGCCACGCTGCCAAGTCCCGCACTAGTGGTAGTTGCTGCTTGAGCTTGCTTAGCATGAACTACTGCTGGGACGGCAGTCGAAGTTAACACTGCTGCGGTAGCAAATCCAGTAAAAATTTTTCTATTCATGGTCAGAGTCCCTCCATTAAGTATCACATCTATTGTATCGAGTATTCAATTTTCACTCAACTTTTTACCCTTATTTGTAGTACGAAATTAATATTCGAATCCTTTTATTACGGGAGTTTTACATTTTTTGTAGAAAGTCATTTCCGTTTGCTACTTACTTGTATTTTCTACCCACCCACCTCCCCTAAAGCGTGGTAAGTAATAGGACCCTCTGCTTCTGGCGCCTCGC
>NZ_CAKD01000015.1 GCF_000297025.1 Lactobacillus pasteurii DSM 23907 = CRBIP 24.76
ACTTAAACTTCCCACTTGCAAAAGTGGGCTTGTACCTTGAAAATTCAATAGTTTAGCCAATAAAAAAGCACAAGGCCTTTGTTCGCTTGATATAATTTAGTCAACCACAACATCATCAATATCAAACGAAAGGCTTGTGCTATGTCTAGTTTACCATCATTCGATACTGAAAATGAACCTAAAATCGCCCGTTCTGTTGAAAAGTTCTTCAAGGACTACAAAGTTATGGAGCTTCTCCGTAGATGTGGGCTCCGCAAGTCAAAAGGAATCCCTCTTTGGTCGATCCTTTCATACATCTTCAGTAATGTGTTTCGAGACAGAAGCATGTACATGCAACAGAAGTCTGGCAAGTGTACTGCTGGCTTCTCCAAAAACACCTACTATCGATTCATGCAGAACCCACATATCAACTGGCTCCGCTTCACTATTCTGCTAGCTGAGAAGATCGTCAATGGGCATCTGAAAGATCTGACCTCTGACCAACGTGCGGATTGCTTCGTCTTTGACGATTCGCTCTACTCCAGAACTGGATACAAGAAGACTGAGCTGGCTGCCAAAGTATTCGACCACGTTTCGATGACCTACAAGAAGGGCTTTCGGATGATGACCATGGGTTGGACTGATGGATCCTCCTTCGTCCCAATCGCTTCATCTCTCTTGTCCTCAAAGAATGATCAGAATGTCATCGGGACAACCAAGAAGATCGACAAGCGCACAATCGCGGCCAAAAGACGAATTATGGCCCAATCAAAGGGGACCGATGTAGTTATCCAGCTACTCGATCAAGCTTTGAAAGCAGGGCTTACTGCTAAGTACGTCATGTTTGACACTTGGTTCTCCAATCCTCATCAGATCGTCCAGATCAAGCAACGTGACCTAAACGTAATTGCCATGGTGAAGAAGAGTTCCAAGATCACATACGAGTTCGATGGTAAGCGGATGAACGTCAAGCAGATCTTCAGCGCATGCAAGAAGCGGCGAGGTCGTTCAAGATATCTCTTGTCCGTCCCTGTAAAGGTTGGAGATCCTGCCAAGGATGGTGCCCAGGTTGATGCCAGAATAGTCTGCGTAAGAAATCGCTCCAACCGCAAAGATTGGATCGCTCTTATTTGCACGGACATGATGATCGATGAAAATGAGATCATCAGAATTTACGGCAAAAGATGGGACATCGAAGTCTTCTTCAAGACCTGCAAGAGTTTCTTGAAACTTGGTACTGAATACCACGGCCTCTCATATGATGCATTGACTGCCCATACGGCTTTCGTCTTTCTGCGCTACATGTTCATGTCAGTTGAGAAGCGAGATGATGAAGATGATAGGACAATAGGCGAGCTCTTTTACTGCATGATAGACGAGCTTGCGGACATTACTTTCCATCACTCCCTTCAGATCCTGGTGGAAGCCATGTTCGAGAGCGTGAAAGAGATCTTCCAACTGACAGAAGAGCAGATGGAAAGGTTCACCAAAGCTTTCATTTCCCGCCTCCCGAAGTACATGCAAGAGGCTATATCGCCATCACTAGCAGCATAATTGAATATTTACTGGTTAAACTATTGAGTTTTCAAGGCTTCATAGTTCTTTTTGGTGTGGGAAGTTTAAGTTATATATTTCTTTCTGTATACATTGAATTTGTATTTAGTAAAATGCAGACAACACCACGGATCGGCTTTTGGCTGGACAATTCCAACCAAACACCGCAGCAGACAGTAGAAACCATTCTGAACGTTAGGAAGCCGGTATGATTGTTACATATAAGGGGAAGAAAAATTTCTTTTAGATACTTGTTTTCCTAAAACTGATGTGATATAATAATTCAATTCCAGAAAAGGAGTAAAAAATATGCGGCAAGGTATTCTTAAATAAAACTATAATCAAATAGTGGGAACAAAGGATTATGATAGTCCCTTTTGTAGGGGCTTAGTTTTTTGTACCCAATTTAAGAATACTTTTGCCTTATCAATTTTGACATATCCCCAAAAACAGCACTCACAAACAGGTGTATGCTGTATATGTGTATGTCCGCAAATTATCATCCCCAGTGGTAAAAGTATTTTACTGCTGGGGATTTTTATGCCCTTCGGGGCAGTAAAGGGAGGACAATCACATGAAAATAATCAATATTGGAATTCTTGCCCATGTAGACGCTGGAAAGACGACCTTGACGGAGAGCCTGCTATATGCCAGCGGAGCCATTTCAGAACCGGGGAGCGTCGAAAAAGGGACAACGAGGACGGACACCATGTTTTTGGAGCGGCAGCGTGGGATTACCATTCAAGCGGCAGTCACTTCCTTCCAGTGGCACAGATGTAAAGTCAACATTGTGGATACGCCCGGCCACATGGATTTTTTGGCGGAGGTGTACCGCTCTTTGGCTGTTTTAGATGGGGCCATCTTGGTGATCTCCGCTAAAGATGGCGTGCAGGCCCAGACCCGTATTCTGTTCCATGCCCTGCGGAAAATGAACATTCCCACCGTTATCTTTATCAACAAGATCGACCAGGCTGGCGTTGATTTGCAGAGCGTGGTTCAGTCTGTTCGGGATAAGCTCTCCGCCGATATTATCATCAAGCAGACGGTGTCGCTGTCCCCGGAAATAGTCCTGGAGGAAAATACCGACATAGAAGCATGGGATGCGGTCATCGAAAATAACGATAAATTATTGGAAAAGTATATCGCAGGAGAACCAATCAGCCGGGAAAAACTTGTGCGGGAGGAACAGCGGCGGGTTCAAGACGCCTCCCTGTTCCCGGTCTATTATGGCAGCGCCAAAAAGGGCCTTGGCATTCAACCGTTGATGGATGCGGTGACAGGGCTGTTCCAACCGATTGGGGAACAGGGGAGCGCCGCCCTATGCGGCAGCGTTTTCAAGGTGGAGTATACAGATTGCGGCCAGCGGCGTGTCTATCTACGGCTATACAGCGGAACGCTGCGCCTGCGGGATACGGTGGCCCTGGCCGGGAGAGAAAAGCTGAAAATCACAGAGATGCGTATTCCATCCAAAGGGGAAATTGTTCGGACAGACACCGCTTATCCGGGTGAAATTGTTATCCTTCCCAGCGACAGCGTGAGGTTAAACGATGTATTAGGGGACCCAACCCGGCTCCCTCGTAAAAGGTGGCGTGAGGACCCCCTCCCCATGCTGCGGACGTCGATTGCGCCGAAAACGGCAGCGCAAAGAGAACGGCTGCTGGACGCTCTTACGCAACTTGCGGATACTGACCCGCTTTTGCGCTGCGAGGTGGATTCCATCACCCATGAGATCATTCTTTCTTTTTTGGGCCGGGTGCAGTTGGAGGTTGTTTCCGCTTTGCTGTCGGAAAAATACAAGCTTGAAACAGTGGTAAAGGAACCCACCGTCATTTATATGGAGCGGCCGCTCAAAGCAGCCAGCCACACCATCCATATCGAGGTGCCGCCCAACCCGTTTTGGGCATCCATCGGACTGTCTGTTACACCACTCCCGCTTGGCTCCGGTGTACAATACGAGAGCCGGGTTTCGCTGGGATACTTGAACCAGAGTTTTCAAAACGCTGTCAGGGATGGTATCCGTTACGGGCTGGAGCAGGGCTTGTTCGGCTGGAACGTAACGGACTGTAAGATTTGCTTTGAATACGGGCTTTATTACAGTCCGGTCAGCACGCCGGCGGACTTCCGCTCATTGGCCCCGATTGTATTGGAACAGGCATTGAAGGAATCAGGGACGCAACTGCTGGAACCTTATCTCTCCTTCACCCTCTATGCGCCCCGGGAATATCTTTCCAGGGCTTATCATGATGCACCGAAATACTGTGCCACCATCGAAACGGTCCAGGTAAAAAAGGATGAAGTTGTCTTTACTGGCGAGATTCCCGCCCGCTGTATACAGGCATACCGTACTGATCTGGCCTTTTACACCAACGGGCAGAGCGTATGCCTTACAGAACTGAAAGGGTATCAGGCCGCTGTCGGCAAGCCAGTCATCCAGCCCCGCCGTCCAAACAGCCGCCTGGACAAGGTGCGCTATATGTTTCAGAAGATAATGTAACGTCTTGCGCAATGCAAGCGTTCATTGCTGGCTATTGCGAAATATCATTGATAAAATCAGTATCAGAGAGGAGAAACTATTTTGAACCAGGAACAGACGAATATTACAACAGGAAAGCAAATACGTCATCTGCGAACACAATTGGGAATGACACAGGAAGAACTAGCCGGGGAATTGAATGTTACCCGGCAGGCACTATCGAATTGGAATAAAAGATAAGCGGATTTTGTCCGTTGGGGAAACTACCTGGTTAGCTGACTGGGTAGTTTTTTTGTCGCAAAAATAGGGTAGAAATGCCTATCGAAAGTTGAGTAATGTCTTAATTACAAAGAAGAGCAAAGCAAAACGCTTTGCTCTTCTTGCATATATAAGTGAATCTGTTTTTAATAGTAACATATTACTTAACGCAACTAACTGTATTTGTCTTGCAATAAAAAGTTACTCGTCTAACATCAGAATGAACTTCCTTTTGTGCTAACAGTTGTAACTTATGTAATTCTTTCATTTTGTTACCTCCTAAAATTGTTTATTGCAGTAAATATCTAATAAAATTAAAATTCAAGGGTTCATTTTATATTTTTTTAATGTAAAATTTATCGTATAAATCGCTTCTTCCGCGAAATTTTCAATTGGAAGATTATGAAAAAATTGTAAGAGATAGAGAAAAGCGTTTTCTTCAATTTTGGCTTTTCCAATGATGAAATTTTGATAGAACAAGCTAAGCAAATGGGAATTTTATAGTTTTAAAAAGGTCGTGAGTATTTTGTATTATTCGAATTTTATCAAAAACAATCGAGTTAGGTTTATCACGATTATCTTGTTGGTTGTTAGCGGCAGCGCATTTCTAGCTGGCAACAACGCCTTGCTGACACTGCTGGGGGACAGCTTGCGCAAGGGTAATTTGTTGCTTTTCGTGGCAATTATTGGTATCAATTTTGTGGTTGATTCCATTGGCAGCGGTCTGTCTTATAGAGCTAATTATCTGTATGATAAACAGACGCAAGAGTATTTCCACAAGCTTCGATCTGCTGAAGTGGAAAAAATTTACAGCAGTGGTAACAAGGCACCGAAAGTTTCTGGCGTTCAAAACAGCTTGACCCAAGATTTAAACATGCTGGGTGAAAATTTCCTGGCTCCATGGCTGAAAATTTCCGCTTGTGGATTGGATGTAGTCCTTTCCTCAATCATTGTCTTTACCTATAACTGGCTTTTATTGCTGGTAATTCTGTTCCTTGCAGTGTTGATGTTTTTCATGCCACGATTTTTATCTCCAGCTTTACAAAAGGCTACGGATGATATTTCTAATGAAAACAAGCGCTATCTTGATATGCTGGAAAAATGGTTTAGCGGTTTGAGCGTTTTGCAGAGATATCACGCCAAGCAAAAACTGCTGGCTGTGACGACCGTCCAAGGAAAGCAACTTGAAGATGCCAATGTCAGCTGGTCTGGCCGGATGCAATTTGCCAGCGGCGTCAACAATGCCGCAAACATGCTCTCCCAGGCCTTAATCTTGCTGGTTTCAGGTGTCTTGATTATTACTGGCCGGATGAATTTTGGTGTCTTCTTTAGCATTGGCAACTTTGCCAGCACGATTTTTACTGAACTGGGAGTTGTGATCAACCAATATACTGTCTTGCAATCAAGCAAAACTTTAAACGCCAAGCTTAGAAAGCAGCTTGCGGTTCAGACTGACCACTCAGAAAAGACAGAAAGTTTGGACCATTTTCAGTCATTGTCAGTTCAAGCCTTGTCTGTGGCTTTTAGCAATGAGGAAAAAATTACTTATCCAGATTTTCAAATCAAGCGGGGAGAAAAAATTTTACTGTCAGGGGACAGCGGGACTGGAAAATCTACGCTTTTTAAACTGATCCTGCAGGAGCTGCCATTGACGACTGGAAAGATTTCTTTTAAAAACGAAGCTGGCCAGGAAATCAAACAGCCAGACCTGTCTCAAATCGGCTATGTTCCGCAAAATCCAGTTCTCTTTCCAGGTACAATCAAGGAAAATATTACGATGTTTAACTCCAAGCTGAATGACCGGGTAATGCACTTTGTTAAGCAGGTTAATTTGGAAAAAGATCTGGCTAAATTTCCGGCAGGAGTAGATACGGAGCTCGATCAAGGCAAGCATGCCCTGTCTGGTGGCCAGCGGCAAAAAGTGGTTTTGGCCAGAGCACAAATTCATGACAGTCAGCTGATTTTCATTGATGAAGGCACCTCAGCCATTGATGCACACAATGGATTTGAGATTCTGCAGAATTTGCTTCAAACCGATGCAACGATTGTTTTTATCGCACACAACTTGACTGAAGAGATGCGGCAGTTATTTGACCGGGAGATTCATTTAAGCAATGCTCATGTACGGTAAAGAAGCAAGCAACCGAAAACAATAGATAGACCGCCAGCACTACACTATTCCGAACCAAAGACCAAAAGATAAGCATTTTGAGAAAATCTAAACTTTTGGATTTTCCTACAATGCCGACTACGGCGGAATCCCTCCCACTCCTTATATACTTAAACTTCCCACTTGCAAAAGTGGGCTTGTACCTTGAAAATTCAATAGTTTAGCCAATAAAAAAGCACAAGGCCTTTGTTCGCTTGATATAATTTAGTCAACCACAACATCATCAATATCAAACGAAAGGCTTGTGCTATGTCTAGTTTACCATCATTCGATACTGAAAATGAACCTAAAATCGCCCGTTCTGTTGAAAAGTTCTTCAAGGACTACAAAGTTATGGAGCTTCTCCGTAGATGTGGGCTCCGCAAGTCAAAAGGAATCCCTCTTTGGTCGATCCTTTCATACATCTTCAGTAATGTGTTTCGAGACAGAAGCATGTACATGCAACAGAAGTCTGGCAAGTGTACTGCTGGCTTCTCCAAAAACACCTACTATCGATTCATGCAGAACCCACATATCAACTGGCTCCGCTTCACTATTCTGCTAGCTGAGAAGATCGTCAATGGGCATCTGAAAGATCTGACCTCTGACCAACGTGCGGATTGCTTCGTCTTTGACGATTCGCTCTACTCCAGAACTGGATACAAGAAGACTGAGCTGGCTGCCAAAGTATTCGACCACGTTTCGATGACCTACAAGAAGGGCTTTCGGATGATGACCATGGGTTGGACTGATGGATCCTCCTTCGTCCCAATCGCTTCATCTCTCTTGTCCTCAAAGAATGATCAGAATGTCATCGGGACAACCAAGAAGATCGACAAGCGCACAATCGCGGCCAAAAGACGAATTATGGCCCAATCAAAGGGGACCGATGTAGTTATCCAGCTACTCGATCAAGCTTTGAAAGCAGGGCTTACTGCTAAGTACGTCATGTTTGACACTTGGTTCTCCAATCCTCATCAGATCGTCCAGATCAAGCAACGTGACCTAAACGTAATTGCCATGGTGAAGAAGAGTTCCAAGATCACATACGAGTTCGATGGTAAGCGGATGAACGTCAAGCAGATCTTCAGCGCATGCAAGAAGCGGCGAGGTCGTTCAAGATATCTCTTGTCCGTCCCTGTAAAGGTTGGAGATCCTGCCAAGGATGGTGCCCAGGTTGATGCCAGAATAGTCTGCGTAAGAAATCGCTCCAACCGCAAAGATTGGATCGCTCTTATTTGCACGGACATGATGATCGATGAAAATGAGATCATCAGAATTTACGGCAAAAGATGGGACATCGAAGTCTTCTTCAAGACCTGCAAGAGTTTCTTGAAACTTGGTACTGAATACCACGGCCTCTCATATGATGCATTGACTGCCCATACGGCTTTCGTCTTTCTGCGCTACATGTTCATGTCAGTTGAGAAGCGAGATGATGAAGATGATAGGACAATAGGCGAGCTCTTTTACTGCATGATAGACGAGCTTGCGGACATTACTTTCCATCACTCCCTTCAGATCCTGGTGGAAGCCATGTTCGAGAGCGTGAAAGAGATCTTCCAACTGACAGAAGAGCAGATGGAAAGGTTCACCAAAGCTTTCATTTCCCGCCTCCCGAAGTACATGCAAGAGGCTATATCGCCATCACTAGCAGCATAATTGAATATTTACTGGTTAAACTATTGAGTTTTCAAGGCTTCATAGTTCTTTTTGGTGTGGGAAGTTTAAGT
>NZ_CAKD01000014.1 GCF_000297025.1 Lactobacillus pasteurii DSM 23907 = CRBIP 24.76
ACTTAAACTTCCCACTTGCAAAAGTGGGCTTGTACCTTGAAAATTCAATAGTTTAGCCAATAAAAAAGCACAAGGCCTTTGTTCGCTTGATATAATTTAGTCAACCACAACATCATCAATATCAAACGAAAGGCTTGTGCTATGTCTAGTTTACCATCATTCGATACTGAAAATGAACCTAAAATCGCCCGTTCTGTTGAAAAGTTCTTCAAGGACTACAAAGTTATGGAGCTTCTCCGTAGATGTGGGCTCCGCAAGTCAAAAGGAATCCCTCTTTGGTCGATCCTTTCATACATCTTCAGTAATGTGTTTCGAGACAGAAGCATGTACATGCAACAGAAGTCTGGCAAGTGTACTGCTGGCTTCTCCAAAAACACCTACTATCGATTCATGCAGAACCCACATATCAACTGGCTCCGCTTCACTATTCTGCTAGCTGAGAAGATCGTCAATGGGCATCTGAAAGATCTGACCTCTGACCAACGTGCGGATTGCTTCGTCTTTGACGATTCGCTCTACTCCAGAACTGGATACAAGAAGACTGAGCTGGCTGCCAAAGTATTCGACCACGTTTCGATGACCTACAAGAAGGGCTTTCGGATGATGACCATGGGTTGGACTGATGGATCCTCCTTCGTCCCAATCGCTTCATCTCTCTTGTCCTCAAAGAATGATCAGAATGTCATCGGGACAACCAAGAAGATCGACAAGCGCACAATCGCGGCCAAAAGACGAATTATGGCCCAATCAAAGGGGACCGATGTAGTTATCCAGCTACTCGATCAAGCTTTGAAAGCAGGGCTTACTGCTAAGTACGTCATGTTTGACACTTGGTTCTCCAATCCTCATCAGATCGTCCAGATCAAGCAACGTGACCTAAACGTAATTGCCATGGTGAAGAAGAGTTCCAAGATCACATACGAGTTCGATGGTAAGCGGATGAACGTCAAGCAGATCTTCAGCGCATGCAAGAAGCGGCGAGGTCGTTCAAGATATCTCTTGTCCGTCCCTGTAAAGGTTGGAGATCCTGCCAAGGATGGTGCCCAGGTTGATGCCAGAATAGTCTGCGTAAGAAATCGCTCCAACCGCAAAGATTGGATCGCTCTTATTTGCACGGACATGATGATCGATGAAAATGAGATCATCAGAATTTACGGCAAAAGATGGGACATCGAAGTCTTCTTCAAGACCTGCAAGAGTTTCTTGAAACTTGGTACTGAATACCACGGCCTCTCATATGATGCATTGACTGCCCATACGGCTTTCGTCTTTCTGCGCTACATGTTCATGTCAGTTGAGAAGCGAGATGATGAAGATGATAGGACAATAGGCGAGCTCTTTTACTGCATGATAGACGAGCTTGCGGACATTACTTTCCATCACTCCCTTCAGATCCTGGTGGAAGCCATGTTCGAGAGCGTGAAAGAGATCTTCCAACTGACAGAAGAGCAGATGGAAAGGTTCACCAAAGCTTTCATTTCCCGCCTCCCGAAGTACATGCAAGAGGCTATATCGCCATCACTAGCAGCATAATTGAATATTTACTGGTTAAACTATTGAGTTTTCAAGGCTTCATAGTTCTTTTTGGTGTGGGAAGTTTAAGTTATAAGCAATTACCCGGTAAAAATCAGTAAGTAAAATTTGGTATATTTTTATTGTGGTTTACGAAAAAATTATGCATTAAAAAAGATTGATGCATCAACGTTTTTCAAAACGAAGATCATCAATCTTTTTTGCACAACTAAAATTTAGTGAACAGCGCCCCACCAATGCCATTTATAGCCGGATCCCCAAATTCTAGGACCATCACCTGCAGGAGCCCCGCCATCAATGTCCCATAGATTACGGGCATAAACCTTTTGATCCAATAAAGCATTATTATTTGATGCTTCGGGACTGAACGATTTAGGATTTAAAGTTATAGTTTCAGTTTTTGGTGCTACTTCGATAGTATCAGCCTTTACTGTAGTTGATAAGTAAGTAGATGCACCTACACAAAGCAATGCAGAACCCACAAACGTTAAAACAGTCTTTTTTGAAAACATATTTTTCACCTCATATTACCTAAACAACAAATATCACAGTTTTAATAATAATTGTTCAATGTTCCTATCGATCACTTCCTTTGCACTAGGTACCATCAAAATCAAAATTGTAAATAGTAATGGCACGATTGTGATGATTGCTAAAAAGATAACCATGTTATTTACAGATGTCATCAACATTCCTCCATACCCTAATGGAGTCAAAGAAAAACTGATAAAATCTGCAAAAGAGTGCAATAGAATAATTAGCCAGATTTTGCCTGTGTACAAAAATAGCAAGCCAAAAATACAGCCAAATCCAAATGCATGGATTATTTTAAAAACAACTTCACCAAGATTGAAGTCAGTTGATGAGAAACTTAAGACATGTAATAGTGAAAAGATTGCAGAAGATAGGACAATGGCTATCAATGAATGATTACGTTTCTTCACTAAGCTAGCTAATAAAGCTATTACGAAAACATAGCGAGCTACTTCCTCCATTAACCCAGCATTTACCGATGTAAAGACTAGTTGCCAAATGTTGGGGATCTGCGCTGATTCAGCCGGATTAATGAAAGCAAAGTTCCAGTTCCATAAAGCATCGCTCCAAGTTAAGGCTGAAGAAGCGAAAGCATTGATAAAGCTGATCCATAAAATAATACCGGCAGTGACCAGTAAAACTAAAAAGTATGCAAAGTTCTTATTCTTAATATGCAGGTTTAGATAGAATTTATACCCCCAGTTGGTGATTGCAAAATATCCATAGATAACAAACATAAGTCCTAATAAAAGCTGACTTTTATTTAGACCAATTATAAAGGCATTAGCATGAACCACTGGTTGTGGAGCTAAGAAAAGATTAATAATTATCCAGACAGATGATATAATTTGCATCAATGGTTTATGGATATTTCCGTAATCGCTGATTGTAACAGGGATTAAGCACGCCAACATTACTACAAAATATAAAAAATAGAATAATGAAGATACATTAAGCAGTAAAGCAAATAGCTCTGTATAAACGTGGATTAAAACATACGGAATAGCAATTATGTCCCAAATTTGGGACAGCTTCTTATTACCCTTTTTTAATAATCCATAGGCAAGGATAGCAACAAAAAAATAGATAATATTTATAACCATATTTTGCTTTATTGCTAATAATCCTGCTATGACAGCTGTTAATAAGAATTGCCAAGAAAGAATTTTCTGGCTTCTTTGTTCTAACAATTATAAGCATCTCGATTCATGTAATTCTATTATAATTATATTCTTTATATTTCAATAATAAATTCATACTTTTTCTCAAATTGCACCAGTTACTCCTGTATTAGACCATTTATCAGGCTTTTCACCCAACTTAATTTTCAATTCAGTCAATCCAGCCGGTAATCTAAAACCATGGGTCAGAGAATAATTATTTAGGTTCTGGTTAAGCGTGAAAATAACCTTGTCTAAACTGCTGCCACTTTTTATCATGCTTACAGCTTGTTCAAGCAACCAGGCTGCATCCCCATCAGTTGATACTTCTTGCTTAACTCTGATCAGCATTTTTTCTAATTCTTGTTCCTTGTCTTGCATGAGTTTTCAGCCTTTCTACTATCCTATCTATCCTCAACTGCCCCAAGGACCGTACTCTAACCAACCATTAGTTACTGTACGAGCAGTAGTGCCCCAAATTGCTCCATAATCAGGGATTGTTTTATGAGTTTTGGTGTTATACAACACGTACTGAGTCAATCTTCTTATCTTTCCTCCGACTATTTTCTGCAAGTCATCTTCACATAGATTATCCATTTGTTTCATTTTCACATTTTTCCTTTCTAAAATACATAACTTCAGCCATTTCTTAGCCGTATTTATATTCTACACCTACAATCTCACGAATAGCTAAAATGTACTTATTCGGTCAATTTATGTACCTATTCGGTATGACCAACAAAAAAGATTGATGCATCAACGTTTTTCCAAACGAAGATCATCAATCTTTTTTGTTATTCCATGTCAGTCAAATTCCGGTAAAAGTTGGCTCTAGTTTGCCGAATATATGGCGTAATCCAAATCAAGCCAATTCCGCAGGTCAAAATCCCTACTAGCGCCCAGCCAATAAAGCTTAGATCTAACACAAACAAGTCCATCTTATGGCCCTTCATCAAATTCCGGCTTCTAGTAATGGCTTCGCTAGCACTTACCTTTTGGCCTGATTGGTACATATCTTCCAAGATATATGGCGTCATTGCGTAAGAATAACTCTTGATAATTCCTGGCACAAAAAATAGCAATGACCAGCAGAAGATATAAAGTTCAACCAAAATAAGTGCAATAAAACTACTGTTAAATCGCTCGCCTCTAAAAGCTGAAAAAATTCCGGCAAAGATGTTTGGCTTTTCGCCGCGATCGCGGAAATTCAAGATGGTATAAGCAATTCCCCAAAAAATCAAGCCACTTAAAGTTCCGATAATAATGCCACTTAAGTCAGCTGCCCAATTCAACTCATAATCAGTAATGTAGGGATAATTTTTGACAATGTAGTAGATTCTGTCATGACCAGTTTCCATAAACGATTGCAAATCTTGCAAGAGATAGGTAACCAGTGCACCTACTAAACTTAAACCAACTGCCCACAGCCAATTGCCTCTAAGCTGATCTTTAGCTGCTCTTTTCATTTCTGAACGTGTCATAAATCCTCCAAAAAGTTTATTTTTCAATCAAAAAAGCCTAATTCCAACAACAGGAACTAGGCTCACACAGCGTGTACCATCACTCTGACCACATATAGAAGATACCATTTTCGCTACCGGAGAAAATGATAAACTTTCTAGCGATGGTACATGAAAATTTTAGCATTGAATAGTACAAAATACAATACCTATGCCTGGCTACTAACAAAATTGTAACATTTATTTTTCTAGCTTTCGCATGCAAAAAAAGAAGCATCCCTGAACTTAATTAGTCCAAAGACGCTTCTTCTTATCGATCAAAATAGGTCATAAAATCCATAATTCGATTGATGCGTTTTTTGATTTTTACAAACTTGCCTTTAGCCGTATGGTTAGCCTGCACTATCAGCATGGTCTTGCCCTCGTGCGTGCTTCTAAAGAAGGTATAATAGCCTTCCCCTGCACCATTAGCCATCTTATAATGCTTCAGATTGTAAAACCCACCATTATAGTATGACGGTGCAGTGCTTTGATAGAGTTCTTTTCGACTTTGCTTAGTCAAAAACTTGCTAGTTAAAATCAACCTCATCACCTTAGCTAAATCGCTGTTGGACATCACAATGGATCCAGCACCTAGTTCATCATGAGCATCCTTAATCGCCTCAGCGTGAGGTACATGTTGATATTGACCAGCTACTTTTTCATAGCCGGGTACCCAATTGCTCTTAAGCAGCTTTTGCTTGCTACTCCAGAAAAATTCAGTCTGCTTCAAATGAAGCGGTTTGATATAAGTATCTCTAAATAGTCGCTCATATGACTTATGCGTCAATTGCGTTAAAATACCACACAAGTAGACATAATTAACCGAAGTATAATGCCATTTTCCTAGCATGCGCGGATTAAAGTAAGTCTTTTTGATATCAGATTGGAAATTATCTTCGTCTGATCTGAAAATATCTTCGCCTAATTCTTCTCCCGGCTTTAAGTCTAACCCGGAAGTCATATTGAGCAAATTGCTGATGCGAACCTTATCAGCTCCTGGAATAGCTCCATAAAATCTACTCAACTTAGTCGATAATTTCAGTTTGCTTTTTTGCACCTCACGCATAATCATCGCAGCCGTCATCGACTTTTGAACTGAATTAATCAAATAACTAGTGTCAGCTTGATTACCAGTAGCAAACTTGAGCCAAGTTTTGCCATTGCGAATGACTAAAGTTGACCCCTTCACTCCCAGATGATCAATTGCATGGCGCACTATTTGTCTTTTAAACTAGCTTTATCGGTTAAATCGATCTTCTTAACCTTAGTTCGATTTTGCCAATGCTTTGAATAGAAGTAGTCGCTAATAGCGTAGTTATAGCGACCATTTGGCGTACTCATAAATGGCTTGACTGCCTTATCAACTGCAATCCAGCCATTCCAACCTAAGTGAATGGTATCTTGCATAAAGTACTTGCGGTGACCATCTTTTGATAAATCGGCGATATTTTCAAAACCTTGGCTAGCAAGTTGATATCTAATCTTATCAACTGATTGCTCATACATCTTTTGCGAAAGTCCTGTATATTTAGCCCACTTAGCGTTAACTGGTGGAATAATAAACAAAACATTGGTATGTTGCTTGGCAAACTGCTCTAGCATCAATTGGAAATCGCTATATTCTGGCGATTTGACGTAGTCAAACTTGCGCTGGCTACCGCGAAGCTTTGATAACTCCTTATGTGGCAAGCGAGTCTTGAAGAATCTGTTGTCAATGCCAAAGCGATTGGAATTGGTATGCTTAGCCGCTTGTTCATTGGCGATTGCCGTTAATCCCTTAATTGAATAAGTATTTGGCAATAATTTAGCTTGATCGTTAATCTTTTGAATTCGATCGCGCAATTGGAAGGCGCTAAAGAACTTATCTTCGTTTTCTAGCATGCGAAGACGAGCTTCAAGCCAAGCACGCTCAGTCTTGGTCAGCTTCTTGCCTTGGGCAATTAGCTTCAAGGAAGTCTTGATTGCACCAGTCTTCATTGTTGGCATTGAAGCCAATCTCTTAGCAGCATAGCGATCGGTCTTGGTATTTTTGGCATTTAACAAGAAGATGATCGTTTCAAGTGGCGAATAGTATAACTCAAATGCTTGTGGATTTTGGCCTTGCTTGGTAAACCATTGTGGCGAAATAATCACAACTGCCTTTTTATCTTTCAATTGACTGCTAGTTCCCTGCATCCCAATGAAATGGACTAAACTTTGACTACCAGGTCCTCCAAGTAGAAATGGCTTGTAGTTGCGGTGATATTTTTGAGCTAAAACACTAGGGTGAAGTGGATCTAGTCTTGACAACTCCGATGAACCATAAAATGGTACATAGCCATCATCAAAGGCCTCTTGCTTCATTTTTACCCCCTTAAATACAGTGGTATTTTGTGAGTTGGCAGCTTCAAAAATGTCTTCTTTTGAAAAAGTTCTATCCCATGGTATTAAGAAAACAATTAATAATAAGATAAAAGCGCAGATAACCGGGCCAAAAATTTGCCACAGTCGGCGTCTATTACTCATTTTCTAAGCTTTCCACCTTTGCAACAATCTTAGCTGGAGTATCCCAATCTTCACGGCTAAATTCTGAAACTGGTACATCAATGCCAAACTTTTCTTGCAAGCTAAGGAGCATTTGCACGCTGGCCATTGAGTCAAGCAAGCCGTCGTCAAAGATGTTTTCATCCATTTGATCAGCTAAGTTTTCACCAGTTAATTCTTCCAAAATTGCTAAAACTTCTTCTTTTGTATCCATAATTAAACCTCTCAAATTTTTTTATTAATCAAATTATTGCCATCCAAACCATAATTGGCTGAGATATCCAGAAAAGATCAGCATCCCTAGACAAACAAATTGGAAAGTCAAGAAGATGGCAAACCATTGCGTAAACTTGTTTGATGGCAATTGATCTTTATGCTTACGCTTAAATCTCAGCCAGATATCGTTAATACAGATCGCTGTCGCATGGTAGATTCCGTATACGATGTAATACCAAGTCAAGCCATGCCAAAAGCCCATGATCAAGAATAAAACAAAGTATGAAACTTGTGACAGTCTAATTCGATTCTTGATCAACTTTTTCTTCATGGCAAAGAAGGTAAAGCGCATGTAGATATAGTCTCTAAACCAGAATGACAAAGTCATGTGCCAGCGATTCCAGAAATCCTTGATGTTCTTTGAAATAAATGGCTTATTGAAGTTCATTGGCGTATGAATGCCCATGAAATGCGAAATCGATACGGCAAAGAGCGAGTAGCCAGCAAAGTCAAAGAACAAGTACATGGTGTAGACATACATGTAGGCTACAACCCACCAAGATAACTTCAAGCCGCCAATCGCATTGCCGGCAATTAAGCCCCTCATGGCAATCTTTGGCAACAAGTAAGTTCCAAAGAACCAACCTAAGATAAACTTATACAAGAATCCTTGGAAGAGATAGCGAACTGCTAACTGTAAATCGCCAATGTATTCTTCTCTGCTAGGAACCTTTTCATAGTCGCTCTTGAATCGACGGTAGCGATCAATTGGTCCTGATGAAATGGTTGGGAAAAACAGCAAAAATCTTGCATAAGTCAGCGGATCGATTTGCTTAATTACTCCATCGCGCGTTTCCATAATCACTTGAACGTTCTTGAAGGTAATATAAGAAATTCCCAAAAATCCAACCACAAAAGGAACCGTTCCTTTAGGCATTTGGATCAAGATCTTAACCGCCGTTAGCGGCAAGATGGCCAAAACCACCGCCAAGTTGAAGACCCAACTTTTGTTTGGACTATCTTTTTTGGTTCGGTAGTGCAAATAGCCGAAAGTGATCAAAAATTCATAGATTAGGTAAATAATTAGATTGATCCCTTCCTGCCAATGATTGCCATCGAAAATCAAGAACAAGAAGACTAGCGAGAAGATCGCCTCATAATTTTTCAGCCTTTTTCCAAAATATAAGCCAATGATAATTGGCAACAGCGCAATTAATAGGTAAATAAAGTATTGCGGGTTGGAGTAAGGCTGTAAGTTAATGAAATTAAAATTCACTACTTATTGACCTCCTTGATAACTGCCTTGATATCAACCTTACCATTTTGTGAAATAGGCAAAGAATCTTCGTAAATGAATCGTTGCGGAATCATGTATGGCATCAAGTCCTTGGTCAAGTCTTGACGAATTCTTCTGGTCAATTCTGCATCAGAATACTTGCGGCGAACTCCCTTTTTAAGTTCGATCTTGGCGACGATTTGTTGAACAGCGTGTTCTTTATTGTACTTAGGTGCAGCTACGCCATAGCGAACCAATTCATTCTTAGATAAGTAGAAATTGATTTCTTCAAGCTCGATTCGATAGCCGTTGAACTTGATCTGGAAGTCAATTCTTCCCCGGTAAAAGAGCATATCCCCATCGAAAAATCCAGCATCTCCAGTTCGGTAACTTGCATATTCATCATTTTCTTGCTTGAAAAAGGCTGCCTCAGTTTTTTCAGGATTGTTCATATAGCCCTTGGAAACGCTAGGACCGCTAATGATGATTTCGCCTTCGCCAGGATTTTCGCCCTTGGATTCATCAATGGTAATCTTAGTATCTTCTTTAACTCGGCCAATTGGCAGACGGTCATATTTAGCTAAAATTTCATCAGTAATTTCTACTTGGGATACGGCTACTGTTGTTTCCGTTGGACCATAAGTATTGAAGATATGCGCCTGTGGAAACTTTTCCTTCAATCTTTCTGCTTCAGTTCTTGGCAATTCTTCCCCGCAGAATAAGAAATGTGTCAAATCTGGGTGATGCTCACCATCGAAGGTCTTATCCAAGAAACACATTTGAGCAAATGATGGTGTTGAGACCCAAACATTGAATTGCATCTTTGGCAAAGTCATGAACAATTGCGCAAAGTTTTGAGTTACGTCATGTGGCAATACTACCAACTTGCCAGCAGCCACCAAAGCTGGATAGAGGCTCATCACTGACAGGTCAAATGAATATGGAGCCTGCGCTAAAAAGCTTGGATGCTCTGGCAAAGCAAAATCAGTCAGCTCCCAGTTGACGAAACTGAGCAAGTTATCATGACTGATTTGCACGCCTTTAGGCTTGCCAGTAGTCCCTGACGTAAAGATGATGTAGAAATTGTCATCACCCTTGACGAATTTCTCCTGGTCAAGCACGTAGTCGCCAGCTTGGACTTCTGCTGGCGCCAATACCTTTACCCCGGAAAGATTGATATCTGGCAAAGGATCGATCGCAAGAACTAAGTTAGCTTTGGAAACGTCTTGAATCATGGTCAAACGCTCAGCATTAGAATAGCTGGCGATTGGAATGTAGGAATGTCCCGCTTTAACGCAGCCTAAAAAGCTGGCAATCATTTCAAAAGTCTGTCCACCCCAGATCATGATTGGATCATGTTCTGGAAGATCCAAACTAGCCAATTTGTGAGCCCAAGCGTCTGAACGCTTCTTCAATTCACCATAAGTATTGGTTTGACCTAAGTAGTCATAAACTACGCGATCGGGCTCTTTTTCGGCAATTTCATCTATTGTTTTAATTACATCTTTAATCATATCTTGCACCCCCGCCTTAGAATTCGTTATAAATAAAGTGAACGGAATTTAGTCCACTATATTCATACAAATATATCAAGGCAATAAGAATTGCAAAGTATGCGACTGTCTTCAAGGCAAACATTGCAATCCGCTTGCCCCTGGAGTCGACTTCCTTTGTTTTTTTCATATTTCCTCCTAAATAATCCTTCCGTCAATTAGCTATACTACTACAAATTACTGTATGTGGTTAAGGTCTTATGTATATTTTAAGAAAATTAAGCAAATCAGTAGAAAATCAGGCGCATTGGACTAGATCAAATTCCAAATAAAGAATTGATATTAACTGACAAAATCCGATCCATCACCATTATTTCTGGTCTTGCATATTGTTTGGAAGCTGACTCAAAAATGCATAGAAGTTGACCGCGATAAGTGGTAATTTGCTCTAAATATGGTGGCATATCAATGATTCTTTCGGCATTTTTTTCATCTAAAGCTTTCAAAGCAGTTGATGAGAAAATATATAGCTTGGAATTCTGGCTACCATAGGATTGAGCTAAGAAAATTTTATTGTCGTAAAAAGCAATCCCTTGAATTTGTTTATTCATGGTTGTTTGGCCGCTAGGATCAGACCAGCTAACATTGCCAGTAACTGACTTAATCTCATTATTGGTAATTGAGCCAGCGTTTGAGCCCGAGCGAGAAATCGTGTAGCTAGCTACCTTGCCCCGGCCATACATGTTGAAAAAGCCAACAAACAATTGATCGTCATAATAAGATACCGTTGAAGCACGTTCTAGCGTTGGAATAGAAATTTCATGGTTATAGCTAATCGGCATCTTTGAGCCTTTTTTATAGGCCTTTAATTTAGCTAAAGAAAAAGACATTAAGGCAGAAGACGTTCCCATACTGCCAGTGATCCAAATATTTTTGGCAATTGGATCATAAGCAATGCCGCCAAGATGAGGCCGGCCCTTAATTTGGATAGTCTTAATGTAGCTGCCTTTGATTTTGTCCAAAACATAAATTACTGAAGCATGCCGGTGGTCGCCGTCATAGGCGCTAATCAACAAGTATTTGTCAACGACTGCTAACCCCTGGGGAGTCATTGCTGTTGCGATGCCCATTTTCTTTTTGGCAAAATTATAGCTCTTAGTTGTCTGCAAGCCCGGAATAACCGTATCTTTGCCCACCCAAGTTCTTGGCGGCACATAGTTAGCTACTTTATTAATGAAAGAATATTTGCTACGCAATTGCTGATGGTAAATTTTGCTGCTGTACCAGGCTGGATTGATATTTGTACCATCTTTTGCCTTGACCAAAGCTGGGCGGTTTTTTTCCATTTGATATTTTTGGTACCAACTATAGCCATAGAAGCCAGCAGCACCAAGCCCTGCCAAAACTGCAATGGTTATAATAATATCAATTACAATTCTACTGATTCTCTTCAAGTATGACTATCCTCAATTCTCCGTAATATCTATTTGCTTATTTTACCAAATTGAGCTAAGATACCAAAAAGAGATTTTGAAAGATAATTTTACAAATTTAAAGCAATAGATAACAATTTGTAACACAAAATTCACAAATTGATATTAATATGTAGTTGCAACATATGAGGAGACAGTTCTCATCCGTTGTAACTCAACTTTTTGTTTTTCATTCATACTCCTCCAAGTAAATAATGAAAATAAAAAGATTGGCCTTTGGCCAATTTCATATCTATCCCTTTCGGCTCACGGTGTACGTGAGCTTTTCTTTTGCCTTTATAAAAAGTCAGAAAATTCTTTAGAAATTCGTAAATATTTAGCTAATAATTCTTCAAAATTTTAGGCTAGGATGTAAATCGTAGCAAGGCAATAGAACTTACTACTATACATACTCCCACTTTTTTATTTCATTCATTCTTACTCCTCCAAAGTAGATGAAACTAATGAGGCTCGCCAATCGGCGGGCCTTTTTCCTGGTTAAAAATAAAAATTTGCCATCTTTAGAAAATCGTAAGATTTTGGGCAAAATTACTTCACACTTTCTAGCTATCATATAAATCGTAGCGAGGTGGTAGAACTCGCTACAACACATACTCCCACTTTTTTATTTCATTCATTCTTACTCCTCCAAAGTAAATGATAATAATGTAGCTCGCCGGGTGGCGAGCTTTTTTTCTGGGCAAAAGAATAATTTGTCATCTTTAGAAAATCATAAGATTTTCGGCAAAATTACTTCACACTTTTCAGCTATTATATAAAACGTAGCGAGGTGGTAGAACTTGCTACAACACATACTCCCACTTTTTTATTTCATTCATTCTTACTCCTCCAAAGTAAATGATATTAACCAAGGTCCGCTAATCAGCGGGCCTTTTCTTTTTGCAAAAATGTCTAGTAAAATGGAACTCAGAAAGGAAGTTATTATGTTTTCACCATCTATTAAACACTTGATTCAGGAAAAATCCGGCGCATTCTTGATTCCAGCAACTAGAATTGCTTTTGTTCAAGAAGACAATCCACTTTACCATGCCTTTTTGATTCTAACTAAGGTCAAGTATTCAAAGATTCCGGTTTTGGACAAGGACCATAAGGTAGTCGGCTTGCTGTCTCTTTCCATGATTACCGACAAAATGCTAACAACTAGCGAGATTTCGATTGATCCTTTGAATCAATTGAAAGTCAAAGACGTCATGCAAACTAAGTTCGACAAAATCAACTTTGTCCAAACCACGCTAGAAACTCAGCTTCATTTATTAATCGATAATGCTTTCTTGCCAGTAGTCGATGACCGCGGGGTTTTCCAAGGACTATTAACTAGACGTGAATGGATCAAAGCCTTTAACTATGTTGTGCACAATTTTGATAAAAATTATGAGGTTAAGCGCATCAAGTAAATTAGAATCATTATAAGTTGCAACTGAAAAGCAGAGTGATAAAATAATATATGTAACTTTTATCTAGCCTATTTCGGAGGATGCTTATATGTTAAAGAATCAATGGAAATTTTTCCTTGTTCTATTCTTAGGAGCAATTGGCGCCTTTTGTGCTTTTGCTCTGGGTCAAGGAATTATTGCTGAAGTTTTAATTGATGTCTTTGGGGTCTACATGGCTATTACAATGGCAATGGAAATGTATGAAGACCTCAAGAGTGGTCGCTGGGGAATCGATATTTTGGCAATTATTGCTATCGTTTCAACTATGCTCATTCGCGACTACTGGGCTACTTGGATGATTTTAGTCATGGCAACTGGTGGAGAAACGCTAGAAGACTATGCCACTAGTCAAGCCGACCGAGAATTGCGGTCTTTACTTAACAATTCACCTCGCGTTGCCAACAAAATGGTTGACGGCAGCTTAGTTGAAGTTAAGGTTGATGATTTGGCAATTGGCGACCACGTTCTAATCACTCCAGGACAACAAGTTCCAGTTGACGGAGTTGTGGTAAAGGGCGAATCCAGTTTTGACCAATCATCATTGACTGGTGAATCTATTCCAGTTGACAAGAAGGTTGGCGATGACTTGATGTCTGGGTCAATCAACGGCGATGTTGCGGTTGAAATGGAAGTCACTCGTTTAGCTAAGGATTCCGAATATCAATCAATCGTTGCTTTGGTTAAGTCTTCTCAAGCACAACCGGCCAAATTCGTTAAGATGGCTGACCGCTATGCGGTACCATTTACAATTATTTCCCTGGTAATAGGATTGGTCGCAGCTGGTGTTAGCGGCTGGAACTTCACCCGCTTTGCGGAAGTTATGGTTGTCGCTTCGCCATGTCCATTGTTGATCGCTGCTCCGGTTGCTTTGATTTCCGGAATGAGCGCTATGTCTCGCCACCACATCATTGTTAAGTCTGGTCCAACTTTGGAAAAATTGTCTCGCGCTAAGACTTTTGCGTTTGACAAGACTGGTACTTTAACTCAAAACAAGCTTGAAGTTAGCGAAGTTATTCCAATGGAAGGCTTTGACAAGACTGAAATTCAAGGCCTCGCAGCCAGCGTTGAACAACAATCTAGTCACATCATTGCCACTTCATTAGTAGTGCACACTGACGATAGTTTGATCAAGCGCGTTGAAGACTTGAAGGAAACTACTGCTCAAGGTGTTGAGGGTAAAGTTGATGGCAAGCTAGTTAAGGTTGGTAAGTTCAGATTTGTAACTGATGGCAATGAAGAAAAACCACAAGTTGATGCTACTGCTATCTTTATTTCAATTGATGGCAAATTTGCCGGCTATGTAACCTTCAAGGACATGATTCGCCCTGAAACAGCTGATACGATTGCTCGCTTGCGCAAACAAGGCGCTAAGGAAATCATGATGCTAACAGGTGACCACCAAAATGTCGCTGAACAAATCGGTAAGGCTGCTGGCGTTACCCAAGTTCGCGCAGGACTATTACCTAAGCAAAAGATCGAAGCGATTCGCAATGTTCCTGAAGAATTGCGCCCTGTCGTAATGACTGGGGACGGCGTTAACGATGCGCCAAGTTTGACGGCAGCTGACGTTGGTATTGCCATGGGTGCTAAGGGTGCTACTGCAGCCAGCGAAAGTGCCGATGCGGTTATCATGGTTAACGATTTGAGCAAGATCAACGATGCTGTTGCCATTGGTAAGCATACAATGAGAGTTGCCAATATCGATGTTATTACCGCCATTATTATCGTTATTATCCTTGAAGTTATTGCTGCAACTGGCGTTATCCCAGCCTTTATCGGAGCGATTTTGCAAGAAGTTGTCGACTTGATCGCCATTTCTCTTGCCTTGCTTGCCAAGACTGAGCCTAGCGCTGCAGAACAAGGAAAAGAATAAGCATTAGATTTGCATCAAATAATAAACAATACTAGAATAGTACCTATGCATATTAATAATTAGCGGTTGGGTTTTTAGACAATAAAAGCTTTCAAGATTTCAGTCTCTTTGGGTCAGGAGACGGATACTTGGAAGCTTTTTTTATGAGAAAGAAAGGATGAGTGACATGCATTTTTTGGGAGAATTGATTTTGATTCTGCTAACCACAACCTTGCTTGGACAATTATTCTCAAGGTTAAACATGCCTGCGGTTATCGGTCAGTTGCTGTCGGGCATCCTCTTAGGACCAGCAATTTTGGGCTTGGTCAAATCAAATGACATCATCAGCCTATTTTCCGAATTCGGCGTTATTTTGTTGATGTTCTTAGCCGGTCTAGAAAGTGATCTTGATTTATTGAAGAAATACTTCAAGCTCAGTTTTACTGTCGCTGCAGTCGGCGTTGTCTTACCAGTTTTGTTTGCTGGTCTTGCTAGCTATGCCTTTGGCATGAAGCCACTTGAGGCATTATTTATTGGTATTGTCTTTGCGGCAACTAGCGTTTCGATTTCGGTAGTAGTTTTGCAAGAAGCTCGCCAGTTGCACACTCGAGCCGGAACAGCTATCTTAGGAGCAGCGGTCGTTGATGATATTTTAGCCGTGGTTGTCCTCAGCCTCTTTACGACTTTCAGTCATGAAGGCGGACAAAGCGGCTTGACTAGCAATTTCTTCTTGAACTTAATCATTGAAGTAGCCTACTTCGGCGTAGTTTGGGCAATCTACAAGTTCGTTGCGCCTTACTTTATGAAGATAGCTGAAAAAATCAGCGTCGACTACTCTGTCGTAATCGGCTCGCTAGTATTAGCATTAACTATGGCCTGGGCAGCAGACTTTGTTGGCCTATCAGCCGTTGTGGGGGCCTTTTTCGGAGGATTGGCAATCAGACAAACTCCTCAATATAAAGAAGTTAACTCATCTGTTTCAGCAATCGGCTACTCCATATTTATCCCGGTGTTCTTTGCGGATATCGGACTTTCAATGACTTTTGCTAGTTTCATTAAGGATATTTGGTTTATCATCGTAATGACGATTTTAGCCCTTTTATCAAAGTTCTGGGCCGGAAAATACTCTAGCCAATTATTTGGCTTCAGTAAAAATGAAGGCAGTATTGTTGGTGCAGGGATGATTTCTCGTGGAGAAGTAGCCTTGATCGTGGCACAAATTGGAATCTCCCATCATCTATTCCCACAAGATATTTATTCAAGTTTGATTTTGGTAATTATCGTAACGACGGTACTTTCACCATTTATTCTGAATTACTACATTAAGAAGAATCTTTCGGCAAACGAAGAATTATAAAGCAAAAACCCAGCATGAACTATCTAACGTTTTGATAGTCATGCTGGGTTTTTTCTGCTTATTTTTATAGGTATGCATCTTTTTGTAACTGATACATTTTTTGATATTCACTATTTGACTGCAATAGCTTTTCATGTGTATCAAAGCCTACTCGATCTACAAAGTCATCTGATAAGCCGGCTTTTTTCAAGCTTTCTTTCACCTTATTAAAATTAATCCTTCTAGCTGCGGTTACATTTTCTGCAAGCGTCAGTTTAAATTTGGAATAATCTTGAAATGTAGCAGATAAATTATTTCGATAATCTTGTAAATTTATCTTTTGTAAATCAGTCTGATCAAATTGAATATTACCACTAGTAGGATCGTAATATCTCATTAGCAACTTAACTAAAGTAGATTTTCCTGATCCATTCATCCCTACTATTGCAATTTTCTCGCCACGATTTACTTTAAAACTTATATTATGTAAAACTTCTGTATCAGAAAATGGATATGTAAAAGAGAGGTTATTTACTTGTAAAACTTGATAATTTTCAGGGAAGTTGTCCATCCCGAGTTGAAAATTATCCTGATAAGCCATGAACTTGTAGTACTTTTCAATCCAAAGCAAAGAATCATACAAAAGACTACTGTCCTCAACCAATCTAGCCATACTTGTTGAAACATACCCAACTATCGAGATATAAACAACCAATACCCCGATTTGCAATACACCCTTGGCCACATTGCTACTGAACCAAGCAAAACCAATACCGGTAACAAGCGCCGACAAAGTAAAAAATAAGTATTGCTTTATCCACACACTTATTTATTTAATATTATAAAAATATAAGTTAATAATTATTAAAAATGGTATCACAATAAAGGGTACAATTTTCTGGTTTCACGTGAAACTAAATAAAGCCTAAAGCGTTATAGCACATATGTACCAAAATTGAGTATCTCAAATCTCTGGTCGTGATATATACCCAAGCCAAAACAATTCCTAAAACCCAGTAAATAAAAATGTATTTGCTCAAAGTTGGATCATGTAAAAACGCAAAAACAAAACCACTAGCAATAATTCCCAAAACCTTATTTAGCTTCGTTGGTCTTCTAAAGAAGGTATTGAAAAACATCCCTCGAAAGATGGTTTCTTCGCAAATTGGCCCAAGAAAAACAACTAAAATTGGAAACATCCGTCCACTTTGTTTAGAAATTTTTTCTAATGCTGCTTGATTGGCAGAAGTTCCGTTACCTGCTCCAATTAGTTGGGCAGTCAATGCTCCCAGAATCACAATTAAGAAAAATCCTAATACGGCAATTCCAATCCGCTTAAGCTGCCAGTGTGGTTCCTGATCAAACCCCCATTCATTTTGCTTTTTCAATTGCCGGCGATACATCCAAATAATCAAGCCAATGTCAAAGAACGTGCAGACAGCAATCACCAACGCCTTCATTGGTATCTGAACTTTTTGAGGATAGAAGTAATACATTTGCACTACGCTATATAGCCCAAATGCCAAAAGCATTGCGCCGAACTTTCCTAAATAGTCAAAAAATTTCTTCATTTCATCACCTATAATAACTATTTTTTTCTTTCTTCTATTATAATGGAATTGATTCTAAATATCTAAAGGATGGTTTTATGGCTTCTTTAAATAATCTACTGCATTTTTTTGAAAACAACCGTGAATTCAGTCTTTTTTCAATCCTTCTAGTCATGTCCTTGATCTTTTTTCTAGCTTCTTGGCTAACTGGACCTTGGCGCTGGATTAATGGGGTTTTATTTACGATTTTTATCTTGCTATTAGGTGCTTGGCTAACCTTTATTGTCTATGCCACGCAATATCGCACGCTCCAAATTATTTATGCTGCTATCTTGGCCATTCTGATTTTGGCAATTATTTTAGTAACAACCTTTTCTTGGCTTTTCTGTCTATGGAATGCCTACTTTGTTTGGAAAAGGGAAAGTCACACCTTGCCAAACTTGCTTACGCTTTTTCTTGGTCTAGGAATGATTGTCGCATGGCTATTTACCCTATCAGCTCCAGCTAGCTATTTGCCTAAATGGCTCATTGAATTGCTTAATTTTGCTCCTTTAACTGCGGGATATTTAGGCTTAATCATGTATAACTTCTTGGTCAACTTATTGCTGTATCAATTTATTCCTCGCCGCTACCACCAAGATTACTTAATCGTCTTAGGTGCAGGTTTAATCGACGGCGAACGCGTTACGCCTCTGCTGGCAAGTCGAATCAATCGCGCGATTCAATTTGCCCAAAAACAGGCTGCTAAAGGTAGAAAATATCCTAAAATCATTATGTCTGGTGGTCAAGGTGGCAATGAAAAAATCTCTGAGGCGCAAGCTATGTACAACTATGCCATCAGCCAAGGCGTTCAAGCTGATCAAATCTTGCTCGAAGACAAGTCTAAGAATACCTACGAAAATATGCTCTTTTCTAAAAATATTGCCAGTCAGGATTTCGGCAGCAATTCATTCAAGGCAAAATTCTTTAGCAACAACTTCCACATCTATCGTGCAGGCCTTCTTGCTAGACAAGTTGGATTAAATGCCGATGGAGTTGGCTCATACACTCGGCCATATTTTTTGCCAAATGCAATTATCCGCGAATTTGCTGGCGTATTTGTAATGCATAAGAAGCTTCACTTTACAATTCTAGGCTTATTTGCAGCTTATGCCATCTTCACTGCCCTAATCACTCTGTTTTAAAAGTAATTAGTTATTAGTTTCGTTGTTTTTATGTTAAAATATTTGACAAACAATGAAAGGTAATAATTATGCTTCAACTAAAAAATCTACGAAAATCATACCATGTTGGAGATACCGTCACTAAGGCCTTGGACGATGTCTCCATTTCTTTTAGAGATCGAGAATTTGTAGCGATTTTGGGTCCAAGTGGTTCCGGAAAGACTACGATGTTGAATATTATCGGTGGCCTTGACCGCTATGATAGCGGCGATTTGGTCATCAATGGCAAGTCAACTAAGAATTTCAAGGAGACTGACTGGGATGCCTATCGCAATAATTCAGTTGGCTTTGTTTTTCAAAGCTATAACTTGATTAGCCACCTCTCGATCATCAACAATGTTGAATTGGGGATGAATTTGTCGGGCGTTTCCGCTAAAGAGCGCCACAAGCGCGCAATCGATGCCTTGATTGAAGTCGGCTTGAAGGATCACATGCACAAAAACCCTAACCAACTTTCTGGTGGTCAAATGCAAAGAGTTGCGATTGCCCGGGCGATTGCTAATGATCCAGATATCCTATTGTGCGATGAGCCAACGGGTGCCCTTGACACCGAAACCAGCGTCCAAATTATGGAATTGATCAAGAAGCTGTCTAAAGATCGTCTAGTAATCATGGTTACTCACAATCCTGATTTAGCTAACGAATATGCCAACCGAATCGTCAATTTCCAAGACGGCAAGATCCTCAATGACTCTGATCCATTTGCCGAAACCCAAGAAGACAATGACTTTCAGCTCAAGCGGACCAAGATGTCCTATTGGAACGCTGTTAAATTGAGTTTCACCAACATTATGACCAAAAAAGGTCGTACTCTGCTAACAGCTTTTGCTTCTAGCATCGGAATCATTTCAATTGCGGTCGTTTTGGCGATTTCAAATGGTTTCCAAAAGCAAATTGACACCACCATGGGCAAGGCCTTAGCTAAGTACCCAATCGCGATCACGCCTAGTGCAACAGATCTTACTAGCGCAAATCAAAGAAAGCTATCAACTAAAAACGTCAAAAATCGTGGCTACATCACCGCTGAAAAAGACGCTAACCAGCAGGCATCCCATACCAATAAAATAACTCAAAGCTACGTGAACTATATTAAAAAGATCAATCCGGAATATGCCAACAACGTTTCTTACCAAAGAAGCGTTAATCTGAACTTATTATCCAATAATAGTGGCAAAATCAAACGAATCCAATTTTCTAATTCTGATCCAGATTCTTCTACTAGCGCTCTTGCTATGCGCAGCCAAGCCTTATCGACTATGGGCATCGGCTCTAGCGTCTTTCCAACTAGCTTGAGCAAAAATAAGGGATCATTTTTAAAGCAAAACTACCAACTTTTAGCCGGAAACTGGCCTAAGAAGGCAACCGACCTAGTCCTTGTTGCTGACAATCGCAATACGGTTAATATCAATTCCTTGAAGAACCTAGGATTATCTGTCAAAAACAACAAGAAGTTCAAGTACGCAGATTTGATCAATCAAAAATTTGCTTTAGTTAAAAATAATGACTACTACCAAAAGATTCCAACTGGGATATTTGTTCCTAAAAAAGTTAGCCAAAGCATGTATGATTCAGCAACTAAGTTAAAATTAGTCGCAGTCATCAGACCTAAGAATGAAGATTCTATGCAGCTACTTTCAACTGGAATTGCTTATAGCGATCAACTTTCTCAATTAGCAATCAAGCTCAATCGAAATTCTGAAGTTGCTAAGGCCCAAAGAAAGTCTTCGGTTAACGTTTTAACCGGACAAAATTTGGCCAAGAATGAAAAAGAATCTATCTTGCAAGCTCTTGGCGCTAGCTCAATTCCAACTGGCATCATGATCTATCCAAATGACTTCGATTCTAAAGACAAGGTCTTAGACTACTTAGACAAGTGGAACGATGGCAAAAAGAAGAAGGATCAAATCATTTACACTGACCTCTCAAGCGCTGTAACAACGATGACTGGTGGTTTGCTTGGCGGTATTACTACTATTTTGGTTGCCTTTGCTGCTATTTCTTTGATTACGTCAATGATCATGATCGGTATTTTAACTTACACTTCTGTGTTAGAGCGAACCAAAGAAATCGGCGTACTCAAGGCTCTTGGTGCCCGCAAAAAAGATATTACCCGGGTATTTGATGCCGAAACCTTCATTTTGGGTACTTTTGCTGGTGTACTAGGTATAGTAATCGCCTACCTGCTCACCTTCCCAATCAACAGCCTCATTTACAAGCTGACCGATCTTGCCAATGTTGCTCAGCTAAATCCAGTTCATGCAATTAGCTTGATTATTATTTCAACCATTTTAACCTTGCTAGGTGGCCATTTGCCAGCACGTTTAGCTGCCAAAAAGGATGCTGCAATTGCTTTGAGAAGCGAATAATTTTCTAAAAGTTCAATCGTCAATTTGATGATTGGACTTTTTTTCTTGGAAAAATTCTTCCGGTTTGACAAATTGGCATATACCGATTTATAATGGACTAGACCAGTAAATAAGGAGGATTTATTATGAAAGTCATTATTAAAGAAGATAATGTTCAAGGTGGAAAAGCTGCATTTGAAATTTTTGAAAAGGCAATCAAGTCAGGAGCTAAGAACTTCGGTTTAGCTACTGGTTCAACTCCAGAAACTTTATACAAGAATTGGGTTGCCAGCGATCTTGACTGCTCTGAATTGACTAGTATCAATCTTGATGAATACGTAGGCTTAAAGCCAGAAGATCCTCAAAGCTACCATTACTTCATGCAAAAGCATCTCTTTGACCAAAAGCCATTCAAGAAGACTTACGTTCCTGATGGCTTGGCTGAAGATATAGACGCTTACTGCAAAGAATACGATCAATTAATCGAAGATAACCAAATCGACGTTCAATTGCTTGGTATTGGCCAAAACGGTCACATCGCCTTCAATGAACCAGGTACTCCTTTTAACACCGGTACTCATGAAGTTAAGTTGACTGAAAACACCATCAAGGCTAACTCACGCTTCTTCGATTCAATCGACGATGTTCCTAAGAGCGCAATTTGTATGGGTACTAAGAACATCATGCATGCCAAGAAGATTGTTTTGCTTGCTTTTGGCAAAGAAAAAGCTCACGCAATCAAGATGATGATCGACGGCCCAGTTACTGAAGAAGTACCAGCTTCAATTCTTCAATTGCACCCAGATGTAACTGTAATTGTTGACAAGGATGCTGCTAGCGAACTTTAATCTTAAACTAGAAAAATAAGACGGTTTTTATCGTCTTATTTTTTTGTTTGGGCTAATAACTTGACTTTTTTCCTAAATAGCAAATTTAAATTTTACTTGTCGCTGGCCTGTTCTCGTATTAAACTAATTAAGTATCCTACTATATCTAGTATTCAAGAAAGAACGTGATTCAAGTTATTGTATTAAGTGGGCCAATTGGAGCCGGTAAATCCAGTTTAACCAGTATTCTAGCTGAGCATTTAGGTACGCAAGCCTTCTACGAAGGAGTAGATAGCAACCCTGTCTTGCCTTTATACTACAAAGACATGAAGCGCTATACTTTTTTGTTAAATACTTACTTGCTCAACCACCGTTTAGCTCAAATCAATCAGGCAATTAAAGAAAAAAATACTGTTTCGGATCGTTCAATCTACGAAGATGCCCTCTTTTTCAAGATGAACGCGGACAGTGAAATTGCGGATCCAACTGAATTCAAGATCTACCGCAGCTTGCTTGACAACATGATGGAGGACACTCCTGGCAGTCCAAGCAAAAAGCCGGATTTGTTGATTTATATCCATGTATCGCTTGATACCATGCTTAATCGTATTGAAAAGCGTGGCCGCTCATACGAGCAACTTTCAACTGATCCTGGCTTAAAGGATTACTATGCGCGCTTATTAAGCTACTATGAACCTTGGTATGATCAATACGATGCTTCGCCAAAGATGCGAATCGATGGCGACAAGTTTGATTTCGTGACTGACGAACAAGCTAAGCGAGATGTTTTGAAAGAAATCGATCTCAAATTACACGAACTTGGTAATTTGTAATTAGTAAAAGAAGGAACGTGATGACAGTTATTGTATTAAGTGGGCCAATTGGAGCCGGTAAATCCAGTTTAACTAGTCTTTTATCAAATTATTTAGGAACTAAGCCTTTCTACGAAAGCGTTGATGATAATCCTGTTTTGCCACTTTTTTATGCAGATCCTGAAAAATATGCTTTCTTGCTTCAAGTTTATTTCCTAAATACTCGTTTTCGCAGCATTAAAGCGGCTCTATCACAAGATAACAATGTCTTAGATCGTTCTATTTATGAAGATGCGCTTTTCTTCCAAATGAATGCAGATATTGGTAGAGCCACTTCAGAAGAAGTCGACACATATTATGAATTGCTCAATAATATGATGGCTGAACTAGATCGAATGCCTAAGCGCAATCCCGATCTACTGATTCACATTGACGTATCATACGATACAATGATCAAGCGAATCCAAAAGCGTGGCCGTCCTTACGAACAATTAAGCTATGATGCAACGCTTGAAGATTATTACAAGCGCTTATTGAGTTACTACAAGCCTTGGTACGAAAAGTATGATTACTCACCAAAAATGGTTATTGATGGCGACAAGTTAGATTTTATTGCCTCAGAAGCAGACCGTGAAATCGTGCTTGATCAAATTGTTGATAAATTAAAAGAAGTAGGAAAATTGCCTGCCGATTGGAATAAACCTACTGATATTGAACTTATGCAATAGAAAGCAGTCCTAATGTTAGGGCTGCTTTTTTGGTATAATTTGCTTATACGTTTTCAGAGCTACTTAGAAAGAGGTCAAATTTTGAAAAAGATAAGTAAAATTATCTCAGTGCTCTTTGCATTTTTGCTATTGGTCTGCCTTTATGCGCGACCAGCACAAGCTGACGTCAGCTATGAGATTAACAATTTAAAAGTTCACGCCAAAGTTAATCGCGATGGCTCACTCAGCATGACCAGGCAGGTCGATTACTACTTTGACAGCGATGCACGCGGCCTTTACTATCGGCAAAATCTAAACAAGAACCAAAAGCTAACTCAGGCAAAAGTCATGCTAAAAGACAAGCAAGGCAAGCTAATCGAGTTGAAACCTGGTAGCGGAGAAAACAATAGCTACGAGCTAACCAAGGATACTAGCGGCTATCGTTTTAAGGTCTATCATCGGATTTTTGAAGATGATAAAGTTTCCATTATTTATCAATATAAAATCAGCAACGCCGTAATCAATTGGCAAGATACGGCGGAATTGAACTTTAAGATAATTGGCAACAATTGGGATACTGACCTTGATCATGTAACGGCAACTATTGACTTTTCAAATGGAAAGGCTGTTCCAAGTCTTAAAGCTTGGGCACATGGCCCTCTTACCGGAAATATCAAGGTTAGCCCTGAAAAAGGGCGTGTAATCCTATCTCAAAATGATTTAGCTGGTGATGTGGGTATTGAACTGCATGGAATTTTTCCAACTAGTTTGACTGCTAAGAATCAAAATATTCGAAATGAAAAGCACAGGCAAAAGATTATTTCCCAGGAAATAAAATTGGCTAAAGAAGCCAATAGAAAGCGCCAAAACAGGCGAATCGTTAGCCGAATTTATACAATCGTCAGCATCGCTATTTCAGGTATAATCACGCTCTTTTCTACTGTTAAATATTTCCGCAATAAGAAAAGGCCAGCCCCGCTTAATAAAAAAGATATTCCCCATAATTTTGAAATACCATCGGTTGATCCGGTCACCGCTATAATACTCGACACTGGCAAAAGACCAGCTCCTCGGGCCTTTAGTGCATATTTAACGCAGCTGGCTGGAAAGAGACAAATTAAAATTTCTCAAACTGATAAAAAATCTGTCTTTGAAATCAAGCTGCTCAAGCCGGAAATTTTGGAAGCTGATCCATTTTTGAAGCATCTTTTTACTAAAGTCGGAGATGGCAAGAGTTTTACCACTAAAGAGCTTCAAAAAGCGGACTTATTGGATGAGTTCACTAGATGGCAAGATCGGCAGTATAACAAACTGATAACAAGCAATTTGTTTGATCAAAAGGCTCTAGACTCATTTACTAGTAGTTCTGCTGGAGTCCTTTCGGCTAACTTTATCCTGCTATTTCTCTGGATAATCGGCCTTACTATTTCATTTACTGCATCAGCTGGAGTCTTGATCTTGGCTTTGCTCAATCTCTTCTTTACTTTGAAATACAACAAGTTAATTAACTACTACACTAGCGAAGGAATTTTGGCTACTAATCAAGTCAGAGGCTTTGTCAAAATGCTTGATGACATTGGCAACTTCAAAACTAAAGATATTGGTGAATTAATCTTTTGGGAAGGAGTCATGCCCTATGCCGTAGCTTTTGGCCTAGCTAAAAAAGTAATTGCTCAATTGCGGGTAGACTTCAGTAGCCAAGATTTAGATCCATTATTTGTTTACTACCCAATCTTCATGTACGATACAAATATCTCTTCCTTTGATAACAGCATCCATACGGCTTTATATAATGGCACTGGCAGCAATAGTTCTTTATCTGGCAATTCTGGTGGCTTTTCCGTTGGTAGTTCCGGCGGTTTTGGCGGAGGCTCTGGTGGGGGAGCTTTTTAGCGCTGATTCATAACAGTAAAAAAGCAAGTGAATGACACAATTGTATCATTCACTTGCTCTATTTGTTTCAGGCTACACGCCTAACTTAGCTTCGTCCATGAACTGCTTGATCTCTTCATCAGTGAAGTATTTGCCATATCTAGATTTAACCTTGGCGAATATTTGTTCATCTGAAAAGTCAGATTCACCTAAGATAATAATCAAGTTGTTGAGCCCTTCCAATCTCTCTTGATCTCTACCTCTAGCTTCAGCTCTATCAATAAAGTTCATCATTTCGCTCTTCACCTCTTCGTTTCCATTATCGCTAACCCATTCTTGGAACTGATCGACTCCTTCATGATCCAGTGCGCTGATCAGATTCATGAAGTCTTCAAAGTGCTTCAGTTCCAGATCGTCAGGTTGATAGTTCTTGTTCTTCCTGCGATTGATCAAATAGCTAGCCACATGCTTGAAATCGCTGGTCATCTTGTCTAACTCTTCTTCAAGATAGGCAACTTCGACCACCTTGATCTCCATCTTGGGCATGTACTGCTTGAGCTCTGGGAAGTTCTCCAGATCAAACAAGTCCTCTAATT
>NZ_CAKD01000013.1 GCF_000297025.1 Lactobacillus pasteurii DSM 23907 = CRBIP 24.76
ACTTAAACTTCCCACTTGCAAAAGTGGGCTTGTACCTTGAAAATTCAATAGTTTAGCCAATAAAAAAGCACAAGGCCTTTGTTCGCTTGATATAATTTAGTCAACCACAACATCATCAATATCAAACGAAAGGCTTGTGCTATGTCTAGTTTACCATCATTCGATACTGAAAATGAACCTAAAATCGCCCGTTCTGTTGAAAAGTTCTTCAAGGACTACAAAGTTATGGAGCTTCTCCGTAGATGTGGGCTCCGCAAGTCAAAAGGAATCCCTCTTTGGTCGATCCTTTCATACATCTTCAGTAATGTGTTTCGAGACAGAAGCATGTACATGCAACAGAAGTCTGGCAAGTGTACTGCTGGCTTCTCCAAAAACACCTACTATCGATTCATGCAGAACCCACATATCAACTGGCTCCGCTTCACTATTCTGCTAGCTGAGAAGATCGTCAATGGGCATCTGAAAGATCTGACCTCTGACCAACGTGCGGATTGCTTCGTCTTTGACGATTCGCTCTACTCCAGAACTGGATACAAGAAGACTGAGCTGGCTGCCAAAGTATTCGACCACGTTTCGATGACCTACAAGAAGGGCTTTCGGATGATGACCATGGGTTGGACTGATGGATCCTCCTTCGTCCCAATCGCTTCATCTCTCTTGTCCTCAAAGAATGATCAGAATGTCATCGGGACAACCAAGAAGATCGACAAGCGCACAATCGCGGCCAAAAGACGAATTATGGCCCAATCAAAGGGGACCGATGTAGTTATCCAGCTACTCGATCAAGCTTTGAAAGCAGGGCTTACTGCTAAGTACGTCATGTTTGACACTTGGTTCTCCAATCCTCATCAGATCGTCCAGATCAAGCAACGTGACCTAAACGTAATTGCCATGGTGAAGAAGAGTTCCAAGATCACATACGAGTTCGATGGTAAGCGGATGAACGTCAAGCAGATCTTCAGCGCATGCAAGAAGCGGCGAGGTCGTTCAAGATATCTCTTGTCCGTCCCTGTAAAGGTTGGAGATCCTGCCAAGGATGGTGCCCAGGTTGATGCCAGAATAGTCTGCGTAAGAAATCGCTCCAACCGCAAAGATTGGATCGCTCTTATTTGCACGGACATGATGATCGATGAAAATGAGATCATCAGAATTTACGGCAAAAGATGGGACATCGAAGTCTTCTTCAAGACCTGCAAGAGTTTCTTGAAACTTGGTACTGAATACCACGGCCTCTCATATGATGCATTGACTGCCCATACGGCTTTCGTCTTTCTGCGCTACATGTTCATGTCAGTTGAGAAGCGAGATGATGAAGATGATAGGACAATAGGCGAGCTCTTTTACTGCATGATAGACGAGCTTGCGGACATTACTTTCCATCACTCCCTTCAGATCCTGGTGGAAGCCATGTTCGAGAGCGTGAAAGAGATCTTCCAACTGACAGAAGAGCAGATGGAAAGGTTCACCAAAGCTTTCATTTCCCGCCTCCCGAAGTACATGCAAGAGGCTATATCGCCATCACTAGCAGCATAATTGAATATTTACTGGTTAAACTATTGAGTTTTCAAGGCTTCATAGTTCTTTTTGGTGTGGGAAGTTTAAGTAACATATAACAAGTAGATTTGCATTTTGAAAATTTTTAATATTGAATAACAAAAAACCAACTCATGTGAGTTGGTTAAAATTCTGAGTTTTTGGATATTATGTGTGTAACCCTCGAAGGGCTTGAGTCTATTCTAAGACTTTTTCGGTAGCAATGTAAACTAATATGCTCAACTAAATTCTTTTTAGAATTGCCTTTGAACCGTTCTTCAAAGCAAAATACAAGATCGGCGTACAAATTGCTGTTGAAATCGAATTGATCACCGTAGCAGGTAGACTAAGAAATGATGCAACTAAGGCTGTTTTTAAAACAGCTCCTACCATCAAGTCTTCAACAATCGACACCGCATAGGTGGTGAAAATCTTGGTTACTCCAGCAACAATGGCAATAATCATGATATTCTTCTTACTATCTTGATAGTGCATCCCCTTAAAAATTGCTGAAATCACGCTAGCTACTACAACCACTTCAAGCATCGTTAGCCAGCTGGTAGCCGCATAACCATTCAAAAGGTCAAATGTCCCAAGGCCGATTATTCCAGCCAGCATCCCATTACGATAACCTAAAAATAAAATCGCTACTGCCGTCAGCGTATTGCCAAAGTGGATAAATGGCCGGCCAACCATAGCTGGGATTGGAATTCTAAATACCCAAATGCCTAAATAAATGATTGCTGCAAACATGGCCGTAAAGACCATTGCTCTAAGCGAATTTTGCTCTTGTCTCATTTCACGCACTTCCCTTTCAATTCATCTATTAACCATGATAAGGCCTGACTGCAATCCGGACCTAATCTTGGGTCTTGTTTTTTGGTTGATTCAATTGCTCGCAAAATGAACTGGCTGGCAATTTGACTTGCCGACAAGAAATCCCGCTCATTTGACAAGGTTGCTAATAACGCACTAGCAAATAAATCACCGGTACCAAAATATGCTCGATCTATTCGTTTGACCTTTAGCTGAGTTATTTCTTGGTCATAGATCATCATGCCAATTTCTTGTTCATTTAACTCAATTCCAGTAATAACTGCCTGCTTTAAGCTAAATTTGGAAACCAGCTCTTCAATCAAATCAATCGCTTCTTCCATTGATTCAGCCTGCGACAAATCTTGATCAAGCAGCAATCTTGCCTCAGTTAAATTAGGAAGCAGAATATCAGCTAAACTAGCTAGACTTTTCATTTTTTCAACATAAGCTTGATCAAATCCGCGATACAACTTGCCATGATCAGCCATAGCCGGATCAAGCAAGAGTTGCTTTTTAGCTACGCTATTGGCATTTTTTAACCAAAAATCAATCGCTTGCTTGCCTAAATAACCTAAATAAACCGCATCAAAATTGAGTTCCAATTGCTTCCAGTGATCTAAAATCGGCCCCAGCTGCTGACTTAAATCTAGATAGGTATTATCAGGAAAACCCGTATGAGTTGAAAGCAAGGCAGTTGGCATTAAGGCTGGTCTAATGCCAGCAACTGTAAAAATTGGCAAAGCAGTCGCCATCGATACCTGTCCCCAGGCGGATAAATCTTCACTAATTAGTATATTTTTCAAAATCGTTAATTCTCCGGATTTGCTAATGTATTTTGGTAGTTATAAACCTTCACCAATTTTCCTTGGCTATTTAAGACAACCACATTGCCATCATTATGTGGATAGGCAAGTGGATCAGAATGCGACCCTCCATCAGTGAAAATTCGCGCAGGTTCACCTGGATATTGAATTTTCACAACTGGATTGAGCTCCGAGCTGCTTACCCTAGTGCCATCTTCATAACTGCCCAAAATATGAGCTGTGGGAGTATGGCCAGTTACGATCGTTTTGCCAGTTTTATTATGGGCAAAAATCTTCTTTATCGGATCACTATATAAGTAAGGCTCTCTAATCCAAATTCGATAAAAGTCATAGTCATATTGGTGGCGATGAACATCCAGCTTTTGAGCATAGGTTTCCGGCTTGTTGTAGAACTCATCTGGTCTAACTCCAGCATGCACAAAAATTATGTTGGGCGTTTCAAACATGATTGGCTTATCACTTAAAAATTGATAATACTTGCTCTGTCTGATCGCCTCAGGTTCAGCCAGCTCGCCAAACAATTGCAAAAGCGTTTTATCGCCTGAATTATAAAACCAAATTCCATCTTGATGTTCTACCTGATTTGCATAGTTAAGAAACATCTGTTCATGATTTCCGCACAAGATGACTGCTTTTTGCTTCATCAAATATTCCAAAACTTCCTTAACGTAAGCTCGGCCATCAACATAATCTCCTCCAGCAACAAGCAAGGCTGTAGGATAGTCTTTTTTAGCCCGTTCAATTAATTCCAAAGTCTCAAGATTGCCGTGAATATCGGAAACAAAAATATAATACGGAAAACTTTCATCAGTAATCAGAGTTCGATCGACAGTGCGATTCATTGCTATGCCCCCTTCGTCGAGTTAAAAGTTAGGCAAATATCATTTACTATACATTCTTTTTTAATATTATATCAAATAATTGCGCTCTAAGCGAATTTCACACTTCAAATGTCTTATTTAAAAAATTGGTCTTCACCAAAATAATTTTATCAAAAAACAAAGGGTTAGAGAAATCAGAATTCCCTAACCCTTCGAGCTATTTGATTTTAGCTGCAAAAATTGAACCACGATAGAGTATTTTATGCTTAATTTTTTTGTAAGCTACAGCTAAAATCAGCATAGCTCCTGCTAGTATCACTAGTTTTAGCTTATAATCAGTAGCACTAGCAGGAGTATGTATTTTACCCGTAGCCTAATTTCACGGAAAATTCTCGCCAGTGATATCAACTTCTTCAATATATATTATAGTATTACTTTTTTAGATTGACAAGATGTTATTTTTTAATGGGTTCGCACCAGGAGCGAGTTAGTTGTTATTTTTAAATTTTTTATATTATCTACAAAAAATAAAATAATAACAGTTTTGTTGATTTAAATTAAACTATTTTCAGAAATGCTTTTCTAAAACATCTCAAAATAGCGCGGTTGATGCATAGGCTAAAGCTTATGATAGATATTTACATTAGTCCAATTTTAAATCCGTTTGATAATATAACAGATCTATCCTTTGATGCGTTTTTTCTTTGCTGATTTTCAAGTTGAATTTTTTGTCGCTTTGATTTATGACAGAAAAATCACCAAAAAATTCTTCGCTTTGGTCTAAAAAATCCGCAAAATAATCCCCGCAGCAATAGCAGCACTTCGGCATTTTAAAACTGGCCTTTTCCAGCAAAATCTCGTTAGTAATGCAAGCTTGGCTTGTCTGATCTATTAACTGCTGACAACGCTTAAATTGTGGCGAATTAAGATGGATTTGATAAGCGGCTTGGTTTTGATATATTTCAAACAGATATTTCATACTTGGATCTTGTGTTTGACTTGCCAGCATCAAAGTTCCCGGTTCATTTTTAATCGAAACGCTCATATTTTCGATCACAGCCTTAATAAATTTAGCTTATCAGTGGCAATCGTCAGCTCAACTCAAATAGATTGCAGACAGGAGTTTCAGTTAGTTTCATTACTTTTCCTACTTTCTTTTTCTAGTTAACTTTATTGTAAAAAGAGAACTGCTAAATGTGTAATACCTATGTTTAATTGCTAGCCTTAGCTAAAGGTTATCGAAAAAAGATCAGCCCTAAAAGCTGATCTTTCGCGTTATATTTCTTCAATTAATTGAACAAAACTTGGTGCTAGTAACACTGCCTTGTTGGTAGTTTCATCATGAGCTGCGATAAAGCTTGGATTAGTGCGGTAAGCTAATTTAGCTAATTCCACTTGTGCCTGTTTGAGGCTAGTCCAATCATCAGCAAAATAACTGCCATTCGCTGTAATAATGCGTACTTTAGCTTGAACATTATTAGCAATTTCTACTTTATCTGCCTCTTGTTTGACTGCTGGCTTTTTGGCCACCTTGATGACAGTCTTTTCTGGTTTAGCAGCGGGCTTCTTTTCTTTATTTTCAACTGCTGGAGTTTGACCAAGTTCTCTGGCAGCCTTAGCAAGTTCTTCGACCTTGTCGCCGATCTTGGTCGTTGCTTCAAGTTTTGCTTGTTTGGCCTTTTCTAGCAAGTTAAGGCTCCGAACTTGTTTGGCTTTTTTGGCTTCCAATTTTTGTTCAAATTCCTCCTTGTTCTTCTTGAAATAATCTAGCAATAAGAAGTAAATTTCGGCACTAAAGCGCCAAGTGCCTTGATCGTTTAGCCAGATTCCTTCTTCTTGGCCACACTTTTGGGCAACTTCAGCTAAGTCTTTGCCAGTGAAGTCTAACTCTTGAACAGGAATGCCTTGTTGGCGCAATTTCTTCAAGGCAGAGCTTTCCGGCATGACTGCCTTAAGCGTCACGTATGATCTAAGCAAAGTCTTGCGCAATTTCTTATAGCTTGGTAAAGGAATTGCCTTAGCATCAAAGCTTGGCGCATGAACTTGGCCCTTCTTATCGACTAAATTCATCAAGACGTTGCTGCCGATGAAGACTTGTTCATTTGTAGCTAAATCTTCTTGCAAGTCCTTTGGACTCTTATATTCAACTTCCTTATTAGGGGCTTGTTCTTTGACTGCTTGATCTTGTAAATCGGCTTCAGGCTCTTCTTTTTCTTTGACTGGCTCAGCCACGCTTAAGGCTGGCTTTTCTACCGGAGCTGGTAAAGCCTTGGCTGGCTCTTTGATTTCTTCTTCGACTTCTTCAAGTTCATCTTCTGAAATAAAGCGACTTAAGTCTAAGACTACCTCATTGTCGACATAAGTTTCTTCTCCAACAGTGTAAACATTGCGGTCAGGATCTAATAGCAACTTGTTAGCCATGTCTTCTTGCTTAATCAGTTGATGACTATAAAGCAAACCATCTATGCAGCTTCGAATTTCCGATCTATTTTGATTATGGTCATAAGCCCAAGCCAAATATTTCATTAAAATTGGCCGAGCAGTGAAATGAATCTGTCGATCTTTGAATAAATAATAACCCAGGAGCAATTCTTTATCAGCTGGCAAAGTCTCAGTTTGCGGATAATTGCTAAAAGTTACATCCTCAACATCAGCTAGCTTTTCCAGATCCTCACTGTCTCTTTTGGCCTTAAAGCGCAAATGAACGCCATCAAATTGATCTTTTCTTACAATTAAGTCAACTGGCAAATCAATTTTTTGGCTAGAAGAAACTAGCGCTGACAAGCGATATCCATTGGTAATCCAAATATTCTTAAGCTCGTACTCTAGCTTATATTCGCCATTTCGAATCACTGGACGAATGTCCTTAATGCCAGCTGCATAATTTCTCCGGCGCTTGTCGATAATTTGATAATTCTTTTTTGCTTCAAGATTGGTCTCTAGACGCTCAAAGTATTTATCATAGCGTGCAGGTTGGTAGCGAACATCTACATGTCCGCGGAGCTCATCAAAGCTCTTAAAGTTGTCATTGACGTTATCTGTTATGAGCAGATTATCGTTAACCTTATCGGTTATATTTGAACTATTTTGCAATTCTAAGGACCAGTCATCGCCGCGATCATAATCAGAAATAATTCTCTGAACTAAATCTGCTCCTTTGGTATATTTGACAGGTACGCCGATAGCGGTAATGACAGTTGATCCTAAGCCATACTTGCCATGGCCATATTCTTTAACCAAACTAAAACCTTGAATAACATCCCCAATGGAAACTTTCTGCTTATGTTCAATTGGCGGAATAGCCATCATCCGAATATTAGCTACTTGTAGCCACAAGTGATAATCGATCGGTCTACCGGTATGAAAGACCTGTTGATCAATTCCACCAAATTCAACTTTATCAATTAAAATATCACCCACCGGCTTCTTGCTGGCATTTGGCGTTGTTACGTGACTAATAATCCCCTGCCACATTACTGGTCGATCAACTTCAAAATATGGCTTTAGTCTTATGTGATCTGAATATTCATATTCCTGCTCATTCCTCAACTTGGTTAATGTCTTAATCCTAAATATATTGAGCGTACCATTCTTCTTAGCCTTATCTAGTGGCTCTTTCAACTGACAAAACGGGATCTGTGAGCCATCTATCTGATCAAGTGGATCATTCTTCTTGCGCTCATGAATCAGATGCTTCAACTTTTTTTTGTCCATCACTATCCTACCCTTCTATTTAAAAAATAATCTGTTTTTTTGTTTAGTTTTTATATTTACCTATCTCCATTATGAACTATTTTATTAATTCTGTCTTAAAAAAATCAAAAAACTGCAGTTCCAATATGTCAAACATCAGAAACTGCAGCTGTAAGATTTGTATGTATAAAAAAAGTAATTTAATTTAGGAAAATCCCCTATCTCAATTTTAGGCTAAAATGCCCTTTTTGTACAAATTATTGGCTCTTTTTGGTCGCTTTTTTTGCAATCTTTTTCAAATTCCAGCGAATGCGCCGAATCTGTCTTTGCTTTTTTCGAATTTGTGTTCGTTTCAATTCATTATGCCAATATCTTAAAGCAACCCAAATGGCAAAACGATTGTAGCTCAAATAATCGTGCTTCAAATAATTATAGGCACCGCGAAAGTCTAACAAGTGTTCAGGCGTGACGAATTGATTTCTCGTCCAATTGCTTCCGCGATGGCTTGAAATATTGATTTTCTTAACTTTTCCAACCGTTAATGGTGCATGACCATTGATATACTCTCTAGTCGAAACAGTAATGTAATTCCCAATCATGGTATTTTTCCATTCCCGATTCGTCTGACTCTCCAAAAATAGCGCCTGGCGCAAGACCTTGCTGACGCAGTACCATTTTTGCTCGCCATTAGGGAATTCTATCAGGAACCAAATATACCGTCTATGCTGTCTTGTCAATCTATCCTAAGCCCCTTTAAATTTATCTTTTTCTATTTTACCAAACTATTTATGCTTAGGGATAGTCATCTAGAAATCTAGTTGCTTGCGATCATTGAAGTAGTTGCGATAAGCCAAGTAACAAGAAATAACTGCACCTAGACTAGTGGCCGATAGCAACATGAAAGTAATAATTATCTGATATTTAATCGCATTGATTGGGTTCACCCCGGCAAAAATTAGTCCTGACATCATTCCCGGCAAGTTAACCAAGCCAACAGTCTTAGCTGAATCAATCGTTGGCTGCATAGCTGTTTTGATGCTGCGACGCAAAATTGGCAAGCAGGCTGTTTTTACATCTGCACCTAAAGCAAGACGTTCTAAGACTTGCTGCTGCAAATCGTGGAAACTATTGTTCAAGGCCCGGTAACACAGCCCGCAAGCCACCATTTCATTGCCAGCAATCATCCCGGTAATTGGAATAATCTGCACCGGCGTCCATTTGATCGTTCCTGTCACCAGCAGCAACCCTAAAGTCGTATAAGTCCCAACTAGCAAGGCAACAATTGAATTCCACAATTTCCGCTTAGGATTAGGGTCTCTTTTGCTGGCATTCCAAGATGCATTAAAAATGATCACCAAAGTTGCCAAAAAAGTGAGCAAAATGTTGTCGACATGCAAAATAAATTTCAAAACATAACCAACAGCAATTAACTGCACAATTGCTCTAGCTACGCTGATTAAGGTATCTTTAGCTAGTCCCAGCTTTTCTTTGCTGGAGATAGCAATTGATACCAGCACTAAGGCAAAGGCGAGAACTAGGGATAAATTGCTGACATTCAAATCGCTCATTTTACTCTACTTCCTTTTTTGATTTCGATAATCTGACTAGCCAAATCAATCTCGGCTGGATCATGCGTTACTTCCAAGATAGTGGTTCCAGCTTTGTGATAATCTGAGATCAACTGGTGCACAATAGATTTGCTTTGCTCATCAAGGCCAGTAGTAACTTCATCTAAAAGCAAGACCTCTGGCTTAAAGATCAGATTTCTAATTAAGGCTACTCTTTGCTTTTCACCACCTGACAAAGTGGTGATTTTCTTATCGAGATATGATTTGTCCAAATCTACTTTCCATAAAAGTTCAGTAATTTCATCTTCGCTTGGCGCTTGTTTGCGCAATTCATAGGGAAAGTGCAGATTGTCTTTGACCGTTTCGCCAAAAAGACTCGGCTGCTGAAAGCAATAGGAAACGTGTCGACGATACTCAACGGGATCTAGATCGTTGATGTTTTGATTTTTGAAAAAAATCTCCCCTGAACTCGGTGAAATTAAATCAGCAATCAACTTCAAAATCGTACTCTTGCCACTGCCTGAATGGCCAGTAATGGTGAGTCGGCTTCCCCGCCTTACTTTGAGCGAAATATCTGAGAGGATTTTTTTATCTTCTACTTGATAATAAATATGCTTTAATTCTAGAATATCCATTCGTCCCACGCTTTCTATCTCATTTCACCATATATTATGCATCAAATGCTTATCCTTAACAGTTAATTTTTCGTAAAACTAGTTTTTCACCCAAAAAGAAAATCAAGAAAGCCCTTTATTTTTTTAAATTCTTCGCTATAATAAAAGTATATACTTTTGAAATTAAAAATATGAGGTTTTGGAAATGAACAAGACATTTAACGATAAATTCCTTTGGGGTGGTGCTGTAGCAGCCCACCAATTCGAAGGCGGATACAAAGAAGGCGGAAAAGGACTATCAATTGCTGACTTCATGACTTTGGGCAGCCACGAAACTCCTAGAGAATTGACTGACACAATCGAAGCAGGCAAGTATTATCCAAACCACAAGGCCAGCGACTTCTATCACCACTATAAAGAAGACATCAAGTTGATGGCTGAAATGGGCTTCAAGGCATTTAGAACTTCAATTGCTTGGACTAGAATTTTTCCAAATGGCGATGAAACTCAACCTAATGAAGCAGGACTTGAATTCTACGACAAGGTCTTTGATGAATTATTGAGGTATGGAATCGAACCAGTCGTTACCCTTTCCCACTTCGAAATGCCAATTCACCTAGTTAAGGAATACGGTGGCTGGTCTAACCGCAAATTGATTGATTTCTTTGCCCGCTATGCTCATGTTTGCTTTGAACGCTTCCACACTAAGGTTAAGTACTGGATGACTTTCAACGAAATCAACAACCAAACTGACTACTCTAGCGACTTGCTCGTATACGAAAACTCTGGTATCAAGTTTAAGCCTGGCGACAATAAAGAAGAATTGATGTACCAAGCAGCTCACTATGAATTAGTTGCTAGTGCTCAAGCAGTGCAAATCGGCCATGCAATCGACCCTAGCTTGAAGATTGGTTGTATGATTGCCTTTTGCCCAATTTACCCAGCATCATCACGTCCAGAAGATATTCTCTTCACGCAAAAAGCAATGGATACTCGCTACTACTTCGGCGATGTTCATGTTAACGGCGAATATCCTACTTGGATGAAGCCATATTTTGAAGAAAAGGGCATCAACTTGGATATTACTCCTGAAGACTTGGCAATTCTTAAGAATGGTACAGTCGACTACATTGCCTTTTCTTACTACATGTCATTTATGGCAAAATACACTGACCATATGGACTACCGCGAATATGAAGATTTGTTCCCTAACCCATACGTTAAGGCAAACGATTGGGGTTGGCAAATCGACCCAGTTGGTTTGCGCTACTCAATGAACTGGATGCAAACTCGTTGGCACAAGCCAATGTTCATCGTTGAAAATGGGCTTGGTGCATACGACAAGATGACTGACGACCACAAAATTCACGATAGTTACCGAATTGAATATTTAAGAAACCACATTAGCGAAATGAAGAAGGCTGTTGTAGAAGATGGCGCAGACCTAATCGGCTACTTGCCATGGGGATGCATTGATCTAGTAGCTGCAAGTACTGGCGAAATGAAGAAGCGCTACGGTTTTGTTTATGTTGATGCCGACGACTATGGCCAAGGATCAATGAAGCGGTACCCAAAGGACTCCTTCTACTGGTACCAAAAGGTCATCAAATCTAATGGTGCAGATTTAGACTAATAAATTTATCAACTGCCTCATGCAGGAAGATCATTTGATTTTCCTGCATTTTTTTGTAAAAAAAGAACCAGCTATTCAATTGAATAACTAGTTCTCTAAGTAAATTATGGCAGAATGGTCTTATTTTAAGTTACAGTTATCAGCTGCTTCGGTTCCAGCTACAAAGCCAGATGCATAACTCCATGAGTTCATCATACTTGGCATTGAGTCATGACCGTTAGCACCACCAATAATTTCGCCGGCAGCATAGAAGCTGTCAATTGGCGTAAAGTCGCTATCGACTAATTGCATTTGTGCAGTAGTTTCATAGCCACCCAAAGTCGTACAGAAGCGCAATTTTTGTTCAATTACATAGTAAGTGTCACCTTCATAAGCGTGCAAGAACTTAGGATCGCGACCAAATTCTTCATCTTTGCCCATTTTAACGGCTTGATCATAATTCTTCATGGTCTTAGTCAATTCTTCAGCATCAATACCGGCCTTTTGTGCAACAGTTTGCAAGTCGCCTTTGACTAAATAACTGCTACATCGACATCAAGATCAAGTTTCTGATGCTCTTTTGCTTCTAAAGCTAATTTTCCAGCATCAAGCATCCCCTTAGTCATTAAGGATGCACCAGAAATTGCATCAACTTCAAAAGATTGTGCTTCAAGAATATTATTCTTCAATTTGTCAAAAACTTGGTTGAAGATGGCTGGAGTTTCTGAACTCTTAGTTACTTGCACATCTTCAATTTTGTCACCGTTAAGATTGATTTCAAATTCAATTTCGCCATTGCGTCCTTGAGATTTTACCTTTAAAGTTTCGTCAGTCATTTTATTTATCCTTTCTGAGGAATTTTTAAATCGCTTTCAGTATAGATTGATTCAATTCAGAAAAAAATAAATAAAATTAGATAAATTAATAGATCATATCTATTAATTGTGCTTATTAATTAAAATTTGACTATTTTATTTTTGTAAACACCTTTATGGCGCTATTAGTAGCCATTCGTGAAAAATAATAACAATTTCACAAGCTTTTTTTGTACTATTATATATATTAAATGTTACAATAATTAATAGATAAAGGCGATGTTTCTATTTTGTAATTAAAAGTCAGCATATAGATAAAAATATATATTTTTCACCAATGTAATCGAAATCACTATCCTAGTAACTGTAACTATTTTTCATGATACAACTAAAATTATATTTATTGAAAAATAGTTTTTTCTTCAATAGATCTCCAACATGATTTGAGGAAAATATTCTAAGTTCGATCAGTATTGAACATAAAATTAGAATGAACTAGTCGGAATTTTTATCCGTAACAGACAATGTACAATTTACTCTCTGCCTTTATCTAACGAATAACTACCTGTTCTTTATACTTTCTCTTTTATCTTTCCCAGGTGGTTATTTGATTCTTATAAATTCGATCAAGCCTACTTCATGCGAGTAATCAAAGTATATCTCTAGACTTTCTTTTATTTTTGCTAACTAGGCTTTTTAGACAACTCATCCACCTAACTAAAGCCAATTCTTGCATCAAAGCTCCAACACGATGCAAGTCTCCACTCCAACAGTTAGCTTTGCTTAGACCGTTATTCTAAACATTTACAGTAGACAAAATCATGTAAAAGAATTTCCTTATTCTTAAACTATTCAACACAACACTAGTATTTCACAATACGATTCCACTACAATAGTTAGATTACCAAGTGTTGTGGGTTATGATCGAATCGCTCCACTAATCAAAAGTAAAGGCATTAGACTATCCGTATTTATTCCAGCTCATCAATACTTAAATTGATGAGCTTTTTCGTTTGGAAAAATATATTCCAACTACGATATTACAATATTTTAACCGATAAGCTGCTAATGGTCTATACCTATTATTGAAATTGATTGCGTTTTCTTGTAACATTTTATAATAAAAGCGTTTTCTTATAGGAGGTATTATTATGACAATGAGGCACTTGGGTCTATCCATTTACCCTGATCACAGCAATATGGAAGAAGATAAAAAATATCTAGAACTCGGTCACAAATACGGCTTCAAGCGAATCTTTATGAGCATGTTGGAGATTTCTGATAATAGCGAAGATACACTGGAAAAATATCGCGAGATTATCCAATACGGCAATAAACTCGGCTATGAAACTTTCATCGACCTGGCACCACAGATTTTTACCAAATTAGGCATTTCTTACCAAGACTTAAAGATCTTCCATGACCTAGGCGCAACTGGTTTGAGATTAGATGAGGCCTTTGATGGCGAAACCGAAGCCATGATGACGTACAATCCATATGGCTTGATTATCGAATTGAACATGAGCAACAATGTTGATTATTTGAACAACATTTTGTCCTATCAAGCAAGCACACCATTTATCTATGGCTGCCACAACTTCTACCCACAAAAAGGCACGGGCCTTCCATATGACTTCTTTATTGAGTGTAGCAAACGCTTCAAACATTTTGGCATTCATTCAGCGGCCTTTGTTTCAAGTCAAGTGGGCAAGATGGGCCCTTGGAATGTAACCGATGGCTTGCCTACGCTTGAACAATGTCGCAGTCTGCCAATTTCTGTTCAAGCTAAATTGCTTTGGGCAACTGGCCTAATCGATGACGTAATTATCGGCAATGCCTACGCTAGTGAAGATGAACTTAAAGCCTTGTCGGAAGTCAACCCTTACCAACTAGAGCTAGAAGTTGAAGCAGTTTCGGAAATTAATGAGGTTGAAAGAACTATTGTTAATGTTCCTCAGCACTTCCGCCGAGGTGACATGACCAGCGCAGTAGTCCGCTCAACTATGCCACGAGTAACTTACCATGATGAGGCAAACCCAGCTCATGATAACCAAGCCGAATTTGCTTACGGGGATGTAGTAGTTGGCAACGATGATTTTGGTGTTTATAAAAACGAACTTCAAATTGTCCTTGAACCCCACTCTGATACCCGCAAAAATAAGGTCGGAACAATTAGAAAAGATGAACAGTTCTTACTTGATTTCATCAAGCCTTGGACCAAGTTTAAGTTAGTCTGCAAATAAATTACTTTTAAAACCGATTTGAAAGCGCTAAAGTTAAAGTAGGATATATTTTCGAATCGGAGGGATTTTTTCATGAGCAGAATTACACTTTCATTGTTTAACGCTAAAGACGAAATCATCAAGACCAGTTCTAACGATTATGATGCCTACTTTGGCATAAGCGATGTATATGAAGATGGTGGTTATTTTCAAATTGAAGTGGACCGTGCGCCATCTTATGTGATTGTTCAAATCGACTCAGCTTTAGCGCCAGCTTTGATCTACATGAGAGATCGCACCTGGCGCTATCCGATCCCAAAATCTAGAGATGTATACCATCTTGGAGCTTTTGTAGCTCCAAATTACGCCAAGGCACGCTTTGCTAATCCCGAAGAGATTGCTATGCATCAAAACTTAGCTTTGAATTCTCATGACCAACTTAATAACTTCAACGCCTACCCTCACGCTAGCAGCAAAAGCGATGATGAAAGCAAATTGCTAACTTGTGCCAAAAATGCCATCGATGGCTATCTGGACAATCGTGGACATGGACTTTTCCCATTTCAAGCTTGTGAGACTAGCGACGAGCAAGATCAAATTAAAGTTGATTTTGGTAGAGAGGTATTGCTTGATGGAATCGGAGTTATTTTAAAAGCAGATACTGATGACTACTTAAGACGGGCTACCGCCTGCTTCTCCGATGGCAGCAAGCAAGTGTTAAACTTTAAGCCTACCGATCAAAAACAACAATTTGCAGTTACTCCGATTCCAACTAGTTTTATTGTTTTGACTGACTTACAAGGCCCAGTCGCAATAACTCAACTAGAGGCTTACGGTATCAACATTTTGAGATAAATTTACACATACAAAAAGGTTTTGTGGTGAGTCACAAAACCTTTTTAGTTTGCTTTAAAATTCAGCTGCTTTTTGGATCAACTTTTGGTAAATCCATTTGTAAAACCACGGCTCATTAATCTTGTTCGGCAAATCCTTAAGATCAATCCAAGCGATGGCACTATTTTCGTCAGGTTTAATTCTAATTGGCAAAGCAGGATCCGCCTCAATTAGATAAGTAACATTTAAATGCAAGTGCGAAGATACATATTCTCCGCGCTTAATGTGCCCATCAACCGTTAAAATTTCCAATGAAAAAATATCATCGGAGACAAACTTGAAGTCTTCCAGTCCACTTTCTTCAGTAATTTCCTTGCTGATGACATGTTTGAAATCAGGATCACCATCAACATGGCCGCCAAGCCAGGCAAACGACTGATAAATATTATGATAAGCCATCAACACCTTTTGTCGATCAGGACTGACGATCCAGGCTGAAGCTGTAAAGTGAGCATTGCGGTTATTTCTAGTTAGCAAATCTTGGACATGATCGATTTGCCAGAGCAATTCTTGTTGATCATGTTCTTCTTGTTCATTGAAGGGATGGTAATTTGCGATTTGGTCGCGGATTTTCTCATTTGTCATTGCTTGCACCTACTTCCGTTAATCTTACTATTTACTCAAAAAGCTACTACAAGTGAATTGATTTAGCAAGGAAAAGAAAAAACGCATCATTCTGATTAGAATAATACGTTTTCTAAGATTATCTTTGCTTCTTCTTAGCTACAAGTAACATAGCTGCGCCAAGGATCATGATCATTGAACCGATCAATGCAAGTGAAGTTAATGCTTCACCAGTTTGTGGCAATGATGATTTTTCCTTCTTGTCAGTTGAAACCTTTGTAGATGAGTTTGGCTTCAACTTCTTTGAAGTTTCCTTGGTAGAAGTTTTAATTATCATCTTTTGGGTTGATTTAGTTTGTTTCTTGTTCTTCTTCTTTGATTTAGAAGGAACAAATGTTTGATGTTGAACTTCAGTAGTGATTTCGTCGCCTTTAGGTGGAACTACTGCTTGTAACGAAGGTTTAGAAAATTCTTGCTTGTTATCGCTTGGAACAACAATATCTTCTGTTGTAGTTGTAGTTTCATCCTTTGGCGGAACTACTGCTGGAACATTCGGCTTATTCGGAACTACCGGTTTATCTGGTGTCTTTGGAATGAAACTTTTTGATAAAGCTTAACTTTCAAAAGTTGCCTCCTAAAATTACACACATTTATCTTCGCTAATTTCTTAGCATATTCAAAAACTCCAAAAATGCATATTGTTAACATTTCTTACAATTCATGCATAGAAACGTCAAAAATACATAAACGAAATACTATCAAACATTTGTTTATAAGTAAACAAATTCTTCGGTATAGTCCAATTTCAGAAAGCGTTTTCTTTTGCTTTGTACAAGCAAAACCGTGATATAAAAGTATTCAAATATTTTTGAAAACGGTTGTAAAATTAGCTAGGCAGTCAAACAGCCTATATCAAATTTTGTGATAAAATCACCAATTGACGCAATGTCAACAAATCACCTTTAACTTAAATAGTCATATTCGATAAAAGTATAGATCTATTTTTATTGAGAATATAGATCTTTTTTGAAAATTTAGGCTTCATATTTGAATTTTGAAACCGCTTTTATTAGAATGTAATTGATAAATAAATCACAATTTTTAATTTGAATCGAGGGGGATTTATATGAGTGATGCTCCTGCTAAAGAAACAGTTGGTTCTTTCACCTTAAAGATATTAAATGGGGCCACTATCGCGATTGTTGTTGCGCTAATTCCAAATGCAATTTTAGCAACATTTTTCACACCATTTGCTGATAAGGCGCTGATTGCAAACTGGCTTCACATTGTGCAAGTGTTCCAGTTCTTTACACCAATCATGGCTGGTTTTATCATTGCTATGCAATTTAAGATGAACCCGGTTCAGTCTGCTTCAATCGCTGGGGCGACCTATATTGGTTCAGGTGCATGGAAGTACATTACAGCTACTGTTGCAGGCAAAGAAACTAACCTATTCCAATTAGCTGGAATCGGTGACGTAATCAACACCATGCTAACAGCTGCTTTGGCAGTTTTGGCTGTGCAGCGGATTGGCAATAAACTTGGTTCCCTAAACTTAGTTTTAATGCCAATTATTATCGGATTTGGAATTGGCTGGATTGGTACTTTAACCTTGCCCTACGTATCGTTAATTACCTTCTATCTTGGAAAAGGAATCAACTCCTTCACTACCTTGCAGCCAATATTGATGAGTATCTTGATTGCAATGTCATTTTCAATCATTATCATCAGTCCGGTTTCAACTGTTGCCATTGGTCTAGCTATCGGTTTGACCGGAACTGCTTCAGCGGCTGCTGGTATGGGCGTTGCTTGTGCAGCTGCCTTTCTGGTCTTTGCCACTAGAAAAGTCAACAAGGCTGGTGTGCCTGTTGCAATTGCATTAGGCGCAATGAAGATGATGATGCCAAACTTCTTGACTCACCCAATTATTGGCGTGCCTGTCGCAATTACCGCTGCCATCAGTTCGCTAACTGTTCCACTATTTCACATGGTAGGTACTCCGGCTTCTGCTGGTTTTGGTCTAGTAGGTCTGGTTTCACCATTAGCTGCTCTTAACTCTGGCAGCATCAACGTTTGGATTATGCTTTTGGCCTGGATCGTCATTCCATTTGCAGTTGGATTCATCGTTGATAAGGTAATGTGCGATATGCTCCACATTTACTCAAGAGATATCTTTGTATTTAAGGATTAACTAGGAGGAAATATTTATGTTCATTTACATTGCAGGTTCAGGTGCTATGGGTTGCCGTTTTGGCTACCAACTATTTAAGGCAGGCAACAAGGTTGTTTTGCTCGACAAGTGGGAAGACCATATTCAAGCCATTAAGAAAAATGGTCTAACTATTACTGGCGACAAAGAAGATAATGTCAAAATTCCAATCATGCATCCCGAAGAAGCGACTGAACCAGCTGATTTGATTATTTTGTTCACTAAGGCCATGCAATTGCCAGCCATGCTCAAAGACATTGAACAAGTTATCGGCGAAAATACCAAGGTGCTTTGCCTATTAAATGGTTTAGGTCACGAAGATGTCATCAAGCAATACATCCCTGAAAAAAATATTCTGATGGGTGTAACTGTTTGGACTGCTGGCTTGCAAGGTCCTGGCGTAGCAATTCTTAAGGCAACTGGTTCAGTCAACTTGCAATCAATCGATCCAAATGGCGAAAAAGAAGCCGAAAAGATCGTTGATGTCCTTAACCAAGCCGGCTTAAACGTAACCTACGACAAGGATGTTGTACCTTCAATCTGGCGCAAAGCTTGCGTTAACGGCACAATGAACTCAACTTGTGCGCTTGAAGATTGCACAATCGGCGAATTCTTTGCCAGCGAAGATGCGCTCAAGGTTGTTCACACGATTATTCACGAATTCGTTGAAGTGGGCCAGGCAACTGGCGTTACGCTTGATGAAAAAGCAATCACCGACTATGTAATGCACACAGCAGAAGTAGCCGCTGAGCACTACCCTTCAATGCATCAAGATTTGGTGCAAAATCACCGCTTAACCGAAATTGATTACATCAATGGTGCAGTAGCTAGAAAAGGTGATGAATTAGGCATCCCTACTCCTTACTGCCACATGATCACTGAACTAGTTCATGCCAAGGAGCACGTTTTAGGTATTAGATAATTTTTATTGAAATTGTACAATCATACACCAAAAAGGAACAATCGGCTTTTTAGCCAATTGTTCCTTTTTCTTATAGCTTTTATGCTATTAATCTTTTAACCAGCGCTTGTCAGTTACTACTTCTTGATAGTTATCTGGATCAGTATCGCCTTCAGTGCTCAAAACAATGATTCTTGAGTTTTCATCGATGCCTAATTCCTTGCGCTTGTCTGCAAGTTCTGGATTAGACAAGACTTCATAAATATAAGCAAAACCAGCTGCACCAGATTCACCTGAAACTACCTTTGGATCGTCTGCTAATGGATGAGCCAAGACTGACATTCCTTGTGCATCTACATCTTCGCTTAAAGTACCATAAAACTTAGCGCTATCGCGCAAAATTGGCCAAGCAGCAATACTTGGAGTCTGACAGTTAAGTCCGGCCATCATTGTCTTAGTGTGACCTTCAAGATTATGACGCTCTCCATCGCCGATTTCGGCAGACAAGTAGAAGCAAGCAACTGTTTCTGGTTCAACCACTGTAATAACCGGTAACTCTTCTGGAGCCATTCTCTCCTCAAGACCTAAGACAATTCCAGCAGCTAGTGAACCAACGCCAGCTTGCAAGAAAATATGAGTAGGCTTGTCTTCCATTTGGTACAAAAATTCATCAACAATCAAGCCATAACCCTTGATAATCCAACCAGGAATCTTTTCATAACCTTCCCAAGCAGTATCTTGAATCATGATGCCATTTGGATCAGCTTGACACATTTGTTCAACTTCTTTAACGGTATTGTCATAGTTTTTATCAGTAATTTCAACATCAGTATTTTGAATCTTGCGAATATGTTCAACTCTGATTTGCTTTGAGCCTTTTGGCATTCTGATTACTGCCTTAGTCCCTAACACGCTAGCTGACCAAGCAATTCCACGTCCATGGTTACCATCAGTAGCGGAGTAGAACGTTAACTTTTGGGCAACTTCCTTAACTTCTGGCTTCATTAAATCATCGTAGGTCAAATTATCAGTATCTAAGCCTGCTTTTTCGGCAATGCACATGCCCATTGCATATAAACCACCAGCACCTTTAAAAGAATTTATGCCAAAGCGACTGCTTTCGTCCTTAACAGCTAATTCTTTTACGCCAAGCTTCTTAGCTAAATTTTTCATTTCCTTCAATTCAGTTGGCTTATAAAAGGGAACTGACTTGAAATAGCGCTCAACTTTATGATCATCGCTCAACTTAGGTGCTTTAAAAGCAAATGGTGATTTTAATTGTTTGATTGTTTTCATCGTAACTTCTCCTATAAAAAACGATTATATACAATACGTTAAGTTTAACACCAATTTATAACTAACTGAACCCTAAAAGTAAAAATAGCCACTTTTTAAAGCGGTTACTTTATTGCTATCATTGAATATGTAATACTGATGAGTCGAATGATTTTGTATCTTTAACGTTAGTATACATCATCAACTCACTTAGCTCTTGGTTCATCTGCTCGATTTTTTCGATTACTGCATTTTCGCCACTATCTAACAGCTCTGACAAAATACCGCGACCAATCAAAACAGCATCAGCACCCATTGCAAGTGCCTTATAAGCGTCATAGCCTGACATTAAGGAGCCATCAACAAAAATTTTGATTCCTGATCCGGCCAAAGCTTCGATAATCTCAGGCAAAACTTGCAATGGTGGAACACCAAATGGCAAACGGCCGTGGTGGTGTGAGACGACGATTGCGCTAACACCAGCTTTTTTAGCCTTGAGCGCATCAAAGACAGACAACACTCCTTTAGCGACAAAAGGAATGTCGACGCTAGCAACATATTTTGCCAAATCTTCCTGAGTGATCGGACCAAGCTTAATCCCATCAACCACATCATAATTGCCATCCGTACCCGGAACATGGTCAATATCAATACCGACTGCTACTGCACCGAGCTTTTGTGCAAATTGCAATTCATCAATAATCCGGTCATGATCAGCAAAAGGCTTGACGATTCTAACGCTTGGACCAGCTTCACGAGTAATGCGCTCATAATCTTGATCGCTTTCCATTCCGATCCAGTTCAAGATATTGGCTCTCTTAGCAGCCATAGTTTTTTCATGCATTGGACTGCGACCACTATCTTGATAAATCTTGTCAAGATGAGAAATAGCAGCCAAAGTCAATGGCGAGCTAAATTTATGGCCGAAGATTTCTGTTGTTAAATCTGGCTTAACTGCATCGATTACGCGCATTTCAACCAAAATATTGTCCAAATATGCCCGATTATGGACATTAGCATCCTCTGCTTGGCCACTAGTCACAGGAATCATCCCTTTAGGACCAGGCCAAGGACTTTTTGTTGCTTCGCTTTTATGTCCAGATGCAGCTGAACTTGCATCAGAAATAGCATCTAACTTTTCGTTCATATAATCACCTCATCCCTATTTTCGCATAATTATGCAAAAATAGATCCATTTTTGCTTATTCAAAGGCCATTTGGCTAGTGTAGAGTTTGTAATAGAAGCCTTTTTGAGCCAAAAGTTCATGGTGGTTGCCTGTTTCAATAATATTGCCGTTTTGCAAAACAACGATCTTGTCTGAGTTTAGAATCGTCTTTAAGCGGTGAGCAATTACAAAGCTGGTTCTGCCCTTAATCACGTTATCCATCGCCTTTTGAATCTTTTCTTCGGTAACAGTATCAACGTTTGACGTTGCCTCATCCAAAATTAAGAAGTCCGGATCAGTTAAAAGCGTTCTTGCAATTGAAATCAACTGTTTTTGGCCAGTTGAAAAGAGCGAATTTTCATCCGTTACCTTGGTATCGTACTTATCTGGCAAACTATCGATGAAATCATGAATATTGGCTTCTTTGGCAACAGCAATTACCTCGCCTAGACTAGCATTCGGTTTGCCATAGCGAATATTATCCAAAATAGTTCCCGTAAAGATAACAGATTCTTGCAAAACAATCCCTACATTGTTGCGAAGCGACTGCAAGGTTAAATTGCGAATGTTTTTTCCATCAAAAGTGATACTGCCGCTGTCGATGTCATAGAAGCGATTGAGCAAATTCATCACTGTCGTCTTGCCTGAGCCAGTTGGACCAACTAAGGCAACAGAATTGCCCTTATCAACGTCAATTGAAACGCCATGCAGGATTTCTTTGCCTTCTTTATATGAAAAGTGCACATCCTTCAAGGAAACGCCTTGTTCTAGCTTAGTCAATTCTTGACCATCTGCAACTTGGTCTTCCTCTTCTTGAGCTTCAACGCGAGCAAGTCTTTTTGCACCAGCAATAGCTAGTTGAATCATTGAGTAGATTGACGTTACTTGGGTCAATGGGAAGAAGTAATTTTGTGAATATTCGACAAACATTACGATCAATCCAAGTCCAACCGCCTTAGTTACTTCGCCGCTCACAATCATGTAAGCGCCGTAGCCGATTACGATCGCAAGGTTAAGCAGCGACAATCCATTCATCAATGGGAACAAGATGCCTGAATAGAATTGCCCCTTGAACATGGCATCTTTAACTTTTCCGTTATAGCCCTTAAATCCCGCAATTGAATCTTCCTGCAAGCCATTGGCGATAATGACTTTTTGACCATTGATCTGTTCGTTGATATAACCGTTTAAGTTAGAAATTTCATCCTGTTGCAAGTCAAGATACTTCTTGGCTTTTTTCATAATCCAAATGCTCAAAATTAAGACAAATGGCGTAGAAATAATAGTGGCAATGGCTAATTTGACGTTGATCATAAACATCATGATGACCGTGCCAATTAAGCCAATTGATTGAGCAATTATTTCAAAAACGGCATTGTTTAGCGCGTTATAAACATTATCAAGGTCAGAAGTGAACAAGGACAAAAGCTTACCATCTTGATGATTGTCGAAATAGCGAATGGTCATTCTTTGGAATTTGCCAAATAGATTCTTTCTCATATGGTTAGTTGCATGAGCATTGAATCTAGTAGTGATAATCCAAGAGATGAACATCGTAATAATCGATAAAGCGTAAAAGGCAATCATCTTGCCTAAAGCCGAATAAAAGTCAGCAATGTTGCCCTGGTTATGGAAGCCGCTTGAAACAAAGTGCGTCAAATCAGTCACGGCATTTCCGAGATATTTTGGCGCAATAATATTGGCAACGTTAGAGATTAGCGACAGAAGCACTACCGTCAAAATCCCCTTCCAAAATGGCTTTAAGTAGCTGACAAAGTATTGCCAAGGCGTTTTTTGTTTTTGCATTACAGGTCACCTCTCTTTTCTTTGGCTTTTTGAGTTTGATAGATTTCTTGATAGATTGGGGAACTCTTAAGCAATTCTTTGTGTGTTCCTTGAGCGACCAATTTTCCTTGATCTAGTACCAAAATCTTGTCAGCATGCATGACTGAGACAAGTTTTTCGGCAATGATCACCGTTGTAGTTCCAGTCAATTCTTTTTCAAGGGCTTGTTGGACCTTCTTTTCAGATTCGGCATCAAGTGCTGAAGTTGAATCATCCAAAATCAAAATCGGTGCCCCACTAATCAAGCCACGAGCAATCGACAAACGCTGCTTTTGACCACCTGATAGGTTGGCAGAGCGTTCTTCTACTTCATGATCGTAGTTATCGCTATAGCGCTGAATAAACTCCTGCGCTTGGGCCATTTGGGCTGCTCGCTCAATTTCATAGTTTGTTGCTTCGCTATTTCCCTGCTTCAAGTTGCTCTTGATTGTTCCAGAAAAGAGGATCGCCTTTTGCAAAACAAAGGCCACAGTTTTGCGCAAAGCCTCTTCGGATACTTCTCTTAAGTCAGATCCGCCAATCTTAACCTTTCCGGCTGTAGGGTCATAAATGCGGGCAATCAATTGAGCTAAAGTTGATTTACCTGAACCAGTTGCCCCAATAATTCCGATCTGCTCGCCAGCATTAGCTTTAAACGAGATATGTTCCAAAGTTGGATCAGTATTTCCTTGGTAAGTAAAGGAAACATCATCAAATTCGATTGAACCAGCCAAGGCAGATTTTGGTACTTTTTCATTGAAAACTACGTCTGGCTTAGTATCCAAAACTTCTTTAATTCTGCGTAAAGAAACATTACCTCTAGTGAAAGTCATCGAAACCATTCCAACATTCAATGAGCAAAATAGCAAAGTCAAAATGTAGTTTAAGTATGGCGAGATAACTGCAACATCGGCCGGATGAGACTTGATACTAGTACCAATTAAGTAGGTTACTAAGGCAATGATCAAATAGCCCATCAATAAGAAGGCTGGCATAATCGTTGAGAACCAGTAACCAATTTGCAAGTTATATCCGTTCAAACGGTCAGAAGTCTGGTCGAATTTTTTGACTTCTTGATCCTCTTGATTGAAGGACTTAACTACTCTTACCCCTTGCAAAGTTTCCTTAGCTTGAGTAGAAATTTCGTCCATTGTACCCTGGAATTTTTCAAAAACTATACCCATTTTCTTCAAGACCCAGCTCCCGATAAAAATGATCAGGCCGGTCATCAATAAGGTAGCCCACCAATATCGAGGAATAGTAATAATTGAGAAAATAATTGAACCTACAATCAAAATTGGCATTCTCAACAATTGTAAAAATAGGTTCATCAATAAGTTAGTCACCTGGTTCATGTCGTTGATCAATCTAGTTGTCAAAGAACCTGTTGAGAAATATTCGATATTAGCAAAAGAAAATGATTGAATCTTGCTATAAGTCGTCTCTCTTAGATCACTAGTAATGTTTTGGGCAAGCTTAGCTGAATAAAAAACGCTCAAGATACCACTAGCAATCGAAACAATTGCCAAGATAATCAACCACAAACCGTCATTGATTACTCCGGAAGTTTGATCCTTGATTAAAGCTTTTTGAATATTTTCCAAAACGCGTGGCTGGAAGAGACTAGCAAAGGCTGAAATAATTACAAAAACTGTTGTCAGTACTACATCCCGCCAATACTTCTTAAAATATGGCAATAATATCTTCATTGAGTTCGCCTACCTTTCTTTTAATTCAGTCCAAAAGATTTCGTTCCATTCTCCAATTAGTTGATTGAGCAAAACGGCCTTGTCTTTTCCCATCTTTTGGGTAATCTTGTCTTCGATTTCAACCAAAGGCATGACCTTCTCCTTAGCAAAAGCCATCCCTTTAGACGTTAAACGGCACCATTTAATGCGGCTGTCGCTTTTATCGACAAACTGTTCAAGATAGCCATGTTCTAGCAAGCGGTGAATACCCTTGCTGATGCTTTGCTTAGGAAAGTTTGACCTTTTGACTATTTCAGTCAAAGTCATCTGATCATGCGTCAATAATTCGTAGAAAACAATGGTTTCATAGTCCTTAAAGCCATGTTTTTTGCTCCAATAGTGATATGCATGAGAGATGCTTATGGAGATAATATTCAATTCTTCAGCTAGTCTTTCTTGCATTCAATTCGCCGCCTTTTGTCTCTATGTAGACTAATTTTTGTAATTTTAGTACACACAGAGACCATTTGTCAATTATTATGCCCTGATAGTTAGGCTGGTTTTATTTATTTTACCAAAAATCCGTACATTTTTGATACACTACATTAAAATTATTCATATTTACTGTTGACGAATGAGTCATTTCTTGCTATAACAAAATAGCACACATTATTAAGCAATATTTTGGAGGCATTTCATGAAGTTTAAAAAACTTGTCGTCGGTGCAGTAGCATTGCTTGCTGCCACAGCGCTAGCAGCCTGCTCAAATGGCAGCAAAAGTAGTAGCAGCTCAAGCAAAAAGAGCTATGAACCTAAAGTGCTAAACGTACAATTTGTTCCAAGTACTCAAGCCAATACTATCGAAGCAAAGGCTAAGCCGCTTGAAAGCATGCTTAAGAAGAAACTTGGCATCCCAGTTCACGTAACTGTTTCAACTGACTACAACGGTTTGGTTGAAGCTATGGCATCAAAGAAAGTTGATGTTGGCTTTATGCCACCTGACGCTTATGTTTTAGCCCATAAGCGCGGAATCGCTGATGTATTGTTGCAAGCCGAACGCTACGGCTACGACGAACCAAGTGGTAAGCTCAACAACAAGTTAATGCATGCCTACCGTGCCATGATCATCGTTAAGAAGGGCTCAAAGATCAAGTCTTGGAAAGACCTCAAGGGCAAGAAGATCGGTATTCAAGACCCAACTTCATCTTCTGGCTACGTCTTCCCTATCGTTGAACTTTACAAGAAGGGCTTAAACGTAGTTAAGGACGCTAACCTTGTCAACATCAAGGGTGCTGACCAAGCTGTTTTATCAGTTTACAACGGCGACGTTGATGCAGCATTTGTCTTTGCGGATGCTCGTACCATTGCGGCTCACGATGAACCAAAGGTTATGAAGGATGTTGTTCCTATCTACTTCACTAAGTGGATTCCTAACGATACAATTTCTGTCAGAAGCGACTTGTCTAACAAGTGGCGCAAGAAGATTGCTTCAGCCTTCAAGGAAATTATCAAGACCAAGAAGGGTAACCAAATGATGGAAAGCATCTACAACCACTATGGTTATGTTGACGCTAAGGACTCTAACTTCAACACAATTCGTGAATATCAAAAGGTCTTAAAGAAGATCGATAAATAATTTTAAAAGGATAGCTGAGATATCTCAGTTATCCTTTTATTGTTCGGATTTTTCTTTATTGACAAAAATTATTTTATTTTCTCCACAAAATATAGATCTGAAAAGGCTTTCCTACTTTCATTTTTTGAATATTTTCGGTAAAATCTTTTTGTCAGTTTATTTTATGGAGGATTTTTTATGTCAGGATTTCTAGGAGAATTCTTAGGTACTTTTGTACTTATCATCTTCGGTGTTGGTATCGGTGCCGGTTTCAACTTGAAGAAGACTTATTCAAACGGTTCTAGCTGGTTAGCTTTAACCTTCGGTTGGGGTATGGCTATTACCTTTGGTGTTTATGTTGCTGCTAGCTTCGGTGCTGAAGGACACTTAAACCCTGCTGTTACATTAGCATTTGCTACATTCGGCTACTTCCCATGGAGCGAAGTATTGCCATACATCTGCGGACAATTCCTTGGTGCCTTCCTTGGTGCTACTATGGTAATTATTCACTACTACCAACACTTCAAGGAAAGCAAGAGCCCTGCAGAAGGTAATAGCGTTGGTATTTTTGCAACTGGTGCACCTATCTACAACGGACTTAACAACTTTATCAGCGAAATTATTGCTACTTTCATGTTAGTATTCGTTTTGCTTAACTTAGGTGACTTTGATAAAGGCTTGAAGCCATTCATCGTTGGTATGATGATCATGGTTATCGGTTTAGGTTTAGGTGGTGTTACTGGTTTTGCTATGAACCCTGCTCGTGATTGGGCTCCTAGACTTGCCTACACTATTTTGCCAGTTCCAAACAAGTCAGACGCTAACTGGTCATACGCTTGGATTCCAATGTTTGGACCTATCGTTGGCGCATTCTTGGCAGCTGGCCTTCAAACTTTGCTTAAATAGCAATTAATAAGATTGATTAATACGGAAACCACTTCGGTGGTTTCTTTTTATTTTGCAATTGATTAAAAAACCTGATTAATTCCGTTCATTTGTTTTATGTTTTTAAACCGCTTTCACTATGTAATTTATTATTATGGTTTGAAAGGATTTAGATCATGGAAAAATCTAGAACTAACAAGGGAATCAACCGCCTTTCCCTCAGCCTTTATCTCAACTACATTGCCCATGGATTCGCTCTCTTGATTGTGGCGCAAAATATGACTGCCTTAAGTGCTGCCAGTGGCATCATGCAAGCAGCCTTGGTTGCCTTCATGAGGCTTTACCCTCAGCATCGCGGATTAGTAACTGGCGTCTTTTACTTCTTTGGTTCAATTGCTTCATTTACGGTTCCAATTATTACGGGTAAGCTTTCCACTAATTCTATTGGCCTAGCATTTAGCTGCGATTTAATCATTGCAATCGTTGCTTTAATCTTAGCCACCATCTTGCATTTGCTATCGAAAAAACAATAATTCAAGCAAAACAAAAACCTATTCGATTCAGATACGCTTTGTATCCTCTAGATCGAATAGGTCTTTTTTAAAAGTTAAAGCTTCTCATGTATGCAGGCTTGAAGCGGTGGTCTAAGAATCCTGCTCTAATTGGCGTAATTTCTAAGATGCGCAAATCTTGCTTGGCTTCTTCTAAATTATCTTCATAAATTTCGTACAAGTATGGATTCTTCTCGAAGACTTCTTCTAGATATTCATGTTCCAAATTCTTAATCTTACCTTGAATTGAAAAACCACAAGAATCCATGGTGCCATCACCCTTATAGCCGTTAACCAACACTTTTTCTTGGCTCATCAAACTAGCAAAGAATGGATTCTTGACACTGGTAGTCATGTAAAGCTTGCCATCTTTATTCATTAACATGTCGCAAACCTGTGCAGCAGGCAAGCCGTTTTTAGTTACTCCTGAAACTACTACGTTATGGATTTCATCAACTACAAAGTCTAAAAATTCTTGGTTGCTTGTTTGGTCATTTAAATATGATGTCATTGTTCTACCTCTTTATTTTTACTCGCTACTGATATTTTCTTCTTGTGATCATTATGCCAAAAAATACTGTCAGATAGTGACACCTTTATTTTAAAGCGCATTAAAAGTTATGATTGAGCATTTCAAGCACCCGTTTTAAGTATGCCTGCCGCAATTCGTCTGGTTTAATATTATGAATCTCTGTCGCAAAAGTAATTAAATAGTCGACCAAAAAATCAAAGACATGCTTATTGTAAGTTCCGATTAATTGCAACTGCTGCTTATTTTCCACCAATTGCATATTTGGATAAGGATTGCGCAAAAAGTGGGCCTTGCCCTTCTCTGTCAGATCTACGCTAAAACGATTACCACGAGCGATCTTATCCCCCGCTTCAGCAAATTGGGCAAGCTCATCCCTGCTATATGGCGCCTTAAGCGACTTTAACAACTTAAAATCATCAATCTCATCTGTTCGATAATTCCACCAATTGCTAGTTAATAGATCTAACCCTGCACAAAACCAATATCCATCTCGGTAAAACAGTTGATATGGCTGAAGCTGCACCTTTTTATCATGATAGTCTAACTCAACTACCCGGTCTTTTAAGATCGCTTGCAACAGTTGATCGAGGTTTCCTGAATAAGATACTGCCGGAATATTGTAAAAAACCACCACTTCTTGCGCTTTTTCAACCTGCACTTTGCTAGTGTCAGATAAATTCTTTAGTAGCTTATCGCGAATCTGACTAAAGGATCTAGTAAATGGTGTCTCTGACATAATCGTCATTGCCTTAAGAGCAAAGAAGATGGCGGTGATTTCTTCTTGACTAAAATATATCGGCGTCAAGAGTTTAGTTTGCATGAGCTGATAGCCTCCACTTCGACCAGGGGTTGAATAAAAGGCCATACCTAATTCTTCTAAAGCTTCTAAATCCCGCAAAGCCGTTCTTTTTGATATTTGAAATTCATTCATCAAATCTTGCAGGTTAAAGCTTTTTTTATCAGATAAAAAGATCAATTCTTGATTAAGACGGGCTGATTTTTGCATTTTTCACCTCAATAAGTGTCATTTTTTGTCACCTATTATAACAAATATCATTGTGTCAAAAAAATAAAAATGCTTACATACGCCTATTCTAATTAGATTTCTTTCTCCATCTTATTTAAAAATATATATTTTTGTTTTAATTAGTGTTTACTTTGACAATTTTTATGCTATACTTTATCCGTAAGCTTTTGAAAGCCTTTACAGGAAAATCTAGTTTTTATCTATTGGAGGATAATTATGTCACAAGAAAAACCGTCAGGTTTCAGCAACTTTATCAACCAAAAGTTGCTACCACCAATCATGAAGTTTGTTAATACCAAAGCAATTGTTGCTTTGCAAAACGGAATGATTTACTCATTGCCATTTATCATTATTGGTTCTATTTTCTTAATTTTAAGTAATATTCCTATTCCAGCTGTATCTAATGCAATTAACGCATCAGGTTGGGGCGCATTCTTCAGCCAAGCTTACAGCACTACCTTCTCCTTAATGGGTCTATGGGCAGCTATCGGTATTGCCTACATTTACGTTAAAAACGAAGGATATGAACCTCTTGCACCAGGTTTGACTTCTGCAGCTATCTTCTTGATGTTGCAAAACTTGTCAGTTGATAACCCTATGCTTGGTGCTTTGACAAATGGTATTGCTTCTGGCAAATCTACCATGGCTGCTAAAGCAGTTACTGCCAACATTGATAAACTTCCTCAAATCATTCAAGACTACATGAAGTCACCAGTTACTGGCGTTATTAACACCAAGTGGCTTGGTGGTGACGGTATGATTGCTGCCATCTTAGTTGGTTTGCTTGTTGGTTGGATCTACAGCAAGATCATGAAGGCTGGTTGGACTATTAAGTTGCCAAAGCAAGTTCCAGCAGCTGTTTCAAACCAATTTACTGCTATGATTCCATCAGGTATCTTACTTACTGGCGGTATGTTGATTTACGCAGCATTTAGCACTTTTGCTCACTCCGACTTCCTTACCTGGATCTACAATACCCTACAAATTCCTCTTCAAGGTATCTCTGACTCCTTCGGTGGAGCATTAGCTATCGGTTTCTTAGTTCCATTCTTCTGGTTCTTCGGTGTTCACGGTGGTTTGATCATGGGTTCCCTTGTTGCTCCTATGCTTCAAGCTAACACTGCTGACAACGCCAACCTCTTCCACGCTGGCAAGCTTACCTTAGCTCAAGGCGCACACATTGTTACTAACGAATTTTACAACAACTTTATTAACTTAACTGGTTCAGGTATCACCATTGGTTTGATTATTTTCATCTTCGTAGCTGCAAGATCTAAACAATTGAAAGAAATTGGTAAGCTTGAATTAGTACCAGGTCTTTTCAACATTAACGAACCATTCCTCTTCGGTTTGCCAATTGTTATGAATCCTTTCCTCGTAATTCCATTCTTCTTAACTCCTGTTGTTGTAGCTGCTTCAACTTACCTAGTTATCAGCACTGGAATCGTACCACCACTTAACGGTGTTGCAGCCCCTTGGACTACTCCTGCTATTATTTCTGGTTTCCTTATCGGTGGCTGGAAGATGGCTATCTGGCAAGCATGTACTTTACTTATCTCCACTTTAATTTACTGGCCATTTGCTAGAAAGTACGACAAGATCTTACTTGAACGCGAACACAAAGCAGCAGAAAGTAAATAGTTCAAATAAACTCAGAAGATAACTCTTCTGGGTTTATTTTGCTTCACTTCAAGATAAAAAATCATCATAATAATATTTACATCTATAGCATTTGGTTATATTCTTTACTAAGAAAATTTTATTTTAATCAGCACAATTTGAGAGTTTAATCGCACAGAAAGTGGGTATTTTTATGCCAACTGCTAAATATATACAAGTAGCGCAAGAAATTAAAAAAAGAATCAAATCTGGACAATATCATCCCGACGAGCTTTTACCTGATCAGGAAACTCTAGCTAAAGAATTTGGCGTCAGCCGGCTAACAGTCAAAAAGGCCATCGATGGCCTTGAACGCAAGGGATTAGTTTACAAACAATCTGGCCTTGGAACCTATGTTTCAGCTCCTATTCCAATTAAATCTAAAACTGATACCCCAGCCAACTTCTTCATGGGCTTAGATACAGAAATGGGCAAAGGCCGAGTAACTAGTCAGGTATTGCACTTCACAGTCGAATTCCCTAGCCCAGAAATCCAAAAAAACCTCTCCCTCAAGAAAAATGAACCCGTGTATGACATTATTCGTTTAAGACTGCTTGATGGAGAGCCATTTGTGATTGAGCATACTTTCATGCCACTCAAGACCGTACCAGATCTTGATGAAGAAATTTTGAGCAAATCGGTTTACCACTACATTCACCATGATCTTAATTTGAAGTTTGGCCGAGCTTATCGGCGAATCTTAGCTTCTAAGCCTGATGATCTTGATAAGAAGTTCCTTCATGCAGCCCCAGATGACCCAATGCTTGAACTAGAGCAACTTGTCTGGCTGACTAACGGTACCCCGGTTGAATATTCTTACAGTCGTTCTCGCTATGATTCACGTTCTTACACCGTATTTGAAAATAATCGTTTCTAAAAATATGTCTAATTCTGTTGAATTTCAGAATTAGGCTTTTTTTATACCAAATTCGAATGTTTAAAATATTGCTTATCAAAATAATGTAAAATATCTTTGCTTTGATGCATTATCATGATACAATTTCAATATAAAATACATACAAAAAGTTTATTCATAAATATTTGGAGGGTCACTGTGTTAGAAATCAAAAATCTAAACAAAAAATATGGCGATAAGCAGGTTCTATTTGATATCGACCTTATCGCTAAAGACGGCAGAATCATCGGCTTAATTGGAAAGAACGGCTCTGGCAAAACGACCCTATTCCATAGCATTTTAAAATTCGTCAAGTATCAAGGTGAAATTAAAATCAATGGCCATGATTTCTCCCCAGCAGACTACAACCAAATTGGCTATTTGCCTGAAGAGCGGAGTCTGTTGCAAAAATTGACAATCTATGATCAAGTTAGATTTTTAGCTAGTTTAAATGGACTTAAAAATCAAGAGACCAAGGCTCGATTAGACCAGTGGTTTGATAAACTTCAAGTCAAAGGCAAAAGTAGCGACAAGATCAAAACACTCTCAAAAGGTAACCAACAAAAGGTACAATTAATTGCTACTTTAATCCATGACCCTTCCCTTGTGATCTTGGATGAGCCATTCAGCGGACTAGACCCAGTAAACGTCGACTTAATGAAGAAAGTTATCCTTGAGCTCAAAAAGCACGGGGCAACGGTTATCTTTTCAGACCACAATATGGGCAACGTTGAAGAATTGTGCGATGACATTATCATGATCAATAATGGCCATGTGGTCCTTAATGGCACGATTAATGAAGTTAGAGAAAGTTACGGTCTAACTAGATTATTTATTAGAACCGACAAGTCTAAAGAAGAACTAGCTCAATTGCCAGGCGTTGAAGAAGTGCATCCCCTTAATGATGGAAGCTACAAGTTGATTTTGACTGATCAATCATATGGCCCTGAATTGTTCCAAATTCTTTCTTCTGGACAATATATCCGTACTTTTTCTCAAGAACCACCAACTCTTGAAGAAATTTTCAAACTAAAGGCTGGAGGCAAAGAAAATGAATAAGACTTGGATTGTTGCTAAAGAAACTTATCTAAGAGCCGTTAAGAATTGGTCCTTCCTCTTGATGGTCTTGTCGCCAATTATCTTTATCCTTTTTAGTGCTGGAATTGGCTATATATCTGGCAAGAATACCGCTAGCGCTTTTGAAAGCAGCACCAGCGATAAAATCGGCTTAATTAGCTCACAAAAACAAGTAACTGCGAGTTTAGGCAAGCAATATAAATCATACGATAATATTGCCCAAGCAAAAAAAGCCTACCATAAAGAAAAAATCAAAGGATATCTTGAAATAAAACAAGAAAATGGCCAACTTCATGCCACTTACTATAGCGATAAGAGTCTTTCAGCTGAGGAAAAGCAAGCCTTGCAGATTCCTTTGAATACCATTCAGCAAAATAAAAATGTGATCGAGGCTAAACTGAGCCAAAAGCAAATTCAAAGCTTAAGCAAGCAGGTTATTTTCAATGAAAAGATCAGCTCTAATAAGGCAAAAGATCAAAAAGAAGGACAAAAATTCGCCAAAAAAGCCGTCTTCTATGTTCTGCTCTTTGGTCTTTACTTCATTGTCTTAACTTACAGCCAAATTATCTCCAGCGACATTGCCAAGGAAAAAGGTACCAAAATTATGGAAATCATCTTCTCAAGTATGCCTGGAGAGAACTATTTCGATGGAAAAATCATCGGTATTATCGGCGAAGTAATCACTCATATCTTGATTTATGTCATCTCAGGCCTGGCTGGTTACTACATCCTACTGAAAACCGACTTCTTTACTAGCTTCATCAACCAAGCTAAGCCATTCTTAAATGAAATCATGGCTAACTTCTGGTCTTGGAGTTTAGTCTTCGTTATCTTGGATATTTTCCTATTTATCGTCTACTCTGCTATTTGTGGTGCCTTGGTCAATAAGGCAGAAGATGCTAATAAAGCTGCTCAGCCACTAACTATTTTGGTTGTAATTGGCTTTATTTTGGGAATTACTTTTGCTAATAGTCCAGACAATCCACTAATTGTTATTAGCTCATACATTCCATTTATTTCTTCATTCACGATGCCATTGAGAATCATTTCTGGCGATGTTGCTAGCTGGAAGATCTTTATCTCAGCTGCCATTCTAGTGATTTTTACAATTGTATCCTTCATCGCTATTCGTCGCTTCTACCCAAGACTAGTTCTTCAAACTGACGAAACTAGCTTCTTCAAGCGAATCAAACGAGCTTTGCAAAGCAATAAATAAATTTAAAAAGCTATGTCCCTCATTTGGAACATAGCCTTTCTTATTTTTGCAAGTATTCATTGATTACCGTCAGCATTTCCTGACCATAATTTTGCATTTTAGTTTGACCAACGCCACTGATTTCGAGAAATTCAGCTGGCGTTTTTGGTTTGACTTGCGCCATTTCATACAAACTCTTATCCGAAAAAATCATAAAGGCCGGTACGCCCTGCTTTTTAGCAAGTTCGAGTCGTTTTTCTTTTAAGATGCCAAAAAGCGCCCCTTCAACAGATTGCTGGTCAAATTCTCTATGAGCTACAATCTTGCCTTGGCTACGTCTAAAGACCTGCAATTTTCCATCTAATACATCCCAGCCTGAATTAGTCACGCGGACTAAAGGATACTGATCGTTAGTTGTCTCTAGCAAATCTTTCGTAATCAGATAATTGATCAGACTGTTTACCTCAGTTTGAGGCAATTTTAGCGAGCCATAATGTTCAAGCATCTGAGCACCAATTTCTTTCATCCGCTGACTCTTTGAACCAGTTACAGCTTGGGCTACCACACTCTTGCCAAATCGACCATCAAGCTCGTAAACCATGGCAATAACCTTTTTTGCCTGAGTCGTCACATCTTCCAATTTTCTTTGGTCTAAGCAGTTGCTGCACTTGCCGCATGGCGGGCAATCTTGACCGAAATAGCGCACGATAAACTGCTGCAAGCAATCTTCCGTATTAGCATATTGCGTAATAACGGCCAATTTGCTGTACTGGGTCTTTTTATATTCATCTTCAGCCTCTGACTGATCGATAAACCAGCGATATGTCGCTGAATCTCCCGGATGATAGAGCATAACTGCCTCACAAGCTGATCCATCTCTTCCAGCTCGTCCGGCTTCTTGATAGTAAGACTCAATGTTGCTGCTACTGTTTGCATGAACGACAAAGCGCACATTGCTCTTGTCGATCCCCATGCCAAAAGCATTCGTTGCAACAATTACCTGAGTGCGATCAAACTGAAAGTCATCTTGAACCCTCGACCGCTCCTTATTATTCATCCCGCCATGATAACTAACAGCCTTGATGCCTTTTTTGCATAAAAAATCAGTCAATGCCTCAACTTTTTTGCGTGTGTTTGTATAGATGATACCAGGCTCTTCTTGGTGTGCATTAATATAATTATAAATATACATATCCGTATTTTTTGGCGAGTTGACCAATTGGAAGCTAAGATTGGGTCTAGCAAAAGAAGTAATAACAAAATTCTGCTGGGGAATATCTAATTGCTTAGCAATATCGGCCTGAACATTAGGCGTTGCTGTAGCTGTTAAAGCTAAGATATTTGGACGCTGCCTGAGCGAATTGATTCCCTCTAATATCTGCCGGTAAGCTGGCCGAAAATCATGACCCCATTGAGAAATACAGTGGGCCTCATCTACCGCAACCAGAGAAATATCAAGGAAGTTTAGCTGATAGCGAAAATAATCCATCGCCAGTCGTTCGGGCGTCAAATAGAGCAACTTGATTTTTCCTTCATATGCCTGACGCAAAATGGGATTTACTTCTTTTTGTGGCGTAGTCGAATTAAGCGCTGCTGCTTCAATACCATTTTGATGCAGAGAATCAATCTGATCTTTCATCAAGGAAATCAAGGGCGAAATAACCAAAGTTACTCCCTCATTGATCAAGGCAGGAACTTGGTAGCAAATCGACTTGCCTGCTCCTGTTGGCATAACCGCCAAAACATTCTCTCCATTGAGTACCTTTTTGATTACTTCCTCTTGTCCTGGCCTAAAATTTGTATATCCAAATGTTTCTTTTAAGACAGTCTGTGGATTAGTCATTCAAACCTCTAAAAACCCTATTATATCAACGTTTTCGTCGATGTTTCACTACGTATAACTTAAACATGGTTAATAATTCAATCATGTAAGCGATTATCTAAACTTATATGGACTAGATTTTTGTTTCACCGCTTGAAAACAAGCTATCTGTCAGTAGTAATGCCTGTTGAATCACTTGATCCATATTGTAGTATTTATATTGACCAAGCCGGCCGCCAAAGATTACCTGCTTATCCTTTTTAGCCAATTCTTGATACTTGGCAAACAAATCATTATTGCGCTGATCATTTACTGGATAATATGGCTCATCGCCTTGCTTCCAGTTTGCTGGGTATTCTTTGGTGATAATCGTTTTGTTTTCATCGCCTTGGCCAAATTCGAAATGCTTATGTTCAATCACTCGGGTGTATGGCGTTTGGCTATCAGTATAATTTACAACGGCATTGCCTTGGTAGTTGCCGATTGCTAATTCCTCAGTTTCAAACTTCAAGGAGCGATATTCCAATTCGCCCAATTGATATTGATAGAACTCATCAATCATCCCAGTAAAAATTACTTGATCATATTGCTCTAAGTATTTATCTTTTTGGTCAAAAAAGTTGGTATTCAATTGCAGCTTGATCTGATCGCTAGCAAGCATTTGCTTAACTAAATTAGTATATCCGCCAATTGGAATGCCTTGGTAGTCATCGTTAAAGTAATTATTGTCGTAAACAAAACGCACTGGCAAACGCTTGATGATAAAGGCTGGCAAATCTGTGGTCTTCTTGCCCCATTGCTTTTCAGTGTAGCCTTTGATCAATTTTTCATAGATATCCCGGCCAACTAGCGAAATTGCCTGCTCTTCTAAGTTATGTATTTCTCGGCCAGCCATTTCAGCTCGCTGCTCTTTTAGCTTATCCATTGCCTGCTTAGGTGTTTCAACGCCCCACATTTGGTGGAAAGTATTCATATTAAAGGGAAGATTATAAATTTCGCCATGGAAATTGGCAATCGGACTGTTGGTATAGCGATTAAATTTTGCAAATTGATTGACATACTTCCAAACTCGCTCGTTAGAGGTGTGAAAAATATGAGCACCATATTGATGAACCTGAATACCATCAACTTCTTTGGTATAAACGTTGCCAGCTAAGTGATCGCGCTTTTCAATAACCGTTACATTATGTCCATTTTTGGCTGCTTCATGGGCAAAAGTCGCACCAAATAAGCCTGCTCCAACAACTAAATAATTCATAAAATCAGCTTTCTGTATAAATTCTTATCCTTAACTATAAGAAAAAACACGGATAATAACAAGCTTGCGCAGAATGTTTTACTATTTTTAGTTTTTAATTGTAAGCGGACACAAAAAGTGTTACATTATATCTAAGCGCTTTTCTCACTAGCAAGGCGTATTAAAACTCTCTAGTTAAATACTATTTAGACGAAGACACCATTTTATGGTGTTTTTGATTTTAAAAGGTGTCTGTAAGATATTTCCAGACACCTTTTTCTTTATTTATATTCTAATTAACCTACTTAGTAATTTGATCAAGTAGTTTAGCCATCAATCCAGCATTTTCTGATGGTACGCCATGATCCATAATCTCCTGAGGGCTTTGCTTTAAATCGTTATGGTCTAATGTATAATCTCCATCATTAATTACCATGGTCCGGACATCTCGAGTAAGAGGTTCAAAGTGGAATTGCAAGCCCATTACGTGCTTGCCATAGATGAAGCCTTGATTTTGATGCAATTTGCTTGAGAAAATTAGCTCTGCTCCTTGAGGAAGTTCAAACATTTCCTCATGCCAATGCAAGGCCATCGCCTTTTCAGGGAAATCAACTAAAGTATCCCCAATTTTAGCAACTTCTGCCCAGCCCACTTCCTTATGAGCTGCCTTAGTAATGTTAGCGCCAAGACATTTAGCAATCTGCTGCGCGCCAAAACATGCCCCGTACATTGGCTTATCTTCTTTTAGTAGCTCCTTAATCAGCTCACGCTCTTGTTTAATCCATAAAAAGTCATCATTTGGACTCATTGGTCCGCCTAAAATAACTAGCATATCTGTTTGGTCAGCTGATGGCAATTTGCCAAATTGAGCTGGGTGATAGATATAGGCCTCATGGCCATTGTTGTCTGCCCAAGTTTGAATCGATCCAGGTCCTTCGCTTGGAGTATGTTGCAAAATATTGATTCTCATAAAATCCCCCCTAGTAAAAAGAACGGCAACGCGCCGTTCTTTGGAGTTTGTGAATTATTACTAGATAAATTTGTATATAACGATAATATATTTCCTAGTTGAGTTCATTATACCATGCTTGTGAAAAAATAGCTTCCAAAAAGCTCGGCCTAATTAAAACCGTAAATCGCATGGGCTGCTAGATATAGACCACTAGCAATCTTTCGTCCAGGCTTGCCTGGTAGATTCAAGAAAATTCCTAGTAGCCGATGCTTAAAGCTTCGATATAATTTTGGATTATGCTTTCTTAAGTAAAGCCACAATTCTTCCTTAACGCGTAAATACTGCTCATCTTTTCCGCGGATCAGGATAATTGAAGAAATTGCCATCACAATTTCGAGATAAAAGCGCATATATTTAGCCATTGGTGCTTTAGGATCGATATTTTTGCTATAGAAATCGATCATTCGCTTATTTACAAGCAATTGTTGATCAATCTTTCTTAGCATCACACTTTCATTAACCGATTGATCGTCTCGGCCAATGAAGTAATGATATAGATTAATATCAAAATAAATCATCTTGTTGACGTATTTAAGTGGTTCAAAGACGAAAATATTGTCCTCGTACGAAACATGCTCAGGCAAACTGATTTGGGCTTCTTTAGTTAAAAGTGTCCGGCGGTAGATTACCGAATGCATCATAAAGTATTGTCCAAGTTTCAAATGTACGCTTTTCCAACCAAAGACTTTAGCCTGTGGCAAATTAGGAAAACGAATCACTTTATTTTTCTTGACTGCAACTCGGTCGTAAACGTAGTTAGTCAAAATCATGTCTAGCGTAATTTGCTTTTGCTCTAAATCGTTAATCAAAGATAGCAGCTTATTCAAGCCTGAAACGTCTAGCCAGTCATCACTATCGCAAATCTTGATATATTTGCCGCTAGCCTGCTTAAGCCCATTATTGATTGCTCCGCCGTGACCTCGATTTTCTTGATGAATCACTTTAATTATTTCTGGAAAACGGGTCTGATATTCATCCATAATCTGACCAGTTCTATCTAAAGAACCATCATCAACCAAAATAACCTCAACCTGCTTTCCAGCCACAACTAACGAATTGACGCAACGTTCAAGGTAGTCCTGTGAATTGTAAGCCGGAACAATAATACTTAATATCTTTTCCAATGTATTTTTCAATCCTTCTTAGTACTTTATCAAAGAATATCAGATTTAAAGCAACTAGTACACAAAAAAGAAGGCGTACTTTCCATGCCTTCTCGAGTAATAGCTATAAAAGTTGAAATTAACTTTATAAGAATTCTAACACCTACCCGACTTATTCCCAAACAATATGCTCAAATTCAAGATCTAGTGGTATATGCCAAATTTATTCTCAAAATCTTGTATGTGAAACTAATTTTTTTGAAAATTTTTTTGATCTAACACAATCCCCGTGATAACGGGATTAAATTAATTTAATCCCTCTCAGTGAAACACATTATCTAGTATTAGTGCTTTGACACCGATACCAAATATTGTTATTATCCTTTTTGTTATTTAACACAGGGAAGGAATTGAATATGTTTAAGACAAAGAAAGTTTTTTCATTAGCAGGAATTGTTATTGCCTGCGGATTGGTTTTGACTGCTTGTTCTGGTAAAAAGCAAGGTGGCTCGGGCAATAGCAGCTCAAATGCGAAAAATTCAGTCGCTTTAATCACGGATGGCAATGGGGTTAATGACCACTCCTTCAATCAATCTGCTTGGAATGGATTTTTAGCTTATGGTAAGGCTCATAACCTTTCACGCGGCAAAAACGGCTACCAATACTTCCAAACCAGTGGCCCATCTGATTTCGTTCCTAATATTGATGAAGCAGTTAATGCCGGCTACCAAACTATTTTCGGCGTTGGCTACAGCTTAAAGGATGCAATCAGTTCAGAAGCCAAAAAGTATCCTAAGAAGAACTTCGTTATTATCGACGATCAAATCAAAGGACAAAAGAATGTTGCTTCCGCAAACTTCAAGAGTCAAGATGCTTCATATCTAGCTGGCGTTGTTGCAGCTAAGACTACTAAGAGCGGCGTTGTTGGCTTTATCGGTGGTGCTCACGGCGATATTGTAGATCTTTTTGATGCTGGCTTTGCTCAAGGCGTGAGAGATACCGCTAAAAAGATGGGTAAAAAGATTACAATTTTGAACCAATATATTGGTAATTTCACCAGTTCTGACAAGGCTAAATCAATCGCCCAATCAATGTATGCCAAAAAAGCAGACATCATCTTCCATGCTGCTGGCGGCGCCGGAGACGGGTTATTCCAAGAAGCTAAAGCTCTTAACCAAACCCGTCCTGCTGATAAGAAAGTTTGGGTTATCGGGGTTGATGTCGATCAATCAAACCTTGGCAATTACAGCGCTAAAGGCGGACAAAAGTCCAACTTTGTTTTGACTTCAGTAATTACTGGCGTCAATGTTGCAACTAAGAAAATTGCTGACCTTGCTTACCAAGGCAAGTTCCCTGGCGGCAAAGATTTGATCTTCGGTTTGGAAAACGATGGTGTTTCTATTACCAATGGTCAAGTTTCTACTAGCGCATGGAAGGCAGCTCGACAAGCTCGCTGTCAAATTCTAAAAAGCGAAATCAAAGTAGCTATTCATCCAAAAAACAATTAAAAAACATTATTTAGAAATATAAGTATTTAAAGCGCTGTCATTATAAAATCTTTTTATAGCAGTAGTTTGCAATTGAAAAAATTCGGATCAAATGATAGTATAATATTGAAAACGTTCGTGTTATCATTTTCGGAGGAATATTATGAACTCGCAACTTAAGAAGATTTTTTCTTTTGGTTTAGTTATGACAGCAGTTGGTTTAACTCTTACTGCTTGTTCTGGTAAGAAGCAAGGTGGTTCAGGCAATAGCAGTAGTGATACTTCTAAATCTGTTGCCCTAATCACCGACTCTAACGGTGTTGATGACCACTCATTTAACCAAGCTGCCTGGAAAGGTTTCCAAGAGTACGGAAAAGAACATGGTCTTAAGCAAGGTAAAGGTGGCTACCAATACTTCGAATCAAGTAGTGCTAGTGACTTCACTCCTAACTTGAACCAAGCTGCCAGTGCCGGCTACCAAACCATCTACGGTGTTGGTTACATGTTAGCTGACTCAGTTAAGGCTTCTGCCAAGAAGAATCCAAAGAAGAACTTCGTAATTATCGATAGTGTTGTTCCTGGCAAGAACGTTGCTTCTGCCACTTTCAAGAGTAACGAAGCTTCATACTTGGGTGGTTTAGCCGCTGCTTACACTACTAAGACTAACAAGGTTGGTTTTATTGGTGGTGCTAAATCAACCATTATCGATTTGTTCGAAGCTGGATTCAAGCAAGGTGTAGCCGACGGTGCTAAGGCTCTTAACAAGAAGATCACCGTTCAAACTCAATACATCGGTAACTTCACTTCAACTGACAAGGCTAAGTCAATTGCTCAATCAATGTACGCTAACAAGGCAGACATCATCTACCAAGCTGCTGGTAACGCAGGTAACGGTGTCTTCCAAGAAGCTAAGGACCTTAACACTACTCGCTCAGTTGACAAGAAAGTTTGGGTTATCGGGGTTGACGTTGACCAAGCAAATCTTGGTAACTACACTGCTAAAGGTGGTCAAAAGTCTAACTTTACTTTGACTTCTGTTTTGAAGGGTCTTGATGTTGCTGTTAAGTCAATTGCTAACGACGCATACAAGGGCAAGTTCCCTGGTGGCAAGCACTTAGTTTACTCATTAAAGGGCAACGGTGTTTCAATTACCAAGGGTAACCTTTCAAGTTCAACTTGGACAGCTGTTCAAAAAGCTAGAACTCAAATCATCAATGGAAAGATCAAGGTTGCTACTTCCCCATCCAAGTAGTTTATAAATCATCCAATATACTTTTATCTAAATAAGTCTAACAAGTTAGCAGGCTGGGACTAGCGTCCCAGCTTTTTTAATAGAAAGAATTGCAGCTATGAACCAAGAAAATCAAAGCATTATTGAAATGCGACATATCGTCAAAGATTTTAATGGCTTCAAAGCCAACGACGATATCAATTTAACCCTAAAAAAAGGCGAGATCTTGGCACTGTTAGGCGAAAATGGTGCCGGCAAGTCTACTCTAATGAGTATTCTTTCCGGTCTGCTGGAACCAACTAGTGGTGAAATTTTGGTCCGTCAAGAAAAAGTAGAAATCAAAAATCCAACTGTAGCCAAAGACCTAGGAATCGGTATGGTGCACCAGCACTTTATGCTAGCTAATGCCTTTAGCGTTTTGGAAAATATTATCCTTGGCTATGAACCAACCAAGGGTCTTAAACTAGATTTCAAAACCGCTAAAAAGCAAATTTTCGAACTATCTCAGCGCTACGGCTTAACCGTTGACCCTAATGCCAGAATCTCTGACATTACTGTGGCTCAACAACAAAGAACGGAAATTCTAAAAGTGCTCTACCGCGGAGCCGACATCTTAATTTTCGATGAGCCTACTGCCGTTTTGACCCCGCAAGAAATTACTGAATTCATCAAAATCTTGAAAGGTCTGGCCAAAGAAGGAAAATCAATCATCTTGATCACTCACAAGCTTGACGAAATCAAGGCTGTAGCTGACCGCGTTACTGTTATCCGCGCCGGCAAGAGTGTGGGAACCTTCGTAGTTAAAGATGTGTCAGATGAAAAGTTAGCCGAATTGATGGTTGGTCGCCACGTTCAAATGAACCTTGATAAAGAAGAAGCACATTTAGGCAAGACTATTTTGCAAGTCAATGACTTAAAAGTTAAGGAAAGCCGGGGTAACTTAGCGGTCAAAGGATTATCATTTAAAATTAAATCAGGCGAAATCCTTGGAATTGCCGGAATCGATGGCAACGGACAAGATGAATTAGTTGAAGCCCTGACTGGTCTTAGAAAAGTCGAAAGCGGCAATGTTTTGATTAAAGGAGAAGATCTAACGAATCAAAAAGCCCGCAAGATTACCGAATCAGGCGTATCCAGCATCCCTGCTGACCGGCAAAAATACGGCTTGATCCTGCCATTAACCTTGGCTGAGAACCTAGCTTTGCAAACCTACTATCAAGAACCATATTCCAAGCACGGAATCATGAACTTCCCGGCAATTCATCAACATGCCAAAGAATTGATCAAGAAGTTCGATGTTAGAACAACTAGCGAAAACTTGGCTGCCGGCGAATTATCCGGTGGTAACCAGCAAAAATTGATCATCGCCCGCGAGCTTGATCGGGGCAGCGATCTAATCATCGCCTTCCAGCCAACTCGTGGTTTGGACGTAGGTGCAATTGAATACATCCATAAACAATTGTTAGCCGAAAGAGATGCCGGCAAGGCAATTTTGCTTATCTCTTACGAATTGAGCGAAATTATGCAATTGTCTGATCGAATTCTAGTTCTTCACGACGGCAAAAAATCTGGTGAAGTTCGTCCAGAAAGCACTAGTGAGACTGAATTAGGTTTGTTAATGACCGGTGTAAACAAAGGAAAAGAAGGTGCTAGTCGTGTTTAAAGTCTCTGCCAAAGCCAAAAGCATCTTAGTCCCTATTATTTCGGTTCTTGCCGGATTCTTGGTTGGGGCAATCATCATGCTTATTTGGGCTTACAATCCAATTGAGGGCTACACTTCAATGTTTGAAAGTGCCCTAGGAAATATGAACGGAATTGGTGAAACTATCCGTGAAGCCACACCATTGATCTTTGTAGCAATTGGTTTTTCAATCGCTTCAACAGCTGGCTTTTTCAACATCGGTTTGCCTGGTCAAGCACAAGCTGGTTGGCTAAGCTCCATCTGGTTCGTTTTGGCTCATCCTAATATGCCAAAGGCGATTTTGTTGCCATTAGCAATTATCATCGGGGCCTTAGCTGGCGCAATCGTTGCTGGTATTGCTGGTTTGCTTAGAGCATATTTTGGTACTAACGAAGTTATTTCTACTATCATGCTTAACTACATCGTACTCTACTCTAGCCAATACTTGATGCAACAAGTCATGTCCAGCAAGCTCAGAGTAGATACCGATACTACCAAGACTATCCCTGCTAACGGTTCGCTTCATATTCCATGGCTTAGCGAAATGTTTGGTAGTTCAAGAATTAGTGCTGGTATCTTCATTGCTTTAATCGCAATTGTCATTTACTGGTTCTTAATGAAGAAAACTACTGTCGGTTTTGAAATTAAAGCTGTCGGAATGAACCCATTTGCTTCACGCTATGCCGGAATGTCCGATAAGAAGAATATCGTCGTTTCCATGCTTTTATCTGGTGCCTTTGCCGGACTTGGCGGGGTGGTTCAAGGACTTGGAACTTACCAAAATTACTTCACCCAAACTGCCAGCGTTGATATTGGTTGGGATGGCTTATCCGTTGCCCTTCTAGGTGGCGGTACAGCAGCCGGCATTTTGATCGCTGCCATTCTTTTCTCCATCCTTAAAATCGGTGGCCTAGGGATGCAGACCATGGCCGGTATTCCTTATGAAATCGTCTCAATCGTTATTGCTGCTATTATCTTTTTCGTGGCAATCAACTACGTAATCGGCCTATTGTTCAAAGATAAGAAGTCTCCAGCAGCCAAAATAAGCGCCGATAAGTCAGAGCAAGGAGGGGAATAACATGAACTTTATATCTATGATGGCACTGATTGTGTCTTCAACTTTAGTTTATTCTGCACCATTGATCTTCGCCTCCTTAGGTGGAGTTTACAGTGAAAATTCCGGTGTCGTTAACATTGGTCTTGAAGGTATTATGACGATGGGAGCATTCTCATCAGTAATCTTCAACCTAACTTTCGCTGATTCGCTTGGCCGATTAACGCCTTGGCTTGGCGCATTAGTTGGCGGACTTGTAGGAATCATCTTCGCTCTTTTTCACGCAATTGCCACAATTAATCTCCGTGCTGATCACGTTATTTCTGGTACGGTGTTAAACTTGATGGCTCCACCTTTAGGTGTTTTCTTGATTAAAGCTATCTATGACAAAGGTCAAACTGAAAACATTACTGCTAACTTCGGTTACTACAGTTTTCCAGGCTTATCAAAGATTCCAGTGATTGGACCGATCTTTTTCACTAATACGTCTGCCCCAGCTTGGTGCGGAATCTTGATCGCCATCCTCTTATGGTGGATCTTGTACAAGACTCGCTTTGGCCTAGAGCTTCGCTCATCTGGTGAAAACCCACAAGCAGCCGACACAATGGGTGTCAACGTCTACTTGATGCGCTACTGTGGCGTACTTATCTCTGGCTTTTTAGCCGGAATCGGCGGTGCTGTTTTTGCTCAAGCAATTGCTGGTAACTTCTCCGTTTCAACAATTGTTGGGCAAGGATTTATGGCCCTAGCTGCGGTTATCTTTGGTAAATGGAACCCATTAGGTGCTATGCTCTCATCGCTTTTCTTTGGCTTTGCCCAAAGTTTGAGTATTATTGGTAGCCAGTTGCCACTGATTTCCAAGATTCCATCAGTTTACATGCAAATTGCCCCATATGTAATTACCATTGTAGTTCTAGTAGCCTTTCTTGGTAAGTCCACTGCCCCAGCTGGCGATGGTCAAAACTACATCAAGAGCAAATAATTTATCTGATAAACAAAAGGAAACTTTGCCCCATTTGAGCAAAGTTTCCTTTTTGTCTTTTTACAATTTTTGTCTTTTTACAATTCGATTGATGCCAAAGCTTCAGCCATCTTGTCAGCTGAGAATTGCATCTTGGCTTGTTCTTGATCTGTCAAAGGTGTTTGGATTACTTCTACGATTCCACGACCATCAATTACGGCAGGAGTACCCAAGTACAAGTTATGCTTAATACCATATTCGCCATCAATAGGAGCGGAAACAGGCAAGCAGATTGCCTTATTTTCAAGAATTGACTTAACGATTTGCGTCAACATCATAGCTACACCGTAGTAAGTAGCTCCCTTGTTAGCGATAATCTTGCCACCCTTTTTGCGAATTTCGGTTTCAATTTCTTCGAGTACTTCATCAGTCAATTCTTCAAAAGAACGCAATGGCTTATCGCCAATCATAGCTTCTTGAAAGTTTTCAAAGGAAGTATCGCCGTGTTCACCCAAAACCATGGCATAAACATCTGTAACTGGTACATTCAAGCGCTTAGAAATTTCTACGCGCAAACGCATAGAGTCTAATGAAGTTCCTGTACCAATTACTCTGCTCTTAGGAAAGCCTGAGAGCTTTTGGGTTAAAGTAGTCAAAATGTCCACTGGGTTAGCGGATACAACGAAAACGCCTTTAAAGCCTGAATCAACTACTGGCTTGACAATGCTTTGCAAAATCTTGACATTCTTAGCAATCAAGTCTAAACGAGTTTCGCCAGGTTTTCTTGGAACACCGGCAGTAATTACGCAGACATCTGCATCGCCAGCTTCTGAATACTCGCCAGTACGAACTTTGGTATTACCAGTAAAAGGAGTAATATCTTCAATATCAAGCGTATCGCCAAAGGCTCTATCCTTTGCAACATCGCAAATAACCAATTCATCTACTTGTACATTTTGTAACAAATCATTAGCGAAGGTTGATCCAACAGCACCATCGCCGACTAAAAATACTTTTCTTCCCATAAAGAAGTCCTTTCAATTATCAATTTGTTTACGCTTACACAAGTATTTTACTCTTTTTTTAAAAAATAACCAACTTTCGTTGGTTATTTTAAAAATTTTAAACTCTACTTAATAATTCTACGCTAGCCTTAGCCAAAATGTGACCATCAAGCGCCCTTCTAAATTCATTTAAGTAAAAGCCTTCTGGCAGGTCTAATTCGCGATCTAAGGCGTAAATAGTCAAGGCATAGTAATGATCCCTGTCAGGTGGTTGCGGGCCTGTATAGCCGTTTATAATTGCATCTGACTTAGGCAAAAACTTACTGCCATTGCTATTTCTTCCCTGAATCATTGGAATTGTCTTTTGTCTACTTGCATCTGCCGGAATCATCACTTGATCAGCTGGAATATTAGCTGCTAGCCAATGAATCCACACAAAACCGCAGACTGGAACTGAATCATAGTCTCGGAAATAAATTGCATAAGATTTAGTAGCTGCTGGAGCATCTTTAATCTCAATTGGAAAACTTTTAGCAGGTTTGCCAGCAACCATATCTTCGTCTGTAGCATATTTTCCAAATTCATCTGCCAAATAATCATTATTCAATGGAACTGATATCTTCATCATCTGCACCTACCTTATAAGATTGTTACCGTTAATAGTTTCTAGCACAAATATATTATCATAATCTTGCGCAACTTCATAATTATCCGACACCCGAGTTATTCCATCAATCGCCGAATATTTCAGTTTAGTAATCGGCGTCTTTCTAACAGAATTATTGCCGCTAATAGTATAAAGTTCGCCAACATTCTTAATTCTACAATTACTGATATCGTTATTACCAGTCTTCAATCTTGATTCTAAATAAGTAAAGCTAGTTCGGTTGATATTACAGTTCCCACTAACTGTCTTAATCTCGCCATCTTCAATCTGGCAATTACTAATAAAAACGTTCCCGCTAGAACTCTTAGTTTCTAATTCTTCAACAGATAGTCCCTGCAACTTACTATCTCCGCTAATAAGTTGCAATTGTACTTCTTCAAGTCTCATCTGTTTAGGAACTGTCACCTCTAAAAAATTCTCTGTTCCTGTTTTCACACTAAGTAATAGAAACCGATAAGGTTTTTTAGGACCAACAATAGTCGCTCTTTCATCGCCAATTTTTACATTTGGAATCAAATCCTTAGGGCCATGGAATCTAATTTCAAATGCATCTCCAGATACAATACTCAAATCTTGCGATGTTAAACTAATATTAAGTTTATTGAAAGGCTGAGTGGACAGTATTTTTTCAACTTTATTAACCCTTTTACCGTCAATTATCAGCATAATAGGTATCCTTTCGTGCACATACACCTGCTACCTTCATTTTACTACAAATATATTAAATAAAAACAGTTTTTAGTAAAATATTTACATTTGCCGGTGTAGACCAAAGATTTTTATAGCAAAATATAACAACCATCTTTGATTATAGTACAAATAAATCCCGTCCTTATCGCATTAGAGCTGCTTTACCATAACATTTTGATACATCGATTCTAATTTTGAGCAATAAAAAATGCCGGCATCTTCAGCCGACATTTTTAAATTTATCTAAACTTAACGCATTTTGAGTGTACATTCTTGAGTCTAGCCCAATCATTAATAAATAACGCACCAAACGCAAAAATCATAATTATCCCGACAAAAATCATTCCAAATGCCATCATATTAGCATCTAAAGCATAATTGGTCACATCGAAATCACTTGTCTCAGTCATTTGTAGTACCAATCCTGAAAACAACATGGCTAACCCATCGAAAGTTAGGAAGCCACATAGAATTGTCAGGATCGTCGTTTTGGATAGCTTCATCTAACCATGTCCTTTCTTTATTTATAATTACAGGATTATACACCTCTTTTGTAAAGATGCAAGTATCTAATTTTAAAAATTTTCTAAACATTAAAAATTTCATAACGCCAAACGTAAAAAAGCACTGCCTCAAGAGGCAATGCTTTTGCAAGTTTTTTAGAACTTATAATTAATACTCGATTGGTTTGTATGGACGATTGATTGCATCTGCTGTAGGCTTAATCTTTTCGTCTTTTTCTTCTTCAACTTCTTCAATTGGAGAAACGCCACGGTCTTCGTCTTCGATGTCTTCTACGACTTCAGACTTTTTGTGAAGCAATTTAATTGCAGCATATCCTGCACCGATACCAGCAATAACTGCACCTGCACCTACTAAAGCTTTTTTCATAATAATGCACCTCGTATTCCTAAAACATTTTTCTTAACTCTTATTATAAGCGCTTTCTGCAAAATAATATATACCTGTAAACAATTTGTAGCAAAATTATTTCAGTTCCTCTAGCTTGTAGCCACTGTCTTTAAAGAGTTTAAATTTATCTTTTAAGCCACTAGTAACATAGACTTTGCGGTCTCTGGTAATAAAGATCGCATCTGTGCCTTTTTTAGCTTCAATGTACTGATAGCCCTTTTTCAAGCCTTTATCAAAAGTTGCCGTCGACAAGGCATCCCCATCGACCGAATTCTTAGTAATGATTGAAACACCCATCAAATTATTTTGGAAAGGATAACCCGTTTTGGGATTCATCAAGTGGCTATAAACCGTCTTGCCAACCTTCAGATAGCGCTCATAAATCCCAGAAGTTACGATCGTCTTATTCATTCCAGGTAAAGAACCAATCGCTGTTCCGCGACTTCTCTTAGGATCTTGAATACCCACAGTCCAGTTGCTGTGGTTAGTAGGCGAAACTCCAAGAACATAGACATTTCCGCCTAGGTCAATAATTGCGCTAGTTACCCCATCTTTTTGCAAGACTTGCTTAACTTGATCGGTAATAAAGCCCTTGGCGATTCCGCCCAAATCTAGCTTCATGCCCTTTTTCTTAAGGTAAACTGTTTGCTTATCAGCATTTAAAACCACCTGATGGTAGTCAACTAATGGCAAGCGAGCAGAAATTTCCTTTTGACTTGGCTTTCTTGCATCTGGAAAACCAATTCGCCATAGACTAGTGATCGGTCCAATTGCCATATCAAAGGAATCATCAGAATTTTGACTGTAGTAATAAGCCTTTTGACACAAGTCAAAGACGTCTTTTGAAACTTTGACAGGTTTAATTCCCGCTTGAGCGTTGATTTTGTCGACTTCGCTTCCCTTTTGGTTGACCGTTATTTTGTCAGCTAATTCTTTAATTCGATCAAAGCCATCTTCTAGCGCCTTACTCTTTTTCTTATTGTAGATTTTAATCGTGCAGACCGTTCCCATTAAAAATTGCGTATCCTCAGTTGGGGTGGTCGTTAATTGCGTTTTTGGCTCGGCTTCTTTTTTGCTTTGCGTACTGCAGGCGCTCATGGGCACAACGAGCATCAATACTAGCAAGATAGTTAGAAATATTTTGCTTCTTTGCTTCATTTTTCTTTCCTTATAAAAGTTGCGTGCGGCAACTGCCCCACGCAACTATTCTTTATTAAACTCTCTAGAAAATCAAACTATTCCTTAGTTACAATGTTGTCGACAATAATGGTCTTAGTGTCGCCTTTTTGAGCAGCATTCATTAATTGTTCAACATATGAAATAAAGTCGTTTGAGGAATGAGTAGCACCTGAAACTACTTGAACCTTTTCCATGTTGCCCTTAGCATCCATGAATTCCTTAGCTAACTTAGGAATGTATTCCTTTGGACCGACGCCATTAACCTTCTTCATGGCCTTTTCATACTTAGCATCCTTAGTCTTAGACATACCATCTTTGTTGATTTGATCGTACTTCAAGTCGGCAACTTTACCCTTCTTGACTACTAAAGTGAAGACTTGACGATAACCGTTGTAGTAGTTCTTTTGTTCAAGCTTGTAAGTACCATCCTTCATTGGCTTATTGTTGTTGATATGGATGGTGTCAGTGTCACCCTTTTGAGCAGCTTGAACTAATTGGTTGATGTAGTTTCTCATAGTCAAAGTTGAGCTAGTTGCACCTGAAACTACTTGAACGCCAGATGAGTTGCTGCCGTTGTCTGCAAATTCCTTAGCTAACTTAGGAATGTATTCCTTTGGTCCAATCTTGACGAACTTCTTCATTTGCTTTTCGTAAGCAGCATCATCAGCCTTAGACTTGCCATCCTTATTAACATTGTCATATGAAGTCTTGGTAATCTTGCCATCCTTGACAGTCATTGACATTACAACCTTGTAGCCGTTGTAGTAGTTGTCTTCTTCAAGCTTGTAAGTACCATCCTTAAGATCTGCACCGGCAATCTTCTTAACATTAGTGGTCTTAGCTTTTTCTGATGAAGTCTTCTTGCTAGTTTGACTAGTCTTTGCAGAAGAATCTGAGCCACTCTTTGACGCAGTAGTTGAACATGCTCCTAGCATCATAGCTGATAAAGCGATAACTGATGCACTATACAATATGTTTTTTGCTTTCATAATTTAAACATCCCTATCCTAACATTACTAAAAATTACACATTATTGTGTACTACTTCACACATCCAAATTATAGAATAACCGTGACAGTAATGCAATAATTAATTGCCTATTTATTCTAATTGTGTCCGCTTTCTATTAGTTTTGAATGAATTCTATAATCATTACCTCATTTGATATATTGTGAAAAATATTGCTGATTATCCTTTATTAAAGCTAGTAGCTTTTGTATAATAAGAGTGTGTCTTATATCAAAATGAGTAAGAAAAGTTTTGACTTAAAGAGGGGATGGGCAAATGACCCAAACAAATATTGTTATCGTCGGTGGTGGCTTTGGCGGTCTATATACTGCTAAGCACCTCGCAAAGAAGTTAAAGAAGAATAAGGATGTCAAAATTACTCTAGTGGACAAAAACCCACATATGACTATGATGACTTCCTTACATGAAGTAGCGGCAAACCGTGTTCAAGCTAACAGTCTTAAGTATGATTTGCAACGTCTATTTTCACGTAGAAAGAACGTTGATGTCGTAACTGACGAAATTACTAAGATTGATCAAGAAAAGAAGCTAGTTGTTGGTAAATATGGCTCTTATCCATATGACTACACTGTTTTAGCAATTGGTTCTCAGCCAAATGATTTTGGCACTCCTGGCGTCAAGGAACATGGCTTTACTTTAGGTAGCCTTGATGATGCCGAAAAGTTGCGCGACCATATTGACTTGATGGTTCACTTAGGTGCTAGAGAACGCGACCCAGAAAAGAGAAAGCAATACTTGAACTTCGTAATCGTAGGTACTGGCTTTACTGGAACTGAAATGGCTGGTGAACTTAATTCCTGGCGTCCAGAATTAGCTAAGAAATACAACTTAGATGCTGACGAAATCAAGATCACTATGATGGAAATGGCACCAACTGTCATGAACATGCTTGACCGTGCAGATGCTGCTAAAGCACAAGGCTACATGGAAAAGCATGGCGTAGATATCCGCGTCAACACTGGGGTTGTCGGCGTTCATGAAGACTACGTCGACTTAAAAGACGGCTCAACTTTCCCAACTAGAACCTTGATTTGGACAGCCGGCGTTAAGGCGGTTGATTCAGCTAAGGACTTTGGTTTTGAAACTGCTAGAGCTGGTAGAATCGTAGTTAATGAATATTCTCAATTGCCAAATGATCCACACGTTTATGTGATCGGTGACGTGGCAATGTACGATTCTAATGGTTCTGGTCGTGGTGAGCCACAAGTTGTTCAAGGAGCAGAGTCTGCCGGTAAATGCGCCTTTAAGAACATTTTGGCCCAAATCAACGGTGGCGAGCCTGTCAAGTTCAAGGGTACTTATTCTGGATTCATGGTTTCAGTCGGGCCTGCTTGGGGTGTTGCCTCATTAGTCAACACTTTCCACTTGAGCGGATTCTTCGCTATCTTGATGAAAGATATGGTGGACATGATCTACCTAATCCAAATCTACTCAGCTTACTACCTCTTCCACTACATTATGGATGAATGGTTCAGAATTAAGCGTCCAACCTTATGGCGTGGCAACCTTAACCGCTACGGCAATGTATTATGGACAGTACCACTAAGAATTTTCCTTGGTATGATGTGGCTAGTTGACTGCTGGTACAAAGTACAAGGCTCTGGTTCTTGGTTCAGCAACAAATTGCAGCTCCACTTCCCATGGCTTGTGCAAGCTGCAACTAGTGGTGCAAGCAACAAGGCTGCTGCTACATCAGCTGCTTCAGGCAAAGCTGCCTCTACCGCAGCTGCTGCAGCAAGATTCTCATTCAACTATGACTACGGTCATTCACCAATGCCTGTCTTTGACCAAATGCCTAGTTGGGTACAGTCAATGACCAAGGTGGTTATTCCAAATAAGGAAACTGCCCTATTTGCACAAAAGTTCATGACTTGCTTTGAAATTTTACTAGGCGTTTTGCTAGTTATCGGCCTTTGCACTTGGTTTGCTGGTGCAATGAGCGCCATCTTCGTTGCTATTTTCTGCTTGTCAGGAATGAACTACTGGGTAAATGTTTGGATGATCTTCGCCGCTATTGCTGTTATGAACGGTTCTGGCCGTGCATTTGGATTAGATATGTGGTTTGTCCCATGGCTTGAAAAGACTCTAGGCAAGGCAAGATATGGTATTCTGCGGCCGATCTATTATGTCGACAAGAACGGTATTAAGAATTAAGACTTATTCTTCAAACAGTCTAGGATATGATCCTGGGCTGTTTTGTATTTAGGGACCGCTATGCATATACTGAAAAAACTGAAAATTGGCGACTATGTCATTATTTTAGCCTTGCTTGTACTTAGTTTTTTTCCATTGAAATATCTCTCAAACAAGCAAGCACCAACTGATGCGAAGAAAATGCAATTATATGCAGTAATTCGTGTCAATAATCAAACTGTCAAAAAAATAAGCCTAGCTCACAATACTGTTTGGCGGTTTAATAAGGATGGCGAAGAAAATACAGTTGAAGTTAAAAATCAGCGAATTCGCGTGGTTTATGCTAACTGCAAGGACCAATTGTGCGTCAAGCAGGGATGGAAAGATTCTGCTGGACAAACAATCGTCTGTCTTCCCCATAAATTTTTGATAGAAATTAAGAATGGAGATAAATCAAAAGATTCTTCAAACAAGAAATTTGATCACACATTAGTTAATCCATGATTCAAAATAATAAAGAACTCGAAAGATATGTCTTTGTTGGCATTTTGTGTGCCCAAGGAATAATTATCGGATTATTTGAACAAAGCTTTCCACCTATTTTTGCCTTTGCACCCGGAGCCAAATTAGGACTAACTAATATCATCACTCTACTGGCGCTAATAATTCTACCTTTTAGAGATTGCCTCTTGCTGACCTTCCTTCGGGTCACAATTACAGCATTAATTTCAGGTGGAGTTTCAACTTTTATCTATGCTGCAACTGGCGCCTTTTTAAGCCTGTTTTTGATGAAGTTATTCCTATTTGCCTACCCCAAATTTGTGAGTCTAATCGGAGTATCCGTAATCGGTGGCGTTAGTCACAACTTTGGTCAATTGCTAATCGCCTCGCTAATTGCTCAAAGCAAGTATCTGTTGCTATATTTGCCTATTTTAACGCTTTCGGGCATTATAGCTGGGATCTTAGTTGGAACCGGCGTTAGCTATTTATTGCGCTACGTGAAGGCATTATCGTTTGTTCAAAAAAATTTGCTCATTAACAGAAAGGTAAATTAATGCAAGAATTTGCATACTGGCAGGACATGCCAGCTTTGAAAAAGAATTTAGAAAAGGTCCAAGAGATCATTCTTGACCAGATAAAAATGGCTGACGGCGACCTGGGAGAAGCTATTCGCTATAACTTTGCCGTAGCTGGAAAAGAATTGCGACCTGCTTTTGTGATTCTATTTGGCGAAATGGGAAGAAAAAACAAAGGCCAGCGAATTTTAAACATTGCTAGCTCCGTTGAAATCTTGCATAATGCGACCTTGATTCATGATGATATTATCGATGAATCTCCCATGAGACGTGGTCGCAGTTCGATTCAAGCAAAATATGGCAAGCATATCGCCCTTTACGCTGGAGACTACTTGTTTGCTCTTTCATTGCAACTACTCTGCCAAAATACTTCCAAAATTACCAGCCTAAGAATCAACAGCAAGGCTATGCAGGAAATTTTGTCTGGCGAAACCTCTCAATTTAGCAACGAATACAACCTAGAAATTACAACTGAACAATATTTGTTGCAAATTAAGGGTAAGACCGCTATTCTCTTTGCCTATGCTTGCTATATCGGAGCGATTGAAGGTGGATTGCCACTATCATTGGCACGCAAGGCACAGAAGTTTGGCGAATTGGTTGGTTCAGCCTTTCAATTACGGGATGATATTTTGGACTATACGTCTAATAGCGATGTCTTTAAAAAGCCCGTCTTGCAAGATGTCGTTAATGGCGTTTATTCTGGGCCATTGATCTTTGCCCTAGCCAAAGACAAGACGAATGAATTACACGACTTAGTCAAAGTTGGCAAGGATCTATCTGCCGAGCAGCTGAATAGAATTGACCAGTTAGTAACTGAACTAGGTGGGATCAAGCAAGCTCAAAGCTTGGTAGAGCAATATACAAACAAAGCCTTAGCAATTTTAGAAGAAAACTTTAGCCAATACCCTGCTAGCAAGAACTTGGCTCATATTGCCAAATCTCTACTTGAAAGACAGGTATAAAAATAAGATCAGGATTTTTCTTTTTGAATCCTGATCTTATTTTGTTAACTAAGCTTTCTTGGTCTTCTTGGTAAAGCCGAAAATAAATTGGAACACTGTCAATGCAATGAAGAAGTACAAGGCATAGACAACGCCAGCAATTTGTCCTTGGATTGAAGCAAACCAGTACCACTGCCCGCCTTCAGTACTATAGATTAAATAGATAATTGCTAAGGCAATTGTACTTAAGGCATCAATAATTGCAAAAATCCAAAGATTTCCATTTTCGTGCTTACTCATATAAATTAAGGACCAAGCTAATGACCATAAGCCCCATAAAGTTGCAGCAACTACTACAACCCAATAAAATACTGTTGCAAACATCTGCAATCCCCCCTATATACACCTATATTTTATCATAGTTGGAGGCGTTTTACAGTGAGTTGTTTGAAAAATATTCAAATTAATAAGGCATCCCTTCAAGTCGATCCTCATCAGTGATTTGACGGACTACTTTTGCTGGTACTCCTACCGCTAGCGAATTATCTGGAATATCTTTAGTCACGACGCTGCCAGCACCGATTACGCAACCCTTGCCAATTGTTACTCCTGGGCAAACTGTGACGCCACTTGCTAGCCAGCAATCATCGCCAATCGTGATTGGCGCGCCATATTCGATATCGTCGAACTTACCATCTGCTTGCACTCTAGCCCTTCTTTGCTCAGCAACTAAGGGATGCAAAGGTGTAGCTAAAGTCACATTAGGCCCAAACATGACATTGTTGCCAATCGTAATTGGGCAGGTGTCTAAAACTGTCAAATTAAAGTTAGCATAACAATTTTCGCCAAAATGCGTAAAACGACCATAGTCAAACTGAATTGGCCCCTGCAAATATAGGCCCTTGCCATGATCTGGACAAAGCTCATCTAGAATTTTGTTTCTTTGCTCTGTTTCAGTATCGGGTAATTGATTGTATTCCCAAGATAAACGATGAGCCCTTCTACTAAAGGATCTAAGTTCATCGGTTCCCGGACGATATGGCTTGCCCGCTAGCATGTTTAAAGTATTTTCTTCCATCAAAAATCACTCCAAAATCATAGAATTAAATAAACGCACTATAAATACGAATATCTCATATCCATAGTGCGCTTTCAAAAATAAAATTGATGTTTTGTTTGATCATATCTTTCACCATGACAGTCGTGTGAAAAAATTGGTTTATTTATGACTACGTTTGTTATTATAACCTATTTTCCAAAACTATGAAAGTGTTTTCATACTTATTTTTACAATGTTTTAAAAAAATAAATAAATTGATTCAAAATATTTGCTTATTTGGTGACACGGTGTTACTATTAGCTTGTAAAGTTAAGAAAAGAAAGAAGGATGTCTCATGCAAGAATTCACTATTGAAGAATTAGCTAAATTTGATGGTAAAGATGGTCACGAAGCTTACGTTGCTGTTGACGGCAAGGTTTATGATGTAACTGGTAACCCACATTGGCAAGGTGGTGAACACCACGGCAATCTTGCTGGTCACGACGTGACTAAGGCTTTAGAAGTTTCACCACATGGAACTCGCGTTCTTGCTGGTCTTAAACAAGTTGGCGTATTAAAATAGCTATCTGTTTGCATATCTTATATTTACTGTTCTCATTAATATGCTAGCTTGGCTAGTTGATCAATTACCTAGGTTTACTAGTCGCATAGATAGTGGCTTTATTTTTAGAATCAGATCTTCGGATCTGATTTTTTTATTACATAAAAATAGCCAGGACTAACAAGGTCCTGACTAATTAACAATTAGAAAAACGAAACTATGATCAAGATTACACCTACAATAGTAAAAATGCCTGCTGCGATGTAACCAAACCACAAGCCAAAGCCCCACCATTGGTTGCTAGTAGTGGTCTTAGAACCAGTGTTCAATTTCAAATAGTTTTGTGTATGACGGAAAGCGTAAAGTCCGCCAAGAAGTAATAAAACTCCAATTACTAAATATGCAATATTCATAATTCCTACCTCATATTCCTTATTCAATAGCTAAACTTATCAAATACAATAAGCCTAGCTTCAAATTACATACACATTATACTACCCCCCAATAAAAATACAGCAAATGTACCAATCTGGTAGGTTTTTGTACCTATTTGGTATTTGAGATACAGAATAAGTACAAAAACTTAAAACCTAAAAAGTGCTAGAAACCACGTTACTGAAAATGTTGATTTCTAGCACTTCCAACTAATTACCCTTATTAATTGTAGGTATGTACTTAGATCCAATAATCAAGCAAGCAGCAAAAGCAATTAATATCCAAAGTATAGGATCAACCTTTGAATGCGAACCAACAGTTTTTGTCCATAACATATCTTTAGAAAAATCATCTTTTTCCATTTTTAATACCTATAATTTTCTTTCCCTTCGACTCACAAGCTATACTAGCACTACATTTTTCTCTTTTGGCCAAAAGTACCTATCTGGTCAGTTTTTGGACTTATTTGGTAAACTAAAAATCTGTACTAAAAAAGATCGAACCTTTCGACTCGATCTAATTCTGAACTATAATTGCTGGAAAAACTTGCCATCTTCAGTTTCAATAATCCGGCAATTGATATCAAAACTTTCTTTGACATTAGCCTCGGTAATTACTTCTTCAGGTAAGCCCTGGCTTTTTATTTTGCCCTGACTAAGCAAAACAACTTGATCGCTATAGTGAAGCGCCTGATTCAAATCATGCAAAATCATACAAATAGTTAATTTGGTAGTTTGATTTAAATTTTTTAACAAGGTCAAAAATCTCATCTGAAAGTGCAAATCCAGATATGTCGTTGGCTCATCCAAGAATAAGTAACGTGGCTGCTGAGCTAAGGCTAATCCCAGCCAAACACGTTGTTGCTGACCGCCAGAAAGCTGCGAGACCAACTTATTTTTAACTGGTTCAAGTTCCAAATATTCAATCACTTGCTTGATTATTTCATCTTGATTATCGATTTCTTTAGTTAAGCCGACATATGGCAATCTGCCCATTTTGATTAGCTCTTCAACCGTCAAATCATCATAGAGATCATTTTTTTGATGAACAATTGCAACTTCTTTGGCAAAGTCGCGAGCCGGATATTGCCAGATGTCTTTATCTGCCAATAAAACTTGACCAGAATCCGCTTTTTGCGACCTGGTGAGCAATTTAAACAAAGTTGATTTGCCTGAACCATTGGGGCCAATTAGCGTGGTGATTTGATGTTCAGCTAGCTTGATCGAGACATCATCGAGGATTTGCTTTTTACCATATGAAAAATTGATATTTTTAGCTTCTAACATCCCTCTTACCTCGATTCATACTTAGCAAAATAACAATCATCATCGGACCACCAATAATCGCTAGCAAAGTTCCAGCCGCAATTTCATTTGGTGGGTTAATTGTTCTTCCTAGCGTATCGACAAACAGCATCAACCAGCTCCCTGCCATAATCGAAAAAGTTGTCAATTTTTGATAATCATGGCCTAAAATAGCTCTTCCAACTTGTGGCACGATAATGCCAATAAAGGCTAATACCCCGCAACATGCTGTCGTCACACCTGCCAAAAAGACCGCTAAAAGCAAAAGAACTAAACGAATAAAACTCGCCGAAATTCCTAATGAACTCAATTGTTCATCGCTAACCTTCAGATAATTAGCCCAATTAGCTAAAACAAGTGCTATGATCAAGCCGATGATTCCACTAATAGTCAAAATCAAAGTCGAGCTCCAACTGCTAGTCGCTAAGCTGCTGCTAGCCTTGCTGGTGACGACTTCTGCAATTCCAGTAAATACTGCATTGATAGCCACACCAACGATAATCAATCTAAATGGGTCAAAGTATTTTTGAAATTGAATCAATAGCACAAACGCAACTAAAGCGCCTAAAACAGCAGCTAAAGTTTTACCAATGAAAAACGCCGGAAAGAGAATGCCAAACAAAGTCTGAAATAAACCAGCGGCTGACGATACCCCCATAATACCCGGATCAGCTATTGGATTGCGAAAAGCGGCTTGAAAAAACAAACCGCTAATCGACAAGGCTGCGCCAGCTACTAAGGCAGAAACAATTCTTGGCAATCTAATATTCAATAGCAAATTCAAATCCGTCTGACTCATACTAGTTAGTGAAATATTGCTTGCTCCGTGACTTAGCGCAAAATAAAGCGTTGCTATGATCATCATAGTCAACAAGCTATAGGTTATTACCGCTTTTTTCATCTTAATTCTCCGGATATAGTAGCTGACTTAATTTCTTAATTGCCTTGGAAACTTCCATATTCGCAGAAGCGTTAAAAGTTGGTTGCTTTAAATCATAAACTTTTCCTTCTTTAACCGCCTTCATCTTTTTCCAAACAGGATTACTCTTAAATTCCTGCTTAAACTGCGGAATCGTTACCTTTGGCATGGCATGTGACAAGCGCAAGATCAGATCCGGGTTTTGCTTAGCTAATGATTCATTGCTTGGATTTAAGTAAATTTGACTCTTAGATTTATATAAATTTTCCCCGCCAGCTAAACGTACCAAGTCGCCTAAGTAAGACTTATTAGTCAAAATTAAATATCCTGCACCAGGTAATCCCATCAAAATCAACACCTTTGGTTTTTGACCATGGATGCGTGCTTTAGCCTTAGCTACAGCTTCATCAATTATTTTGATCTGCTGTTCGGCCTGCTTTTGACGATAATATTCCTTGCCCAAACTAGTTAGGGTCGACTTTAAAGCAGCTACGGAATCAAGATTAAGATAAGTAACGTCAACGCTTTGTTCTTTAAAGGATTGATCATATTGGTCTTTTAGCGTTGATACAGCGTATACCTTGGTTGGGTTGAGCGAAGCAATCTTCTCAACGCTCGGATTCATTGGATTTCCCACCTTAGGCAATTTGCGATATCTTGCTGGCAAGCTAGCTTCAGTTGAAGGTACGCCTGCCAAATTAACATCCAACTTATCAAAAATTTCCGTAATAGCTACCGTAGTAGCGACGATTTTTTCATTATTAGCAACTTTTTGATCGATATATTTCTTGCCAAAAAATGCTCCCGCAATAACTAGCCCTAACAAAACGACTAGTCCGATAATTAATCCACTATGCTTCTTCATGCTTTCCTCTTGAACCTGCCGGCTTAATTCCAAAAACAAAGAACACCGCCGCTACAATTAGAATTATTAGGTTCAAAATACCTCCCAAAATTAAGTAGTAAAACATCTTCTGATTTTTTTCGTTAGCTTGACGATTTTTTAAATTCTGTTTAGCTTGCGCTTCTGCCAAGACCATTTGCCGTTTCTTGACATCCTTTGATTGCTTTTTGGCTTGAGCCATGATGGCTTCTAGTTGCTTATCATTTGGACTAGCTGCTTGACTCGTTTGCTTTTTAGTGCTGGATTGTTTGACTGGAGTAACTACTTTCTTAGCAGTTTTTGTTTGACTCTTACTACTATTAGCGCTAGTAGTTAGCTTAGGCAAAGCAGTTTGATCAAACTTGAAGCTTACCATATGAGTAGCCTTGTAGATATTTGGTACATCAATCTTTATCTGACTTGAAATCATTCGATTTAAGTTAGAGCTTCTAAAGGCGTAGCGATAATCATAGTCAGACCCATGCCGAGTCTTAGTCACATTCATCGGACTTTGGCCGTCAATGCTGATAACTTTAACTGGCCAAGGACTCAAGCTCTTCTTAGTCCGAATAGTCATTGTCACTAAATATTCCCCACCAGAAACCTCAACTTGAGCTGGAGTAACGTAGTAAGTCGTAGCCATTGAAGTTTCTTTAGTGTGATATTTGTAAGTATGATAGTTAACATCCGCAGCCATTGTCTGCTTAGAAAATAGCGCTAGCCCCGTCGCCATCACAGCGAGGGTCAAAATGTACTTTAAAACTTTCTTCATTCTTTATCCTTTCGCGTTCTCTTTTTACGGAAAATAATTGCCCAGGAAATAATTACCAAATCTAAGCACGCAAAAATGCCAATAACAGGCAAAAAAGGATAAGAAATCAATGGAACTTCTGCTAAAGTCGCCTGCTTTTTCACTGCATACTTGCCCAATTCTTTTTGTTTTTTCGCAAGATTAAATGGAATCGTCTTAGTTTTGGTCGATTTTTTTGAAGCAGCGTTATTTTTTCTTGCAGCTTCTTCTACGACCGGATTTTTAACCGGAGTATTTGCGACTTGTTCAATCTGTTTAGTTGTTTTTTCTTTTGAAACCTTGCCTGCAGATGATTTAGACTTAGCAGTCTTTTTAGGCACAGTTGCTGCATTTTCAAGTGCTTGGTCAAACACATACCATACCTTATACTTCTGATGCTGCATCCCTAGGCTAGGAACAGAATACTCTAACTCTCCTGAAAAAGGCTTAGTTAACTGATCAATAGAACTGATGCTAGTTTCTACTATCCAAATATCAAAATCCCCTTCAGTCTTTTCCGTCAAGTTAGTGATCGGACCCACTGACATCGATAGTGGCTTAAAGACCACTAAGTCATGTTTTGCCTTGATGGTCATTATTAGGCGATATTTGTTACCCTCTTTTAGCAGTTCCGCTTTGTGCGTGTAGTATTCATCAGCGATTGATAAAGACTTTTTATCCTCTTTGTAGACGTGATAATTTAAAGTTTGCTCTGCTAGGTCTGGCTGAATTTTGCTAGCTGTTACTAACGCTTTTTAATTTGCCAAACTTAATCCAAGCTGGTTCTGACATTTTTCCGCCAAAATCAATCGTTACTTGCATCTTTACCCAGCCGTTGTTCTTGAAAGCTTTAGATGAAAAAATAAAGTCGAAACTAGATTTATCCTTTGATACATTAGCCTTTTTGCCCTTTACACCATTAAGGCTTAAAGCCTTGACGATCTTATCAACGTTTTGACCCTTGCCCATGGAACTACCATTGCCATCAACATGAACGATCACTTGACTAACCTTTTTATTCTTTAGGACAACTTTTGCCTTAGTTCCGATAAAGCCACGTGAAATCGAAGCTTTGTGACTTTTATGGTTTTTGCTATACTTATAAGCCAACATACTCACTGTTTGTGTGGTTTGAGTTGCCGCCTGAACTGTTGAAATATTTGACTCAGTCATAAAAACTGGCGTTGTTAAAGCTAAAATCGCACCCACTGATGCAACTTTTAATATATTCATTCTCATACTAATTTCTCCTAATCTCATTTATTGACTATTATACTGGTTAAAAGACAATCAAGCAAACGGTTTCAAATGTGACACAATGTCACTAGTATCAAGGGTTATGCCTGTTATTTTATATTTTAAAAATAACGAAAATTTACTATTGCAATTGAGCATTTTTTGTTAAATAATGTAAGCGGATTAAAAATACATTACCATTCAGAGGAGATTTTTTATGAAAAAGAATACTAAAGTCGTTTTAACTGCTCTTGCATTACTTGCAAGTACTGCAACTACACCTGCTGTTGCCTTGGCAGACACTGCTACTATAACTGCTAGCGAAACTCCAGCATTGATCGCAGCTAACCCTACTGCAGCTAAGACCAACAGCCAAAGCGTATCAATGTTATTGACTAAGACTGGTACTACTACTCCTTCAGAATCTGCTATGTTCTTAGGTAAGAGCGCAGATGTTACTGTTGAAAACGGCAAGGTTACTCAAGTAACTATCCACGTTTCAGGCAACACTCCAATGTCAAAGGGTCAAGATATGTCTAAGATGATGACTTCAATGACTCTTAACGGTGTTGAAGGCAAGCAAGCTAACGTTGCTAAGGATGGTTCAAGCTTAGACTTTGTCTTTGCTGGTGAAGCTTACAAGGAAGGTAAGGGTACTATCAAGTTCACTATCAACCTTGGACCTAAGTCAATGCAAGAAGCAGCTGACGTAACTTTAGGTGCTGTAGCTACTACTCCAGCTAAGACCACTGATACTACAACTACTACTGACACTAAGAAGCCTGCAAAGACTACTAAGGCTGTTAAGAGAACCCTTAAGCACAACGCTTACGTTTACAACAAGGCTGGCAAGCGCGTAAACAAGAAGGCCTTGAAGAAAGGCAAGAAGGTTTCAACTTACGGCAAAGCTGTTAAGTTAAAGGGTAAGGCTTTCTACCAAATCGGCAAGAACAGCTACGTAAAGAAGGCTAACTTCTAATTCTGACTAATATATTTGTCTATTAAAAATAGACTGACGTTTTGTCGGTCTATTTTTTTGCAAAATTAAATTGATAAATTTCAAATCTCCCTGTATTCTATAATCAAATTAAGTTTAGATTAAGCAATGACAAGGAAAGTAAAACGTAGGTACTTCCCCAAGAGAGATCCCATTTTGGTGAAAGGGATTGTTAGTACTACCTTTGAAAATGGCCTTCGAGCATGAAGCTGCGATATTTAGTGGCTTCAGGGTCCGCCCTTTATCGCGGTAGTGTATCGCTTTTTGCCGTACATGAACCAAGGTGGAAGACTCCATAAAGATTAGGTGGTACCGCGTTAAAGACGCCCTATTAGATCAATTGATCTAGTAGGGCTTTTTTTGTTATTTGCTAGCAATTTTTGACTAAATGGACCGGCAACAATAAGCAATGGACCTTGGTAAAGAATAAGAATTATTGGGATGCTAAAAATGTAAAGCTAAGCAAGGTAAATGAACAAGTTAGCGAAAGTACCACCACTAGCTACAACCTCTTCCAAGCAGGCAAAGCCGACGAAACACCACTTTCAGGTCAACAAGCCGCTGCTAACAAGAATAAAGCTGGCTACTATCCACGACTTGCTTCAGCTATCAAGCGTCTGGAATTAAATCAAAATACTGTCAAAATCTTCAAAAATCTAAAAGCTCGCCAAGCATTTTCTTACGCAATTAACCGTAAACAATTAGCCGGAGCAATTCTAAAAGATGGCTCTATTGCTGCCAAAGGATTTGTTCCATCAGGCATGGGAAAGAATCCAACAACTGGCGCTGAATTTCAAGATGATGCATATGTAAAGAATGCAGTAAGCTATGATTTAACTAAGGCTAAAAAGTTGCTCAATCAAGCTTACAAAGAAACAGGAATTTCTAATGTTAAAGTCACTCTTCTAGCCGGCGACGATGATACTTCTAAACAGATCGCTGAATTCTTGCAAAGTCAACTTGTCCGTCTTCCAAAGGTTAACGTATCTATTCAAAACATCCCTTACACTCAATTAATTACTAGACAAGTTTCTGGTGACTACCAATTGACAATTAAGAATTGGCAAGCGGTAATCGCTGATCCGATCAACTTCCTCGATGTCTTTGAAAAAAAAGGTGTCTCCTTCAATCCAACTGGTGTTCCTTACGACTTCAAGTCTGTTTACGTCAAATAGTCAATTTCTAAAGTTTTTTCAAAGATAACTACAAAAAGGTAAAGGATTGGTCTAATTGCTACTTTTTACACTTGGAATAAACTATAATTAAGCTTGAAAACAAAACATAATTGCGAAAGGATAGATAGATCATGAAAATTAAAACAATTGCAATTAGTTCATTAGCTTTATTATTAGCTGCTACTCCTGTAGTTGGTACTGTTACTAGCACTTCAAGCGTTCAAGCTGCTAGCCAAAAGAGCTCAGCTAAAACTCTTACTGTTGATTCAAGCAAAAAGAGCATTGAAGTTTACGATATCAACGGCAAGTCTAGCTCAATGAAAGTTAAGTCCGCTTCTTTGAAGTACTATGGAACTAAAGTTATCAATGGCGAATATACTTATAAATTAGCCGGTGGCAAATATCTTCCAACTTCTGAAGTTACTAGCCTAAATGGCAAGGGAATTTTGTACATTGCTAATAATTCCGCTTTATACCAAAAGAGTGGCAAGAAGATTGCTAACAAGTCTTTGAAGAGAAGCCAAATCGTAAATTACCGTGGCCAAATTAAGCCAGCATCAGCCAGTGCCTACCGCTTCTTCGTTGACTCTACAGGCAGCAAGAAGGTTTTGACTTACACTACAATTAAAGGCAAGCGATACTACCAAGTTGGCAAGAACCAATACATCCCTGTATCTAAGGTAAGCTACATCAATAACTATGCTTTGCTTGCTAAGTATCAAACTGTCACTTTAGGCAAACACAATGGCAGCGACAATGTTCCTGTATATTCTGCAGAAGGCAAAGTTACTAAAGAAACTTTAAAGGCTGGCAGCAAGGTTGTCGTTGACCGCACTAAGACAGTTAAAGTAAATGGCAAGACTTTGATCCTTTATGGCATTAAGGACAAGAGTGGCTACGTAGAAATGACTGACATTGCTAAATTACCTAACTTAGCCGTAATCACTGAAAAGTAAATTGATTTTAGACACTAAAAAGGAGTTCATATAGATAAACTCCTTTTATTTTTGACTATATATAATATCTATCCTTATACTAACGAATAAAATCTGCAAAAAATGGTAATCGCAAAGAAAGATAGCCTCGTCTAAGAGCCGTTATTAGTCGACTATATCTTATCTCCACTCTCATTCCAGGCGTAATAACCAACTGTCTGAAAGGCATAAGCATATTTTTTATACTTGTTTTATACTTATAAACAAAAAAACTCAGCCAATAAGGCTGAGTCTTTAAAATTGTACTTGTTTTCTTGATTATTCACCTTGTAAATAATTCTTGTATGTTTCAAAGTCCTGATGAACCTGCTCGGCGTAGCTCTTAGCCCAAGTTACCATATATTTTGAAAAATCTTTGCACTCTGACAAATATCCCACAATCATTGGCGCAGTTGGACTTTGATAATGTGCTACAGCCAAGATGAAAGCACACAATCTCGAATATGCCGTAAAGCTTGCCTCATCAAGCTTAGTCGCATCAATTGAATCCTTCATATCACGGAACTGCCGGACATAGTAGCTACGGTGGCCTGTCTTAGTCGTCCCTAAAAATGGATCATAGAAGGTCTGCAAAATTCGCTGACCAGTAATAACGCGCTTACCTTCTTCATAACCCTGCTTTTTAGCTTCTTCTGGCGAGAGACTATTTAAGTCATACTTTGAAGGCAAGGCTTCCTTAATCTGCAAGACTAGATTGCTGCCATCTTTTCCAGTTAACAAGACCAAATAGCAACGCGTACCAAAACTACCAACGCCAACACTATAGCGAATGATATCTGACACACTAAAATTGCTCAAAAATACCTGCATATCTGGCTGAAGCTGCAAGCGGTACTCGTCAAATGCTTCTAACATCTGTTCATAAAGCTTTTCAGAAATTCGTCTTGCCCGAGGTGGATTTTCTTTAAAACGAAGCTGTCCATCAACTTCTTCGGTAAACTTCTTGACCACTTTATCAGAATTATTGCGTGGAGCTCGGTTAGCAATTTTGTTCAAGACCTTAACCATCTGCTCATCATCTGCAATCAAATTCATCAAATCATTGATGTTATAAGATAAGTAGAACCGGTCCAATAATTTTAGATCCTTTGAATAATTGATTCCATTTTTATAAGCATTGGCTGTTTTTTCTAGGATCTTCTCATTGCTTGCCTGATCATAACCATTGATTTCGCCAGTCAATTGAACGCTAACCATTAATCTTCTCAGGTCGCTTTCCCAATTGCCGATTCTTGCTTCATCAAAGTCATTTAGCCCAAATAGTAGCTGCCTTTCTGGTGAAGCAAAAAAGCCGAAGTTATTCAAGTGTGCATCCCCGCAAGTCATCACCGGAATACCGCTTCTTACGCCATGAATCAAGTCATATTCCATAATGCCCGCAGTACCTCTAAAGAAAGTAAAGACATTCTTCATCATTCTTTGGTGGCGCAATCCCATCAATTCCGGAATCATGCTATCTTCTTGGGATTTGATCATCTCAACAACATCCCGCTCAACCGGAATATACTGTCCCAACTTTTCAGGAGAAACCACGCTAGCTTGCTGTCTCCCTTTTTCAATTAACTCTTCTTTATTAGCTTTTAAGCGTAATTTGTCGATTTTGAATTTTTTCAGTACAAAACTGTCAGCCATTAGTCGTCCTTCTTTTCGCCTAATTCAATGTCGACCTCCTGTTTACGCATTGTCTCAAAAGTTTCTGGCTTTCTAGCTTGCTCCTTGCGCTTTTCTTTAAGCAAACGATTTTGCTCTTTGGCCTCAGCCACAAAATATTCTTGGGAGTCAATGGTTTCCTTGCCTCGGCGGTCAACCATTGAATAGGTTTGATCATGTAAAATTCTAGATTTAACATTATCTTCCCACATTATCCGATAAATATCCAATACTCGTTGCTTTAAATTTGGTTGAAGGACTGGAAACAAAGTTTCTACCCGGCGATTCAAGTTCCGCTTCATCATATCAGCACTTGATAGGTAGACTTCATCATGACCATCATTGTAGAAGTAGTAGATTCTGCTGTGTTCAAGGAAACGTCCAACAATTGAGTGAACTTCAATATTATCGCTGATGCCAGGAATATCCGTTCTCAAGCAGCAAATACCTCTAATGATCAAATGAATCTTAACTCCTGCATGAGAAGCTTCATAAAGTTTGGCGATAATATCTGGATCGGACAAGGAATTCATCTTCATATGAATTTCCGCATGTCTTCCGGCTTTAGCAATAGCGATTTCGTTGTCGACCTTTTCATTGATAAATTCGCGAATATGGTCTGGAGAAATACGCAATTGGTGGAAGTAAGGTGGCTTTGAGTAACCCGAAAGCATGTTGAACAAGTTAGTAGCATCCACTCCCAAGTCTCTGCGGCAAGTAAACAAACCCATATCAGTGTAGAAATGCGCCGTTACATCGTTATAGTTACCCGTACCTAAGTGCAAATAGCGGCGAATGCCGTCTTCATCCCGGCGAATAACGCAAGTAATCTTAGTATGCGTCTTCAAGCCCTTTAAACCATAGATTACATGGCAACCCATTTGTTCCAAAGTTCGAGCCCAATGGACGTTATTTTGTTCATCAAAGCGGGCCTTAACTTCAACTAAAACCGTTACTTGCTTGCCCGCTTGAGCAGCTTCACCTAGATATTTAATAATTGGCGAATTGCCTGATACGCGGTACAAGGTCATCTTGATTGCCAATACCTTGTCATCGTGAGCAGCTTTTTTAATGAAGTTAAGAACAGTATCAAATGAATCATATGGATGTTGAACCAGATAATCTTGCTTGCGAATATTGGCAAAAATATTGCTGTTCAAACTCAAATCTGGATCAATATAGCTGCTTGCTGGCTGATAGTGCAAATCATCATGCTCGATAATAGCTGAAGATAATTTCTTTAAGAAAGTGAGGTCAATTGGCCCATTGATTTCATAAATATCATCATCATCAACCTTTAGCTTCTTGATCAAACGCTTGCGAATCTTAGCACCCATGTCCTTGTCAATTTCAAGGCGCACCACTTGACCATGTTCTCTGTCCTTTAGTTGCTTTTGCACGCTCCGCAAAAAGTCAGAAGTATCACGCTCGGCCACGTCTAAGTCCATATCGCGCGTTACTCTAAAGCAGGCAGTTTCTTTGACTTCATAGCCATCGAACAATTTTCCGATGAATTCTTTGATAATATTTTCGATTAAAATAAAACTATTTTCTTCATCGGGCAATTTGATTAATCGTTTGAAAATATTTGGCACGCGAACTGTTGCATATTGATAGTGGCCCTTTTCTTTGTCTTTAAGTTCGACTGCAATGTTAAGCGAATCATTTGAAATAAACGGAAAAGGGCGATTAGCATCGTCAGCCATTGGCGTCAACACAGGATACAATTCATCATTAAAGTAGCGACGAATAAATTCATGTTGGCGTTGAGATAAATCTTCAACTGATTTTAGAAAAATATTTTGCTTTTCAAGCAAAGGTACTAGCGACCGCACATAGGTTGAATATCTTTTTTCAACTGATTCGTGTTCCTTTTTGATAATGGCTTTCAATTGCTCTTTTGGCGTCATCCCTGATGCGTCAGTTGATTTAACGCCAGCAGCAATCAATTTATGTAGCGAAGCGACTCTAACCATAAAGAATTCGTCAACATTGCTTTGCGTAATTCCTAGGAAACTAAGTCGCTCAAGCAATGGATTGTCTTTGCTGCGAGCTTCTTCCAATACCCGATTATTAAAGTCCATCCAACTTAATTCTCGATTGGTATAGTATTGTGCCTTCTTAAAATCCTTTAGCTTCTTGCTTTCTTCTTTCAATTTTTTGCTCATTGTCTGTTCATTCCTTCTTGCTTCAGACTAACCTTTATTCCAAAAACTTCTTCAAATAATTGTGATCGCCGATTGAAAGACCACCTTTCTAAAGTAATATCCGCATTTGTTTTGGCACGAATGATCAACTCGTTATCATTTTTGATGGAGATGATTATCTTCTTGATCTTCTGCTTGTGGGAAGCATCTAAGGCCGTTGCTAAGCGTAAAATCGCTGACATCTTGGCCACACGCAATTGAATTTGCGAATCAAGTTGACGATAGTGCTGGCCGCCAATATCAGGAGAAGAAGGACCTTCGTCAGAGGTTTGATAACGGCAGATTTCACTAACAATTGTATTTTCCTGATTTGAGAGGCCGATGATCTTATTGGCAGTAATAATTTCGGCTGATTGTTCATAACGACTAACTTGATTGACGAAACTTCCGATATCATCAACTGTAGCTGCTAGAGAAAGCAGGCGTCTGTCTGTTTCTGTCAGCAAATGGACATTGCGCAAACGGTCAAAAATGTGCAAGGCAAAATCTCTAATTTGACCTGCATGATCAGGATCAACCAAATACCGATCGGCCATGTTTTTGGCAAAGGTCATAATGATATCGTTACCTATAAATGGTCCTTTGAGCAATTTTTGAGAATTGGCTTCACTTAATAATAGACCAGTTATGACTGACATATCCGTAATGTAGATCTCTTTTGGACTGAGCAAGTTCACAAAACTACGAACTGCTACCAAATTTGGCAAGGTATGCTCGGCTACAGCTGGCTCTAACTGATACATATCCATCAAGTAGTCCAGCGGCATCTCGATACTGTCATAGTAGAAGTCGTCAAAATCCTTATGTGTGATTCTAGTTGCGGAATCATGTTGATGCAAAAAGCGATTATTAAGCGAGTCAGCATGTTGAATGATAAAGGCTGAGTTAGGGTTAGGCTTAATTTGACGCGCCAAATGATCAATTCGGGCATTTAAATAGTCGCTGATAACATCAATTGGGTTACCTGGCGTTTCATTAGTAATTTGATCAATTTCTTGAATTTCACGCGGACCTAGTGGCAAATTCCAAGTGGAAATAAATTTGCCATTTTCAAATAAAGAAAGGTTGATCATCGCTGATCCCAGACTAAGCAAATAAGTCGGCAAGCCTTGCAAACGTTCATGCTGTATCTGATTTAAGCTATTTATCCCACTCAAAACCTTAGCAAAAACAATTTGACTACTACTTAGCCATTCAATTTTTAAACCCGTTCTAACTTGAATTTGATCAGCAATATAACTAGCAGAAATTTCATCAATTAGTTGACCATTGCCATAAAACTTGTAATCCGTTATTTTGTATTCTTTTAACTTATCCTTAAACCCATCAATAGCAGTACAGATTTTATCCATGTCTTTTTCAAAGACTTCGCTCTTGCTTTTTGCTTGAATAAAAGAAGGCGAATTTAACTTTTCTAGAATCGTCAAGTCCTTGAGATTGACGATATCCAATTGGATCTTGTATGAAGACATGTATATGAGACCAAATAGTTTTCTTCGCATTTTTACCACCTATAGTAAATAGAATTATTTACAATAATTACATTTTTTATTATATGTTTCTTTTGCTTTTTTGTCATAACAAATATGTATCTTTGAAACTGTCAAATCTTTTGTGGATTCGATTGAAATAGCGCTTGTTGTAGTTCATTGCCTGAACCCCAATAAAAGTATCTAGCGACTGCTCAGTTGGAAACTCTGCTTTAGCTTAATAACGTTATTAAGGGATTCAATCATATTGGTGGAATAAATTGTGGCTCTGATTTGTTTAGGATAGTTATAAAAAACTAGCAGATCCGGCTCAATCTCTTTGAGATTTTTGATGACATGATTATAGGCTTTGCCCCATTTGTCATAGAAAGCATGCAAGACATTAATAGCAGCTTCTTTATTTGGCTGTTGATGGATCTGCTTGAATTCATTCATAATCATTTCACGATCACTTATGCGTACTTTAGAGCAGATATTGCGCATGACATGCACCAGACAGCGTTGAAAATGAGCTTTTGGATAAGTCTGCTGTAGCACTGTTTTCATACCCACAACGCCATCTGAAAGAAAGAGCTCGACTTGCTTAAGGCCACGAGATTTCATGTCTTGAAGCATTTCTGCCCAATTCTCGACGCTTTCACTGCTCCTGAATTAGTTGGCTATACTGCTCTTCCTACTTCTGTTGATGCGGTTGAGGTAACTTCTGAGAGTTTGGATGCTGTTGTCGATATTTACTACAGAGCTGATGTACCAGTTCTTCCAGCTACTCCAGTCGACCCAAAGGATCCTTCTACCCCAACTACTCCGGTTACTCCAACGGATCCTTCCACTCCACCTATTAATGTAAAAAACAACATATCTAATGAACTTGCCAGCAGTTCAAAAGTTGAAGACGAAGTAGAAGACACTACAGATTCTCAAGAAAAGTTGCCACAAACAGGTAATAAATCAAGTGTAATTTACTCAATTTTTGGATTAATTTTAACTTCTCTTCTTTGAGTATGGGCATTTGTTCGCAAACATTAATAAGATCCGTAAATTCCCAAGATAAACTAATATCTAACCATTAATATGCATAAACCGAAAGATCCAAATATGAATCTTTCGGTTTTATTGTGCTTAATTTTAAGTAATCTTTGACAAATGAGATTTTTTATAATTAATATCTACTAAAAGGGTGATAATAAATAAGCTAAAACTAATAATATCTTTATAAAATTCGTTTATTTCGTAAATTTATAGCACTTGTTGCATAGTAATAGTAAGCACTTACAATTATATTTTTAAAATTACTTTTTATCTTTATTTCATTTAAGTCACTATAGCATTATATATATCTTCGTAGTAAAATAAATGTGAACTTAAAATTTAGGAGTAAATATGTATGAAAAAGCAAAAAAAGTGGACTATTGCCCTCATCTCTGCATTAATTGGAGTTAGTACAACTGTAACAACCGTTCAAGCAGCCGACAATGATTCTTCTACCAATCAAGTCGTAACACAAGTAAATAGTTCTGACAGTTCAACTAACGAAAACAAAGTAAGTTATGATAAGCATGATTATTTTTCAAGTAACCCGAAAATTATTCGAGTAAAACACAGTACTACTGCCTATAAAGATGCAGCTATGACCAAACCTGCTCGCACTATTAAAGCTGGTGAACATTTCCTTACTACAGGACTTGTTTTGGCAGACAACCAAATTCCAGTTGTTAAAACTAATTCTGGTTTATATATTTCTGCTAAAAAGTCGTTAATTTCCGCTGTTAAAGGTTATCAAAATCCTAAGGGATACCATCAAGTCCATTACACTCAAATTAAGCCATATGGTAAAGTTGGTTATAATTTATCAATTGGATATGAAGGTATCAAAACATGGAAAGTAATGCGCAGAATGGGAACTTGGGCTGGTGTAAACTACTACAACCAAACAACTTATAATGCAGTTAAGAACTTCCAAGCAAGAAACCACTTGCCAGCTACAGGTACCGTTGACCTAAAGACTTGGCAAAAGATGGGCTTTTCTAAGAGTTCTTGGTATGGCATTGATAGCTATATTGCACCTTTAAAAGCACAAGCATGGCAAGGTCGTTCAGCACACATTGAAGCTATGATTAAACAAGCTTATAAGTATATGGGCAAACCATGGATCGCTGGTTCTTCTTCAAGTCCGGCATATGGTGTTGATTGTTCTGGCCTTGTAATGCAAAGTTTATACGCCGGAGGAATTAGTCCAATTCCAACTAGTTCAATTGGTCACGCACATCCTGGCAACGAATGGAATTCACGCAATCTTTGGGCGGATAAACATTTGAAACTTGTACCATACTCTCAACGCCGTCGTGGTGATCTTGTTTTCTACTACCAACCTGGTACTCATACCATCTGGCATGTAGCTATCTATCTTGGTAATAATCTTGTCATCGAAAGCTGGCCACCACGTGTAATGGTTCAACCGATTGTCAATGGTCAGAGAAACGTCATTGCCGGTATTAAGAGACCATTTATTTAGAAGATAAAAATGAAACATAATAAACAACTTATTATTTTTAGTCTTTTGTTCTGTGTGGGACTATTTTTCACAAATAGCCCAATCGTTCGAGCCGATACTCTTGATAATAGTAGTCAAAATTCGACTATAACCAGTAATAATGATGCTAATCAGTCTGATACCACTAATTCTAGTCAAACTAGTTCTGATCAATCCGAACAAGTAAATACTGATACATCTGGTCAAAATACTACTGAGAAAAATACTCAAAATGATCAATCTAACCAAAACACTCAGGAAAATAATCCTAATCACCAGCAAGTTGCCCAAAATAAGGATGGTTGGACTGTTAGAAATGGTAAAAGCTACTATTTAAGTAACAATAAATTAACTAAAGGTTTGAAAAAAATCTCTAATAATTGGTACTTATTTGATAAAAATGGTGTCATGCTCAAAGGTATCCATAAAATTCCCAATAAAAATATTTATGGCTACTTTGACAACTCAGGTAAACGTCGATTTCAAAATACTAAGACTAATCGTGCTTACTATTGGATTGATAAGTCTGGAAGTATCACAGGAATCAAAAATTATGCTAAGGTAATTAGTCAGCTTCCTGAAATGCCAACAGGTTGCGAAATTACTGCGGTTACGATGATGATTAATTTTGCAGGTAAAAATATTACTAAAGATCAGGCAGCTAAACTTATGCCACGTAGTCATAATCCAAATAAAGGATTTATCGGTTCTCCCTATAAAAAGTTTCCACTAGGATTTTGGGTAGCACCAAGTGGCGTAAAACCAGTTGTACGACATTATTTAGGCACTGCGGTTAATCTGACAAATTGTAGTTTATCTACAATCAAGCATAAATTAATTAATTCCCATTTAGTCGTAACTTGGGTTGGTTGGTTCGATAATATCTTCAATCATGCAATTACATTAACTGGTTATCATGGAAATACCATTTATTATAATGATCCTTGGACTGGAACTAAACGTTCAATGAGTGTTGTAACTTTCATGAGCCACTGGGCACTAGACGCTCACAGAGCACTAAGTTACTAAATAAAAATTGTAAAACATAAACAAGAAAATCCCACTAACATGGATAATATATACACTCAATTATTCATGAAAGTGGGATTTTGTTTTTATTTATATTGCTTGATAAAGGACCTTCTGACATGCAAAACAAAAATCTAATGATCAATAATTGCAATACAATAATTACATATGGATGTGTTAACAACATCGTTTTTTTCATATAATATCAAACTATTTTACGGTCTCGTATCTTTATAGGATCAACTTCAATTTTTTCTAAAAGCAAAAACTAATCGATATTTTTTCAAAAAAATAATTCACAAACGAGCAAATTTATGGTAAATTCTTAGTAAGCGTTTTCTTGAAAAGGAATGCGTGTTTCCAAAAATCTTAGTCAAAAACACAAATCTTGTTACTACTAAACTAGTCCATTAGTGGTACATAAAAGCGATCCTCTTCTCCGATCGCTTTTTTTCTACTCTTTTTTTGTTAATTTTTGAAGCGCTTACTATATCTTTAATAAAACCTACTGAGCTTGTTTCAGTGACAGCTTTCTTTCGCCTTAACGAGTAGACCAACTACAAAAATATATTAGTCAGCCTTTATCTTATGGATACTCCGCTCTATTGACAATTGCAAAAATCCTAGTAGAATAATAGTTGTAAGTAAGCGGTTACATATAGACAGAAAGTTGTGAATATATATGGAAACAAATACTAATGCTTATGTAGTTACAGAAACAGACACTCACAAGAGCAGTGCCTATGTTTTATGGTTTGATGAATTACATCGTGAAGATGTCGACCTAGTTGGTGGTAAGTCGTCATCCCTTGGTGAATTGACTTCTGGGACCAATGTTCCAGTGCCATTTGGCTATGCTACCACTGCAGCCGGCTACCGTCATTTCATGGCTGAAACAGGATTGAATCCTAAAGTAGACGCTTTGCTTGACACTTTAAAGAATCCAGAAGATTCTGAAGAATTGCATCGCGTTTGCTCCCAAATCCGTAAGTTGATGAACGAAGCAAAGATGCCAGATGACCTAGCTAAAGATATCGGCGATGCATATGATGCTTTAGCAAAAAGAATGGGAATCAATGAACCATTCGTAGCAGTAAGGTCTAGTGCTACTGCTGAAGACTTGCCAAATGCAAGTTTTGCCGGCGAACAAGATACTTTCTTAAACGTTCACGGTCGCAATAATGTTATCAAGAAGGTGCAAGAATGTTACGCATCCCTCTTCACAGACCGTGCTACCTACTACAGAATTAAGCAAAACTTCCCACAAGAAAAAGTTGCTCTTTCTGCTGCTGTTCAAATGATGGCCTTTTCAAAGGCTTCAGGTGTTATGTTCACCGTCAACGTAGCAACTGGTGACGACACCAAGATTATGATCGAAGGTTCATGGGGACTTGGCGAATACATTGTTCAAGGTACAGTTACTCCTGACAACTACATCGTTGACAAGGCAAGCTTGACGATTGCTGACAAGACAATCAACAACAAGAATATTGAATTGATTAGATTGCCTGATGGCGGTGTTGAAGAAAGAAAAGTTCCTGAAGACCTTGCTACTAAGCCATGCTTGACCGATGAACAAGTTATCCAATTAGCTGGCTATGCTAAAGAAATCGAAGAACACTACGGTTGCTACATGGACACCGAATGGTCCCTCGATCAAAACGGCAAGCTTTGGATGGTTCAAGCTCGTCCTGAAACTGTTTGGTCACAACGTGCTAATGATGAAGCAAGCACTTCATCCGAGCATGTAACCACAGATCATAAGACTCTTTTGAAAGGTTTGCCAGCATCCCCTGGTATTGTTGCAGGTAAGGTTCACGTAATCGATGACCCTAAGGATATCAACCAATTTAAGGAAGGCGAAATCCTTGTAACCTTGATGACCTCACCTGACTGGGTACCGGCAATGAAGAAGGCAGCAGCTATTGTTACTAACAATGGTGGTATGACTTGCCACGCTGCAATCGTTTCTCGCGAAATGCAAATTCCATGTATCGTTGGTACTACTAGTCGCGGAGCAGCAGCTACCAAGACTTTGACAACCGGTCAAGAAATTACCGTTGATGCCAAAAATGGTATTGTCTACGACGGCATTGTTGAAGATGTAGTTAAACCAAAGGCTGAAACTCATGAAGCTAATGTAGCTGCAGTTGCTGAATACTTCCCTCCAACAGCTACTAGAGTCATGATGAACCTTGGTGACCCTGACTTAGTTGAAAAGTACTCAAGCTTGCCAGCAGATGGTATTGGTTTGATGAGAGAAGAATTCTTGTGGACTACTTTCATTCACCAACACCCACTTTACTTGATTGAAACTGGCCACCCAGAAAGAGTCGTTAACGAATTAGCTAACGGTATCAGCAAGGTTGCTCGTGCTATGGCTCCTCGTCCAGTTGTTCTTCGCTTCTCAGACTTCAAGTCAGGCGAATACCGCAACCTTAAGGGCGGTGAAAAGTATGAACCAGTTGAACCAGCAGACCTTCTAGGTTGGCGTGGTGCTTCAAGATACTACAACCCTAAGTATATAAATGCCTTTAAGCTAGAACTTGAAGCGGTCAAGAAGGTAAGAAACGAATACGGCTTGAAGAACTTGAACGTTATGATTCCGTTCTGCCGTACAGTTGACGAAGCTAGAAAAGTTACTGAAATCATGCGTGAATGTGGCCTTGAACGTAGCAATGACTTCAAAGTTTACATGATGGCAGAAATTCCAGCTAACATCATCTTGGCTGACCAATTCAACCAATTCGTCGATGGTTACTCAATCGGCTCAAACGACTTAACAATGCTTATCTTGGGTTGCGACAGAAACAACGAAGTTATTTCTAACATCTTTGATGAACGCAACCTAGCTGTTAAGCGTGCAATTAGACACTTGATCAAGACTGCTCACAAGGATGGCAAGACTGTTTCAATCTGTGGTCAAGCACCATCACAATATCCAGAATTTACTGAATTCTTGGTACAAAGTGGTATCGACTACGTATCTGTAAACCCAGATATGGTTAAGACTACTAAGTTGAACGTTGCCCACTACGAGCAAAGAATCATGCTTGATAAAGCAACCGGTATGGGATTGCAAGACCCAACTGACTATGAATGGTAAAAATATGCGAATGATTTAACTGCCTCTGTTCGCATGAAATCTTAATAGATGCAAAAAGACGATCTTAGCGATCGTCTTTTTGTTTTCAATAACATTTTGATACATTACTTCAAATCAGCAGCATAAGTGTAATAGTCTCCAGTTGCAGCAATACCTACGCCAATTTGAGAATATTTAGCTGATTTGAGGATATCGCGGTGTCTCCATTGACTGTCTGCATCGTTGAGCACTAGCTTGTTAAACATATTTTGAGCCAACTTTTTAGCTGAAGTCTTTGGTTCTTTTCCAATACATTCTGCCGAAGCTGGAGCATTATAGTTATTAAAGCCAGCATGATTGTCCAAGTTGCCTGTATTCTTCAATGAAACAACCTGATCTTGAGCTCTAAGCGTCGCAAACTTAGTCAATTCTGAGTTAGCCTTCAAATCCTTAGCTTTTCTCCAGTTGTTAATGAGCTTAACAAATTCTGTTTGAACTTGCTTTCTAAACTCTGGGCTGACTGAGTTATCTACCTTATTCGCATCCTTAGTAATATTAGTCTTAGTAGCTTGCTTTTTGGCAGTATTAGCTAAAATATAGCCAGCTTTTGAACCCTCTAAACGGTAGTATTTCTTACCCTTGATAACTTTTGTTCCAGTTGCTCTAAGAACACTACTCTTCTTCCAGAACCTATTCAGGCGACTACCTTTAGCAGTATAAACAAAAGCGTTCTTGTTCAATTTGATTTTGAATGAACTAGCTGCTTGAACTGCTGATGATTGATTATTTGCTACTCCTAGTAAGCCTGCACTCAAGGCTAAAATAGTCACAAACTTCTTTGCTTTCTTCATTTTCAAAATCCTCTCTTTCCCCTTTATTATTACAGATTTATCAGCATTTTCAACCTTTTTTGTATTCGATTTCATTAATATTTATAAGTATCAGTGTATTTCATAATATAAGTGCATTAATACATATACATATAATTATATTTAAAATTATGCTTACTATCCTAACTCAAAATCTGTTTTTGGCAAAACTTTTGGGGAGATGTTTTTTAAAAAGTTAAGCTCCAAATTTTATTTCTCAGTATCTTAACTAATTAATTTCGATAGTTTTGACTTTTCATGTTCCAAACTAGAAAAATCAAATTCAATTTTTAACTTTCTGCGCTCAACAAAAATTATTCATTATGAACGACTCAAAATGGAGTTATTTATACTGATACTTATTTTTATAAGGATATTAGTATTTAGACTTATATTTTATAATTATACAGTTCTTTATTATTATGTTTGTATTTGTATGAGTAATTATGCTTTCACGTATATGTATGTTAGTGAGTATACGTATAATTCTAAATATAAATATAAAGAACCTTATAAAAAAAGCGGTAGAAATACTGATAGCTCCAGTATTCTTACCGCTTATTTTCAGATGTCGTCGATATCAAATAATGCAAGCGAGTCGCTTAAATCCTGTCCTGCATTACTAAAATCTAAGGCAAATTGTTCATTTTCTCTTTGTTTTTGTAAAGTCATCGCTCTATTTTCGAGGTTCTTAAGTCGTTCTTTTTCAGAAATTTGATCGCGTTCTCTATCTTCCGCTGATTTTTCATATCCCATCTGCAATAACTGCATGTCTTCTAAATCTTCTGGCGTCAAAAAGCCCTTCTTGTTGACTTCGTTATATACAGATAACAATTGTGCAAATTGCGCATGCTTGTATTGAGTCAAACTCTTTAAATCAGAGCGATGGAATACAGTTCTCTTATTGCGCTTATGCAGCTTATTAGGCAAGAAATATGAGTGCAGATGCCCTTCTTTGTACTCCTTAGCACTTGTACCTAGCGTAAAGCCATAAAACCTGTCTAAGGCCCTAAATTTCTCTTCTGGCGTCATATAAGGGTTAGACTTGATGTAATAGACTGAGTTGGTATCTTCGATGCTGCTGTCATAATAAACGTCTTGTTGGTTGTTTTTTTCTGGCACCCAAGTGAAAATATAGGAATCCAACTTGCGTCCCCTTACACCCTTACGATAGTTTTTAGTGATCTTAAAATTCTGGAAATTAGCGCAAAGCTCCTCCATACATAAGGTCAAAACCCGTCTATCAATATCTGTTGGGCGATATGACGTAGGAATTTGCAGCCTCTTTCTGAAGTCGTCGATTTTATATTCTTTTCTTCCAACTGTGCGCCACTGCTTCAACAATCTAAATAATTTCCGTGAATAGTTCGAATGCAGACGAACATACTGGGTAATCGAAAATCTCGTCCAATGTTCCAAATGGTTAAACAAGTACAAGAAACTATCGCTAACTTCAACACTAGTTTCAAGCGTATTAGTGTCAACTACCGATCTTTTGAAGATGTTTTCGCGAATTTTATTGATGTGTCCGGTTTTTTCATCTTTTTCCTCTTTTGACAATTGAATTGTCAGTAACCTAGAAAAAGTCTCATCAACATTCTTTGCAATTTGCTTATTTGAAATATGACTATTATAGCCGACTTCTCGTTTAATTTGATCTGGAGATAAAGTTATTCTGTTGCCACCTTGGTCTTTTACTTGGGCAGCAATCAACCAAAAAATGTTGCTATTAATTTCAGGTAAACTATCAATCGGCTCAAAGATAGGATCATCATTGAAGCGATTATCAATTTTTATGATCTTTTGTACTGGTCTTTTTCTAATTGCCATAGTCTCACTCCATTAACGACCTTCTCCATAATGGGTCGTTCCTTTTAATTAAGTGTACTATAAAACAATGCGTCGTCTAAAACAATAGCTTTAGCCAAATTTGCTCCATGACACGTCACCCTTATTAAAATTCGCTCCATGACACGTCACCCTTATTATTTTTTAGCTCCATGAGACGTCGTTTTATAATTTGAACTAGCATTTTGCAAGAAAACTTCAATTTCAACTCCACGAGACGTCACTCTTATTACTCCATACCACGTCGTTCTTTTTCCTTCTCCATGAGATGTCACCCTTATTATGAATAATGAAAAAAATTACTAGATATTGATTTAATACCGAAAAATGATGCTTTAATACCGCTATTTTCATAAATTAGATACAAGATATTGTATGTATCATGGCTTATTTTTACCTAGACTCTCCATGCGACGTCACCCTTATTAGATAATTTTCCATCTACAAAAAAACGACGTAATATGGAGTTACAGAAAATTTCTCCTAATTTCCCGATTTTTCGCGCTTTAACCTCATTTTTCCAATCTAAAAAATCAGCTCCATGAGATGTCACTCTTATTAATCCTATTTATTCGTTTTACACTAGATATAGGTCAATAAAAGATGCTTTTTCGATAATATCATGCTTTCATTTTAACCAACTACAAGATATAGTGGTCCACAACACGTCACTCTTTTGACAAACTGAAATATAATTTCCTAAATAGCTCCATGAAACGTCACCCTTATTACCAAAAGCTGTGGAAAACTTGACTCCATACGATGTCACCCTTATTATTTTTATAGGAATTTATCAACCCATATGAAGTCACTCTTATCTCCAGAAGGCGTCGTTTAAATACTCCACAAGACGTCTCCTTATTAATTTCGCTGAACTTGCCCGGTATATTAGGCTTTTGCTGCAATTTAAGCAATTATTATGTTCCACGAGACGTCACTCTTATTATTAAATTGCCTTATTTACACAGAAATACGATGATATCAGCGATTGTTACGCCTATATCTTAAGTATACTTTCCACACAACGTCGTTTATTAGTATTCAGAAAGCCTTATATATCAGTACTTTCGAACCTAGCTAAAGGGAAGTAAAGGGTTTCTTAAAGGGATATATATAAATGGATTTAAAAGACTTCAATCTACAAGTGGCATCAAAAATTATCGAGACTGCAAATTTAAGAGAGTCAAATTCTGCCAAAGAAAAAATAAAAATTTATAGCAAATAAAATATTTTCCAGAAGATTAGATATAACAAAAAAGATCAGCTTACTTCAAAAATAAAGTTCGTTGATCTTTTGTCTAAATATTTTTGTAATTAGTAATAAAAATTAATTATCTTTATTTTGCTCAATCCAATCATCCAAAAATGCACTAGTTGAAGTATAACCATGTCTTTTAGCAATTTTGTTAAGTGCTTTTCTGTTACTTGGCTTCAATGTAAAAGTAAAAGGTTTAACTTTCTCTTTTTGGATTGCTGTTTTAGTTGGCAAAGCATAACTAATTTGTGGTTCAGGAGCAGGTTGCATGTTATTTGTTAAAACAGGTTTATTGTTAAGCGCTTCTGTCATTTTTTCATGAGCTTCATTGCTCTCTTTAAAAGCATTAGCTTTTGGTCCATTAAATGCCATAAAAGATTCCTCCATGATTTGATGCAATATACATCTTATTATACGCATTACTGATAATTATACTAGTATATAGGCTTATTATTGTAAAGATACATATAATTATACTTATAAAAATAACTAGATGTAATAATTGTAATTAAAAATATACATATAAATATAAGCATAATAAGTTATAAATGCTATTATTAAACCATTTATAGGAAATATAGACAAATAAAAAGCCCTCAAAAAGAGGGCAGGATTCTATAATTTAGCTTCGATTTCAGCAAATGTTTTTTCAAAATCTTGGAAGAAATTATAATTTCGATTATATGTTCGAGTATCGTCTTCCATGTCAACTACAGGAATTTCATCAAGATTAGAACGGTTGAACAATTCCTTTTCTGGAATAACTGCAATCACTGAATCATCATCTTTAATTGCAGCTAACATTTCATTTGAAGATGAAGTATTTCTTTTTACCAAGTTAGCAATATAGTACAAAGTAGCTGTTACGTAGGATTTACCAGTGCTAAACTCGATTGCTTCTTTTCTTAAATCATCAATTCGATCTTGAAGGTTGTATTTAGCATCAAATCCATGTTTACTTGGGGTAATTGGACTTAAAATGTCATGACTAACAATGATTGCATTCTTTGTTGCAGTTGAAAAGTCTGGGTGACAGTCAATAATGATGTAATCATATTGATCAATATGCAAGCTTTCGTAATTATTGTTGAGCCACATATATAGACGCATGTTCTTATTAGTCATGTTTTCGATATTTGTTTCAATATCATCAAGATGCATATTTCCAGCAATTAGATCGATATTGTTTTTTACATGATTAATAGTAACTTCACCTTGTTGCAAAAAAATATTTGCAACAGTACCGATCTCTTCATTGCCGTATACGTCATAAGTTTGACTTAAATTGCATTGATGATCGAGATCAATAAATAATATTTTTTTACCTTTTTTGGCTAACCATTCACCAAAATTGTAGGCGAGGGTAGTCTTACCAACCCCACCTTTAATAGCAGCAAAGGAAATAATTTTCATTTTTTCTACCTCAATTGTTTTTTTATATCATATCACAAAATTTGTTTAATAGCATAATTAATATTCAAAATAAATAGACTTACATCCATAAACATAAATATATTTATACTTATAACAATTATGTCTATAAATGCCGATTTTATGCGAATGATGATTTACAACTCAAAATAATATTTATAATTACATGTATAATTATAAGCTTAAATATAAGTATAAGTAGAAACAGACTTATACTTATAAATGTAAGCATATTAAAATTAAATAATGCATTATTTTTATCGAAAGATAAATAAAAACATTTGATTAGATAAAATTTCTTGTATAATCTATGTGTTAGGAATATGTTGTACTAAGGTGGAACAAGAAATAATGAAACTAAGAAAAAAACAAGCAAATAAAGAAAAGCTTGAAGAATTCATTCGTAGTGCACGGCAGCAGTTTGGTAGTGATCTAGAATATCTAGATGCTACTTTTGATAAGACGGATTTTTACGTTGATCAACATAAAGACAGACTTGAAAAAGTTATTCCAATTACTTATTTTAAAAACAAATTCAATCGTAAGAATGGTAAAACTGCTTTTGCTCGAATTTATACTCGTTATGCTGACCTGTTTTTGGCAGATGAAGTATTTGAAGACCTACATGAGCAAGGCTTTTTAACAATTTCTACGAATGTTGAAATGAAATATTTAGTGGAAGAAGCTGACTATGTTGATTCAACTTTCGCTAATATCTACCATTTGTCAAAAGATCAATTAGCTAAAGTTGCTACTAGCGAAGAAGGAAAAGTTGTAACTGGAACTTGGGATAATATCCGTTTACAAAATGCGATCGCACAATTATATGAAGTTCCGATGCATTCTTTAACAGAGCGGAATACCTTGATTCGACCAGCATGGTGGTGGGATTTGCTTGAAAAGCGTGTACCAAACCATAGAATCGCGGTCTACTATGATCGAGTAGGGCTTCCAAGAGGTTATATGCTCTATTACCATACTGATCATGAAATTGTCGTCACTGAAATTTATAGCATGGTAGAAGATGGATATAAGGCCTTAATTGCCAATTTTAACGATTCAGAACAGAATTTTGACGAATTTAGGATAGAAGTATCAGAAGATATCGATTTAAGCTCTTGCCTAGCAAATATAGCTGATTTAAAGGTTGAGAATAAGCCATATCTGATGACCAAGATAATTGATTTTGCTAAATTGGTGGAAACTCTAAGCATTGAAAAGACAGGTACTTATTACTTGGAAGTAACTGACGATAGCTTATGTACTTGGAATCGCGGTATTTGGGAAGTTAAACGCACGCCTAAGAATTGTGTTGTAAAAGAAAGCGATCAAGCACCTGATTATTCAGCATCAATTGCTGTTTGGGCAAAAGTAATCCTTGGAAATCTAACTGTAAGTCAGGCAATTGAACAAGGATTGATTAAGCGACATACGGATAAGAATTTGAACTTTTTCAAAGGAAATGTCACATTTTTAGATAAACCGTAAGTATTTATAATAATACATAGACTTATAGTTATAAATATATTTATATATAATCAATAAACGCTGATGTTAACGCATTTGCGTTTATTTTTTTGCAAAATAATTATGCAGATAATTGTAAGCTTTATTATAAATACAAATAGACATACACTTATATATCTACACATAAATATAAGCAGACTTACAAATGTAAATATAATTCTTAAGAAATGGTAAAGACTTCAAATTCAAAAAAATAAATTGCAATTTTTTTCGTATTTAGGAGTGTAAGAGAAATTTTAGGAGGACATCTTATGAAAAGAAAAAATGTAATTTCGATGTTAGCAGTTGGAGTACTTACTGGAGTCATGTTGGTTCAAGGTCCAAAAGTTAAGGCAAGCAGTGATTCTGAATTAAGTAAAGAAGAACTTGTTGCTCTTTTTGAAAAAAGAATCTCTACTATGCAAAGTGCAAGATCAAATTTGAAGGCTTTACCAGAAATGTTAACTGATCAGCAACTAAGCGAGGTAGAAGATCGAATTGATCAGCTGGATCAAATTCTAAAGCTCAAAGAGCGCAAATTAGAATTATTGCTGGATGAGATCGAAAAAACAGAGCTTGAAACCCAGCACCTAAGAGAGATTATTGCTGAGTTAGATGGAAAACTTGATGCCTATAAAGATCAGCTTGCTGACTTAGAAGATAGTCTGCCAGATGAAAAAGAGAAAAAAGATGATCTGACAGATATTGTCAAAGATGCAATTAGCGATAAAGCTGAAAAGAAAGAAATCAAGCAGGCAGCTATTGAAATCAGATCGGTCTTAGATCAAGATGACGATAAACGAGCACTCAAAATTGTTAATCGTGCTGTATATGTCAATAAGAAAGCAGATAATCTATTTAAAGATGCCAAGCCACTAGCAGCAAGCATTGATGACAATAATCAAGCTAAAAACGATGAATTGGCTGCTCTAAAGGCAAAAATCAAGCAGATACAGGATGATCGTCAAAAGTTAACAGGGCACTTAGAAACTTTAAATACGCAGCTTGAACAAGCGCTAAAGAAGTATGCTGAAAGCAGAAAAGAACTTGATGAATTGACTGTGCAAAAAAGCAAGTTGCAGGATAAGGCAAAAGAGTTAAAAGCTAAAAAGCAAACATTAGATGACCAAAAGACGCGACAAATTGAAAAAGAGAAGAAGATGCAAGACTTACTGAATCTATTTGAAAAACTTAAGATGTATAATCAAAATGATAGCTCAATTAAGTCAGGTCTTATTTCTGTTTTAGTAAGTAAAAAGCCAGATGTAAGAACTAATGAAGGCTCATATCAGATATATCAATTTGGTGGATGGAAGAAAGTTTCAACTAGCTACTTAAGGAAAAATATTAAAGGCCAGATCACTGCAAGCGGAGTAGTGAAATTTGTTAAAAAAGCCTATGTTTATGATGCTAAAGGCAAAAGAAAAAAACAGATGATCAAGACTGGTAGCTTCAAGCAGCTTAATGGATTGAAGAAAACCAATAATCAAGTCTGGGCATTAGTTGATAATACAAACTGGGTTAAAGTGCAGAATATCAAGCCTTTATAATATTTATGCATGCACTAATACTTATAATTGTATTTGTAAGTATATTTATAATAATAAATAGAATGATAATTATGAATAGCCGTGATTTTTAAATCATGGCTATTTTTTTATGTAAGGACTAGCCAAAAAATAAACTTAAGAGTATATTAGTAATAAATAAAAGTAATTGATCTTTGTGAGGTAACTTATGGTACACGAATTTACAATCCAAGAAGCAGAAGAATTCCGTAAGAATTTTGAACAAGAACCAGCTAACGAAGCAATTAGTCGAGCAGCGAGACGAAGTGGAATTCTTGAAGCATCTTTCAATTCTAAAGTTTCAGAAAAATTAAACCGGGTTTTTTCAATTGAATTGCCAGTTGATCAAGTCACTAATCAAAAACATTCAGGTAGATGTTGGGAATTTTCTAGTTTGAATGTTCTGCGTCATCATTTTGGAAAGAAATATCATGTGAAGAATTTTGAATTTTCACAAGTTTACAACTTTTTCTGGGATAAAATTGAACGCGCAAACATCTACTATGATCACATCATTGAAACAGCAGATAAGCCTTTAGATGATCGTGAAGTGGCCGCATATTTGGCTGGAACTGGCTATGATGGCGGTGAATGGGCCATGGCTGTTGCTTTGATCAAAAAGTACGGCGTTGTTCCATCATATGCGATGCCTGAAAGCTTCAACAGCGACAATACTAGTGCAATTGACGACTTCTTGGCTAGAAAAAAGCGCAAGGATGGTTTAGTATTGCGCAAGTTAGTTCAAGCAGGCAAGATGGATGAAGTTGAAGAAAACAGAAAGAAGTTTTTGAACGAAATCTATCACATTGTTGCTACTGCCTTTGGTCAGCCACCTAAGGTCTTTGACTTAGAATATCGCGATGATGATAAGAATTATCACTTAGACAAGAATTTAACCCCGCAACAATTTTTGCATAAGTACTTAGCTGACTTTGATTTCGATGATTATGTTGGAATTTCTAACTCGCCTAATTACGAATATGAAAAAGTTTACCATGATGGCTACTGGGATAACGTAGTTGGCAAGGACCAAGTCAAATTCTTGAATCTACCAATGTCTGAATTGACGAAAATGGCAATTGAGCAGCTTAAGGATGGAGAAGCTGTCTTATTCGGCAATGACGTTCTAAAACAAATGGAACGCAAATCAGGTTACCTATCAACGGACCTATACAAAACCGATGAACTCTTTGGTGTAAGTACAAAGATGTCTAAAGCTGATCGCCTTGCAACTGGTGAAGGTGGAGCAAGTCATGCTATGACCCTAGTTGGCGTTGATCTTGATCAAGGCGAAGTCCGTCAATGGAAAGTAGAAAACTCCTGGGGTAGCGATAATGGCGAAAAGGGATATTTTGTCATGAGTCATCAATGGTTTGAAGATTATGTCTACCACGTGATTGTACACAAGAAATATTTGACTGACAGTCAAAGAAAGTTATTAGATGGGCCAGTAGTTGACCTTAAGCCATGGCAAATGGTTGGATAGATAAAAGAAATCTTGCTTAATCAATAGGCAAGATTTTTTTGTAAGCATTTTATTGGAAAAATATCCCCTAGCTTGGGTATAATTAGCGCAATCAGTCTAGGGGTGAAGCAAATGAATAAGTTTAAAGTTGGAAATAAAAATAAAGCAACTTCGGAAAAGATCTATAGCTTAGATGAAGCCTATCAAGTCGCTGTAGATGGGGATGTACTTGAACTTCAAGGCGGTCAAACAATTGAATTTAATAGTCTATCAATTGCCAAGAATTTAACCATTACTAGTGATGAACTTGATCCAGCTAAGTATCCTGTAATTCAAGGACAATTATCAATTGATCCAGAAGCAGAAGTAAAAATTGAAAAGATCAAATTTATCAATGATGCTAAAGACAAGAGTTCACTAGCAATCAATCGGGCCAAAGTTGACCTCTCAGAGGTCTTTTTTGACTCAGCTAATACTAGTCAGGCTAACTACTACACGCTTGAATTGAACAAGGCGACTGTCAATATCGACCGCAGCAAGATCAAGGGCTTAGTAAATCTTGTTAATGAAAGTGAGCTATTGCTAGATAACAGCGAATTGCTAGCTGATATTAAGCAAAAGTGGCTCCTTAACGCCGAAAAGTCTAGCATTAAGCTAAATAATAGCAAGCTAGCTGCTGGCATTAGAGCCAATGATGCTGCTTCATATCGCTTAACCAGCAGCAAATTAGAAGCAAATAATGCAACGTTTACCGGCCAAATTTGGGCTAGTGACAAATCAGTCTTGCGTCTTTCAGATAGCAAGGTCCAGACTAACACAGATGCCGTCGCTATTTTACTTGATAAAAGTAAATTAACCCTAACTAATTCAGAACTAATCAGCAACCAAAGAACAGCCTTGAAGGTTATTAATCTTTCAACTGTTAGTCTGGAAAAAACGGTCCTAACGCCAGGTGCAGGCAAGTATGACCTAATTGCTGAAGACAGTATTGTTAAGTTAAATGATGAAGAATTATCATATCTTTACTTTGCAAGATCTGACGTGGAAATTACTAGCGCAACGATTCAAAGCTTGCAGGCGCAAGACCATAGTGCAATCCAAATTGAAGATGTCTTCTTTTCATCAGAACATGATTCAAAGTGGAAAAATTTTACCTTAAAAGACCACTCAATCTTGATTGCTAAGAAAATTAGAACAGATATTCGGGATCTTTATGCTGAACTAAAAACCGGCTCATATGCTCGCATAGGGCAGGTAAATCGTCTGCCATATCTCAATGATACTGACCCAGAAAGTACGATTGAAATTGCACAGTCTCCTGAAGTGAAAACTGACGTCTTTACTTTGGGCGATCAACGGGATGCAATGGAGACATTGAATAATCTAGTTGGTCTTGGCCGAGTAAAAGAGCAGATCAAGACTACGACCACTTTAATCAAGTTCAACAAAATCAGAAAAGCCAGTGGCTTAAAGAATATTAGCAATACACTCCATGCGGTCTTTTTAGGAAATCCTGGTACAGGAAAAACCACTGTCGCACGACTCTATGCGAAGATTTTATTTGATGCTGGCGTATTGCCAGGCGAGGAATTTAAGTTTGTTGAAGCTGGACGTGAAGACCTAGTAGGTAAGGTAATTGGTGAAAGTGCCCAAAAAACAGCCATTATGCTTGAAAGGGCTAAGGGCGGGGTACTCTTTATTGATGAGGCCTATGCTTTGAATGTTGAGGATTCAAGCAACGACTTTGGTCATGAGGTAATTACGCAAATTTTGAAATATATGGAAAACCACCGCGATGAAATTGCGATTATCTTTGCTGGATACACTGAAGAAATGCAGGACTTTTTGGAATCTAATCCAGGTTTAGACTCTAGAATTCCAAACAAGTTTTACTTTGACGATTATAGCCCAAGCGAAATTGTCCAAATTACCAAGGATATGCTTGAAGATGACCAAGTTTACCCTGAGGACGAAGAATACTTTGCCAAACGAATTGCTAATGAATACAGCAATGCCTTTGATGCGGGTAACGCTCGTTGGTCAAGAAATATGGCGCAAGGCTTAGAATTACAGATGGCCAAGCGAATTGCTGATCATCCAGATCAACGGCCAGATACTTTGATTAATGCGGATATCGACGAGTTGATCAACCAAGGCAATTACATTGAAGGCTCACAAGAAGATGCTTATGAAAAGTTGCAAAACTTGATAGGACTCAAGCGAGTAAAAGAGCAGATCGATGAATTTATTTCTATGGCGTTGATTAACAAAAAGCGTCAAGAATTGGGCTATGAAGCTAGCGACTATACTTTGCACTCACTCTTTTTAGGAAATCCAGGTACTGGTAAGACGACTGTAGCTAGATTAATGGGCAAGGTTTTATACCAAAAGGGCGTAATTCGCCGGGACAAGTTCGTTGAAGTAACTAGAGCAGACTTAGTTGGCAAATATGTTGGTCACACTGCACAGTTAACTAGAAAAGTTCTTAAGTCAGCTTTAGGCGGAGTATTATTTGTTGATGAAGCCTATGATTTGGCTAAAAAAGAAAGTACAGGTAGCGACTTTGGTCAAGAAGCTGTAACTGAAATTCTAAAATTTATGGAAGATCATAGGCATGACTTGGTTATTATCTTTGCGGGATATTACCAAGAAATGGCCGATTTCATGGATACTAATACTGGATTGAAATCGAGAATTCCTAATAAATTTGACTTTGAAGATTACGACAGTGATGCAATCGTCAAGATCGGTTTGCAGAAGCTGGCTGAGCGCGATTACCAGGTTGATCCTGAAAAATATGCTGCTTTAGTCAAGGTGAAGTATCAACCTTCGACTGTAACTGGTAATGGGCGCTGGGTACAGGTATTCAATGATCGTTTAAGTCGAATTCAGGCTGACAGAGTAACTAAAGATCTCGATCACAGCGATATTTTACAAATTACTGATGAAGACTTAGCTAAAATGGCGGAAGTAAATTAGCTTATAAAATAAAAAGAATTGATTATCGACATAAGGTTGATAGATCAATTCTTTTTTGCTATTAGTATTCTTTTTGATAGTTGATTAAGTGCTGACTAGGGATGCCAGTTTCTTGATAAGCCTGGAAATTAGTCAAAAAGCTATCGACTACTCGTTGATCGTAAAAGTCGCTTGGGCCGGCGCTATGAGGAGTAATCAGCACATTATCCATCTCCCAGAGCGGACTATTTTCAGATAAAGGCTCATTTTCAAACACATCTAATGCAGCCCCGGCAATTTCGTGGTTTGCTAAAGTCTTGATTAAATCCGCTTCATTAGTCGTCTTTCCGCGGCCAACGGTTAGGTAGTAGCTGCTATTTTTCAGTGCCTTAAATACAGCTTGGTCAATGATTCCTTTGGTCTTAGTAGTCAATGGCAAAGAGTTGACCACAAAATCTGCATCCCTGATTGCTTCTGATAGCTGACTAATTGGAAAACATTGATCAAATCCAGCTACTTCATGGCCAGTCGTATTGACTCCGATAATTTTCATCCCAAAAGGCTGAAGCATTTTTACCAAATCTTGTGCAATATTGCCCGTTCCAAGCAAGGCAATTGTTTTTTGCGTAAGTTCAGTTTGCCCAGCTGGAAGTTGCCAGAGCTTTTTAGTTTGATTTTTGATTGATAAATCTAAGTGCCGAACTTCAATTAGCAGATAAGCCAAAAGCTGCTGAGCAATGTTGAAGCTGTTAGCTCCACTGGCTGTGGTCAAGAAAAGATGATTTTGATCAAAAGTTTCAAGTGGCAGATAATCAACTCCAGCACTCCAAACTTGAATCCATTTGATTTTATTTGGTAATTTAAGTGCGTCTAAAACAGCTGGATTCCAGCCTAAAATTATTTCCGTATCAGCTAGTGCTTTTGGGGAAATTTGATCAGATAGATCAATAATTTCGGCCTTAGTTTCTTGATTAAGGCGCTCCAGCAATGATTGTTCAAGTTTTCTTAATAGAGCAATTTTCATCGGAATAACCTCACTTGTCAGTTGGCAAAACAAATTCGTTTAAAGTGTTGTAACGCATCATATTTTGACGATAGTAGAGCAAGGACTTGGTATCTACCTTAAGAATTCTGAGCAAATCTTCGTCAGTCAGATCCTTGCGCGAAAGGATGGAATAAATATAACTTAGGCGCAAGTTTTGCAAAGTAATATCCATTCCAATTAACTCACGGTCAGGCATGGCTTTTTTGGCTAAGTGGAAGTCAGAAGCGTAAAAGCCGCCGAACTTTTTGCCTAAGATATAAGGGTCATCGTCAACTGGGAAATTGACATTGTTTTTAAGATATTGGCGCAGGCTGTAGCTGTTGATCTTGGTTGCTACATCGCTGTAGCGCAGCTTCAATACTTGATCAGGCAAATATCCTAGCGAAATGCCCAGCATCATAAAGATAGTTTCAGGATGAATGCCTTCAATCTTAGCAATCTCAGGCAACTTGTCCATCCAATTAATGGTAAAAGTGTGTTTGCGACTAAACTTACGGCCATTGATTTCAATCATTGGATAATCATCAATCAAATGGTGGGTGTAAAGGAAAGTAAAGTAAACCCGAATATGGCTGAGGTATTTGTTGATGGTATTTTTCTTTAGGCCAAGGTTGGTTTCTAGGTTGTTCAAGTAATTTTGAATATCGCTAGCCTTGCAGTCGTTTAACTTGACGCTTTCATCGCTGCTGCCACCATAATAATTCCAGAAATTAGTGATCGACTTGGTCACAACTAGCATCGTTATATCGGTATAATGCTTCTCAGTTTTACAATATCTGACGAATTCATGTTCGTAAGGATAATTCATAAATTTCACCTCTTGATTTTAAAGCTTTGTTACTAAAACTATTATAATGCAAAAGAATAATAAAAGGTAAAAAAGATCCCAGAAGTCGAAACTTCTGAGATCTTTTTAAGTAAGTAAAGAAGGATTACTTGTTAACAGCGTCCTTCAAAGCCTTACCAGGCTTGAATGCAGGAACTTGAGCTGCTGGAATAGTGATTTCGTCACCAGTTTGTGGGTTACGGCCCTTACGAGCTGCACGACGACGAACTTCGAAAGTACCAAAGCCAATAAGTTGAACCTTGTTACCCTTTACTAATTCTTCTTCAATTGTTGAAGTAACTGCTGCAAGAACTGCTTCTGCGTCCTTCTTCTTCATTTCAGTCTTTTCAGCAATTTGCTTTACTAATTCAGCCTTGTTTACTGATGCCATCTGAAAATACCTCTTTCATAAATATATTAAGTCGTTAGGATTGTACTAATGATTATAGTTGTACAACCCCATTACGATTACTAATTGTACCATTAACTTTACGAGTTTGGAACCGCAAAAGCCCTATTTAATGCAATTTTTACAACATTTAGCCTTTTTTGAGCGAAAATAAAAATTTAGTCGGCTTTTCGACGTCGAATAATAACAAATGCAATTAGACCAAGGATTTCAACTAAAAAGTAGACGATGAAACCATATAAGATTTGTCGGTTTAACCAGTCGTCATTAATTTGTAAAATTAAACAGTAACTATATTTAAAAATAAAGATAGTAATTGGATAGCTGATCGAGACATTTTCTAAAAAGCTAAAATCCTTCATAAATGCCTTAGCAGTAGGATCTTTAGGTAGAAAGTTCTTCGACTTTTCCAGGCTTTTAGCGTCAAACTTGCGGACAAAATGTAGCACGATTAAGTAAATTACAATTAATGCAGACCAATTGATCAATGCGCGAAGATTCAAAAATTCACGGCCTTTCATAAGATAGATTTCTATTGTGATTATTGCAAACTTGCTGGAAAAAAGCAATTGCAGGGGATGCTGTGCTAATTATTTTCTATTCCTGATTATCTTTTTCAACTGAAAAAGTTCCTTCTCAATCTCCGACATATTGTCTACCATATCAGTGAACTTTTTGATGGCTTCATCATTGTAACGGAAGCTATTTCCGATTAAGTTAACCTTTTCTGTTCCAGCTTTAAGTGCACGCTGGTAATACCATTCTTTGTATTCAAGGATCTGTTGCGCCTTAACTAGCTCAGCGATTTTTTGATCAAGAATTTTCTTTTGCTCACTAATAAAGTCTGCTCACTCTTGGAGCGTGCTGTCTCCAGCTTGATCACGTTTAATGAAAGTCAAAAGACCTTGTCGGTCATAGAAGTATAGAGTTTCGATGTTTAAGCCTAATTTTTTGGCTACTTGTCCGATGGTGTAGTTCATTGCTTTAACCTCGTAATAATTATTCAAAAAAATTTCAAAAAACGCTTGACCTGTACCATGGTACAGCTTATATGCTAATTATAACTTGAAAGACAAATAAACAGAAGAGAGGCATAAACATGTCAAAAAATATCTTAATTCTTGGCGCTGCTGGCCAAATTTCTCAAATGTTAATTAGCAACTTACTTGAAAATACTGACTTCAATTTGAAATTGTATGGTAGAAATTTGTCAAAGAGAATTCGCGTGACTGATGTTTCACGTGAAACTGTAATTGATGGTGATTTTTCTGATAAGGCTAAATTAGTTCAAGCGATGAAAGACGTTGATGTAGTTTACTTAAATTCAATGGAATCTGTCGCTGACACTCAAACAATTGTGGTTGCCATGAATGAAGCAGGCGTAAAGCGAATCATCGGCGCAACGATTGTCGGAATCTACGATGAATTTGATGGACCATTAAAGGAATGGACTAATGCCAACTTGAGCGAAAGCTATCGAATTGATGAAAGAAAGTCAGCACAACTTGTCGAAAATTCAAATTTAGATTACACCTTGGTTCGTTTGACTTGGCTATTTAATGATGAAAGTCATCTAGATTATGTTTTGCTAGAAAAGGGCGAAGAAGTTAAACAAAATTTCGACGTTAATGTATTTGGTTTAATGCAGGTAACGCAAATGGTCATGCCATACATGCGTCAAAAGCAAAGCGGTCATATAATCAATTTAGCTTCTATCTCTGGAACGGTTACAGGTCCAAGCCAATCGATTTATTCAGCAACAAAAGCGGCTGTAATTATGATGGGCGAAGCTTTGGCAGATGAGGTTGCTGCCTTTGGTATTAAAGTAACTTCGATTGCTCCAAGTGGTGTAAGAACTGACTTTTTAGATCAAAGTTCTATGAAGACGCCAGCTAAGAAAATAGCGGATTATGATATAGTTAAGCAAACTATGAAAGGATTAGCTAATTTCAATCATAATCAATCCGGTGATCCCGATCTTGTTGCTAAGGCAATTCTTGAAGTAGCTAAGATGGAGCAAGCTCCTAGAAGGCTATATTTAGGTAAGCCAGCAATAATGGCCTCGCAGTCACAGATTGGCCGAATTGTTGATGAAACAAATCAACACCTTGATCTAAGCAATAGCATTGATACTTTATAAGATTACAAAGAAAAAACTGACAAGCTTGCTATGAAGTTTGTCAGTTTTTTTGTGCGTTATGCAGGCTTGCACCGGCTAAAATATTTATTGTTGGGATGTGGATTGTTTGAATTGGGGTAACGATATATATTACAATTTAGCAGAAGCAGCGTCATGCTAAAATGGGGGAGTTTTCTATGACAATCGGAGAATTGCTTAAAGAATATCGAATAACTCAAGGGAAAAAACAAAAAGAATTTACTAATGATGGAGTAATTGTAAGCCAATCCTATTATTCAAAAGTAGAAAAAAATGCTCACAGAATTACTGCTGACAGTTTAATAGATTTGCTCCATTACAACAATATTCCGGTCTGGGACTTCTTTAGTAGGCTTAATATAATTGATGATATGAATAAACAAGAAATAGATGAGCTTAATAAAACTATGGCTGGAGCATTTTATAGTAATGACACGGATAGATTATATAGCTTAATTACGGTAGTTGATGAAAGTAATCTATCAGACAAAGATAAACAAGAAGAAATTCTGTTGATTCAAGCCTGTTTAGAACTAATGAAAAAGCCCGATGAAAAACCAGATATAGAATTAAGAAATAAAATAAGGGATAAAATATTCAACATTCCGAATTTTAATTATCAAAAAATTTCTCTTTTCTGTAATTTTATGAAGTTTTATGATCTTGAAAGCAATAAGATGATTAGTAGAAAAATTATTGATCAACACATTAATACTAAGGATTCTAAAATGCAAGCAGCGTTACTTGCTATTATAGTAAATATATTAGCCTTTTCAGTTAGAGATGGTAAGCTACAGGAAACTGAATATTTTATAAACAGCGGAGACCAGATAAAAACGCAGCCGGAATTAGTATTCTATAAATCTGCTTTCTACTTTTTTAAAAACCTTATCAATTATCAATTAACGCATGATCAAGAAAGTTATGAAAATAGCAAGAAAACTCAAGCCTTTTTATTGAGTATCGGCATGGAAGAATATAGCAAAGTTCTTGGAAGCCTTTTAGAAAAATATAAATGATGCATATTTCATTCTGTTTATATTCGTATTTGAAATAAAAATTCAAATACGAATATTTTTATTTACTTTACTTTTTATCCCATATACTAAAGCCATAAAGTTAAAACATATTGGGAATCTTACAATTGGAGATATTCTAAAGAGACATTCAAACGTTTCTCTTAATCAGCTTTCTGTAATTATAACTAAATTGGCACATGCTCGTACTTTATCTATATTGAATCAACCATTTGATTTTTTATCAAAAGATAAACGATTTAAAAGTGATTTGACATATTATTTAAGTGAGGGGTTAGACGGACCTGAAGTTCTGAATACCTTATTTAATCTCAAAGTTACTATTTTCGGATCTGGTGGTGGTGGAAGTATTATTGCTCTGCAATTAGCAAATCTAGGTATTAAAAATATACATCTAGTCGATCCAGATAAAATTGATACTTCTAATTTAAATCGTCAATTTATGTTTAATACTAATGATATTGGTAAATTTAAAGTAGATGCAGTTAAGAATTTTATATCCATACGTAATCGGGATGTGAAAATTACCACCTCAATTAAAAGAATTAGTAATATTGCAGATGCCATTGAAGAAATTAAAGATTCAGATTGGGTATTTTGTTGTATGGATGAACCTCCATATATTTCTCAACGCATTATCAATAGAGCCAGCTACATTAAAAATGTTCCTAGTATATATGGCTTTAGTTCTAGAGATGCAGCTAAATTATTGATAGTTCGGCCAAACATTACTGGATGTATGGATTGTCTATTGGCAAGCGAAGATAGTCCTGAATTTCAAAAATTGATATTAAGTTTTCAAAAGAGTAATTTTTCACCTGTTACGCCAATTATCATTCCAAATATGATGCTAGAAACTTCATGGATAGTTAAAAAATGGCTAGATCAGGTTATCAAAGATAATCAAGAACAAAATGTTTTATATAGATTTGATTACAACGTTTTAAGAGAAGAAAAATTTATAAGTTTCTCTAAACAAAATAATTGTCCTACCTGTGGTACAAAAGGAAATGAGAGTAAATTATGGAAAATCATTCAAATTCACTAGTACAACTAAATAATGGTATCACTTTATATTTTAGAGAATTTTCTACCACACCATTGGCGGGTATTACTTTTAAAATTCATCTGAATAGTCAGGAAAAACTAGGACTTCCACATTTGATAGAACATGTATTAGTGAATAAAATAAAAAAACCAGATTTTATTAAATTAAGTGGCAGTACGGATCGAAATGCAATTTCTATAAAAATGCTTGGTAATTCCGCAGACATAGTAAACTTTAGCCAATATTTTTTTAGCAAATTGTTTGCATTTAAAATAAAAAAGCAAAGCCTTCGAAATGAAAAGGCTGTAGTCATTCAAGAAATTAGGCAATATGGAAATAGTTCTTTAGAAAAATTTGCTAATGTTGCAAGAAATTGCTCATTTAAAGCACATAACTTGTTTGATGATGAAGTATTGGGAACGCCAAAAGATATCGCTAATTTTACTACAAAAGATATCTATGATTTCTTTGATACTCATTTGGTGAAAGACAATATTTCAGTATTAATTGCTGGAACTTGTTCTACACTGCATAAAATAAAAAATGATTTAAATACATATTACTTAAAAACCAGTTCAATCATTGCAAATGATTCAGTAAACTATTTTCCTAAAGAAACTCTTCTTTTAGAAAAAGCGGTAATTGGAAAAGCAGAGCAAAAACAATTAGCCCAATTATCATTCATCTATAAAGTTGGAAGTGATCATCTAGATAAAAATAGAATCTTAGCATTAAGCATGCTGTTCTCCTTATTAAATTCGGGGACGTATTCACTATTATCTCAAATGCAACGCTTTGTTCCAAAGTTATACTTTTTTCAAGCTATTCCAATTTTTAGAAAGACAAATATCTATTTACAGGTATTAACTTCATGCAGTATCCAGGATGCTGAAATAATTGAAAATAATATAAATAAAGTATTCCTGACTCTTTCTAAATTAAACTCAGACAATTTAAAAGCAACTATACACAATCTAAAATTTCAACATAATTTGCTATTTGATGGTGTCGAAAAAAGTGTTCTATCCTTTGCAAACATGTCGCTTGAACAAGAAAAATTAATTGACTTAGACAGCATTGATCCTATTTTTATAGTTGAGAAGTTCAAAAAAATCACAACCACCCTAGTAGATCAAGCTGGAAGTAAAGTTATTGCCTACATGTAAAAAAGGAGGTAAATATGTCAGTTTCAAAAAGAATCATCTTACCATCTGTTGTTTTAGCTTTATTAGGCGGCGCTGCAATACAACAAACCACAAGTGCTACAACTGTTCAACAAAATATTGCTGATTTATCATCTCAAGCTATCAATCAGGTTAAAATTTCAAATAATACCGACAACATTTACATCAAAACAGGAGAAAAATTAAGCGTGGACTATGATGGTCCCAAAGATTCAGCTCCAATAGTCCAGGTGAAAGATAATTGTCTAGAGCTTACTCCTCGTCATCGTTTTTCTTTTAACTTCTTTTCAAGAAATACTTACACCATCACCATCACGCTTCCGCAGGCTAAATTACAAAGTTTTTCAATTGATTCTTCCAATGGAGATGTCAAAGTGGACAAAATTTATGCTGACAAAGGTCATATTTCTACTTCAAATGGCGATATTATTATTTCTAATCTTATTTCGCAATTTGGATTTGAATTATCAAGCTCAAATGGTGATATCGTAGTAGAACACAATAACGCTTCAGGATATGATTTTTCAAATTCTAACGGAACTAACACATTTGAAAATACTACCGTCTCTAATTCGTTTGCAAAAATGCATTCAAAAAATAACGTGTTAGAGATTAACAATTCAAATGGCGATATAGTTATCAACTAATTACAAAGCTGGTTAAAGCGCAAATTTAGCTTTTAGATGTTAAGTTTGCGTTTTTTTGTATCTTGAATTGTCAAACTAAGTGCAACGACTTAGACTTATAAACTGTTGCACTTAGATTGTAAATTCACACCTTGTAATCTTCGTAGCAAAAAAATTAACCAAAGCTATAAGATTCCTAAATTGCTGGTATTTATAACGAACATCAAAAAATGTATTTAGCCAAGTCAAATTTTTCACAATGACTCAAATATCAGAATACGTTATGTAAATATTTGTAACAAGCCCTGTACATTTTGTGGTTTGCTTGCTTTATTTTTGTTATTGAAATGCTTATCATGATACAAAACAATTTTGATCTAAGTACAAAAAGCAAGAGAATGCTAAAATTATGACAGATAGCATATATTGATAATCTAATCAATTCATGCTAAGAAATTGCGTGATGAATACTTTGCTAATCGAAAGGAACAATAATTATGAGCAACATTAATTTTAGAGATTACTTGAATGAACAATTGAAAGAACCAGAATTCAAAAAAGAATTTGAAAATGAGACAACTAAGTTGGAAAGCGCAATTGCATTAACTAAAATTAGAAAAGAATCCGGCCTTTCTCAAAGAGATTTAGCTGTTATTTCTGATGTGCCTCAATCAACGATTGCGCGGATTGAAAGTGGGGCTAATACTAATATTGAGACTTTAACTAAAATTGCCAACGCATTGGGTAAACACCTAACTGTTAGCTTCTCATAATAACAATATTTGCTTACTACATAATTTTTAGTCTAGGTGAATGACTAGGCTTTTTTGCTTCGTGAATTTACAAACTAAGTGCAACAGTTTATAAGTCTAAGTCGTTGCACTTAGTTTGACAATTCAAGATGCAAAAAGGATCGAATCTCAATATTCGATCCTAAAAAATGGTTGATACCTTAACTTAATAGTATCACTCTGGCACACATGCAGCAGTTGATTTTACTTCTGTTTTGCTTAGTTTCATTGCAACAAGCAGAACGATAATTTCAATTGCTAAAAGTACTAATAAAGCATATCTAACATTTCCGAAGCCAGAAATAGTTGTCAATATTGTCGTCATTATTGGTGCTGTAGCCATAACAATTGTATTGAGCAATCCTACGCTTGAAGCTAAGATTTTACGATCAATTGCGTTAACTAGCCATTGTTGCATTTTAAGCGATGCTGTACTTGATATCACGGCTAATGAGAAGTAGAATGGCAGAATTACAAAGATATTTGCTATTAATCCTCCGACCGTCGCAGCGATACTTAAAATGATGGCAACAATAACCATAAAGAAGACAGATTGCTTTTTAAATATTTGGGGACCAAAGACACTACCCAGAATTGCTCCGGCACTGACTACAACTCCAATGATTGCCAAAGTAAAGCTATAAGTAGAAATAATCATGGTTGAGCGGTTACCTGCCATAACAATAGGTAAGAGTGAACCTATAGCAGATAATGCGCCATTAAGAAGGGCAATCACCAAAACTACCGTCAATAAGCCTGAAGCTTTTCTTATTTGCTTATATGAGTTTTTCATTGTCGCAAAAAATTTTTCTTCATTTACTTCTTCTGGCTCAATTGAATGGGTATCTGTTTTATTATGGAAACTGGCGCTAGCATATAAAAGACCAGCAGCTAGGAACGTAATAGCGTTGATAAAGGCAAGATTTGAGTAAGATAAGAAAAGCAATAAGCCTGAACCAACAAATTGAGCAATCGAAGTAATAACTTCACTAACCCCATTGGTAAAGCCTTCAGCTTCAGCAATTTCATCTTGACCAACTATTTCGACGATCAATGGAATGTTAAGACCACCCGAATAAGCACCTACTGTATCGGAGATAAAGTTGATAATAACGACTGCGATAACTAATGCCCATTGAGAGATATTGGTGATGAATAACACGCCGACTAGACTATAAAGAATAAATCTTACTACCGCTATTAAGAAAATACTTTTAAATTTGTTGCGAGTTTTATCAGCTAAATATCCACCAAAAATATTAAATAGTCTTGGAATAGATTCAGAAATTGCAATTAAAGATAGAGCGAGAGAGTAGTTTTGCAGTTTGCTTGCATAAGTCATAAATGCTAGATAAAAAAGGATATCTCCAGCATTAGATAAAAAACTGGCAATCGAAAATTTGCGATAATCTTTATTTTTCAAAAATACGTTCATAACGTTCAGTCCCCTTTTCCTTTAAGAACTTAGACATATAATATCCAGATATCAGCCTAAATCTCCAAAATAGTCGTATTTGAATTTTTTAGATTAATGTACAAGTCTCGAATGCAAAAAAAGAAGCCAGATTGGATTGATCGCTGATCCTATCGACTTCTTTTTCGTATTTTTTTAATTTGAAATTTTTTGTGCCTTTTAGTTAAGAAAGAATACCAAGCTTTTCTACAACTTCGCCGACACCATCGTGATTATTGTCGCTAGTGATATTAGAAAAACTCTTTTTCAATTCATCTGGAGCATTGTCCATTAGGTAGGGATGAGCAACTGCCTGCAACATTTCCAAGTCATTGAAATTGTCGCCAAAGGCCCAAGTGTCTGCTGGATTGAGATTGAAATATTGATTGATCACTTTAACTGCCGAGCCTTTTTCGATTCCTTTTCTGGTAATTTCGAGCAAATGAGGCGCAGATTTTACCATGTAAAGCTTGGAAAACTTATCTTGTAAAATAGGCAAAAGCTCGTCAAGGACTTCAGCTTGACCAATTAATAGCAACTTGTGTGGATCAGGCAAATTCTTAATATCTTCGCGCGTTGCTTTAGTCGAGACAACATGAACTAATTCTTCTTCAGCTAGGTTAGCCTCTAGTTTAGGTGAGAACCAGTCATTTCCTGAGTAAAAGTTCCAAGCTAGGTCCAAGTTGTGGTCTTCCACATAAGCAATAATCTTTTCTGCTAAATCTTTTGAAAAAGTGGCAGAGTGAATAACTTCTCCGTTTGCATCAACGATGAAGCCGCCGTTGTAAGAGACTAGTGGTAATTTGGTTGAAATTTCATCAGTAACAGTCTTGATAGCAGCTGGCATCCGGGCGGATACTGGAACAAAGAGATTGCCAGCATTCAGCCAAGCTTGAATTGCCTTTTTAGTTTTAGGAGTAACGTGTTTGTTATCATTGACTAAAGTCCCATCAATATCAGAAAAAATGATCTTCATACTTATACCTTAATTTTTATGTAACCGTTATCTGTTTCATTATTACACACAAAATTCATGGTTACAATATCTAGTATATTTATAATAATATGTATAAATGTACTAATTGTTATAAATATAAAAGCGCTGATGGTTACTCATGATCGAAAGGTCAAATTTTTGATAAAATACAAGTATAGATTTCGATAAAGGGGGGATTCCAATGACTCGTAAAGATGATGCCTATAAATACATCCGCAACAAAATTATTCGCGGGGAATATTTGCCAGAGCAAATTTTGTCAGAAAATACGCTCACCCAAGAGATCGGTGTAAGCCGGACGCCAGTCAGAGAAGCTTTGCATCAGTTGAGTTCAGAAAGTTTAGTTACTTTTGTTGGGCGAACAACGATGGTGTCGCCATTAACCAAAGAAGATGTAGCAGAAACTTATGAATTGCGGACATTATTAGAGATTTATGCACTTGAAAAAACGATCGATAAAATTCCTGATCGATTACTCGATGAAGTTGAAGAAGAATTTAAATCGTCTGCAGCTGAACATGATTGGGAAAAATATTTGGCAGTTGATATTAAGTTTCACAATTTGATCACTAACATTCATCAAAAACAATTTGATCAATTGCTAAATATCATTCGTTCACAAACTGATCGGACACGCTATATCAATGCCCACAGCAAAAGAAGTATGGACCGATCACTTGAAGAACACTTGCAAATCATTTCAAAAATAAAACAAAGAGATTTTGGTGAAGCCAAAAAGGCCCTCGAATACCACTTGCAACAAGTATATGAGGCTGTTTTAGAGTATGTAAATTACCGCTAAAAAACCAAAAAAATAAAAAAGTTATTGATTTCACAAGTAAACCCTCTTAAAATACATCTTGTATACAACTTGTATTTTAGGAGGTTTTTTTATGAACATTGGGAGTGCAATCGCGAAAACGTTTACTGACCAGACAGTTCTAAGTGCGATTACTTCAACCATTTTTATTATTTTGCTTGGATATTGGTTTAGAAAAAGAGGGATATTCGGCGAGCATTTTGGGAAGGTTTTAACAAAGGTTGTTTTATCAGCTGCCTTGCCAGCCTTAGTTTTGAATTCTTTCATGCAACCGATTGATTCAAAATCAATGCAACAAGGGGCTAACGTGCTTGTATGGGGTATCTTAGTTTATGTTTTGTTAATTATCATTACCCCATTCATGTTCCCACGCGGCGATAAGGATAAGAACACTTCTTTGAGTGTTGCTACTGCTTTTGGTTCAACCACATTCTTTGGTATTCCAATTGTTGGTGCAATCTATGGGCCTAAGGGTGTTATCTATTCTTCAATCTTCAACGTTGGTTACCGTATTTTCCTTTACTCATACGGCTACATCAAGATGTCCGGCTTGAAGATGAGCAAAGATAACGTCAAGAAGATGTTTTTAAACCCAATCGTAATCGTAACTTTCTTGGGCTTGATTCTTTGGATGATTCAAGGTTCGATGCCACAAGTAACTGTCCCAGCTATGAACAAGGGTGTGGCAACTGGTACGATGACTACGGTTGCCTTTTACCGAATTGATCAAACTGCAATTTGGCTTTGGAAGCCATTGAACTTCCTGCAAAGCTTAGCTTCACCACTTGCATGGCTTGCAATCGGTTGTACTTTGGGCTCAAGTTCATTCAAGGAAGTTGCAGAAGACAAGCTTACTTGGCTCTATGCTTTCAACAAGGTTATTATTGTTCCATTGATCAACTTGCTTATCTTGTTGCTACTTAACATGACAGGAATTGTTAACTTCGACTTTGTTGCTGTAGCAACAGTAGTGATCATGATGGCAACACCAACTGCAGCAGTTGTAGCATCATATGCAATTGGGTTTGACCACGATGCCTTGCTTATTTCTAAAGCATCATTCTTGTCAACAGTTTGTGCGGTTGTTGCTTCGCCAATTTGGATCGCAATTTTGAATGTTTTGAACCACACTGGAGTTTTACATTAAGCTTGAAAAATTAAAGGAGATTTTCAAATGAAAATTGCTTGTTACGGAGTTCGTCCTTTAGAAGAACCTTATTTTGAAAAATTGAACAAATATGGCTATGAATTGAAATTGATTCCTGAATATTTGAATCATGAAAATGTAGTTTTGGCTGAAGGCTGCGATGCAGTCTTAGTTCGCGGCAACTGTGTCTGCGATCGTCAAAACCTTGAAAAATTCAAGTCATACGGTATTGATTGGGTCTTTACTAGAACTGTTGGTTTCAATCATTATGACTTAAAGGCTGCTAAGGAGCTAGGTATTTCAATTTCACGTGTACCTAACTACTCTCCATATGCCGTAAGCAACTTGGCTTTCACTATGGGAGTTAGCTTATATCGTCATGCTAGTCAAGCTGCCTTGAACATTTTGAATGGTGATTTCACGATGCACTCAGATTACTTTGCTAGTGAATTCAACCGCTTGACTGTAGGTATCTATGGTGCCGGCAAGATTGGTGCAATCGAAGGCAAGATGTGGAAAGAACTTGGTGCTAAGGTAGTAGCTTATGATCCTTTCCCTTCTGATTTTGCGCGTCAATATGTAGAATTTGTTTCTGAAGATGAGTTGCTTGCACAAGCAGATATCGTTTCTATTCACGTGCCATACTTCCCAGGCAAAAATGACAAGTTAGTCAATGCAGAATACTTGGGCAAGATGAAGCAAGGAGCAGTTTTGATCAATACTGCTAGAGGTGAATTAGTTGATACCCACGAAGTAGTTCTTGCTTTGCAAAATAAGCACTTGGCAGCCTATGGTGCCGATGTGGTTCCAAGCGAAACTAAGATTATTGGACACAAGTTTGATAGTATCGAAGAAATCCCAGATCAAGATGTTCAAGATCTATTGAACTTGTACCCAAGAGTAATGCTTACCCCGCATATGGGTTCATTTACTGAGCCAGCACTAGAAGATATGATTTCAATTTCATATGAAAACTTCCATGAAATGCAAGAAACTGGTACAACTAAGAATGTAGTTGAATACAAGGGATAAAAAATGCCAAAATATTGGCATAAAAATTTTTTCTTGAGAATAGGTGCTATAATAAGTCCGTATTCATAAAGAGAGGTCTAGAAGTCTGGCTTAACGGTTAGGCTTCTTTTTTAGTTTTGAGCAAAATATTTTACTTACTAAAAATAAGGGTGTATATTACTTTTATCAAGACAGTTAGTGAGGAAATTGCAATGAAAAAATATCAAAACATTATCGTAGGTTTTGGCAAAGGCGGAAAGACTTTAGCTAAAACATTGGCAATGCAAGGCCAAGAAGTCTTAGTAATTGAACAATCAGATCAAATGTACGGTGGCACTTGCATCAACATTGGTTGTTTGCCATCGAAAAATTTGATTATTAATGGCGAAAAAGGGATGCCTTTTAGTCAAGCTAGTGAAGCCAAGAGAGCATTGACCAGTAAACTAAGAAATAAGAATTATCACATGATTGCTGATTTAGAAACGGCGACAGTTCTTGATGGAAAAGCAAAGTTTACTAGCAATTATGAACTAGAAGTAACGCAAAAAGACGGTAACAAACTTAAAGTTCAAGGAGAGAGAATTTTTATTAATACTGGGGCCACTCCAAGAATTTCCAAGATTGATGGCTTGAAATTAAGTCAAAACATTGTAACTTCAAAAGAGGCCATGGATTGGGACGAAAAGCCAGCTAATTTAGGGATTATTGGAGCTGGTTATATTGGCCTAGAATTTGCTGGAATGTTTAATTCTTTTAATAGCAAAGTTACAGTAATTGATGGTCTAGCTCAAATTTTGTCTAAAGAAGATCAAGATGTCAGTGAAGCGGTTTTTCAAGATTTAACTGCAGCTGGTATTAACTTCAGACTTGATAGTAAAATTGAAAAAGTTGAAGACAGTCCAGCTGGCGTTAAAGTAACCTACCAGCAAGCTGGCGAAGTTAAGGAAGAGACTTTTGATAAATTATTGGTTGCAGCTGGAAGAAAAGCTAATACTCAGGATCTTGGGATAGAAAATACCGACATAGAATTAACAGAATACGGTGCAATTAAAGTTGATAATAAATTAAGAACCAATGTAGCTAATATTTGGGCGTTAGGTGATGTTAACGGCGGTCCTCAATTTACGTATATTTCTTTAGATGATTTCAGAATTGTGAAAGATCAATTGCTAGGAAATGGAGAGCGGTCAACTAAGGATCGTGAATTTGTCCCATATACAGCCTTTATTACGCCACCACTATCAGCTGTAGGAATGAAAGAGCACGAAGCTAAAGCAGCTGGCTATGACATCAAGGTTTATAAGCTAATGGCTAGTGGCATTCCAAAGGCTCACGTGGCAGGGGATGCAAGAGGATTATATAAAGTGATCGTTGATCAAAAGACCAAGCAAATTCTTGGTGCGACGATTTATGGTTTGGAATCTCACGAGGTAATCAATTTAATTAGCCTAGTCATGAAACTCAAAGCCCCATACACAGTTTTAAGAGACATGATTTACACTCATCCTACAATGGCAGAAGCCTTAAATGATCTCTTGAATTAAAAAAATGCCAAAATATTGGCATAAAAATTTTTATTTATAAATTTTTTATTCGAAATTAGTGCTATAATACAACTGATGTGTGTTCTAAAAATAAAACCGGAGTCTAGCTTAACAGCTAGACTTCTTTTTTTAAATTTAAAGCGCTAGTATTGTCCGTTATCAGGCGGTGCAATACTAGCGCTTTATTTATTATTTGATGAAGTCCTTAACTTTAGTTCGACTAATTTCTTGTAAAACAAAGTAGGTCACAATCATTTGAATCCAAGGAACGATTGTTTCCTTAGGGATGCGCTGCAAAAGCGCAGCAGTAAAGTTAACATTGTACATCATATGGATCCACAAGGTATTCATTCCGATATTTACAACAATTGTCACAATAATCGTGGCTGCAATAACGCGCCAGATTTTAACGGGCTTCTTGTAGAAAAAGAGCCCATAAATTAAAGGACCAGCCATGGCTGAAAGGGTGAAACCAAAGAAGAAGCCACCCTGGTTGCCGAAAATAGCAGAAGCAACTAAATCGCTGACTCCTCCGCCGACCGCTCCCCAGATTGGGCCGAAGATGTAGCCTAACATTACGCTTCCGATAAAGCCTAGACCTACTTGGACAAAGGCTGGACCAAAGGAAAACTTGCCTAAAATGATTTTAATAGCAACGATAATTCCTAGTAAAACTAATTTTTGCAATTCAGTGCTCGAAATTGTTTTTGTTTTCATGATGATCACTCTTTCCCACTAGAATAATCCGCTAATTGTACCGTTATTATCAACGTCGATGTCTAAAGCTGCTGGATGCTTAGGCAGACCCGGCATGTCCAAAATGTGGCCAGTTGTAACAACGATAAAGCCAGCACCATTTTTCAAACTTAAATTCTTAACATGAAGCGTAAAGTCTGTTGGTGCACCTAAAATCTTAGCATTATCAGAGAAAGAATATTGAGTCTTGGCAATGATTACTGGTAGTTTATCCTTGCCCATCTTCTCTAACTCAAGCATTTGACTTTGAGCTTTTTCGCTATATTCAACCTTGGTTGCGTGGTAGATTCGCTTGGCAATTTTTTCAATCTTAGTAGTGATTGAATCGGATTCTTGATAACTTGGAACAATATCAGTTGAAGTTTGATCAGCTAAGGCAACTAATTTTCTAGCAGCTTCAACTCCGCCCTTAGAGCCTTGGGTGTGGTAGTCGACAACTTCAACAGGCAGGCCTTGGCTTTGAATCAAATCCTTTAATAAGGCTAGTTCAGCGTCAGTGTCAGAAGCAAAGCGGTTGATTACAACTAAGACTGGCAAATTATATGAGCGCATATTGTTCATATGGCGTTCTAGATTCTTGAAGCCTTCGCGCAAGGAGTCAAGGTTTTCGTCATTTAGATGCTCAACAGTACCCTCAGCTTGGTATTTAAGTGCTCTGACAGTTGCGACAACAACTGCAGCATCAGGCTTTTTATCGAGCTTGGTAGAAACAAAGTCCATGAACTTTTGTCCACCTAGGTCACTACCAAAGCCAGCTTCAGTCAAGACATAGTCGCTTAAGTGGAGGGCAAGGTTAGTTGCCATAATTGAGTTGGCACCGTGAGCAATGTTAGCAAAAGGTCCACCGTGTACCAAAGCAGGGGTATGTTCGATTGTTTGGACTAAGTTTGGCTTTAAGGCGTTAGCTAATAAAGCCGCAATAGCACCTTGGAAACCTAATTGCTTAACAAAAATAGGCTCATCGTTAATTGAATAACCCACCAGCATATCGCCGACGCGTCTCTTCAAGTCATTGATGTCTTTTGCTAGGCACAAAATAGCCATCAATTCATTAGCAACCGTAATCGCAAAGCTGCTTTCGTGTTCAATACCATTGAATTTAGACCCTTGACCAAGCGTAATTTTACGCAAAGTACGGTCATTTACGTCGATCCCGCGCTTAAGCAAAATGCGGTTAGAGTCAAGTTGCAAGCTGTTGTCTTGATAAATGTAGTTATCGACTAAGGCTGCTAGAGTATCGATTGCGGCAGTCAAAGCGTGCATATCACCAGTAAAGTGAAGATTAATATCTTCCATTGGGATGATTTGCGCCATACCACCACCAGTAGCACCACCTTTAAGACCAAAAACAGGTCCCATTGATGGTTCTCTTAAGGCAATCATCGTCTTCTTATGTAATTGATTATTAATGGCATCCCCAAGACCGATTGTCATTGTGGATTTGCCTTCGCCAGCAGGAGTTGGGGAAATAGAAGTAACAAAAATAAGCTTTCCTAGATGCTTATTAGCCCGAATGCGATTAATCGCTTCCCAACTTATCTTTGCTTTATCACGACCGTATGGTTCTAGATCATTCGGCTTTAGCTCAACCTTTGCGGCAATTTCTTCAATCGGCAACTTTTCTGCTGCCTCTGCAATCTGAATATCTGATTTCATGTTGCTCACCTTTTTCTATTTAAATGTCATCTTAAATCAATGGGTTGAAAATAAAGCTCGATCTTAGAATTTAGGTCATCCTTTCTGCACTTGTAAGTCAATAAAATGATCATAGTTAATTTTATAAATGATGTCAAGCATTGAAACTTGGCAGCCAAAAAAGAGCCGAATTTTCATTCGACTCAAAAATAATTATTTTAGATTTTTATTTTCAAAATTAGCAATATTGCCTAGACTTTGGCCATCAACAATATTTGCCTTAAAGCTGACCTTGTCGCCAGATCGAAGCAAGTTGGCACTAGCGAAATCATCCGTGTTGATCGTATAGATCGTCTTGCTATTTTTAAGGGTGAACATTACTCGGTGTGAATCCGACAAAATTGCTACTCGGTCGACGCTGCCTGAGCGTTTAACCCATTTGCTGCCAGGGGTATTTTGCGCAGTAGCTCCGCTATTAACCAAAGATTGGCGGAAGCGTTCAAGGGCAATAGTAGGAGTGTTGCCGCTGCCATAGATACTTTGATTTGATGCATCTAGATAGTAGTAGTCGCGGATAGCGCTAGTTGAATCTAGAATAGTCATCACCCAAGTTGGTCTGCCATTGATATTGTATAAAATTGGCATATTGGCCTTCCATTGCTGGGCCTTGTAGTCTTGGTCGGCATTATTTTTGGCGCCGGTAGAATCCATGATGTTGTTAGCTGAATAGAAGGTGAGCTGGCCACTACGGGCGTTAATCATTGAATAGCCTAGAGCAGAATCAGAACCAGTCTTATCAGTGGTAAAGTCGCTGAAGTAGCTGATGGTACCATTTTGATTGAAAACAGAGGTAACGCCATTTTCCACTCCATTGCCGGTTGGCTTCATTACGCCAGTCTTGCCAAAGTAGCGATTCCAAAAGCCATTGCGATAAATACCAAAATCCCAGTTAATATGGTTGGCGATGCCAGTAGTAATCCCTTCATCAATAAATTTAGGCAAATGATCTAGCGAATATTTATTAACTTTACCTGTTTCGGCATCCATCACAGCTACATAGAGCTTTTGGTAATTTACTCGATGGCTGAGAAATTCTGATTTATAAATTGTTTCTACCCAAAATGGCTTGCCTTCATCGTTAATTTCAAGCTGTGGGTCATCTAGGCTTAGCCAGTTAACGGCATGGCGGTAGATTTGCCGCTCAGCATCTAAGTTGAAGTAGGCACTAGTAGCGTATTTGTATGGCTTTTTGACAAAATGTGGTGTCGCATTTTGCTTAGTGGCATCAATGATAAAGTAGCCGGGAATTTCTTTGGCCTTCATCATTTCAAAGAAGCCATTGTATTCAATTGGAATTACGTAGACTGGTTTGCCACGATAAAATTGTGCCTGCACATTTTTAGAAATTGAAAAATATTGACTGTTTGGAATATCGCTAGAAGCCTTCTTGACCCGGTTGATAACTGTCTTAGGGGCTAAGGCAATTGGAGTTTCGCCCTTTTTAAAGGTTGGAGCTTGGGTACTTTTTGAAAAAGTCTTTTGGATGGAATTCCAAGTTGGCTTAACCGACATAAAAGAATAAATTTGTCCGCCAATGCTGACGATTGCCAAAATAGTCAAGACTAAAGCAATAACTTTGCCAGATAGGCCTGTTTTTGTTTTTGCTACGTGGGGATGCTCACCATTTTTAAGTTGCCGAAGCTTTTTCTTCAAGCGAGCCGACTTATCAATTAGGAAGTTAACGCTGCCTAGCAGCAGGTAAATTATGGTCCAGATGAAATTTCCACTAAGAATGCTCAGTAAATTTCTTGATGGTAAGAAAAAGTATACATAAATATAAGCGATAAGTATTAAAACTAAGCTCCTAATGATATGCTTTTTCAAGGCTGGACGATTATCACGTAAGTAGTAACAACTAGCAAGCGCTAGTATAATTGGAAAAGCTAGATAACTAGCCAATACTTGAATCATAAAATAACCTTTCTTTTTAAATATCCATATTCAATATATTCTATATTATATTATTGGTGATAAATAAAAGCTAGCAAAATTCATCTCAAAAAATATTTGACAGATAAAATAATTAGCGTTAGACTCACTTACATAAGATAAGCAAAAAGAAAAGGAGATGAACTGACATGTTGGCACACGCTATGCAAATGCAAAAAAGAACTGTGGAATGTTGTTGTACTAGCAACATCTTTTTTGGCGTGCTCAATGTGCAGAACATCTCTACTTGTAGTTAATTACGATTAGTATTAATTCGATTAATATAAGTGACCGAGTTGTGTCCGATTGAGGCGCAGCTCGGTCTTTTTTTGCTTTTAGAAAGTTAGAGGTTAGAAAATGAAGAAATTTAGGTCCATTGTTGCCGGGTTAGCAGTTGTTTCAGTCGCATTGCTTCTTGCGGCATGTGGCAAAAAAAGTGGCCAAAGCCAAAGTAATGATAAAGTACTAAATCTTAGCACCACTGCAGTACTAGACACGATTGACATCAGTAAGTCGACGGGGTATGGACAAACAGGCAATGTCTTTGAAAGTTTTTACCGTTTGGGCAAAGATGGTAAGCCTACTGCAGGACTTGCTAAGAGCGGCGAAGTTTCCAAAGATGGTTTGACTTGGACTTTTAAGTTAAGGGATGCTAAGTGGTCAAATGGTGATCCGATCACTGCTCAAGACTTTGTTTATTCTTGGAGAAGAAGTTTGAGCCCTAAGACTGCTTCGCCATATGCATATCTTTTCTCAGGCGTTAAGAACGCTGATGCGATCGTAGCAGACAAAAAGTCTCCTGATAGTATTGGCATTTCTGCTCCAGACTCACACACTGTAGTAGTCAAGCTTGAGCGTCCAATTGCCTACTTCAAAGTGTTAATGGCATATCCTTTGTTTGGGCCACAAAATCAAAAGGTAGTTGAAAAATACGGCAAAAAGTATGCTACTAAGGCCCAATATCAAGTTTATTCAGGACCATTTGTCATTAAGAATTGGAATGGCACTAATGACACTTGGGACTTTATCAAAAATAAGAATTACTGGGATAAGAAGGTAGTCAAGCTCGATAAGATTTCTTACCAAGTTGTCAAATCAACTAACACTGGCTATCAATTATTTGAACAAGGCAAGCTTGATTTGACGCCACTTTCTAGCGAGCAAGTTAAGAATTTGAAGTCTAACTCAGCTTTTACTTCTTATCCTTACTCACTAGTTAGATTCCTGCTATATAACTTCAAGGATAGCAATAGCTTGAACCGCAAGGCTTTGAATAATAGGAACATTCGTTTGGCCTTGTCCTTAGCAATTGACAGAAATATTGTAACTAAGAAGGTTTTGGGCAATGGTTCGACTTTGCCAACTGGTTTTGTAGCTAGCGATTTGGCCACTAATCCCAAGACTGGCGTTGATTTTGCTAAGTCACAGGCTGTTAAGAATACAGTCAGCTATAATCCTACTTTAGCCAAGAAGTACTGGCGCCAAGGACTAAAGGAAATTGGTGCTAAGTCATTGACTTTCAATCTTTTGTCTTCTAATGAAGAAAGCGACAGCGATCAGTTGACTCAATATCTTCAATCTCAATGGATGAAAGTTTTGTCAGGCCTAAAGATTAATGTAACCAATATCCCTGATAAGGCAACTAATGCTAAAGCCCAAAATGGCTACTTCGATATTTACTTGTCTCACTGGGGCGGCGATTTCAACGATCCAATGACCTTTATGCAAATTCCGATGACCGGGACTTCCTATAATTATGGCAAATGGTCAAGTCAGGCATATGATAGTTTAGTTAAGCAAGCTCAAAACCAAGATGCCAATAATGTAGAGAAGCGTTGGCAAGATTTGGTTAAAGCTGCGCAAATTGTTAACAGTCAGCAGGCAATTACGCCAATTTACCAACAAACAACAGCTTACTTGCAAAACAAGCGAGTCCATGGAATTATTCACAACACTGCCGGAACCCAGTGGAGCTATAAGTACGCTTATATCAAATAAGTTTGCTGGCGGATCTTTGAACTGAAAGTAATTGTTTTTGCTAGTACCAAAGGTTAAAATACTAACTGAGGTACATGAAAATGCTTACGGAAGAACGCAAAAATTTAATTGAAGCTTATGTCAATGAACATAAGATTTGTAGTGTAACAGAATTATGCGAGTTAACTGCAAGCTCAGAGTCAACGATTAGACGAGACTTGATTAGTTTGGAAAAGGCGGGCAGAATCGAACGGGTGCACGGTGGAGCACGCTCGGTTAAGGCTTTTTCTCGTGATATTGCGCAGAAAGTTCGTTTTAATTTAAATCGCGATACCAAAATTGCAATTGCTAAACATGCTGCTAGCTATGTTAAAGCCGGTGATTTTATTTTCCTTGATGCTGGAACGAGCATCTATGAAATGGTGCAATTTTTAAGAGAAATTCCAGACATCACTGTAGTTACTAATGGCGTCGATACTGCGATTGCATGTTTGGACCAGCAGATTCAGACTATTTTGCTAGGTGGCTACATTAAGGCGGATACCCATGCGGTAATTGGCGAAGCAGCGGTTAGTCAATTGGGACAATTGAGTTTTGATCTTAGTTTTATTGGGGCTAACGGAATTGATTCATATGGCTTAACTACGCCGGATACTCGAGAAGCAGCGATCAAGCAACTAGAAATTGCGCAGGCTCAGCAAGTGTTTGTATTAGCTGATAGTTCTAAGATAGGTCAGAGAACCTTTGCTAAGTTTAGCGATGGGCATAATTTGGCGCTGATTTGCAATAAGTTGACTGAGCAAGAAAAGGCGATGTTGCCAGCTGATTTGCAGTTGGTAGAAATCGCGGAATAGTTTTGAGGTCGAATCGATTAGGATTCGGTCTTTTTTTATAAAATTATCTGCCAAGCGCAAAAAAGGCTTAAGAAAATAAAGAATATCACTAATTTTTCTTTAGCCGATGTTGACTTAATGGGCACATGGTCTTCAAAAAATGCCTCTATGATATAAACCATAGTAAATCAGAAAGAGGTATTACAAATGAAAAAGAGAACAGTCATTGCAACCCTACCACTTTTATCAGCAGCCATCCTTGGCGGTGTTGCTGAATCAACTACTACTAACTACGTACAAGCAAGAAAACTAAACTTACAAAGCCAGCTAAAAAACCAGCCGGCAAAAAGCCTACTGGTAAGAAAATGAGTACTCCACCTAAAGCGGGTAAGGGCGGAGCTAATACTCAAAGCTATGATTACACCGGAACCTTGAGTGCAACCGTAAATGTTTCATCTGGTATTAAGTCGATTGGCAAGACAACCATTAAGAATTCTAAGTGGGTTGTAACTGGCAACTCAACTATTTCCAATTTGAATCTCGAAGATGGTGGTTCAATCGTCGATAGCCAAGGCAACAATGAATTTAAAAACTAAAAAATAATTCTTGAAATCATAAGCCACACAGAGTACGGAGATAAATTTTCCGTACTCTTTTTGAATTCCCTAAGAAATATTTTTTGCGAATATATGTAATAATATATGTAAAGGGTTACAAATTTGGATGAAGGTGAAAAAAGTGGCTTACATTGAAATTGTTAATTCAAGCAAAGAATATCATTCGGGAAATACTGTGATCGTCGCAAATAAAAATATTAGCTTTGAAGTTGAAAAAGGCAAATTAGTGGTGATCTTAGGTTCATCTGGTGCTGGCAAGTCCACTTTGCTCAATATTTTAGGCGGCATGGATACTAACACTAGTGGGAAGGTAATTATCGATGGCAAAAACATCGCAGAATATTCTGCTAAGCAACTAACGCAATATCGTCGAACTGATGTTGGTTTTGTTTTTCAATTTTATAACTTGATTCCTAATCTGACGGCTAAAGAAAATGTTGAACTAGCAGCTGAAATTGTCCCTAATGCAATGGATGCAGTAGAGGCTTTGCGTGCTGTTGGACTAGAACATCGTTTGAATAATTTCCCTGCTCAATTGTCAGGTGGCGAGCAGCAGAGGGTAGCGATCGCTAGAGCAATTGCCAAAAATCCTAAACTATTGCTGTGCGATGAACCAACGGGGGCGCTTGACTACAATACTGGCAAGCATGTCTTGCAGATTTTGCAAGATATGTGTAAAAGGCACGGCTCTACCGTCATAATCGTGACCCATAATGCTGCTCTTGCACAGATTGCTGATCAAGTAGTTAAGATTCATGATGGACAAGTAAGTGAGATTATCTTCAATGATCATCCCATGGGTATTAAAGATATTGAATGGTAGGTGAGCAAAATGAAGCATCGAGCAATTTGGCGTGATACTTGGCGAACGATTCTCAAGAGCCAAGGTAGATTTTGGTCATTATTGCTATTAGTAATGGTGGCTTCGTTTGCTTTAACCGGGTTGAAAATTACGGGATCCGACATGCGAGATACGGCCCGCAATTTTTACCAGGAGACTAAGCTGGCTGACCTAACCCTCACATCTAATTATGGCTTTGATCAAAAAGACCGCACTTTAGTCGAAAAAAAGGCGGGCAACTCTCAAATAGATTGGGGATACTTTCAAGATACAACCATTAATGGCAACAAGCAGCCACTTCGTTTATATTCTTTGACCAAAAATATTTCCAAGTACCAATTGGTCCAAGGAAAGATGCCGACGAAAGCAAATGAAGTTGCCATCTCTTATTTGCTAGCTGATAAATATCATTTGGGCCAAAAGCTAAAACTCGATCAACATCAACTACTTAAAAATTCCGAGCTAAAGGTAGTTGGTTTTGTCAGATCAAGTGAGCACACCAATAGTCTTGAAACGGGTGCTACTAATATTGGCGATGGCCAGCTAGCTGGTGTTGGCGTTATGACCAAATCAGCCTTTAAGTCAGGCAAGTATCTGATTGGCCGAATTCGCTTTAAGCAAACTGCTAAGCTAGACCCATATGCTAAGGCTTACACCGATTATGTTGCCAAAAAGCAAAAGGCTTTAGAGCAAGCTTTAGCTATTCGGGCCAAGACTAAAGAAAAGGCTACTAATGATGAAATCAAGCAGGCAGAAGTCAAGCTTGCGAGTGCCAAAAAAGAGTTAAAGACGCAAAGTCAATATGCAAAGCTGGATCCAGCTATAGCCAAAAAAGTAAATCAAGCTCAAAAAAAGCTCTCTAATCAAACAATGAAATTAGCCAAGACCAAGTTGCAAATTGCTAAACTAGGCAAGCCTAAATTTACCGTTAACGATCGCAATCAAGATAGTGGCTATACAACTTATCATTCTAATTCTTTAAAGATAGATTTGATTGCCAATGTCTTTCCGGCCTTTCTATTTGCAATCGCTGCTTTGGTGAGCTGGAATGCGATGACTAGATTTGTTGAAGAAGAACGGCTCAATATTGGTGCTATGAAGGCGCTAGGTTATAGCAATTTTGCCATTAGCACAAAGTTTGTCTTCTATGGTCTAATTGCGACTATTCCAGGCGTGATTATTGGTAGCTTGATTGGATCGTATTATTTACCGCGGAAAATTTTTACCGCTTATGCAATTAATTCAACCATGACGGGATTCGTCGCCAAATTCCCGTGGTCTGCCTTTCTAATCTCACTAATAATTTCGCTAATTTGTACAAGTGGAGCAGCGATTATTCAATTGCGTGTAACCTTTAAAAGTAAACCGGCTGCCCTATTATTGCCTAAACCTCCAACCCATGGCTCACGCATCTTGCTAGAGCGAATTACGCCATTATGGAAGAGACTTAGCTTTAATCGTAAAGTAACCATGCGCAATCTTTTCCGCTATAAGAGCAGAATGCTGATGACGATTTTTGGCGTGGCTGGTTGTACTGGACTACTGGTCATGGGATTTGGGATTAATGACTCGCTAAAAGGAATTAGTCAAAGACAATTTGATCACATAATTAATTATGATTTGTTAGCAGTTAAAGAAAATTATGTTTCCAATAAGGCCAAGAATCAACTTGATGATTTGCTAGCTTCAAAGAAAGTTCGCAAAGCATCTGCAATTCATTTTGAATCCTGGAAGAAAAAAATTAAGGTCGACACTGCTCAGCAGCAGATTTCAGTTATCGTAGCTAAGCCAAGCGACATCGCAAAATATTTCAAATTATATGATGCGAAAAGCCATCAAGCAATTACAGTGCCAAAAGATGGCATAGTTATTTCTGAAAAATTGGCTAAATTGTTAAATGCTAAGGTAGGGTCCAAAGTTAGCTTCAAAAATCATCAATTTAAGGTAGCTAAAATTACTGAAATGTATTTAGGACACTATCTATTGATGAGTCCAAAGCAATATCAGGCAAGTTTTGGAAAAAAGGCCAAGGCAAATAGCTATTTTATTAGTCTAAAAAATCATGGCAAAAATAGCGTCCATAATTTTGCTAGCGCCTTGCTGGATACAGAGGCAATTCAAGGAGTCAATATCAGTATCGATAATCGAATGATGATTGATGATATGATCTCCAGTTTGAATCAGGTTATGTTTTTGTTAATTTTGATCGCTGGAAGTTTAGCGGTTGTGGTTTTGTACAACTTGACTAATACCAACGTTGAAGAGCGGATCAGAGAATTATCGACTTTGAAGGTTTTGGGCTTCTTTGATAAGGAAGTAACGCTATATATTTACCGTGAAACAATTATTTTATCAATTATCGGGATTTTAGCTGGCTATGGCTGGGGTAAGTGGCTACACTTCTTCATTATCGATAATTTGCCACCGACTAATGCCATGTTTGATCCTAATACTTATTGGACTAACTACTTGTTATCAGCCCTGATTCCATTGACGATAACTTTTGTTTTGGCATTGATTGTCTACCGCAAGATCAAGACGGTGGATATGCTAGATGCATTGCAATCTGTTGAATAGTAATTATTTATTATTTCAATTATATATATTTTTATTTAAATCAACAAGCATTCATCAAAGGTGATTTTAGCCACGTGATGAGTGCTTTTTGTTCGCCTTTCTAAGAAAATTAATCACTGTCAATGTATACAAGTGTAAAAGCTTTGATTAGAGATAACAGGCGTTATATAATTAAAGTAAGAAGAGTAATATTGGACATTTTTTTCTTAGAAAGAGGCCCCAACATGAGATTTGAAAAGTATCCAAAATACACTTTAAGAAAGTTAACAATTGGCCTTACTTCAGTAATTGTGGGTACTATTATTTTAACAAGTCACAATGCTCATGCTGCTGAAGAAAATGTTGCGTCGATTGCTAATGTTGAAACAATGGAAAATGTTTTAAATAATAGCCCTAACACTCCGGTTGAAAATAACCAGAATATCGAAACTGCAAGTCAGCAGGCTGCTTCAAATGAAGCGACTATTAATGCAGTTGATGAAACGAATCTTTCAACTGACGATGGTATCCAAGCAGCTACTACACCAACTACCTTGCCAGTCGATCCCGATGCAAATCAGACAGCAGAAGATCCACTTAAATTAGATAAGCCAAGCGATATAAAAAGCGATCAGGATCCAACTAATCCGATCGTTAAAGAAGATACCAATGCTGAAGGCAAGCCAAATGATCAATTGATTGTTAGTGATGAAAAAGTTGCTAACCCTTCAGAATATGCAGTTTATTTAACTTTTAAAGATAAAGATGGTAAAGATTACACTACTGCGTACTTGAAAAATGGCAATTATACTGTTGAACTTGACTCAACTAAGATTGACTTTAGTACTCTGGTGCTTAATTTCTACTATAAAAGCACAGATACTGCTCATGAGACTAAGGCTAGTCTTCTGATGCGATTTAATTCAAACCTGAAAATTGATTCTTCGCGCCTAAATGGCGATATCACAATCAATTCTAAATCAGATTCGCCTTACCAATTAGTCTATCTAGCTAGCAACAAGTACATGACTTACGATGAATTAACAGCTGCTGGCAAAGACTTGAAGTCTGTTACTTATGCATGGTTTAGATGGGAAGAAAAAAGTAAGGGCAAAGTCTTAGCACCAGGGGATGTGTTGAAGTGGCAGATTCCAGTGTTATACACAGGTAAAACTGAAGGCGCTACTGCTGTTCAAGTGACTAATAATTATGGCGGAAAGCAGGGCCGTGGAGGCTGGGCCAACTTCAAATTCCAAGAGCTATATCCTGAAATTCCAGTTGATAAGCCATCTGATGTTCCAGTGGTTCAACCAGGAGAAGATGTAGATAGCCCAATGACTTTTGAAGAAGCGGTTGATCCAAGCAAGCTAGCTGAATGGCAGACTTTACCAAATAATTCTCAAGTAGTCGCTTATCTTAAATTCCAAGGCCTTGATGGTAAGGAATACGTCATGCCATATCTCAATGGCTTGACGCCAGAATTGCACCTTGATTACGACAAGATTGATCCTAATTCCTTTGAACTAGTATTGAATTACCGCAATACTTCTTCTACTAACGATGTCAGCTTCATTAGTAGTTGGAATTCAAAAGATTTCAAAGTTAATACAGATAAGATGGCAGCAGAGCCTGAACAAGTTACTGGCTCAGGCAAAAAGTATAACTTAACATACAAGCTTGGCGTCAATCCATATTTGACCTTTGCGGAATTTTTAAATAAAGCTGGCAGCCTTGATCGACTTGAGGGAGTTGCGATTAAGGATAAGATCAATAGCCGCGACTCTATTCAAGTCAAGATTCCATTGAAATACGTTGGAAATGGTCGCACTAGAGACAGTTTTGGCTTTTACACTAAGTATCAAAAAGTAATCTTTGATCGTGATCCAGCTGAGATTGCGATTGATCAGCCAACTGGCGGCCGCGACAATAACGATCATGACAGCACTAATCCAATTGTTTTGAAAAATTATGACCAAGTAAAAGATGCAGACTTAAGTAGGTGGTTTGAATACGCTAAGGGTAAAGCAACAATTTACCTTAAATTTAAAGGTAAGGATGGAAAAGACTACGTAACGCCATACTTAAGTGGTAGCGGCAGAAATGTTACTACGCCAGACTTCTTGATCGACTACAGCCAGATTGATCCAAATAGCTTAGAATTAGTTGTTTTATACCAAAATGGCGATGAAAACCATGATCCATACTTGCTAGTTGATTTCAATAAAATTTACGGCAAGACTGGTTACCAAGTAGATCCAAGCCGGCACGCAGATCTTAAGTGGACAGCAGAAAGTAAGTTGCATAATGACTATGAATTCTACTACTACTTGAATGATGGCAAGGAAAGATCGCTAGCTGAAACAGTTGCTGATAACATGACAGTTACTGATCTTCGCGGATTACGATTAAAGGGTAAGCAAATTGAAGCCAATGATTTGGTGAAATTCACTATTCCTTTGCTCTACAAGGGTGACCATGTTGACCGTGGCGGAATTGCCATGTCATCTTATAAAAATGGTGGTGGCATCTTAGATGTGCGTATGGCTAAGCCGATGTACAACTTTGATGAAATCAATATGTACTTGTATCCAACTGTTAAGTATGCTGATATTGATGAAAATGGCGAAATTGTTGCTAAACAGTGGATCCACAATGAAGAGCTCGACAAGATCTTAAATGATGCAATCAAAAATGGTGACTTAAGCTGGGATGATCTACTCATTTGGGATAACTATGGTCATCTTTTCAATGGCGGTGATGATTATGATCCATTTAGAACTGATTACACCGGCGTTTATGATCCAAGCGAAAGAACGATTTACAGCACCACTCAAACTTTTTTGAACTTGAAAGAAATTCAAAGGTACTTGTCAGTTCATGGCTACACTGTTCAATTTGCCAAGAATACTCACGCCGATGATCATCTAGAGCCGATGCAGATTTACGCATATGACAATAACCAATTGAAGATGTTGTATGAAGAAAATACCGGAGATGATAAGGGTGAAATTGGAAATCCTGATAATCCAACAGGCAAGAAGGCAATTCGCTTCTACTTCTCCGTAATCCCATCAATTATCGTCAATGATACGATTACTTACTATGCTGGCGATCCAAATAATCCTAAAGATGCAAACGGTAATTTCTACTGGGACCCACGCAATTTAGCAAGTCATGCTAATAATGTAAAGGACAAGATTGGTAGCAAAGATATCAATAAGGATAGTTTGCTAAAGGGTTACTACGATCCAGGTTACGATTCTAATAAGGGATTCAAAGTAGATGTATACAATGATCTGCCAAGACTGGATCCTTATGAAAAATTGGCTGATGGTTCATACAAATTAACGGTTACCATCTATGAAGAAAAAGATGATGGCAGTTTAGTTGAAGTGCCAAAAGTTGATTTGACTAGACCTGGTAAATATACGGTGATTTACAGCCGAGTATTCTATGGGGATGAAAGAAAGCCAGTTAGTGATTATGTTACAGCCGAAAAGCGTCTAGAAGCAGATAGTACTGGCAAAGCTGGTGAGTTAATTCTTAATAAGAGCCGGGTAATCGTTTTGCCAAGAGTAATTCCTACACCAGATCCTGACAATCCGGTTGATCCGACTACACCAGAAACCCCAGATAATCCAACTACAAATCCAGAGCTTCCACAAACTGAGACGGATGAAGAAAAGTTAACGGTTGAAGATCAAGATAAAGCTTCAAACCAAAATGGCAAAAATGATCAGGCAAAAGATGACAAAGTTACTGTTGATCATGAAAAGATCAAGCTGGTAGCTAAAGATGAAGAGAAAAATGCTGCTATTAGAGATTTAGCAACTGACTCAAATGCTCAAAAATTGCCAGAAACTGGCGAAAAGAAAAATCCAGTAATTTGGGGATTTATTCTAGCCCTAGTCAGTTTGCTAACATTATTTGGCATCGACCTACGGCAAAAAGATCAATCTAGTGAAAATTAATAGTAAAAAACGGAACGATCATTTTTTCGATTGTTCCGTTTTTGTATCTAATTTCACAAATCACTAGTGGTATATTTTTTAACCGCAGGGACAATTTTTTCGCCTAACATGTAAATTGTATCCATTACTTTTTCAAAAGGTAAAGCACCAAAATCGATTTCTGCCATGTAGCGTTGATTATTGAAAATTTCGTGTTGGTAGAGGATTTTTTCTAAAATTTCTTGTGGGCTGCCAAGCACCATTACATCATCTGGCTCGCTGCTATGTTCGAAAATCCGTTTATTGAAGGTATCGCCGTTAGCTAGCATAATTCCATTGTTTAGGTAAGGATAAAATTCTTCTTTAGCAGTTTCGGCATCTTTAGCAGTATATAGCAATCCAGCAGTAGTCAAAGGATAATCGTCAGGATTAAAGCCATTTGCTTCTAGACTGTTGCGCCAAGCATCAATTGATCGCTCAAAGATGCGAATATCGCCACCGAGCATAGCGATCATCATTGGCACGCCTTTTTTGCCAGCTTTAATTGCACTAGCGGCAGGTCCGCCAACAGCACGCCAAATTGGCATTTTGCCAGTCAATGGCCGAGGCAAGACTTCCGCATCCTCAAGTGGGGCACGGAATTTGCCTTGCCAAGTCACTTTTTCGTTTTCATTGATTTGTCTTAAGAGATCAAATTTTTCTTCGAAAAGTTCTTTATAATCATCGATGTTGTAGCCAAGTAGCTTGAAAAGCCCAACTCTAGAAGCTCGGCCAGCAGTAATTTCTGCTCGTCCGCCAGAGATTAGGTCTAAAGTCGCAAAGTTTTCGTAAATGCGAACGGGATCGGAAGTTGAAGCAATGGTAGCAGCTGAGCCGATCTTAATATTTTTAGTTTGCTGGGCAATTGCACCTAGAATAACGGCATGAGCCTGACTGACAAAGTATTCTTGATGACTTTCGCCTAAGTTGAAGACATCAAGTCCAGCCTCGTCGGCTAATTTTGCCATTTCGATAATTTGTTTAATTCGCTCTTGTGGCGAAATACGTTTACCCGTATGAGGATCAGGCATGTGCTCGCCTAAGGTATAAATTCCTAATTCTAAGCCTTTGCTTGGATCAATTCGAAAATCTTTCATGGACATGGATATAGCCTTCTTTCTGCTTTTACTTACTTTTAGTAAGTAAATTATAAAACGTGAAAATTAAAAATGCAAATAGAAAAAATTCCAACTTTTACCGTGCTATATTTGAAAATCATTTCACAAAGTTAAATACGTATTTTCCCGGAAAAATAAAATTTCTAGTATTTTCTATTTGCCATTTCACAAAAGCTGTGGTTAAATAACAAATGTAATGATAACGCTTTCATAAAATGAAAGATCCAAACTTAGAAAGTGGGAATAAAAAATATGAAGTACAATGAATTAACTGCTCAAGATATTGAAACTTTACGTGGCTTTATTGCTGATCCAGAACGCTTTATTACTGAACCTACTGAACACTGGGATCACGACCAATTCAAAGTTGTGCGTGCAATGCCAAAATTAGTTATTCAACCTGTAACTAACGAAGAAGTACAACAAGTTGTTAAATATGCTAGCGATCACCACCTTCCATTAGTACCAAGAGGTAACTCAACTGGTTTGATGGGTGCTAACTTGACTATCAAGGGTGGTATCTCACTTGACATGGTTAAGATGAACCAAGTTCTTGAATACGATCCTGATTCATTGACCATGACTGTGCAAGCAGGTATTCGTTTAAGAGACTTAGAAGCATACTTAGCTGATAAGCCATTTACTTACATGCCAGCTCCAGCCATGCACTGGGCTACTATCGGTGGTAATGTTGATACTAACGCTGGTGGTTTGAAGGCTGTTAAGTACGGCGTAACTCGTGAACACATCCGTGAATTAAAAGTTGTTTTGACTGACGGCAAGCTTTACAAGTTTGGTGCTAAGGCAGTTAAATCAGCATCTGGCTACTCAATGAAGGACCTTATTATTGGTTCTGAAGGTACTTTAGGTATCGTGACTGAAGTGACTGTGCGACTAGTTCCACGTCCTAAGAACAGCATCAACGCAATTATTCCATTCCCAACTTTAACCCAAGCAATTGAATCAGTTCCTGCAATTTTGGCTTCAGGTGTAATTCCTACAACTGTTGAATTTATGGGTCGCAAGGTACTTGATCTTTGGGAAAACTACTCAGGCCAAGAATTCCCAATTAAAGAAGGTAACGGCTTTATTATCGTAGGTCTTGATGCCTTCACTAATGAAGAAATTCAAGCAGAATTGAAAGAAATCTTGGAAGTTGTAAAGGAAAAGGGTGCTGGTGAAGCAATCGTCCTTAACGCTGATGATGAACAAGCTAAGTTGATCTGGAAGGCTCGTGAAGAATTGCTTCTAGCTATTCAAAAGTCAACTCCTAAGATGGACGAAGTTGACGTCTGTGTACCAATCAACAAGATTCCAAATGTTTTGAACAGAATCGAAGAATTGGAACAAGAGCTCAAGATGAGAATTCCTAACTTTGGTCACGCTGGCGACGGTAACTTGCACATTTACCTTTGCTCAGATGGAGACAGTGACGAAGTATACGAAGAAAAGTGCCACACTGTGATTAGCGAACTTTACAAGTTGACTAAGGAACTTGATGGTAACATGTCAGGTGAACACGGAATTGGTTATGCACGTAAAGATTTCTTCGATGACTTCTATGGTGAAGACTACACTAACTTACTACGTAAGGTTAAGGGCTTGCTTGATCCAAATGGTGTAATCAACCCAGACAAGATCTTCCCACTTGAACCAAAGAACTAAAATATACTAATGTGAAAATCGCGAATAATAAGTTTAAAGGATCTGTTGATATAGCAGGTCCTTTTTACTTTTTTGACATGCATAAATAGTATGAATGATAATAAAGCATAAATATTTAACATATAAGTTTTCTTTTCTTAAACTAAATGATATTGAAGTACAAGTTATGCCAGAAGATTTTTTGATTAACCGTGCAAATTTTTATTTATCGTTGCTTGATTTTGCTAAAAGGCCGACAGGTGAAAACTATGATAAGAACAAGGATGTAATTGTAATTTTTGTTTGTATGTTTGATCCCTTCAATGAAAATCAAAAGTTATATCATTTTCGTATGTATGACCCCAAGTTAAACATGGAGTTATCTCCTAATAGGCATATATTGTTTCTTAATTGTAAAGGAACTAAGTGTCGGGTGAATGCTAGTGTTCAAGGCTACATAGCTGCGATGAATGGAGATTTAAGTTCTACTGAACCATTGGTTCAGTCTGTAAAAAATGATCTTGAGAAAATCTCACATAATAGGATTGAGGTGGCAAAGATTATGGAATTAAAGGAAAAGGAACGAGTAAGAGCTCAATACTATAAAAAAGAAGGCATTGATATGGAACGTCTGGTTGGTGTGAAGAAGTTAATTCGCACTATAATCAGAATTTCTAATGATGATGCTACTGCCTTTAACGAAGCAAAAGCTCAGTACGGAGACTACTACACTGATGATCAACTAAAAGAATTCATTGCCGAAGCTAGAAACAGGACCTTGCAAGAAGCATGATATGCATAACTTTAGATAAAACTTGCAAAGTAGCGGAGAAATTTTCTTCGCTATTTTTATATTTCAAGGGTTATTTGTTGACAAAAAGTAAGCAAATTAGTAACATGTTTTTGTTAAAATTTAACAGTTAGATGGGGGATAAAATGAAGATTAAAACAATCGTTGCAACCTTGATCACTGCTTCTGCTGCTTTGATCTTGGCTGCTTGTGGCAATAACAAGCAATCTAACAATTCTACTTCAAATAAGGTTATTAATTCAGAAGTTAATGCAGAATTGCAAACACTAGATCCAAGTAAATATTCGGATTCATCAAGTTCTGAAGCAATTCAAAACTCATACGAAGGTCTATACGCTTTTAACCAAAAGAACAAGCCAGTACTAGCTGGGGCAGAAAAGGTTAGCGTATCTAAGGACAAGAAGGTTTACACTTTCGCTTTAAGAAAAAATGCTAAATGGTCAAATGGTGATCCTGTTACTGCTCAAGACTATGTTTTTGGTTGGCAAAGAACTGCTGATCCTAAGACTGCATCACCAAACACAAGTCGCTTTGCCTTTATTGCTAATGGCGAAAAGGTTTCTAAAGGGGATGTAAAGCCAAGTCAATTGGGCGTTAAGGCTTTGGGCAAGTACAAGTTGCAAGTTACTTTGCAGCAGCCAATTGCTTATATCGACGAATTGTTGACAGGTATTCCATTCTTCCCACAAGATAGCAAGTTGGTTCAAAAGTATGGCAAAGCTTACGGTACTTCTTCTGCTAAGGCAGTTTACAATGGGCCATTTACGGTTAATGGCTGGACTGGTTCAGATTTAAATTGGACTTACAAGAAGAACAAGTATTACTGGAATAAGTCAGCGGTTAAGTTGAACCAGGTTAATATGCAAGTTGTAAAAACTCCTAACACTGCTATCAACTTGTATCGCGAATCAAAACTTGATTATGTTCCATTAAGTGGTAACTTTATTAAGCAATACCAAAACAACAAGAACTTCCACAAGCAATTGACGCCAATGATTGGTTACTTCGGCTTTAACACTAAGCGCAAGACGACTGGAAATGTTCATGTAAGACGTGCAATTGGCATGGCAGTTGATAAGAAGCTTTTAGTTAAAAATGTTATCTACGCTGGTGCACCATTAAATGGTATTGTTCCTGCTAACTTTGCCTTTAATACAGCAACTGGCAGCGACTACCGCAAGGATGCTGGCGACATGTTGCCATATGATGTAACTAAGGCTAGAGCTGAATGGAAGCAAGCACAAAAGACTTTGGGTAAAAAGATTACTATCGAATTACTAACAAGTGATACTGATGAATCTAAGTTAGTTGGGGAATTTTTGCAAAGTAATTTAATGAAGAATTTACCAGGTTTGACAATTAAATTAAGATCTATTCCTCTTAAGTCAAGATTGGCATCAACGACCGCTTATAATTTTGATGTTGTTTATGGTACTTGGTCACCAGATTTTGCTGATCCTGTAAACTTCATTGCTGATGGTGGATCATACCACTTGTCAACTGATTACAAGAATAGCAAATATGAGCAAGACTTAGCCGATGCTGCTGGTAAGTATGCAACTGATCCTAAGAAGCGCTGGGATGCATTGATTGATGCTGAAAAGCAAGTTGTACAAAAAGATGCCTTCATGGTACCTGTTTACCAAGGTGGTCAAGCATACTTATTAAGTTCAAGAGTTAAGAATTTCCAAATTTCTCCTTATGGTGGAATTGTCTTCTACAAGAACGCTGAATTGAAATAAGAATATTCAATCAAAAAGGTCTCAAGAGTCTATAAATAGATTCTGAGGCCTTTTTTGGCGTTGATCTTTCTACCAAAATTTCAGGAATTAGGCTAAGATTAAGAGAGTCAGTAAAAGAAAGGTAGGGATGAAATGTCGAAAGATTACGGGAAAAACTGGGTCGAAATAACGCCTGGGTTGATCAGTATTTTGAGAAAGCGGAAAACTTATTTTGTCTTCGATTATAAAGTTAACGATGGCTATTTACTTGATCACTATTTAGTAAAGCATTAAGTTGCAGTAAAGTATCCCAAAAAGGGCGAGTTTGTTAATCCAAAATTTCCTAGCGTTGTTGCCTACCCGATAAGATTTATAGCTAAGGACGAAAAGAAAGTCCAAGTAGCCTTGGATGAATTGTACAAGCAATGTTTGTTGTTTGAAGATGGGCCTAATTATCGTGAAGCGATAAAGTTTATTTCAAAAGATTTTGCTAAGGAAGATAAAAGTATATAAGTTATTGAAAATCAAGTAATATCAGACCTATATAGCCAAGATGTATGGCTTTTATGGGTCTTTTTTGGTTATAATTATTGGTGAAAATTTATTGTATAGAATAGTCTTTTAATAAAGTCTGCAACTGTTTTTGAAGAAGGAAGATTAATCGATGAAAAAGATAGAAGGTTCACCAAAAAATCTCAAACAGCTTTTACAAAATACAAAATATTCCATTCATTATTATCAACGTGAATACATGTGGCAGAGAAAACATATTGAAGAGCTGATTGATGATTTGACTTCGGAATTCTTGAAGTATTATCATTCAAATGACTCGAGACCAGCGGTTGCTGATTACGGATCATATTTTATGGGTTCTATTGTATTAGCAGGAAAAGATAATGCGATTATTGATGGACAGCAGAGATTCACATCTTTGACGTTGCTTTTGATCTATTTGAATAATAGATTGAAATCGATTGGTCAGACTTATAATATGATTGAGACAATGATTTTTTCTGAATCTTTTGGAACAAAATCGTTCAATATAAATGTCGAAGATCGTCAAGAATGTATGGAAGCAATTTTTAATGACTCAGATTTCGATGTTACAGGTGCAGGTGAATCTGTCCGAAATCTGTACGGAAGATACCAAGATATCAATGAGATCTTTCCAGATGATATTACTGATGAAATTCTTCTTCATTTCTGCGATTGGCTTGCTGAGAAAGTATTTTTTATAGAAATTGTAGCAACTACAGAACAAGATGCACATAAGATCTTTGTTACAATGAATGATCGTGGACTAAGTTTGACTTCTACTGAGATGTTGAAAGGTTATTTGCTTTCAGAGATAAAATCTGACTCTATACGAGAAAAAATGAATGATCTTTGGAAAGATAGGGTTCTCAGCTTGAAGAAGGATGATGAGAAGGGTGACGAGACCTTTATTAAAGCATGGCTGAGAGCCCATTATGCAGAGACTATAAGAGAGACTAAGGTTGGTGCAGTAAATAAGGATTTCGATATTATTGGCGTGTCTTTCCATAGGTGGGTTAGAGATGAAAAGAGTAAATTAGGGCTAAATACTTCAGAGGACTTCGAGTTATTTATCAAAAAATTTGCTAGGTTTGCCGAAATATATGAATATATTCGCAAAGCAGAAACAACATATTCTGATGAAACTAAGTATGTATATTACAATGCAAGAATAAATTTCACTTTGCAACCATTATTACTTTTGGCGCCGATTTGTTATGAGGATTCGTGGTCGGTGATTACAGAAAAAATCAGCCTAGTAGCAAGATACATCGACGTCTTGATTATATCGAGAGTTTCAAATTATCGTTCAGTTGATTACAGTACAATAAAGAAAGCTATTTTTAAAGTAATAAAAGATATTCGGATGATAGATATTCCTACATTAAAGGCAAAACTTGATGCACAATATGTTGATTTAAATTTTGATCCTGTAAAGGCATTTACAGAGCTGAAATTGAATAGTTTTACAAAGAGATATATCAAAAATATTTTGGCACGTGTGGCTGGATATATTGAAGAACAGACAGGCATAGCTTCAAATTACTGCAATTACATGGATACTAATACAAAGAATCCATATGAAATTGAACATATAATTCCAAACCATTATGAATGGTATATATCCGAATATAATGATCCAGATGACTTTAAACGATGGAGAAATAGTGTAGGAGCACTATTACTTTTGCCAAAGAGTATCAATGCAAGTCTTAATGATTCTAAGTATGATTACAAGCTTACTAAGTATTGTTCCAATGAGGGTAATATTTATACTGAGTCTCTTGGTGATATTGCATATCAGAACAATCCTAAATTTAAAAAGTTTATTGCAGAACATAATCTAGGTTTTGAATCATACGATAACTTTGGAAAAGATGAAATCAAAAAGAGAACATCTGTATTAATACAACTGGTTAAACTTATTTGGAATGATGAGATGTTCAAGTAATCACAATAGGCATGCAAAAAGGCCCCTAGAGCGTTTGATCGACTCTTGGGGCTTTTTGTAATGTGTGACATGGACAGGTTATAGTTTAAGTAGGTATAATTGTATCAGTTTATTAATGATTTACGTTGCACCACTTCGTAAACAGATGTCCCACCAGCAATATTCGTATTATCTAGCACTAACAAATCTGCTAGTCCTAATGTTGTATCATCACGTTGCACTTGAATGTCATCGAGCAGTAACTCCAGATCAAAAAAATGAACTAGATACATTCTTTGCCAAAAAGCCACGCTGGTATGGTTTTACTGGAACGCCAATATTTGACGAAAACGCTCGGCAAGAAAAGGGGCAGAATGCTCGTACTACTGAGCAACAATATGGTCCATGTTTGCATAAATATACGATAAAAGATGCAATTAGAGATCAAGCTGTTTTAGGCTTTAAGACCGAAGAAAGAGGAGCTGTAACTGAAAACAGTGATAATGAAGACTCACGTGATCTTGCTAAGCAGTATCTTTCGAAGACTCACATGCATGCAGTCGCTAAGAGTATTATTGAAAGCAGCTACCGTTTTCTAGGTCTTTACAACATGGGGCACAGAGGCTATAGCTATGAAGCAATTTTTACCACTTCTTCAATTAAGCAAGCACAAGAATACTATAAGATTTTCCAAAAAATAATTAATGACCAAGACGAGTATAAGATTCCTCGCAGAATTAAGGAGCAACTGCCAGATTTTCCAAAAATAGCAATCACATATTCAGTAGCTGAAAATACTGATGAAGCTGAAGCAAATCAAAATGAGATGAAGGCTTCGATCGATAATTACAATAAAATGTTTAATACTAACTTTTCAATGTCTAATCTAGCTGCCTACAACACAGATGTAAATAATCGTCTATCTCGGAAAATGCCACAATTTAAGGCCAGAAATCAGCAGCTTGATTTGGTAATTGTCGTTGATCGTTTATTAACCGGCTTTGATGCACCAGCCTTATCGACCTTATATATCGATCGTGCGCCAATGCCAGCTCAGAACTTATTGCAGGCTTTTTCAAGAACCAATCGAATCTTTGATCAAGATAAGAAATATGGCCAAATTGTTACTTTTCAATACCCTAATAAGTTTAAAGAAGCTATTAATACGATATTGGCTCTCTACACTGATGGAGGTGGAAATGAAATTTTAGCTCCTAGTTGGGAAGAATCAATTAGTCGCTTTAATATTGCAGAAAAAGAGGTCGTTAAATACGATGTAACAAGTAGTTACAATATCACTCAAGCTCCTGATGATGAGCAGAAGAGTTTTATTAAGGCATATCAAGACTTCGATAAAAATTATGCAGCCATTCAGACTTATGATAAGTTCAACAACTTAGATATGGAAAAAGAATATGGACTTGATGATGCTTATGTCGAAGAAATGCGCGCTGCATATGAAGTCTGCAAAGAAAATCAGAAAAAACCGATCGATCCAGAACCGGATCCAGAACCAGACCTATTTGATCCAGATTATGTACTAGAGTCTTGGGATCAGCAAACTATAAACTATGAATACATCATGCAGCTCATTCAAGCGTATATTCCATCAGAAGATCGGTCAGTTGCTATCAGCAAGTCGGCAATTGAAGAAATTGACCGTTATATCGAACGTTTGAGCAAAAAGAATCCATCTTTGGCACAAATAATGGCAGAATTGTGGCTGAATATTCAGATGGATCCAGAAAAGTATCGTGATCGCCAGGTGAATGAATTATTGCAAGAAATGGTCGAAGAAGCTGAAGATAAGCAACTTAGACAATTTGCGGATGAATATTGTCTTGACTTGATTAATCTTAAGTTTGTAATTCATAATTACGATCCTGAGTTGAAGGATTCAGAAGTTCCCGGACTAAATGAATTACTGCAAGATCCTCATGCTTTTGAAGAATATGTCAATAAAGGTGGAAGCGAAAAGACGCGTCTGAAATGGCGTAAAGCTGTTAGAAAAGGTATCAAAGAGTTATACCTAAGCGGAATAATTAATATGTAATTTGAAAGTATACGAAAAAGGATTGTCGTGTGTGACAATCCTTTTATTGTTTAATAGAGTTGAGTTAGATTTCAATAATTTCTCGCCCAACATGGACTTGATAGCGGGGATGAGATAGACCGCATTCTTCGTAGTCAGTATCTTCCCAATCGGAAATAACATCATCTACGCTACGTATATCTTTTAGAACATCCCTTTTAAAGATCATTTTTTCAATTGGCATATATAGACCAAGCAAGCTGATTAGCCAATCAGTACTTTCCAATTTAAAAATAATCGCTTGATCAATTAAATGGTGCTCGTTAGTGCCATTGGAATAATTAATAGATATCATATCCCTGATCAAAATAATATTTTCAACTGACTCATTGATTTTTTTAGTACGTAATGCATCTTTGGGGACAGACGGTTCAAAATCACTTATATCTTTTAACTGATTAATTTTAAAGCCTACGAGTTCTTCGGTGTCGCTAAGAAATGGGACTAATCTATAGTCATTGTTGATTTCGACGGTGTGATGCGCACTCTCTAATAAAATATTTCCATAGCTAATATCATGATTCTGCCAATCTTCAGCTGTAATACTTAGTAAAGTATCCTTCTTTAAATTAGCTAAAGTATAGATTTCACTTTTAGTCAAATATGTTTGCATCTTTAATCCTTTCTAACAAAATGTATTTTCTTCATTTTGATTTTGGAATTGTTATGATACACGTAAATTTCTATTGCAGGACTGTTTTTTGTTGAAGTGATAATTCTGTATGTTGAAATCGATCCATCTGGGAAAATAACTTTTTTACCCTTTTTATTTGGTAAGTATAATTCTTCTCCACCTTTAGAAAGTTTCAACCAAAAATCTTGTGCGGTCTTGAATTGATCATTTGCTTCAATTACTCTTACGCCAGAACTTTTTCCAGCCTTGCCAAATTCCCCGCCAGGCGATAAAGGATAATCCTTAGTCAGCTGGCGAATATTTTCTTGAATTGAAGCAAGATTTAATTCTTGTTGAGGATGAGCAATTTTATCACCAATAGTATTTGAAAATAAATCAGAAGGCTTTTTACTCATTTATTGCTACCAATCACCTTTCAAGATCTGTTTCATATCTCTGATAAGGTATACCTTCATTAGTGAGTATTCCAAAAACATCCTTTGGAGCAGGTCCATAAATTGCAACTGCATGAGGACGTTTGTTTTCTATTAAGAATTCTAACCCTTCTCGGATTCTCTGATGATCTGTATAACTACGACAGTTTCCATGTGTACCAATACAAACAATAGCATCTTTTGGGATACCATCTGTGCAAAAATCAAAAGTTTCTTTTGTTCCAGATCGATAGTTAGCAATAACTGGTATAGAGTTATTAATCAGAAAATGACCTACTGCACGCATTCGATATGTATTATACATTTTGTAAATAATTGGGAAATCCTGGTAAGTACTAAAATCAGGTTGGATTACTGATTCAAACTTACAAAGAAGTGGTAACCACTGATATGGATTCTTCCAGATACCATTCTTATTTGAATCAAATTTGTAATCATCCTTATAGAAGCAGACTGCTGCTTTGTAATCAGGATTTTTCTTTTTGATTTCATTACGTGCTTCCTCAAATGTAATGATTTTAGTAGGTAAGTTGGTTACGATATTTTCACAAAGAGGAATATCGTAATTACCTTCAAATTTTGCATTTTCAAGCATGAATGAATTGAAAATGTCTTGTCTAGCTAAATTATTCATTATTAGCCATCCTTTCTTAAAAATATTTACAAATATATTAAGATCGACAAATATAATTCTGAGCATGCTATACTTAATTTTGTCTTATTGGTGAAGTATGCTAAGCATGCTCGCCTTTTTTTATCTATCTAAATATATTTTGCAACAGATATTATACCAGATGTTGTGTAGATGTAAAAGCTTAATACCAATATGTTGTATTTTAGATAAGATGAATAACTGAAATTTTATCCCTACTCGAGGTGACCAACATGGAACTAACTTTACCAACATCCAAAGACTTAATGTCAATCCTAGAAGCCAGATTTGCAAAAAATCCTACTCGCCATGAAAATCTAACCTGGCAAGAAATCAGCGACAAGCTTGAAAATAGTCCCGAATTATTGAAGAAAATTGCCTACCTAGAAGCGACCCAAGGTGAACCAGATGGAGCTGTAATTAATGATCAAGTTGTTTACGTTGACTTCAGCAAAGAAACGCCTAAGGGTAGAAAGAGTTTATGCTACGATCAAGCAGCTAGACTTGGTCGCAAGAAGTTTCCACCTGTTTCAAGCGTGATTGAAGAATGTGAGAAGTGGGGCGTGGAACTGTTAACTGAAGCAGAATATCGACAAATTCAAGCTTTGGAAAATTTGGACTTGAAGACATCATCTTGGATCAAGACGCCGGCGGAAATTCGAGACTTAGGCGGGGCCCTATTTTGCGATAATCGCTATGACCATATCTTCGTTTACCACAATGGTGCTGACTCTTATTATTCTAGTCGTGCTTTTCGAGCAAAAATTATTTTATAATTTCAGAAATATTCAATTTGTGCACGCGATTTGATAAAATTTAAAATATCTAACTTTTTGGGGGTTAACAATGAATTTTATTAAACGAAATAGTGCAGGAATTTTGCTTTGTTTAGTAATTGCGATTCCTGCCTGGTTCTTAGGCCAGCTGGTGCCAGTAGTCGGTGGACCGGTTTTTGCAATTTTGATCGGAATGGTAGTTACCCTATTTTTGCCTAATAAGGAAACGGTCAACCCGGGCGTAACTTTTACTTCTAAGAAGATTTTGCAAACTGCGGTTGTCTTATTAGGATTCGGCATGAATTTGACGGAAATTTTGGCTAAGGGTAAGGAATCCTTGCCAATTATTATCGCTACAATTTCAACTTCCTTGATCATTGCCTACATTATGTACAAGCTCTTAAAACTTGAAAAAAATAGTGCAATCTTAGTTGGGGTTGGCTCATCAATCTGCGGGGGAAGTGCGATTGCAGCAACTGCTCCAGTAATTGATGCATCAGATGAAGAAGTAGCACAGTCAATTTCTGTTATTTTCTTGTTTAACGTGATTGCTGCTTTGATTTTCCCAGCTTTAGGTGCAGCAATTGGTCTTGGTAACCACGGCTTTGGAATTTTTGCTGGTACTGCCATCAACGATACTTCTTCAGTAACAGCCGCTGCTACTGCTTGGGATGGAATTCACGGCAGCAATACTTTGGCCTTAGCTGCAATTATCAAGATGACTAGAACTTTAGCAATTATTCCTATTACCTTGGTTTTAGCCTTCTTACAACAGAGAAATGAAAAGAGCAGCAAGGGTTCAGCCTTCAGCTTGAAGAAATCTTTCCCATACTTCGTTCTCTTCTTCGTGCTTGCTTCTGTAGTAACCACAATTTTCCAACTTCCTGTTAGCGTAACAGCACCACTTAAGGATTTGAGTAAATTCTTTATCGTGATGGCCATGGCAGCAATTGGTTTGAACACTAATATTGTGAAGTTGGTCAAGACTGGTGTTAAGCCAATTCTTACTGGTTTTTGTTGCTGGGTTGGAATTTCAATTGTCAGCTTAGCAATGCAACATTTATTAGGAATCTGGTAAAAATTTAAACGAAAACAAAAATCGACAACTTTTAAGTAGGTTGCTGATTTTTTTTACTGCTTTTTGCAGGCTAGTAAATTATAATTTTATCAGTAATATAGATCAAAAAATTGATGATAAATTTGAGGTACTTATGGAACAAAAGATTGTTGACGGCGGGCACCGTTTTACAGTTATTACTGAATCACTAATCAGAATAGAAGAAGACCAAACAGGAAATTTTGAAAACCGGGCAACGACGGCGGTTTTATCAAGAGAGTTTGCTAAGCCAGATTTTCAATTGATCGAGAATCACAATGGCCACCAGCTCGAAATTATCACTAAAACCATTCATTTATACTACGATGGCGGTGATTTTTCTTCTGAAAGCCTATATGCTGATATCTTGCTTCAAGGCTCAAGCCAAGTAAGTCGCTGGTATTTTGGCCAAAAAAATGACGCTAGGGCCAATTTGAAAGGAACAGCTAGAACTCTTGATGAAGCTGATGGCGAAATTCCATTAGGCGAAGGAATCATGTCGCGCAACGGCTTTTATTATTTAGACGACAGCAAGTCATTTATTTACGATGATGAGACTGATGAATTTTCTCCTCGGCCCAATTCGGTAGTTGATGGCTATTTGTTTGCTTATGGACAAAACTATCAAAGCCAGTTGACTGATTTTTATCAATTAACGGGCAAGACGCCTTTGATTCCGCGCTTTGCACTAGGGAATTGGTGGAGTCGTTATCACGCATATTCTGCTCAAGAATATCAAGACTTGATGACTAAATTTGAAGCTGAACAAATTCCAATCAATGTGTCAGTAATTGACATGGATTGGCACCGGGTGGAGGATGTTCCTGTTAAGTATGGGTCAGCTTGGACAGGATTTTCTTGGAATAGGAGCTTGTTCTCAGACCCTGAAGCCTTTATCGCCTGGCTGCATGTCCATGGCAAAAAGGTTTCCCTTAACTTGCACCCAGCTGATGGAATCCGCGCTTATGAAGATCAGTACCAGGATGTGGCTAAGACAATGGGCTTAGATACTAGTTCTGAGGAGCCGGCTAATTTTGATTTGGAAAATTCTAAGTTCCGCCAGGCATATTTTAAAGACGTGCTTCACCCAATGGAAAAAGAAGGCGTTGATTTCTGGTGGCTTGATTGGCAACAAGGAACAGCCAAAAACGACCAACATTTGGATCCTTTGTGGCTATTAAATCATTACCAATATCAAGATTCGCAAAAACGTCACTCAGGTCAAGCCTTGATCTTGAGTCGCTATGGCGGAATTGGCTCTCACCGTTATCCAATCGGTTTTTCTGGCGATACGATTATTTCATGGAAATCACTTGCCTTTCAACCATACTTCACCATTACGGCAGCTAATGTTGGCTACACTTGGTGGAGTCATGATATTGGTGGCCATATGCTGGGGAGCTTTGATGGAGAACTAGCAACGCGCTGGCTGCAGTTTGGCGTATTTAGTCCAATCAATCGTCTGCATTCATCCAACAACATGTTTTCAGGCAAGGAACCATGGAATTATCGATTAGATTATGAAAAGTCGCAAAAGAGCTTCTTGCGCTTGCGGACTAAACTGGTACCGTACTTAGATAGTAGCAATTACTTAACTCATGAAAAGGGTATTCCGCTAGTTAAACCACTTTATTATCAATATCCAGATAAAGAAGAGGCCTATCAATTCAAGAATGAGTACTTCTTTGGCAAGGAAATGTTAGTTTCGCCAATTACTAGACCACATGATGAAACAACCCAGATGGCTTATTCTGAGACTTGGCTACCAGAAGGCGAGTGGGTCGACTACTTTACGCATCTAGTTTACCCTGGAAATACAGTTATCAAGACTTACAGATCAGTTGATCAAATGCCTGTCTTTGTTCGCAAAGGTAGCGTTATTCTTACTAATCCTAATTATCTTGAAAGTTTAGATCATTTGCCTGCAAAATTACAAGCTGAGATTTTTGCTGGAGCAGATGGAAAGTATCAATTGTTTGAACATGAAAATGACCATCTTGCTCAAACTACTTTTACTTGGGATGAGACTGAGCAAGATTTTACTTATAAGATTAATGATCCAGATCAGATCTTACCTAAGAGTCGAAAAATTGAGTTGATTAAGCAAGCTTCTTCCTTACAAGATGTCTTTGCTGAAATGAAGAAGCGTCTGCAAATGGCTAAGATTGACTTTGAATTGAAGCAAAAATTGTATCAAAGCTTTGTGTCAGCGGATTATAAATATGGCGCATACATTAATTTGCTTAATACTTTAGACAATCTTGATTTGCGTGATAGCCTAAGTGAAGTTGCTTATATTAGAACAGCATACGAGGGATAGAAAAGATTGAAAAAATATTTTTATTTTGGTTTAGTCTTTATGGGGATGCTTATTTTGTCTGGATGTCAAAAGCAGACTGAAGAAATAAGTCAACCTAGCCAGCATGTTGCTACAAAGTATGTAACACAAAAGGCTAAAAGCACTAATCAAAAAAATTATCGCAAGTTTCCAGGTTTTAAATTGGCCATTGTTCCTGAAGAGTTTCGGGGAACTTGGTATCAAGTTGCACCAGGTGAGAAACATTTGCAAAAGTTGGTGATTGATAAACATAGCGTTAATGGTATGACAACTTATCGAAAAGTTGATCCGAATTTGGTTTTGAATCACAATTCAGCTAAGCAAAATAGAATTTATGAAAATGCGGGTTTTATTTTGACAGTTGGATCTGATTGGATCAAGGTTCGAGGCTTTTTGGATTCGGTCAACTTGGTTTATAAGCTGGGAACTTTTAAGGGTCAAACTTGCTTATATATGAGTTATGGCACCGATACTAAGACGGTCAATGGAATAGCTTTTAAAGATTCTAAGATAGCTTTGAAATATCGAAAAGTTGATTTTTCAAGTTTGAAATAAGTAAAACACTAGCAGTTGAACTGATTGCTAGTGTTTTTTAGTATGCAGATAATGCATACTGATATGAATAATTGGTAATTTTGCGGATGGAACTTTCATTCTATTATAAGAGCATCAAAAGGAAATGTTTTTTGAGAAAGATGTAGGATTTACGATGAAAAAATATATTCCAGATTCATATTCAGCGCACGCTGAAGGGATGAGTACAGTTAAAGCAAATATTACAGTTGATCAAGATAAGATAACCGACCTCCAATTAGAAATGCCAGGCGAAAGTAAAGATTTTGGTCAAGCAGCAATGAAAGAATTGCGTGGACAAATTCTAGATGCTCAGTCGACTGAAATTGATGGCGTATCCGGGGCCACTTTGACAACTAATGCTGTTAAGGCAGCAGTTGATGAAGCTCTAGAAAAGGCCATGGGAAAAGCGCATGAATTGAATTTGCAATTAACTGATGGAAAAACTCATAACGGAATCGATGAAGAATTTGTAGAATTTTTGATGTCTCGGTCTGGTGAAACTTTTGATAAAATGACGGAACAAGTTCTTCAATGGGACCACAAATAAGAGCGATGCTCAGTTTGCCAAGTTTTGATCGGAAAAATTTACAATATTATCTTCAACCAGGTGGTGGCCACGACGCACCAACCATGAGTAAAATAGTTCAACACTACGCTAAGCAGCTTTTTAGATAATTCAATATTTGACTAACGAAATAATCATCGATTAAAAGTAGGATTGATGATTATTTTTTACTATGAGACCGATTGCGAAAGTGGTAAATGCAGAATAGTATGTATTATAAGAAACGAAATTTTTAAGGAGTGATTGTATGACTTGGGGAACTATTGCAACTTGGCGGATGGCTGCAAAAGGCGTCGATAAGGCTAGCCAGTTGCTTGAAAATAATGGTACTGCAGGGGATGCAGTTGAAGAATTGATCAAGGAAGTCGAAGCATATCCTTTTTATAAGTCTGTTGGCTATGGCGGTTTGCCAAATGAAGAGGGCGTAGTTCAGATGGACGCTGCTTTTATGGATGGCGATACCTTAGCGCAAGGCAGCGTTGCCGCAATCGAAAATACGCTTCATGCTGTTTCTGTTGCTAGAGCATTGAGTCATGAACATTATAACAGCTTCAGAGTTGGTGAAGGTGCAACAAAATATGCTAGCCTACATGGCTTTGAAATGACCAATATGTTGACAGACCGTGCAAAGGCAAGATGGAAAAAGCGACTAAAGGAGATCGAGCAGGAACACCTGAATCCTTATAATGGCCATGATACAGTCGGAGCAGTTACTTTAGCCCAATCAGGATCAATGGCGGCAGCAACCTCGACTTCAGGTTTGTTTATGAAGAAACAAGGTCGAATTGGTGATTCACCATTATCAGGATCAGGTTTTTACGTTGATAGTGAAATAGGTGGCGCTACTGCAACCGGTCTTGGCGAAGATATCATGAAGGGATGTCTTTCTTATGAAATAGTGCGCCGAATGGGTGAAGGAGAGACACCACAAGAAGCTTGTGATCATGCGGTATATCCTTTTATTCAGAAACTTCAAAAACGCTATGGCAAGGCTGGAGAATTTTCATTAATTGCGATGAATAAGAATGGCGAATGGGGAGTTGCTACTAATGTTGAATTTACCTTCTGTGTGGCAACTGATCGTCAGCCACAACAAATTCTCATGGCAAATCCTGGACCAGATGGTACAACGGTTATTGTGCCTGTTTCACAAGAATGGCTAGATGCTTATGAGAAGCGAATTCATGAAAGTGAATGAGGACAATAAATGATAAAAGAAGTTTGTGTTAAAAATTTTACTGACATCCCTAGAATGATTGACGCTGGCGCTAATCGAATCGAACTAAACAATGACCTAGCAGCTGGCGGAACTACTCCATCTTTTGGTGTAATTAAGCAAAGTGTCAAATATGCTCATAACCATAATGTGCCAGTAGTAGTTATGATTCGCCCGCGCGGTGGAAATTTTGTCTACTCTGATGAAGAGTTTGAAATTATGGAAAATGATTTGCAATCAGCTGGGATGCAGAATGTAGATGGCGTGGCTTTTGGTTGTTTGACAGCTGATAATAAGCTTGATAAGCCTAAAATGGTCAGACTTTGTCAGCTTGCAAGAGAGTTGAAATTAGACATCGTTTTGCATATGGCATTTGATGAAATGACCCATGATGATAAGATAGAGTCACTAGATTGGTTAAAATCTCAAGGTGTAAAGCGAATCTTGACTCATGGTGGAGCGCTTAACACCAACATCTTGGATAATGCAGATAATCTTAGAGAGTTGATCGCTCATGCAAAAGGCAAAATCGATATCTTGCCAGGAGGCGGAATTACGGCTGAAAATTATCAAGAAGTAATTGCAGCACTTGGCGTAGATCAGGTTCATGGAACCAAGATCGTGTCGATGAAATAGTATATTATAATTAGCGAAAAAGCCCAGATTTTGAAATCTGAGCTTTTTATATTTATTAACTACTATTTGCTAGAAGCACCGGAAGTTGCTTCAACTTCTTGGGCTACTTTACCAAGCAATTCAGGATTTTGTTTTGCAATAATACTTCTGATTTTATCTAAAACGGCAAGAATAAATCTGGATCTGTTTTCTAGACTTCCCCCCCATTTATCAGTCCGCTTGTTGAAATAGTGAGAGAAGAATGCATAGAGGCAATAGAAATTGACCGAAAGTTCAATCCCATCAAAATAGGAGCTTTGCCTATAGAGATGGGATTTTTTTGTTCTGCACAAAATATTGTGTTGATTTTTAAATAATTCTGGTATAACATACAATAATACAATATGTTGTATCAAGGAGGGCAAAATGAAACTATCAAAATTACTCACAGCAACTGCTATCACATTAATCGCTTCAATCTCATTAACTGCATGTAAAAATCATAACGCGTCAAAAGGCAAGACTACTGATGCCAGCATTGCATTGGTAACTAACAATACGGGGGTTGACGATCACTCATTCAATCAATCAGCTTGGCAAGGATTGCAAAAATATGCCAAAAATCATGATTTGCGCAAGGGACCTGGTGGAATTAACTACTTTGAATCAAGTTCTGCTAGCGACCACATTCCAAATATTGAACAAGCGATCAAGGCTAAGTACAAGACAATTGTTGGGGTCGGTTTTGAATTAACTGATGCCATCAAGTCAGAAGCTAAGAAGAATCCTAAGACTAATTTCTTAATGATCGACAATGTGATTCCTTTGAAGAATGTTGTTTCCGCAACCTTTAAGAGTCAAGATTCATCATATGAAGCAGGGATTGCAGCAGCTTACACTACTAAGACCAACAAGGTAGGCTTTATTGGTGGTGTTCACGGAGTAATTATCGATATGTTTGATGCTGGTTTTACTCAAGGTGTTAAAGATGGTGCTAAGGCTTTGGGCAAGAAGATAACCATCTATAACAACTATGTTGGCAATTTCTCCAGTGTTGATAAAGGGATGATGATCGCCAAAACCATGTACGCTCATGGTGCAGATGTAATTTTCCACGCTGCCGCCACTGCTGGTGAAGGAGTTTTCCAAGAAGCTAAGGATATCAATCAAAAGCGGACAGCTGAAGATAAGGTTTGGGTAATTGGGGTTGACTCTGATCAAAGCAACCTTGGAAATTACAAAGATAAAAACGGAAAGAAGTCAAACTTTACTTTGTCTTCTGTTATGAAGGGTGTTAACACAGTCGTAACTGATGTTGCGGAAAAAACTTACAAGGGCAAGTTCCCAGGTGGCGAGCACTTAGTCTACGGCTTGAAAGACAACGGAACTTACGTGCCAAAAGGCAATATGAGCGATAAAGCTTATGCTGCTGTTCAAAAGGCCAAGAAAGATATTTTAGCCAAAAAGATTGTGGTTCCTACACATCCTAAGAAATAGCACAAAAGCCAAGAATTACAAAAATGTAGTTCTTGGCTTTTTATGTGGGATTAAATCCAATGCTTCTTTTCGGCTAAATTAACAGCTTCTAGTCGTGAACTAGTGCCAGTCTTGCTAAGAATAGAAGAAATATAGTTTCGAACGGTTCCTTCTGATAAAAATAAGTTTTTAGCTAATTCCTTAGTAGTTGCAAACTGTTTTAGACCAGATAATACTTCAAGTTCTCGGTCAGTTAATGGGTTATCAACTGTATCTAACACACCGTTAACTAATTTAGGATCGAAAACGGTATTTCCTAATAGGATGGTCCTAATTGAATCTATTAAAGAATCACTTGGGCTATCTTTTAGCAAATAACCATCAACGTGGGCAGATAACGCCTCTTTAAAATATTTGCTCCGAGCGAAAGTGGTCAAAATAATAATTTTAGTATCGAGCTTTAATAGTCTTAATTGCTTAGCAACTTCAAGACCTGACATTTTTGGCATTTCAATGTCTAAGATAGTTACCGTAGGTTGTAATTCGATAATTTCTTCTAAGGCATCTTTTCCGTTATTTGCAGTTCCAACAACTTCAAAGTCGTCTTCTAAATCCAATAACATTGCTAGCGCGGAACCCAGCATTGTTTGATCTTCGGCCAAAAAAATTTTAATCATGAATTTTATCATCCCTTTCAGGCTTAGGAACCTTAATCGCAATAATTGCTCCATTATTTGATTTGAAATCAACCTGGCCGTTTAAATTAGTGATATTTTTCTTTATACCAGCAAGACCAAATTTTTCTCGCTTATCATCATCATTGTTTTGGAAACCAATCCCATTATCAGCTATCTTTACAAAATAATTTTCATGATCATCTGAAAAATTTATATCTAACCGAGTTGCCTTGCTTACTAATATTAGGTTGAATTTTTTAAATAGAAACACATTTTTATTTGAAGAACCAAGCCACTTGTTAAAGCAAGAGCTGAGAGATCTAGCAAATTATCGTTCGATTTTACAAGCAATTGCAATAGGCGCATCAAGACCTAATGATATTGCAATGCGCTCGCATATTGAAGCTAATACTCTATCAAACTATTTGAACAACTTGATAGACTTGGGCATTGTAGAAAAAATAATACCTGCGACAGAATATAATAAAGCAAATTCTCGAAAAGGTATTTATCGAATTCAAGATGGATTATTTAGATTTTGGTTTAAATTTGTTGGCCCGAATGTCAGTTTTATCGAACATGATGTAATTGATCCTTTGATTAAAAATATCGAAAATAATTTATCCGATTACATGGGGCAAGAGTTTGAAAAACTTGCTCATGAGTACATTTGGAATCATGTGCTTGATCAAAATGTGATCCCCGTTCCTTTCAAGGTGATAGGAAACTGGTGGGGTAGCAGTAAGCATTTGAAAAAACAATCGAACTAGATGTGATGGGGTATACCGATGACAAACTACTTGGATACTTTGGAGAATGTAAGTGGAGAAATGAACCAATTTCAAGCAAGATTTTACAAAAGCTTCTGGAAAATAGCAGTGAATTTCCATATCCTAAAAAAACTATATTTCTTATTTTCTAAATCAGGCTTCACGAGTGATTGCATTAATTTAGCTAAAACAGTAGGTTGTCAATTAATAGATTTTGAGCAAATGTAAGGTTTGCTATAATAAGCTGTTATATAAAGTTGAGCAAGGAAAAAAGTTCATTTGACCAATACTAGCTAGCAAGATCAAATGAACTTTTTACGTTTAGTTATTATTTTCTTTTGCTTCAAAATAGGCCTTAACCTTAGGCACTACTTCCTTACCATAGATTTCAATTGCTTGCATTACATCTTCGTGTGGCATTGAACCAATTGGCATGTGGAGGTAGAAGCGAGTTAAGCCTAGGCCTTCCATCATCTTGATGATCTTTTGAGCAACATGATCAGCATCCCCAACAAAGATTGCTCCATTATCACCAGTAGATTGAAGATATTGTTCAAAGGTCATACCAGTCCAGTGAGGACGTTCCTTGCTGATTTGGTCAACCAATGTCTTAGTAGGGTGGAAGTAATCCTTAATTGCTTGGTCGTTATCTTCTTCAAGCCAGCCCCATGAGTGGGCAGCAATTGGCATCTTGCTCAAATCATGTCCCATCTTTTGCGCAACCGCACGATAGAGATCAATCAATGGTTTAAAGTGCATTGGGTTACCACCAATGATAGCATAGGCAATTGGTAAACCCATTTGTGCAGTTCTGATAGTTGAATCAGGATTTCCGCCTGTTGCAACAACGATTGGCAAGCCATTTTTGGCACGTGGATAAATGCCCTTGTGGTCAACCTTAGGTGTGAATTTACCCTTTTCCCAGTCAAGAATTTCGTTATCGTTGATCTTCAAGAGCATCCGCAATTTTTCGATAAAAAGTTCATCATAGTTTTCTAAATCATAACCGAATAAATCAAAAGCCTCAGTAAATGATCCGCGTCCTGCCATAACTTCAACTCGGCCAGGAGCCACAGCGTCCATGCTTGCATATTGCTCATAAACTCGAATTGGGTCGATAGTTGGCATATTGGTAGTTGCACTTGATAGATGAATTTGCTTAGTTCTGGCAGCTGCAGCAGTTAAGACAATTTCAGGTGCTGAAACAGCAAAGTCCTTGCGGTGGTGTTCGCCAAGTGCAAAGGCGTCAATGCCTAGTTCATCTGCTAAGACAATTTCGTCTAATAAGTCGCGAATTCTTTGATCATGGCTAGGAGTTTCTCCAGTCTTTTCAATAGGAGTTGTTTCGCCGAATGATGAAATACCTAGTTCTACTTTCATGATAATATCCTCCGTTATATTTCTTGTTAAATCGCTTTACTTACTTTTAGTAAGTAAATAATAGCATGGAAAAATTTAAAATGCAACAGGTAACTTTTATAACAAAAAAATCGTCTGAGATAGACAATTTTTGGTAAAAATATTAAAATAAAACTAAAAATTGTTTATGGAGGTGCTTTTATGAAACCAATTACTCAAGCAGATTTATTACGTTTGCCAAGTTTAGGAAATATTAAAACTAGCACTGATAAAGTAGTCTTTGTTAAAGGATTAGCTAATGACAAGCAGACTGGCTATGACTTTACTTTGCAACTTTATCAAGCGGGGCAATTAAAACCTTTGACTAGCTTTGGTAAGGAGAGCAATTTTGCTTTTGCTAAAGACAGCAAGTCTGTTTACTTTACTGGCAATCGTAAAAATAAAGAAAAGAAGAGTTATCTTTATCAGTTGCCATTAGATGGTGGTGAAGCTAATGAAATTGCGGAATTTGATCAAGCAGGTTTTCAAATTGCAGAGGTTTTGGATGACTCGCGTTTGCTTTTAACTGTGCAAACTGATTTGAATACCGAGGCAAAAGAAGACGATCCTGATAGCAAGGATTATGAAGTTTTGGATGAGTTGCCATTTTACTTCAATGGTCGCGGAATCATCAACAAATTACGGACTCAGCTCTATCTTTATGATCTTAAGAGCAAGAAAAATAAGTTGCTGACGACTGATAAATATTTCAACTTATCTGATTGCTTCTGGCTTGATGGGCAATTATACATCACCGGAACTAGCTATCAAAATGAAGATGCGCACTTTGATGATGGACTTTATAAAGTTGATTTAGCAGATGGTAAATTAACTGAATTATTTGCTCCAGGACAAGGCGATATCAATGACTTGTTTGTACTTGATCATCACGTTTATGGCTTTGTTTCAATGCATGAACATTATGGTTTGAATGAGTACCCTCAATTTTACAAGTTAACTGATAAGGGCTTTGAAAAAGTATTGGCGTTTGATGGAGCTACAGGCAATCGCTGTGCAGTCGACCTAGCAACAGTCAGTGGCAATATGAGCGATACTTATCATGATAAATATTATTTCGTGCAAACTGTAGTTGATCACTGTGAAATTAAGGCTTTTGACGGTGAAAAGCTAGAAGATGTTTTGGCTTTTTCAGGCACAATTCAATCATTTAGAGTGACAGATCAAGGAATTTATTTTGTCGGAGCAGCTGCCGATGAAATTCAGGAACTTTACTTAAGCCGCGGAGAAGAAGTAACTAAGCTTTCCCACAATATGGACTTGCTTAAAGATTCATATGTAGCTAAGACTCAGCAAGTTGATTATCTTGACATTAATGGTAAGACGCAACATGGTTGGGTATTATTGCCAAAAGATTACCAAGAAGGTAAGAAATATCCAGCAATTTTGGATGTTCATGGTGGACCGCTTGCAACTTATCCAAGAGTTTTCTTCCATGAAATGCAATTATGGGCAAGTCGCGGCTACTTTGTTTTCTTCTGCAATATTCATGGCTCAGCAGGACAAGATAATGAATATGGCGACATTCGCGGCAAGTATGGAACGATTGATTATGATGATTTAATGGCGTTTACTGACAGCGTTTTGGCAGCTTATCCTGATATTGATCAAGCTCGCCTTGGCGTTACTGGCGGTTCTTACGGTGGATTTATGACCAACTGGGTAATTGGCCATACTGATCGCTTCAAGGCAGCCGCTTCGCAAAGGTCAATTGCTAACTGGCTAAGTTTTGAACATGTTTCAGATATTTCGCCATACTTTGTCAACGATCAAGTTGCTGGTTCGATTGATGATAATCCAGAAAAGCTTTGGGAACAGTCACCAATTAAATATGTTAAGAATGTTAAAACACCAACTTTGTTTATCAATTCTGATGAAGATTATCGTTGCCCAATTTCTGAAGGAACACAGATGTTCCATGCTTTGCTTTCACATGGCGTTGAAAGTAGAATGTGCGTCTTCCACGGCGAAAATCATGAATTGTCAAGAAAGGGTCAACCAAAGCATCGTATCCGCCGGTTGAATGAGATTACCGACTGGTTTGATAAGCATTTGAAGTAAAAAGAGAAGCGAATCGTAACAACGGTTCGCTTTTTTGATTATGTATAATTTGATCAGTTTTATAATTACGATTATAATAATTATGATTAGAATAATCGTAATTATAAAGGTGAGATCATGGAAAAATTTGTTGCACGAAATAATGAACTACAATCTTTAGAAGATATGTATCAAAGCGATCGCTTTGAAATGCTGGTCATCTACGGCAGGCGTAGAGTGGGTAAAACTTCATTGATAAAACAATTTATCAAAAATAAACCAGCTATTTATTTTCAAGGAATTGAAGCAACTAAAGAATTAAACTTGGGATATTTATCAGATGCGATTATGGATTTTGAAAATCCGAACAGAATCAATCGAAAATTTAATTTTGCGGATTTTAGGGATGCATTTGAACATGTACAAGATATTGCAAATCAACAAAATGAAAAATTAGTTTTTGTATTAGATGAATTTCCGTATCTAGCTGATAGTGCTCCAGAAGTTTCCTCACTACTTCAATTTGCAATTGACCATATATATAAGAATTTTAACAACATCATGCTCGTCCTCTGTGGCTCGTCGATGTCATTTATGATGCATCAAGTTTTAGGAAATAAGAGTCCTTTGTATGGACGAAAGACTGGACAGTTGAAGCTTAGACCTTTTGATATTTTTGATATGAAACAGTCTTTACCTAAAGTTAGCAACGATGATTTGTTAGCATATTATGGTATAACTGGTGGCGTGCCGCAGTATATAAATTTTATAAATCAGGATCTGACAGTGGCAGATAATATTAAGAATCTTTTCTTAAAGCAGACTGCACCATTACAAGATGAAGTAAATGTGTTGTTGCAAGAAGAGCTGAGAAAGCCGGCTACATACTATTCGATTTTAGTTGCTATTGCTCAAGGAAAAACCAAGACTAATGATATATATCAAATGATTGGATTAAAATCGGCTACACAGATAAGTCCATATTTAAGTCGACTAGTGGAATTGGAAATTATCGAGAGAAAGGAACCGATTTTAAATCAAAATAAGAAAAAAGCAGTATATGTCATAAAGGACAGTATGTTCAAGTTTTGGTTTAAATTTATTTCTGGAGTGCAAGATCAGATTGCTTTAGGGAGGGTTGACGCCGTTTTAGCAAGAATAATGGATGAACTTCCAAGATTTTTGGGTCCTGTATTTGAACAAGCGTGTGCAGATTGGCTGTGGAAGCAGGAACAATTACCAATTATACCTAGACAAATCAGTAGTTGGTGGGGATTTAATCCAATCCTTAAATGCCAAGAAGAAGTTGATCTTGTTGTTGTAAATTTGGATAATAGCCAAGCCATAGTTGGGGAGTGCAAGTGGCGAGGTAGCGGAAAGTTAACTTCAGAAATGTTAACAACTTTGCAGAAGAGAGCAACACTTTTTTCTGAATTGAATAACTTAGAACAAACATTTTTGTACTTTTTTGCAAAAAACGCAGATCAAGATTTTGTAGAAAAAGCTAAACAATCAAATATTGTTGTGATTAATTATCAAAATTTCTTTTAAAAAAGTGAACAGTGGAACCTGCTATTTTCTAAATGATAATATACCAAAAATACCTTGCCCGAATTGGACAAGGTATTAAAGTTTAGAGATCTAATTCTCGCTGTGCAATTCTGTTGCTTGCTTTAAAATGAAATTTTTAGCACCAGAACGATTTCTAATGTAAGCTTTTCTTTCTTTATTTATTTGCTTCATCCCATTTTACTTCGATTGTTGTATGTTTACCTAATTGATATTTATTTTTCTTAATTGCCTCCATTTGGTTAACCCCCCGTATGATAAGAGTATAGCGAACAGAAATTTGATTTTGTCTGCTAGTACACTTTTACCAAGTGAATTTTATTTCAAAGCTTACAATTTAGTCAAGTTAGTAATAACAATCAGATATAAAAAACAACCACTATAAACTTTGACGGGTTTAGTGGTTGTTTGAAATCATTAAAATAAAGGTCACCGCATTTGCGGATCTGCTAGGGGAGATGTTTGCCGACATCTCCCTTTTTTTCCATAGTTATTGTAACAAATATAAAGTTAGTGGACTAGCATAGGAATGCAGAAAGGACTATCATTGTAAGGGAAAATTTTCAGTGGGAGAAGAAAGATGAAGAAAAAGATAATGTGGGTATTGGCTGCCTTTTTGGTAGTAGTTGGTTTTGCAGGGATGCATTCACAGAAAGTAGCTGCTGCACCGTGGGGTGCCAAGAAGTTGTATACGACACCTGCAGTTGCTCGGGGGACTTGGTATTATAAAGAAGAGGGTAAGATTAAAAGCCTGAAGATTACCAAGCATACATTTAATGGACGCAAGATGTATTATGAATTGTCATCAAAGGATCATGAAAAATATTATGATAAATGGTCTAGTCTTCCAGATAAGAAACAAGATAAAGTCTATAAATATTTGGAACACACTATGATGGAAGTTATACCATTTAAATGGAAAGGCATAAAATCTTTTAACTTGCATACATGGTTACTTGGTAATGGTGCAGGCGAGCAAGTTACTCCCACTACTAGAACACTCCATGGTAAAAAAGTGCCAGCTCTAAGAGTTGGTGGAGGAGCAGGCAATTGGTTGGTTTTCTACGCATACAAATCACCAGATCTAGCAAAATAATTAACCTTCATGAACTTTCACAATAAAAGTGAAAGTTCGTAAAAGTTAGTGAAAGTTCATAAAAGTTTGTGCGAGTTTGTAAAAGTTAAAAAACAAAAAAGTGTTGATAGTCAAAATGTTGACATATCAGCACTTTTTGCATCTAAAAATCATCTTTACATGTAGTCTACCAATTCGGATAGTGGATAGCGAGTGGTAGTAATTTCGTCCTCTGCTTCTGGGTCGTGCTTACCAATAGCGATAGCCATTACAGGAACATATTGCTCAGGGTCAATTCCAACAGTTGCTGCGAGCTTATCAGAAGCATAGCCAGCCATGGCGTTAGTGTCATAGCCGTGTTCTCTAGCAGCGAGCATGAATTGCATAGCAGCCATGGATGTGTCGATCATTGAATCGGCTACTAGCATTGTACGATCAGCTTTTTGATAAAGTGGCATGAAGGTGTTCAAGGCGGCTTCCATTGCTTCTTTGGTTACTTTCTTATCTTCATACATCTTGTGCCATAATTGACTATACTTCTTGTAGGCAAGGGTGTTGCCAAAGAAAATTACTACAGCAGAGCTGTCTTCAACTTGAGGATAGTTGAATTTCATAAATACGGATTTTAGTTTTTCACGGCCTTCAGGGGTGTTGACTACCACAAATTTCCAAGCTTGTAGGTTGCAAGCAGAAGGTGCAGTGATAGTTTCTTCAAGAATTTCGTTCAATTCTTCACTTGAAATTTTTACATTCTTATCAAAGCGTCTAACCGAGTGACGGTTAAGCATAATCTCTCTAAAGTCATTATTTAATTCAGCCATATTAAAGCTCCTTCACGATCATTTTGTGATAAATTTTACAATATATATTATAGCGCTTGCAAAAAATGCTGTGTTCTTATTTTTGATCTATTGTGTTAAGTATCTGCTTTACAATGGTTAATAAAAAAACGATCGTTTGCTCGCAATGTCATTAAGTTAAGGCATTGACAAAGTGGATCTTCGCTTTTCAAGGCATTTATCGAATTTTTTTGTTCAGCAAGTGTCTTTTTTGCTAGCATAAGAAACAGAAGCTGAAATTGAAAAGCTGACTGAAGAGATCGCCTAGAAAAGCAAGAAGGTGCGGTCTTAAGAAGCTGCTTCATAAACTCAGAAAAGACTATGTTCCTAGAATGAAGAAATACGAAGAGGCAAAAGAGATCTTTGCTGGGCGCAATAGCTATTCCAAGACCGACCACGATGCGACGTTCATGCATATGAAGGAGGACCGCATGAAAAATGGTCAACTTAAGCCAGGCTACAATATCCAGGCAGCTACTACTAATCAATATGTAGTTGATTTTGCTTTGTATCCTAACCCGACTGACTTTAAGACTCTAGAGCCTTTTTTAGAACAAATGACGACGCTGGACAAGTTTGACAAAATAGTCGCCGATGCTGGCTACGGCAGCGAATATAACTACTCAATGTTAGAAGAAGAGTATTCAGACAAGCAGTACTATATCCCTTATACCATGTACGAAAAGGAACAAACCAGAAAGTACAAAAACGATCCAACTAAGCTAGCCAACTGGTTCTATGATGAACAAGGCGATTACTACCTCGATCAAAACGGCGTTAGATTCAGCTTTAAACATTATAGTCGGCGTAAAGATAAAACGACTGGTCAGGTTCGCTATAATCCTAACTGGCAATACTTAAAAGAAAAAGCCAAAGCAGTTCTCCAAAGTCCTGAAGGCAGATACATCTACAGTATGAGAAAGTATGATGTGGAGCCGATTTTTGGACATTTGAAGAACGTTTTTGGCATGCGTCGAACTCATTTAAGAGGCAAAAAGAAGGTTGAAACCGATATCGGAATAGCCTTCATGATGATGAATTTAAGCAAATATTGGAACAGAAGATGGCCAAAGGACCAATCTTCTTTATGCGAAAATAAAAATAACAAAGAAAAAGACGGTCAAGCAGCTCAAATTAAGAGTTGGATTGATCGTCTTTTGGTATCTGAAAGTTAGTTTTTTCCCAGACACTACTTTAGATTGTTTAACAAAGAGTTTATTATTTCTTAGATACATCTACTAAATTTGTGTAGTTATTCTGCATCCATTTCAAGTATGTAGTGTTGTTTGGAATTGTTTCCCTAACATCAAGAACAGGAATATTATTCTCCTTAGCTAACTTTACAAAGGTATTAATTGTAGAACTAGATTCTTGGACATTATTTACAAAAAATGCAATTTTTCTAGCTTTAATATCGTTGATCATTGTGTTAACAATTTTTGGAGATGGATCGGTTTCTCTTTCAACTGCCTCTTCAAAATCCTTATTACCAATTTTAATATTAGCTTGTTCTAAAGCATAGTCAAATACAGGTTCACTTACAAATACGGGTTTAGTACTTGTATTAGCTACTTTATCAGCTATTTTCTTAATATTGTCAACTTTCTTTAGATATTTTTCAGCATTGGTTTTGAAGTAGCTCTTATGGGTAGGTTGTAATTTTGAAAATTTTGAAACTAAATAATTTACATATTTTTTAGGCATTGATAGATTGTACCAAATATGTGGATTATCACCATTTTTTAAATTCATTAGATCATTTCCTACCAAAACTTCTTTTTTATTGACTGATTTGGCAAGTTTACTCATCCAAGAATCATAGCCTAATCCGTTAGCAACAACTATATCAGCTGATCCAACAATTTTAGCATCACTAGTTTTTGGATCGAAATCATGTGGGTCAATTGATGAATCACTAATTATAGCTTTAGATACACCGTACTTTCCTACTATGTTTTTTGCAATATCAGAATATACATTGGTTGTAGTAACAACAGTAATTTTCTTATCATTTGAAGAATTTTGGGCGCTATCATTGGATGACTTCGAGCAACCAACCAATCCTACCAACGCTAAAACCGTCATACCAAGCATTAAAAATGTTTTCTTTTTCATAAAAATACTCCTATCTAATTTATAATCACTATAATTTAGAAAAAAACGCTACTTTTCTAAATAAGAGTAAGAACAGCTTATAATTACAAAAGATTTTTGTCAAGCTTTTTATATTAACTAATTTTTTTGCTTATTAATAAAAAATTGTTGACTTATATTTAAAAGTATGTAAGACTTACTTCTTAAGCTAATTTATAAAAACTCCTGTTTTTTATAAATTATAGTGATTATAAATTAGTAAGCTATTTTAGTATTCACGATAATAAGATTTTTAGCTAGCATTTTAATAAATGATCGAAACTGTCAAATCTTTTGTGTAAATAGATTTTTCTCGTAAATTGATTTTTAATTGTTTATTTAATCAAAATAGGATTCTAAGGTATCCTGTACCTGACCCAAGCCTTTATGGATTCGATTAAAATAGCGGCTATTGCAACTCATTGCCTGGATCCCAATAAATGTGTCGAGTGACTGTTCTGTTGGAAACTCTGCTTTAGGCTTAGCTTTGCGCTTGATAATGTTGTTAAACGATTCAATCATGTTTGTCGAATAAATTGATGCCCTGATCTGCTTGGGGTAATTATAAAAGACCAGCAGATCCGATTCGATGGCTTTTAATTCTTGAATAACACGACTATATGCTTTATTCCATTTGCCATAGAATTCATGCAAGGCGGCTGTGACGCCTTCTTTGTTGGCCTGTTGATGAATCCGCTTGAATTCATCCATGATCGCTTCACGATCGTCGACGCGAACTTTAGTGCAAATATTGCGCATAACATGAACCATGCGGCGTTGGAAGTGGGTCTCGGGATACGTTCTAGCCAAAGCTGCTTTCATGCCAACAACGCCGTCCGAAAGAAAGAGATCAACCTGGTTAGACGGCTTCCCGTTCAAACGTTTCTCGACGTAGCGGAAGATAGGTCGCATCCAGGTGGACAAAAACCTATCGCTCAGCTTGCGCCTGTGATAGGCCTCAACCTTGGGGATCATTTGCTTGGAAATATTCGATATCTGAGCCGGGCTGTAGTGACAGCCGTACATCTTCTCAATCAGATCAGCGATTTCCCTGGTAGTGACGCCTTTAGAATAAAGCTTGATAATCATGCTTTCCAAGACCTCTGCGTGCTGCTTGTAGTCAGGTAGCGTGTCCTGATGAAACCGTCCAAGAGTCTGGTAGGTTCGATTAAAAGCAATTTTGTTACAATTGATCTGGCTAGAAAAGTTGATGGTTCGCTGATTATTACGGAAATGGGCGATGGGCAGGTTTCTGGATTGCAAGAACTGTCTGCCAAGGATTTTTACGACGCAATAGCTAGAATTGAAGGCAATATTGGTCAATAAACAAATCAAATATGTCAATATAAGGTAAGCGCTGCCATTGGTGATAGACTATAATTAACTTGTGTTATAAGACAAGAAATGAGGTCTAAAAATGCGTTATACAGATAAACAAATAGAGCAAATTAGTGAATTCAGAAAAACTTGGAAAAAGGGTGATGATGCCAGGGATGCGGAATTGCCAGTAGAAATTCCAGAAGTTAAGCGAATCAATAATATTTCTTATGGTCCTTATGGCGTATATAACTTGCTGGATCTTAATTTACCAAAGGAACATGGGGATAAGATTCCTGTAATTGTAAATATTCATGGCGGTGGTTTTTTCTATGGAACTAAAGAAACTTACCAGTTCTATTGTTTATTTTTAGCTAAGCAAGGTTTTGCAGTGCTTAATTTTAACTACCGTCTTGCACCAGATTATCAGTTCCCAGCTAATATCGAAGATTTGGATAAAGTACTAACTTGGCTTGAAGAGAATGCTGAAGAATACCAGTTGGATTTGAGCAACGTCTTTTTAGTTGGAGATTCTGCAGGTGGTCAAATGGTTACCCAATACAGCACGATTTATACTAATGATAACTATCGTCGGTTATTCGGTTTAAGAAAACCAAACATGACTATCCGTGCAGCTGCAACAAATTGTGGTGGTTTCATCACTAGTTACTATAAAGATAATCGTTCTGCTGGGGACTTACTATATATCGCTGGTTTATATTTTGCAACACATCAAGATGAAGCAACGGTGGATTTGAGCAAGGTTGAAAATTATATCACTGACAAAATTTTGCCTCTGTATGTTATGACTGCTAACCATGATATGGTTAGACAGCAAAGTGTTGAGTTGGATAAGTTTTTATCCGAAAAAGGTATTGATCATGAATTTCATGATTATGGAAGTGAAACAGAACCAAGAGAACATGTATTCCATATCAATCAGAAAGATTCTTTAGCAGAAAAATGTAATTTAGATGAGTTGAGATTCTTCAAACAATTTATTAAGTAGCAAAAAAGACCACGTCAGTGGTCTTTTTCTGTGATTGTTATAATGTCTTTAATCTAAATGTTTAGCCATTGTCCCTCTTCTTGAAAAGTGCAGTTAATCCTAATACTGATAAGGACAAGCCGAGTAAGAGGGAAAGCAAGCGAGACTTTTCGCCAGTTTGTGGCAAGGTAGCCTGTGAAGCAGTTGAACTATCAGGGTTTGCCGAAGTTGATACGATGGTTAATTTCGCCTTAGTTGTTTTGCCATTAGATGATTTATGATCAAGATCTTTTACTTCTAAGTGTTCTTTGGAAGTAGTTGTTTCTTCTTCGGTCTTAGAATTGTCAGTGTCTGTGATTTTGATATCTTCGGTAGTTACAACTTCAGATTCTGTCGGTTCCTCAGGTGTAATTGTTGGATCAGGAGTTGGTATTTCTGGAGTAGGGGTTACTGGGGTTGCTACTTTTTCTACGTAAATCTTGATCGGTTCATCCTTTGGACCGATTGTGATTTCAGTAGGGATGGTTTGTCCATCAACAAGCTTATAACCACTTGGTACTTGCAGATCTGTCTTGATGGTTTCATTCGTTTTTCCATTAACTGTGCTTCTTGAGAGTTCAGTTTCACTAGCCTTTTCGATGAAAATAATTGTCTGTTTGCCATCGCTAGCAGTATAAGTCACTGTAACTTCTGAGTCTTCGCTTTCAGGTGTAACGATTAATACTCCAACAGAAGTGCTTGCAGTGTAACCAGGAATAATTGGTGTGATTACTGCAGCCAAAGTAGATTCAGCCTTGTCCCAATCAGAGTATCTGACAACTTCTCCAGTAACTTGATCGATAAAGGCGGACCGCTTGAATTCAGCAGTCTGTTTTTGACTGCTAGTCTGGTTGGTATGTGGATCAACAATGTTGATAGTTCTAGTTACTAATTTAGTAAGATCATCACGATTTTCAGAAATTTCTTTAATATCGTGTTCGATCAAGATTCTAATTGGTTTAGCTTTTTGAATAATTAAAACTTCTGTAGGAATAATCTGTCCATCAACTAACTTCCAGCCATCTGGAACTGGCATTTTTGGAGTAGCGATAGTTTTGGAAACTTGCCCAGTAACTGAGTAAGTAGGACCAACGATTTCGTTTGTATCTTTATCAACGAATTCAATAACTTGAGTATCTTCTAGAATTTCGTAGAAAATATCAACATTAAATGAACTTGTTGTAGGAGCAACCCTATCTACTGCATTAAGAGCATCACTATTTGGACTTACAGTGTAATTGTATCCAGCGTAATTAGTAGGTGTGAAGGCTGTAAATCCTTGTGCAGAACCAGGTGCTAATTCAAAGCCATTATCGGTTAATTCCATTGTAACTAGGTCTAATGTGTAGGTCTTCTTGAATGAAACTGTTTCTTCAATTGTTCTGGTGTTATCAAGCGAGCGACGAACTCGAGTAGAGCTATTTGGTTCATTATGAATCGTAATAGTTCTAGTTACATTATAGGTAAGATCATCGTTGGTGATGGTCTTTTCGTAAATGACATTGCCCTTGTTTGGAATTAAATCACCAGCGTTTACTGGTTGATCAATTAGAACAGTATCATGGACTAAACCAATAATAATTGGAGCAGCATCTTTTGTGAAAGTGATAGAAGTAGGGATGGTTTGTCCATCAGCAAGCTTCCAGCGTTCAGGAACAGACAAGGAGAAATCTTTACTCTCGCCAATCTTACCTTGATATGAACTAGATGAAATGATTTCTGAAGGGTTGTTTTGGTTTACAAAGCGAACTTCTTGAGAAGCAGTAGCAGCACGAACCACAACCTTGTAGATGCCGTTTACTTCATCAGCTAAGTCAGCAGGGGATGAGGTTAGAGTAATAGTAACCTCGTTCTTGCCGCCATCTTCAAGTTGAGCTTTAAGGTTGTTAATCTTGTCGTTGATTTGGCTATGGAGATCATCAACAGATTTGAAGATAATAGATGAAAATTTGTCTGTTTTAGTTGACGTGGTGCCGTTAATCTGGTTATCGATTTTAAATGTTAGTTTGTTGGTTCTATTCCACTCTTCTTCGTTGGTGATTGGGGTGGTATTGTTTGTAATGATTACAAGTGGGGCATTTCTATCATAACCTGGAATTAATGGGCCTTGGTAGTTGTCAGCGTAGATGACTTTAACTGAGCTTCCTTCGAAAGTTTCGCCCCAAGGTTTCTCAGAATTATATACTAAATTGTTAAAGTTTAAATTACTGAGGTTGATAGTTTCAAGTGTTTTTGTGTCTCTAAAAAATTGCCAAGCCAATTCAACGTTTTGAGTATTCCAAGTACTTAAATCGAGATTTTTAATGCCGGAGCCGGAGAAAACAAAGTGCATGTTTTTAACATTAGATACATCCCATTTAGAAACATTAATGCTTTCTAAGTTTATTGTATTTAAAAACATACCATAAATTTCAATTGCTTTACTCATGTCCCAATTATCAATATCTAATTTGGATAACTTTTTAGCGGAACTGAACATATATCTAAAGTTAGTTCCGCTAGAAGTATCCCATTTACTTACATCAAGATTATCTAGATTTGTCATCCCAGAAAACATACTTTCAAATTTTTTGACATTAGAAGTATCCCATTTGCTTATATCAAGAAATGAAATTTTATTACTATATTCAAACATTCCGTACATATTGATAACATTGGAAGTATTCCATTTGCTTATGTCAAGATGTTCAAGATCGGTTCTTGCAAATGTACGTACCATCGAGTTTACCTTGGAAGTGTCCCAGTTAGATATATCCAATCTTGAAAATTTAAGTCCAGAGAACGTGGCATTCATATTTGTAACATTAGAAGTATTCCACTTACTTACGTCCAAATCCTTTAATGATCTGGAATTAGCGAATGTATTAGATAGATTTATAACATTAGAGGTATTCCATTTGCTTACGTCCAACTTTTGAAGTTTTTGAGTGTTATCAAAAGCATATTGCATATCTTTAATATTGTGAGTATCCCATCTAGAAACGTCTAAATTTTCTAAACTGGTAGCATTCTCAAACATATTTGCTATTGTTGTTAAATTTGAAGTATCCCACTTGGAAACATCTAATTTTGTTAAACTTCTCATGTCACTAAACATAGCAGTTGCATTGATTAAATTCGAAGTATCCCATCTAGAAACACCCAAAAAGGAAAATGATGTACCTGAAAACATATAATTTGCATATTTCAAGTTAGAAGTATCCCAGTTACTTACATCTAGCTCTTCTAAACCTGAGTCTTTAAAAGCGTATGATGCAGTTATTATTTTAGACGTATCCCAGGCGGCTAGATTTATTTCTTTTAAATTGGACGTATTAACTAAAAATCTTTCTATGTTTGTTATTTTTGAAGTGTTCCATTTATCAATCTTTAACGAAGCAAGAGTACGAATTCCTATGAATGCACTATCAAGATTTATTAGACTTTGAGTATCCCAACTATTCAAATCTAAATTTGTCAAGGAAGTATTACCAAATGCATGGGATAAGCTTTTAACATTAGATACATTCCAGTCTTCAATATTCAAAGAGTGAAGAGAATATAATTTATAGAATATACCTTCCATATTAGTTATTTTATAAGTATCTAGATGATTAGCATCTATAGCTATTAGATTAGGATTGTAATAGGGATTAAATCTTTGGTATTCGTTTTGGACAGAAAAAGTCCGGCTCCAGTTTTCATTGCTGGCTATCAACTTGCTTCCACCGTTATGTGAAATTGTAATAGATGATTTTTGATCTGGATCAGGCAACTTAGATACATCAGTAATATCTAGCACAATCTTATGCATATCGCCGGAACTAATTGTAGCGACACCATCTTCTCCGATGATCCCTTTTTGTTGGAAGTCCCAAGTGTTTGGCAATAACACATCGTAGCCACCTTTTTCTAGATCCCAACCCGTGATTTTGACATCTTTGTCATAAGTTTCATATAATATCGCATCCCAGTTAATCTGATCAACTACTTGATTGGCCTCACTTGCTGCAGCACGTTTTGTTCTAACTTTGCCAGTTTTGTCAGCATCACTTTCTACTTTTTCAGTAGTCTTCTCTTCAACGGATTCTTCTTTAGATGGCTCAGTCTTCTCCACCGTTGCAAGTTCACTAGAAGCTTTTTCGATTGCATTGCCAGTGTTTACAGTTGAATTAGGCTCTACCACGCTATTATTACTAGTTTCGGTATCCTTTTCAGCATTCTCATCGTTGTCTACTTCAGAAACTGACTCTTCTGCCACTGATTCTTCAACTACAGGTGGAGCTTCTTCCTTGGTTCCATCGAATTCAGTTACCTCAGTAGTTGAAGGGGTAGAAGTTTCTTCAGTAGTAGTCGTGGTTTCTACTGACAAAGGCTTATCAGTGGAGGTTTTGATCACTAAACCTGGTTTGTCTTGATCAGAATCGACAACAGCAGCATGAGCATGCCGAGAAACAGCAATAACGACCGTTCCGAAAAATACGGAGACAAGTCCAATAGTTAATTTCCGCAATGTGTACTTTGGTCTAGTTGAAAATCTCATTTTTATCCCTCCTATATCGAACATAAATCTATAGGGTATAAATCTTCTCTATACTTATATTATAATAGATCATATGACATTGATGAAAGCGATAACACCTGACTGAATAAGAATAATTTGGTCTATTTTTGGTACACAAATACTTAATTATTATATCTATATAGACACTACTTATTGTAATTATAGCTACAAATCTGAATTTTCTCGCCATCAAAAACATAAAAAGGAGTATCATAACAGTAAATCCAGTAAAGAAATATTTAGCTGCCGACGAGCTTTTTAGTAATTATAAAAGTTTGTCGACTTAATACTTATACTTGATTTGCATAGCTAGGAATTGAAAATAGATATTTTTATCAAGCAGAAAAAAGCGCTAGAGTAAAGCTACAGACAATAATTTATGTGTAACGGAGGGACAAATATGAAAATCGTTATCTTAACAGGAAGTCCGCACAATCCTGGCGCATCAAATACCTTGGCAGATTATTTTGAAAAAGGTGCAAAAGAAGCTGGAAACGAAGTCTTTCGCTATGACGCAGGCTTGCAAGGCAAAGTCAATCCTCATTTCTTACAAGTTGAGTCAAAGCCAGGGATGGAAATAACTATTCCAGACCATGATGAAATCGAAGCTGAAGTTATGCCTAAGCTGTTAGAAGCAGATTTAGTAGTTCTAGTTTCATCGCTGTATTACTTTGGGATCAACGCTCAGTTTAGCTGCGATTAAGCTTCACATGAAGAAGCTTCAAGATTACATGCGCTGGCCAAGCTTAGGCGAAATTTACGCCGATGACTCCTGGAATAATAAGAAATTGCAAAAGCATGCACAACGAGCATATGAACTGGGCAAGTCTTTGAAGTAGGAAAATACAGATTGTTGGCTATTATTAAAAAGTAGGACAGAATTCCACATGGAAATCTGTCCTTTTTTAGTCCTGAGCATATCATTTTGACAGCGCTAACAATAGTGTTACAATCTAAGGCGATAAAAGGAGGTATTTTTTATGACAAAAAAGATTGTAATCATTGGTGCTTCTCACCCAGGACATGAAGCTGCGATTGAACTACTTGATCGCTACAAGAACGTTGACGTTCAAGTATTTGAAGCAAGCGATTTTGTTTCCTTTATGTCTTGCGGGATGAAACTATTTTTGGAAGGAAAGACCACTGGTCAAAATAACGTTAGAAATTTTGAACCAAATGATCTGATTGAACGTGGTGGTAAGATTGAAAATAATAGTCAAGCTATTGCGATTAATCCTGATAAAAAGACTGTCACAATCAAAAATACGGTAACTAACAACACTAAAGACGTTAGCTACGACAAGCTGATTTTAACCCCAGGTGTTGTACCACAAAATATCCCTGTCGAAGGGAATGATTTGGACAATATCTTTTTAATGAGAGGATATTCATGGGCAAGCAAAATTGATCAAGCCTTGAAGGATTCAAGCATTAAAAAGGTAGCTGTTATCGGTGCAGGCAATGGTGTTTCAGCTGTTGAAGCAGCCGTAATGCATGGCAAAGAAGTTACCTTGATTGACATCAATGATGCGCCTCTTGCTAATTATTTGCCTAAAGAATTTACTGATGTTTTTGAAAATGAATTAAAGGATAAAAATGTCAACCTAGTCATGGGTGCTAAGGTAACTGGATTCAAGGGCGATCAAGCAGTTAAGACGATTGTTACTGATAAAGGCGAAATTGAAACGGATTTAGTTATTATCACTGTCGGCATCAAGGCAAATACTGACTGGCTCAAGGGTGTAGTTGAGCTTAACAAGCAAGGTTACATTGAAACTGATGAATACTTCAGAACTAATCTTGAAGATGTCTATGCCTTAGGGGATGCTATTTGGCCATATTCAATTCCAGCTGGCAAACATATTCCAATTCCTTCAGCTACAGCTTCAAGACATGAGGCTGAATACTTGGTTAACCATCTTTTTGAAGCTAAGCCATCTCGTCCATTTTACGGTTTAGCCGGTGCACAACTCTTAGAATTTGGCGATGTACATGCAGTGGCAACAGGTTTGAATACTCGCACGGCTAAGTTTGCCGGAATAGATGCAAAAACCAGTGTTTATGTAGATCATTTAAGACCTGACTTTATTCCTGAAGAAGATAATCCATTAGGGTATGTTGCGCTTACTTACAATGCTTCATCACACCAGATTTTGGGTGGAGCTGTAATGTCGAAATATGACCTTACTGGTCAAGGCAATGTCCTTAGTTTGGCAATAAGTCACAAGTTGACTTTGGAAGATTTGGCAGAACAAGATTTCTTCTTCTCACCAAGCTTTGACCGTCAATGGAATATTCTTAATTTAGCTGCTCAACATGCTTTAGGTTGGGCTAAGTTTTAGAAAATAAATTTGAGTATGCAAATAACCTGCTACTTTACGAGAGAGTAGCAGGTTATTTGCTTTATCTTGGTTATCCATCTAATAGGATGGATGTAAAAGAAAAAAACAACCACTTTCCATTGCATATCAACATATAGGTATGATACTTTATTAAAGTTGAAATTGTGACATTGTTCATCGAAATGGGAGGAAGAAGAATGAAATGTCCAAATTGTGGAGCCAAAAATGATAAAGGTGCCAGTTTTTGCGGTAATTGTGGCAAATCATTAGAGTTAAAGCAAGTGCCGAAATCAACTGATATAGCCAAAAAGAGTAGAAAGAGCTTGATCTATTTAGTCTTGGCTATAGCAATCGTTGGTATTTCGGTTTCTGCCGGAATATTTATGGCGAAGCAGTCGAAGATGCAAGAAGTTAACAAGACTGCTGATACGAAAGTGACCAAGCAAAGCAAAAAGAAAACTCATCAGACTAAAGAGAAGATAACTTTTTTGACTTCTACTAAAATTGCGGATTACTCGCCTAAAGAAGCAGTAGCGATTATTGTAGCTTATATGAAAAATCAGGAAAACCCTGTCTGGAGTAAGTTGACGCAGCAGGATGAAATCGATTTGAAGATCCGTCAAAAGGCCAACTATCAATTTGCTGTATCTGATCCAGTCTATGTTTTTAATGAATCAGCTGCTTACTCTTATGTGCCAGATAAGCAGGATGCAAACGACATGACAGTTGTGCTTTATACCAATGCTGGTAAGACTGTAAGCTACAAAAACTTTAGCAGTATGGTTCGCACTTTAAGACGGCAGAAATTGGATCAGGAAACTTCTGAGTTAAGCAAAATTGTCAAAGTAATTGATCAAAGAAATCAAACTTCAGCTGCCAAGACCTCTTATCCTGGAGATAAAGGCCTCTACACTTTCCCAGAAGAAATGCGCGGCAAATGGTATTACTGGGATAAATACGACAAAAAGGTGAAGATGCAAGAATTTACAGAGCATAATATTGTTTCTGAAATGGGCAGTTCTGAAGCACATGAAATGGATCCACATTTTTTAGCAACCTTTGACTATTCAAAGATATCTAAAGAATACCGTGAAGCTGCAAAAGATTGGGTTCGAATTATGGAATTTGATAAGCCACTCGATGGAATTTACTGGATAAATGTTCGTGGATATTTCCAAGGTGCCGGAGATGGCGAATACTATGCCTTGCACACCGAAAAAGGCCAGCCAGTCTTGTTAGTTGCAGTTGGTGCACAAGTTTCAGTGACTGATGTAGCATTCAGAAGTCCTGACTTAGCTAAAAAATATAAAGATTACCAGTTTTCTGATTTGAGATATTTGGATTAGAAAACTCACAATAATTTGTTGATCAGTTAATTGTGTATTGATAAAATTTGTATAGCAGAAAAGTGAACAGTGGTGGTCTTCTTTTTCGAAAGGGTATGCCTATGGGGAAATTTTCCAAATAAGCAGAAACTAAGTAGAAAGGAGGTTAATGATGAATTTCCTCTACCGGAAAGTCATCAAGCTAATCCGGGAGACGATAGTGCTTACTTATTGGTTAACAGTCCTTGCGACAAATTTAGTCAAGCTAGTGGCAACCATCGGATATCTTATCCTGGTGATCCATTTGCTCAAATGGATGTAAAAGAAAAAAACAACCACTATCAACTTTGACTGAGTGCTAGTGGTTGTTTGAACTACTTTATAATTAGGTCACCGCATTTGCGGATCTGCTAGGGGAGATGTCTGCAAACATCTCCCTTTTTCTATACCCATTGTAACAGTTTTAACGCTGCGATACAAGAAACAGCCAAGTCAGAGAGGGGGATATTGACTTAGCTGTTTTTAGTTAGGATAGTTTTTCTATATAAGTAGACCATTCCTTGCGGAAGACTGAAGCTTGCTCTTTTGTCATTCTAGGTTGGTAAGTCTTAGAAGAAATAGGAGCAGTGATAGCATTTTGGGCATTCATGGCAGTGCCCAAAGCGCTAAGTTCAGATACATCGGAAATAACTACTTGGCTTTGAGCAATATTGCTCAAGTATTGCATCAAATATTTGTTGTGGATCATGCCACCGTCAGTATGGATTTCTGCTTTTACGTTAGGATAAATCTTTTGAAATTCAGAAATAATATCACAGATTTGGTAAACTAATGAATTTAAAGTTGCGCGAACTAGTTCTTTTTTGCCGGTTGATGCAGTCATACCAACAAAAGCGGCTTTCATTTCAGGTAGCCAGTAAGGCGTCCCAAGGCCTGCAAAGGCAGGAATCAAGATGGTATGATCTTCTGGATCAGCAGTTAGAGCCAGTTCAGTAGTTTCTTCAGGGCTAGCAATTAGTTTCAATTTGTCTTTCAACCAAGTGATGCTGGCCCCGGCATAGTTGATATTTCCTTCAATTACGTAAGAAGTCTTACCATTAATTGACCAAGCAATTGAAGTATTGAGTTGATTATTGAGATCGTCCATCAATTTATCGCCAATATTTAACATAACAGAAGATCCCGTGCCAAAAGTAACCTTAAAATCTCCTGGTTGGTAGCATTGATGGGCAAAAAGGGCTGCCTGAGAGTCACCCAGAACGCTAAGAATTGGGATAGGATGATCTGCTAAGCCAAATAGATCAGTTTGACCGAAGTTAGCATTGGAATCGACGATTTCAGGTAGATTATTTAAATCAATTCCAAAAATTTCAGCCAGTTCATGATCCCATTGACCAGTATGAATGTTCATTAATTGCGTTCTGCAGGCATTAGAAGGCTCAGTCTTGAAGCTTTTGCCTGAAGTTAGTTGATAGACTAACCAGGCGTCCATAGTTCCTAAGCATAAGTCATTATTTTGCTGAGCTTGAATTACTCTTGGCTCGTTTAAGAGCATCCAGCCCCATTTAGCACCGGTGAAATAAGCAGATAAGGCCAAGCCGGTTTTATTTTTAACTGCGTCGAGCAATTCCTGATATGAAATACGTTTGATCAATTGCTCTGCACGATTATCTTGCCAAACGATAGTTGAACAAAGGGGTTCGCCAGTTTTTCTAGACCAGGCAGCAGCTGATTCTCGCTGATTGGTAAGTGCAACTGCTTCAATTTCAGAGGAGGGAACCTGGTCTAAAGCTAATTTAAATAGTTGAGTAAGATTATTTTTGATTTCGTTTAGGTTATGACTAATCCAACTATGTTGGCTGATAATTTGCTTATGTGGCAGAGAACTTTTCCAAAAAATTGCTCCACTATGATCAAATAAGATTGCCTTAGTTCCTTGGGTACTTTGATCAATTGCTAAAACGTATTTTCCTGCCATAATGATTACCTACTTAGATAGAATATTTTTGACGGAGTTAGTGATCCCTTCGGCATCTAAGCCGTAGTAGTGGAACACATCGTCTTGACTTCCTTGGATAGCTGGTTCATCTGGGAAGCCCAAGATGTCTAACTTAGCGTAAGCATATTTAGCAACTTCAGTTGCCACAGCTGCACCAATACCGTTGATAACATCGTGTTCTTCAACAGTCACAAGGTGGTCAAAGCGTTGAGCTAGTTCGGCAATTTTTTCAGTATCAAGTGGCTTGATTGAGCCAAGGTCAACAACTTCGGCTTCAATGCCAAGTTCACTCAAGTTCTTGGCTGCTTCTAAAGTGAAGTACAACATTTCGCCAGTTGAAATTAAGCAGATATCCTTACCTTCGCGAATAGTTGTAGCCTTGCCAGGTACGAATTCGAAGTCTTCGTGGTAAACATTGTCCAATTTGCGCTTGCCGACACGAACGTAGGCAGGCTTGTCAGAAGTGAGCAAGTATTTGAAAAGTGCCTTAACTTGGTACTTGTCGCATGGTTGGTAGACTTCTAAATCTGGAATAGCTCTAGTGATGGCAACATCGTTAAGTGAGTGGTGAGTGTTGCCAAGCCAAGTGTAGGAGTTACCACCAGAAATACCGATCAATTTAACGTTGTTTTTGTTGAAGGCTACGTCAACTTTTACTTGTTCGATTGAACGCATTGACAAAAATGGTGCAGGAGAGAAGACGAAAGGATGCTTGCCTTCGTGGGCCATACCAGCTGCTACAGTTACAGCGTTTTGTTCGGCGATACCCATTTCAATCGTACGGTCAGGGTGAGCGTTAGTGAAAGCATTCAATCCAGCTGAACCGCGGGAGTCGCAAGTTACTACTAATAAATCTGGATCAGTAGCTGTTGCCTTGTCCAAAGTTTCAGCAATTACGGCATTAGCAGTTAATTTTGTATCTGTATTATTCATTTTCTAAAGCCTCCATTTGAGCATCAAATTCTTTAAGTGCCTTTTGATATTCTTCTTCAGTTGGAATCTTGTGGTGCCAGTCAGCTCGATTTTCGGCAAATGAAACACCCTTGCCCTTAACAGTGTGAGCAATGATTACGCGTGGCTTGTTGGTATTGTTTTCTTTTGAAAGAATTTCAACTAAAGCTTCCACATCGTTGCCATTTACTTCTTGTACGTCCCAGCCAAAAGCACGATACTTGTCAGTTAATGGGTTTGACCGCATGACCGTGTTGGTGGTACCAGAAATTTGCAATTCGTTGTGATCAACAATGGCAATTAAATTGTCCAAGTTGTAATTGCCGGCAGCCATTGCTGCTTCCCAGATAGAACCTTCAGCTTGTTCGCCGTCTCCCATCAAGACGAAAGTGCGCTTCTTGGAATGGTTCATCTTGGAAGCAAGAGCAACACCAACGCCAAGACCTAAACCGTGGCCAAGTGAACCAGTGTGGAATTCCATTCCCTTAATTTCAGTAGTTGGGTGACCGATGAATGGCGTATTGAAAGTAGAGTAGCCATTATCAAGGTCTTCTTGCTTGATGTAGCCTTTGTCAGCTAAAATTTCATACCAAATTTCAACAGCGTGTCCCTTGCTTTGAATGTAGGTATCAATATCTGGATCGTTTAAGTTGTCAAGCGTTTGGTTCATTACGCCGTAATATAAGGCAACCAAGATATCTGCGCAGGATAGGCAGGAACCGGTGTGTCCATTTTTGTGATTGTAAATTAGCTGCCAAGTATTCTTTCTTAGTTGAACAGCTTTTTTCTTTAAGTCCAAAGTATTCATTGCTGTGTACCTCACTATCTATTTAATTTCGTTGACACCGCTATCATATCATGCAAATTGTAAAAAATCTTGCTATTTTACTAAATAAAAATTAAATTTAGTTATTTTTTAGTAAAAAGTTGTATAACGTGGTAATATATTTACGAATGCTATTACAGAAAGAAGAATTCCAAATGAAAAAGATAAAAATGAGCGATATTGCTGCCAAGGCAAATGTCTCTAGATCAGCGGTATCGCTTGCTTTAAATGGCAAACCAGGTGTAAGTGATGAAACCCGCAAGAAGATATTCGATATCATTGATCAAGAAGGATATAAGCCGCTGAGAAAAAGAAAAAAGGGTGGCGTTAGAAAGATAGCCAGTGTTAACTTGATCATCGTTAGCGATAAAAATGGTGTCGTTAGCCAAAATTATCGGAGCTTGCCTTTCTTTGATAAGCTTGTTTCAAGTTTGACGCAAAACGTTTCAGGTTTTGGTGGACATGTCCAAATTGATACTCTTTCAATTGATAATTTGGCATCTGACCTAAAGACTTTACTAGAACATACTAAAATTACTAATGCTGTGGTATTAGGAACAGACCTAAGTAGAAATGATATTATTGCAATCAATAAGCGGATAAAGAACGTGGTTTTTGTCGATACATATTATGACGACATTGATGCTGATTTTGTCACCATGGACAACTTCAGGGGTGCCTACACAGCCGGTAAATATATCATCAGCAAGGGCTACAAGAAGATCGGCTATGTTGCATCCAATAAGTTAATTCCAAACTTTTACCAGAGAAGAAAAGGTTTTGTGCAAGCTTTAGCAGAAAATGGATTAGAACTAGAGAAGAAGTATATGTATAGTTTGAATCCGATTCAATTAATGCCATCAAGCGATTTGCCAGAATTCAATACCAAAGACCTGCCTGAGGCATTGTTCTGTGAAGATGATTATATGGCCTTGAGACTATTGAAGGAGTTCCTCAAACAAGGCTTATCAATTCCAGAAGACATTGCCATCATGGGCTTTGACGATATTTATGAAGATGTCATGGTCATTCCAGAATTGACCACTATCCATGTGCCAATTCAACAAATCGTTAACCAAGTTATCTTCCAATTACAAAGCCAAGCAGAGGATTCTGAATGGGAAGCGCAAAAGTGTTTGGTCAGCACACACTTGGTTGAGCGAAATTCTATTTAGCTAGTTTAGTCTATTCTAGTAAATATTAGCTTGATTAATCCTTCACAAAAGTGTTAAGTTTAATACATGAAAACGTTTACTCGGAAAGAAGGATAATTATGGTTAATAAAGAAGCTCTTAAAAAGATAAAAATTGGCTTTGTTCCTACTAGAAGAAATATTTTCTCAGCTGAAGCAGCAATCGAATTCGCAAATTATACTCGCGAAAAGATGGATGAAATCGGCATTAACTACGTTGATATCAAGGATGTTAATTCTGATGGCTTACTTTACGATGATGAAGGACTTGAAAAAGTATATAAAAAATTCAGAGATGAAGAAATTGATGGTTTGTTCATTGCCAATGAAAACTTCGGAACAGAATATGAAGTAGCTAGATTAGCAGCTAAGTTCAATGTGCCAGTTTTATTGTGGGGGCCAAGAGATGAAGCTCCTGCAGAAGATGGCTCTAGAAGAAGAGATACCCAGTGTGGTTTATTTGCGATCGGCAAAGTTTTGAGACACTTCAATGTTCCATTTACTTACATCAGAAACAGCGATATTGATGATCCAAGCTTTACCAGAGGTTTAGTAGACTTTATCAAAGTATGTAATGTTGTAAAGACCTTTAGAAGTACTCGAATTCTTCAAGTGGGTCCACGACCATTTGACTTTTGGTCTGTAATAGTAAATGAAGGGGAATTGCTTGAAAAATTTGGTATCCAATTGTCTCCTATTCCTTTAGGTGAATTGACTACAGCTATGAAGGATATCTTGGAAAAGAAGGATCCTCGCATCGAAGAGACTAAGGATACTTATCGCAAGTGGGCTGATGTTCAAATTGAAGAAAAAGATTTCGATAAGGTAGCTGCATTGAAGTTGGCACTTGAAGACAAGATGCATCAATATGGCTGTAATGCCGGCGTAATTCAATGCTGGACAGAACTTCAACGCGAAATCGGCATCTTGCCATATGCTTCAGAAGCCTTGCTTCAAACTGAAGGCTTGCCAGTAACATGTGAAGTTGATATTAATGGTGCTATTTCAGAATTGCTAGTTGAAAGTGCAACTTTAGGTGAAGAAAAAGCTTTGTTTGCAGACGTTAACTGCCGCCACCCATACAATGAAAACGGTGAATTGTTGCAACACTTGGGTACATTTGCCTTCCAAACTGCAAAGAATAGACCAGTTTTGCCACCATCACACTTTGTATTTGACTATCCTGGATCAGCTGCCTTTGAAATCAAGGATGGCGACTACACATTAGTAAGATTTGATGGCGATCATGGCAAATATTCAATGCTTTTAGGTAACGCTAAGACATGTGAGGGACCATATGAACAGGGAACATATGCATGGTTTGAATTCCAAAACTTAAATAGATTCGAAGCTAAGTATGTTTATGGTCCATACATTCACCATATGGCTGCAGTCCGCGCTGATGTCGTACCAATCCTTGCAGAGGCGGGCAAATACATTAATGTAACTCCAGATTATTTTGACCCAATTAGCGATAAAGTTGACGCTTATTGGTATGGTGACCTAGAATCAATAATTGATTAAGAGAAAAGAGCATAGTAATGGGTTATGCACCACTATGCTCTTTTTTTATCTTTAAAAGCTTGTCAACTAAAATATAACTAGAATAATATTTTTTTGCTAAACCTATTGAAAACGCTATCAATAAGTGCTTGAATAGTAACTGTAATAAGTATAAAGTCAGTTAAAAATTTTAGTTTATTTTAGTAGAATGTGAGAAGAGTTATGAGTAATGTAGGAGTACTCGGAAGTATTAATGTAGACACTACCTTGCACGTTGACAGAATTCCTCAACCAGGTGAGACAATTCATGTGCAAAGTAAAAGCTCAGCCGGAGGCGGAAAAGGAGCTAACCAAGCCGTTTCTGCTATTAGAAATGGTGCAAAGGTAAAGTTTATCGGCTCGGTTGGCAAGGATGCAGATGGCGTAATGATGCGTGATCTTCTTAAAGCAGAAGGCATCGACATCGAATGTGTTTTAGAGGATGAAAAAAATAGCACAGGTACAGCAACAATTCTATTAGACGAAGAAGGACAAAATAGTATTTTGGTGTATCCAGGTTCAAATGATAGTATTCGCAAGTCAGATATTGATGAAATGAAGGAAGAACTTGAAACACTTGATATCTTGATTGCACAATTTGAAACTCCAAAAGAAGCTACACTAGAAGCATTTAAAATTGCAAAAGAAAATGAGGTAATTACAATTTTAAATCCAGCCCCAGCTTCAGAGATTGCATCAGAATTATTGGCAGTTACAGATGTTATTGCTCCAAATGAAACTGAAGCAGAAGTCTTGACTGGAATAAAAGTTGAAAGCGTGGAAGACATGCATAAAGTTGCCAGCTACTTCCATGAAAAAGGCGTAAGTGTTGTACTAATTACATTAGGCTCAAGAGGAGTTTTCCTATCAAGCAAGGATACCGAAAAGATCATTCCAGCATTTAAGGTAAAGCCAGTTGATACTACTGCAGCTGGAGATACATTTATCGGATCGATGGCAAGTAAATTGAAAGTGGACCTTTCAAATATTGAAGAAGCGATCGTTTATGGACAACAAGCTTCATCAATAGCTGTTCAAAAGCCAGGAGCAATTCCATCAATTCCTAAAGAAGATGAGGTTACTCGCATTTATAACTTATAATTCGAGGTTTTGTTATGAAAAAAAGTGGAATATTGAATTCTCAGATTTCAAGTGTAGTGGCTGATATGGGCCACATGGATTTGTTAGGTGTCGGGGATGCAGGAACTCCGGTTCCAAAAGGAACTGTCAAAATTGACTTGGCAGTTAAAAAAGATCTACCTAGCTTTATCGATGTTTTAACTGAAGTTTTGACTGAGTTAGAAGTTCAAAAAGTTTATATAGCAGAAGAAATAAAAACACAAAATCCAGAACAATTGGAAAACATCAAGAAAGTTTTGCCAAATGTTGAAATAGAATTTATAACTCACGCTGAACTAAAATTACGTCTCAAAGATAGTAAAGCATTTATTCGGACGGGTGAAGAAACACCATATTCAAATGTCATTTTAGAAAGTGGTGTAGTTTTTTAGAAAGGGAGATCCTTTTATGCAAATAGAAATGAAAGGAATCGCAAAGGCATTCGGTTCAAACAAGGTTTTGCAGGGAGTAAACTTCGATGTTAAATCTGGTGAAGTTCATGCATTGATGGGTGAAAACGGTGCCGGAAAATCTACATTGATGAACATCCTAACAGGATTATTGCAAAAGGATGCTGGCTCAATTTTGATCGATGGAAAAGAAACGAGCTACTCAAGTGCTTTGGATGCTGAACACCATGGGATCAGTTTTATTCACCAAGAAATGAATAACTTCCCTCAAATGAGTGTTGTAGACAATATGTTTCTGAATAAAGAGATCAAAACAAAGTTTGGTCTTATGAATCAAAAGGAAATGAAGAAGCAGGCTAAACATTATCTTGAGCAACTAGGTTCAAATATCAATGTTGACCAATTGATAGGTAATTTGACAGTTGGTAACCAACAGATGATTGAAATTGCTAAGTCATTGATGACAGATGCAAAGTTTATCATCATGGACGAACCAACAGCTGCTTTAACAGAAAATGAAACGGCAATCCTGTTCAAGACAATTAGAGAACTAAAGAGCAAAGGAGTAGGTTTCATCTATATCTCTCACAGAATGGAAGAACTTTGGCAGATTTGTGACCGAGTAACAGTCATGAGAGATGGTGTTTCAGTTAATACCTATAGCACAACTGAAGTTAAAGAAGATCGAATTGTTAAGGATATGGTTGGTAGAGATATTGGTGACTACTACCCTGCTAGAAATCCTAAGTTTGGTCCAGTTGCTTTGAAGGCGGAACATTTAACAGGTGCCAAGTTTAACGATATTAGCTTTGAAGTTCACGAAGGTGAAATATTAGGCTTTTCTGGACTTATGGGTGCCGGTAGAACCGAAACAATGCGTGCTTTATTCGGAATAGATAAACTAAAATCCGGAAAAATCATCTTACATGGGGAAGAGGTTAAACTATCTAGCCCAAGTGAATCGATTAAACATGGTATTGGTTTCTTAACCGAGGATAGAAAGACAGAAGGATTAGTTTTAGATCAATCCTTAGAAGACAATATTGCTTTGCCAAGTATTGATGGATTCAGAAAAGGTGGAATTATCGATAAAAAGGCCGAAGATGAATTTGTTGATATGCTGATGAAGAGATTAACAGTTAAAGCCCAGAGTGCAAATGTTCCTGCTAGAAGTCTTTCTGGTGGTAATCAACAGAAGGTTGTTTTGGCAAAGTGGGTAGGTAGTGGATCAAGAGTATTAATTTTGGACGAGCCTACGCGTGGTGTCGACGTTGGTGCTAAGAAGGAAATCTACAAGTTAATGAACCAACTGACAGATCGCAATGTTGCAATCATCATGGTATCTAGTGACCTTCCAGAAGTGTTGAGTATGAGTGACCGTATTAAGGTTTTATACGAAGGAAAAGAAATGGGTATCATCGATGCGAAGGGCGCTACTCAAGAACAAGTAATGAAGTTGGCTACAGGAGGAAAATAAGATGATGGATAAACCTAAAGCTAAATTTGATGTCACAAAATATATGGCGTTAATTGCTTTAATTATTTTGGCAATTGTTATTACAGCATTGAATCCACAGTTCATTGCACCAAATAACTTGATGAACTTATTTAGACAAACATCTGTTAATGCTTTGATTGCCTTTGGTATGACATTTGTTATTTTGACATCTGGTATCGACTTATCAGTAGGTTCAATCTTAGCTTTGACTGGAGCAATCACTGCCAGCATGATTTTAGGTGGTATGCCAGCATGGCTAGCAGGTTTAATCGGTATTGCACTTGGTGCAGTTTTAGGTGCAATTAACGGTTTGTTTATTACCTGGGGTAAGGTAACTCCATTTATTGCAACATTGGCAACAATGACAATTTGGAGAGGTGCTACCTACGTATTTACTGGTGGTAACCCAATTACCGGTGGAAAGATGAACACTAGTTTCTTCTTCCAATTCATCGGTCAAGGCTACTTGTTCGGTATCCCATTCCCAATCATTATTACTTTGATTGCCTTTGCTATATGTTACGTATTGCTTCACAAGACTGCATTTGGTCGCAAGACTTTCGCACTTGGTGGTAATGAAAAAGCTGCCTTTGTTGCAGGTGTTAAAACTAAAAAAGTATTGATTACTATTTATACCATTTCAGGTTTGCTAGCAGCTTTAGCTGGTTTCATCTTGACTTCAAGATTGGGTTCTGCTCAACCTGACGCAGGTACATCCTACGAAATGGATGCAATTGCTTCTACTGTTATCGGTGGTGCAAGTTTGATGGGTGGTAAGGGTAGAATGTCTGGTACATTAGTTGGTGCCCTTTTGATCGCATCCTTAAGTAATGGTATGAACTTATTAGGGGTTAATAGTTTCTATCAACAAATTGTAAAAGGTGTAGTTATTTTGATCGCGGTTATGATTGACTCACAAACTCAAAAGAATCGTGATTAATATGTTAGTTAGTAAGAATTTGGAAATTTAGAAGGTGTACATTATGAATTTCAAAAAATTTGCAAAAGGCTTTAAAAAAGTTGCTGTAGCTTCATCTGTTTTGTTACTTGCTGGTGGATTGCTCGCAGGTTGTGGTCAAACTGGTTTGAGTAATGGTTCTGGTTCTTCTGATAAGGTTGAAAAGAAGGCACCTAAGGACTTGAAGATTGGTGTATCAATTTCTACTTTATCAAACCCTGCATTCGTAAACTTGAAGAACGTTATTAACGACTACGCAAAGGGTAAGGGCTCAAAGGTTATTATTAGTGACGCTAATAACGATACTTCAAAGCAAAACAACGACGTAGAAGACTTAATCACTCAAAAGGTTGATGCTTTAATCATCAATCCATGTGACTCATCTGCGATTTCAACAGTTGTTAAGAAAGCAAATGAAGCTAACATTCCTGTAGTTTGTGTAGACCGTAGTGCTGACTCAGGTGAAGTTGTTTCAACTGTTGCCTCCGACAACGTTGCCGGTGGTAAGATGGCAGCTGAATGGCTTGTTAAGGAATTAGGCGCAAACGCTAAAATTGCTGAAATTCAAGGTATCCCAGGTGCTTCAGCAACCCGTGAACGTGGTAAGGGATTTGATAGCATTGGTGACAAGAAGTTAAATATTGTTTCTAAGCAAGCTGCTAACTTTGATAGAGCTAAGGCCTTGACTGTTACTGAAAACATTTTGCAAGCTCACTCAGACATCAAGGGTATCTTTGCTCAAAACGACGAAGAAGCTGTTGGTGCTGCTAGAGCTGTTAGAGCTGCTAAGAAGAACGTTACTATCATCGGCTTTGACGGTGCTTTGGCTGCCTTGACTGCAATTGAAAAGGGTCAAATCGCTGCTACAATTGGCCAACAATGGAACAAGATCGGTGAAGAATCTGTTCAAATGGTTTACGACCACTACCAAGGCAAGAAGGTTCCAAAGAACGACAAAGTACCTGTAAAGATTGTTACTAAGGCAAACGTTGCTGAATTCAAGAAGCAAGTTTACAACAAGTAGTTTTTCTCAGTTGATAGAATATTAATAATGAATAGAGACTTGGAGATATTGCTTCAAGTCTTTATTTTACTAAAATAAAAATATCACTCGCCAAATAAGCAACCGCTTTCAATAAGTGTGATACAATAGAATAAAAGATTGTTACATTAAGTTGGCAAGACTTGTAATTAGGGGTGAAACTCTAATTATTGGTCTTGCCGTTTTTTGTTTATGAGGTAGAAATATGTTAAAAACAAAAGAAAAATATTTGTACAAAAACGATAAGCGAATTTTCTATTTAGCAGATACTTGCTGGGGAGCTTTCACTAGTGTTGAAATGCCTGATTGGCGTTATTATCTTGATACTCGCAAAGCTCAAGGATTTAACGCAATTCAAATCAATATTTTGCGTCAATGGGACTCAAGTTTACCAATTAATGGTCGTGAGCCATTTGCTATTACTACTCGCGAAGATGGCAGTTATGAGTATGATTTTTCAAAAATCAATGAAAAATATTTTGATAATGCAGTCAAGATGCTGGAAGAAATGAAAAAGCGTGAGATGATTCCAGCTTTGGTTCTGCTTTGGGGGAACTTTGTTCCCGATACTTGGATGAGCCATTTTGTCAAAAATAATACAATGCTATTTGAGCAAATCAAGCCTTATATTACTTATGTAGTAAATAACTGAAACTTGAAAGTTAAGATTAGCGCTCCGTCCCCGTGCCTCTTGGCTTTTTCTTATCAAAAATAAAAACGCAGGATCTCTCTGCGTTATACTTTAAGTGTCGACCTAAAAAGTAAAGGAGATCCTGCGCAATGAACAGTATAGAACAAATCGACACAGAAAACGATACTAAATCCTTAATTTCTTCATTTGTTAAACTAATTGGTCTAGCTAAGTTAACCAAACAAGTCAATTTTAAGCGTAAATCTACCATTTCATTAACCATGATTATCTCTTGGCTGATGTCAGTGCATTTTGCTCGGCTTTCCTTATTCAGAGCTAAGGACGACAAACGTTTTTCCGTTAGAACTGCTCGCAATGTACTTAACGAT
>NZ_CAKD01000012.1 GCF_000297025.1 Lactobacillus pasteurii DSM 23907 = CRBIP 24.76
ACTTAAACTTCCCACACCAAAAAGAACTATGAAGCCTTGAAAACTCAATAGTTTAACCAGTAAATATTCAATTATGCTGCTAGTGATGGCGATATAGCCTCTTGCATGTACTTCGGGAGGCGGGAAATGAAAGCTTTGGTGAACCTTTCCATCTGCTCTTCTGTCAGTTGGAAGATCTCTTTCACGCTCTCGAACATGGCTTCCACCAGGATCTGAAGGGAGTGATGGAAAGTAATGTCCGCAAGCTCGTCTATCATGCAGTAAAAGAGCTCGCCTATTGTCCTATCATCTTCATCATCTCGCTTCTCAACTGACATGAACATGTAGCGCAGAAAGACGAAAGCCGTATGGGCAGTCAATGCATCATATGAGAGGCCGTGGTATTCAGTACCAAGTTTCAAGAAACTCTTGCAGGTCTTGAAGAAGACTTCGATGTCCCATCTTTTGCCGTAAATTCTGATGATCTCATTTTCATCGATCATCATGTCCGTGCAAATAAGAGCGATCCAATCTTTGCGGTTGGAGCGATTTCTTACGCAGACTATTCTGGCATCAACCTGGGCACCATCCTTGGCAGGATCTCCAACCTTTACAGGGACGGACAAGAGATATCTTGAACGACCTCGCCGCTTCTTGCATGCGCTGAAGATCTGCTTGACGTTCATCCGCTTACCATCGAACTCGTATGTGATCTTGGAACTCTTCTTCACCATGGCAATTACGTTTAGGTCACGTTGCTTGATCTGGACGATCTGATGAGGATTGGAGAACCAAGTGTCAAACATGACGTACTTAGCAGTAAGCCCTGCTTTCAAAGCTTGATCGAGTAGCTGGATAACTACATCGGTCCCCTTTGATTGGGCCATAATTCGTCTTTTGGCCGCGATTGTGCGCTTGTCGATCTTCTTGGTTGTCCCGATGACATTCTGATCATTCTTTGAGGACAAGAGAGATGAAGCGATTGGGACGAAGGAGGATCCATCAGTCCAACCCATGGTCATCATCCGAAAGCCCTTCTTGTAGGTCATCGAAACGTGGTCGAATACTTTGGCAGCCAGCTCAGTCTTCTTGTATCCAGTTCTGGAGTAGAGCGAATCGTCAAAGACGAAGCAATCCGCACGTTGGTCAGAGGTCAGATCTTTCAGATGCCCATTGACGATCTTCTCAGCTAGCAGAATAGTGAAGCGGAGCCAGTTGATATGTGGGTTCTGCATGAATCGATAGTAGGTGTTTTTGGAGAAGCCAGCAGTACACTTGCCAGACTTCTGTTGCATGTACATGCTTCTGTCTCGAAACACATTACTGAAGATGTATGAAAGGATCGACCAAAGAGGGATTCCTTTTGACTTGCGGAGCCCACATCTACGGAGAAGCTCCATAACTTTGTAGTCCTTGAAGAACTTTTCAACAGAACGGGCGATTTTAGGTTCATTTTCAGTATCGAATGATGGTAAACTAGACATAGCACAAGCCTTTCGTTTGATATTGATGATGTTGTGGTTGACTAAATTATATCAAGCGAACAAAGGCCTTGTGCTTTTTTATTGGCTAAACTATTGAATTTTCAAGGTACAAGCCCACTTTTGCAAGTGGGAAGTTTAAGTATGTTATATAAAATTCTGCAGTGAAGAATAAAAAATCTATTATTATAAGTGGATTGAATGCGGAAACAGTCTTTAATTAACTTCACAAATGTCAAACGTATGACATATTAGACCAAAAAATTTTTACCTTCAAGAATGTGGTAATATCGAGCTTGATTAATACTAAAATTCCATAGATAAAAAGTTATTATTGCATTAGTTAATTTTTAAGTGTTATACTAAGGACACTGATTCAGCGAAGAAAAATTTTTATGTTAAAAATAAAAGTTAATTATTTTTACTTTTAAAAGTATATATTTTTCAGAAAATGCATGCTAAAATATACGTAAATATTTTTGGATATCGAATTGTGTAATTAAGAGGGATAAAATGACGAATACTTCGTTTAGAAAATTAATGGCTAAGACTGCCACTGCTACTGTTTCAGCTGCAATTTTGGGCCAATTATTAGTCACACCGGCTTATGCTACTGAAACAAATAGTGAACTTTCTGAAACTGTTCAAACTAGCGGCAAAGCTGAAAGTTCAGATCAAAACCAAAGTGGTGTTTCATCAACAGAACATTTCAAGGGCTTGTCTGAAGATCCAACAGAAATTACTGATGGTCAAGGCAACAAGACCACTACTGGTGAATGGGCTAAGAAATTAAATAACGAAAATGATCTTGGCATTGCTAGTGGTTTTGGCGTTTTTGCTGAAAAGGTAACGGTAACCGAACGTGCTGATGTTAACTCAAGTATTGCAACTAATGAACTAGATACTAATTCTAGCTATCGCTTTGGAACTCGCGGTAAGGAAGTTAACAACAATGCCACTAGCGACGTTAACTACATTCGTCATGCAACCTTATCAGATTACAGTTTTTGCCAAATGGGTCAAGCTAATGGCGTTCACGGCGAACATATTGTTTTTGGAAAAGATACTAAGATCAAGCAAACTCGTACAGACGAAAATGCTGTGGTAATTTTTGACCAAGAACATGAAACTCGTATGAACGATTTCCATAATGGTAAAGATGGCAACAAGCTTGAAACCGAAAAAGAAGACGGTGCTTATCTTGATGTTACCGGCGTTTTAGACGATTTATCTAAGAAGTCTGTTGCTTGGCAAGAAAAGCAAGGCTTAAAAATTGATACAAATGCTATGAACGGCATCGATATCAATATTAATGAAATGACTGCTGACAGCGACAACCATATTTATGTTACCGTTCCAGAAAGTGTCATTAAGAACGGTAATGCTGTTTTGAAGCTGAATCGTTTAGAATCATTGGACGGCAAGAAGACTACTGTTATCTTGAATGTTCAATCTTCAGGCGATCAACTTGATGTAATGGCTAAATGTGAATTCAATTACGGTGGTCAATCAATGGGTGCAGCTGAAACTCATCCTCACCAAAACCACGTTATTTGGAATTTCGGTAGCAACGTCAAGAAATTGAGCATCAATAATGACAAGATTATGGGTAGCGTTTTGGCAACTGATGCCAAGTTGTTTGTCGGCAAGAATATTGATGGAAATATTATCGCTAAGGAAGTAACAATTGCAGCTGAAAACCATGAATGGGATTTGGCAGATAGCAGTAATCCATCTATTCCATGGACACCAGTCGTGCCAAGTCAAGATGATCCTTCCGATAATCCTCTAGCTCCAGGCAAAAAACCTGATGACAAAAAACCTGATGACAAAAAACCTGATGACAAAAAACCTGATGACAAAAAACCTTCAACACCAGTCGTGCCAAGTCAAGATGATCCTTCCGATAATCCTCTAGCTCCACTACCAAAGGAACCTATCACTGACTTGCCAGATGTTAACCCTGGTCAAACAACTGATGTTGAAAAGACGACAATTATCTCTGGCTACAAGCCTTTGCCTAAGAAGGTACATAGTAAGACCACCACTTCTGTTAAACATCTTGTTTTGAAGAACAACCAATCTACAAACAATAAAGCAACTAAACTAACTGCTACAAACACTAACCAAAATACTACTAATCACATTTTGCCACAAACTGGTGAAAAGAAAACATCAGGTGTATTAGGCACTATCTTGGCATGGCTAGGATTGAGCCTACTTGCAGGGATGCTATATGACCCTAAGAAAAAGCGGTAATTAAATATGGCAAATAAAAGGCTTACTCACAATAAAGTGGGTAAGCTTTTTTCGTTGGAAAAAATAAGCAAACAAATAGCCGCTCATAACTTTGGACAGGATTGAGCGACTTTTTGTCATCAATATGTACCACCGTTTATAACGGATCTGTGCAAGGAGAGCTATTGGCGTAGCTCTCCTTTTTCATTTCTATTGCTGTTATAGCAGTTTTTAGTAAAAAAGGGTAATATTTAAGTGATGTTGTAAACGTGACAGAGGATTATTTTATATTATGCTAGGGATGTAAAGAGGGGATTTGAATGACAATAGGGGAAGCTTTAAGAAGAGAGAAAAGCACAACATAAGACTCAGGCACAATGGATTAAAAAAATAGATATGTCAGTTTCTCATTATTCTGAGATTGAGTCAGGTTATAAGCATAATGGTAAAAGTTCAGACATTGACAGTGAAGATTTAATTTTACTTCTTAAGTCAAATCATGTGAATTTGGGTGATTTTTTTGATTCAGTAAAGGATGCATACATAGTAGATGAAAAAGAAGAAAAAATCGAATTTCTTTCAAGAGAATTATATAAAGCATTTAATGAGGCAAATTATACTAAGGCTGAGCAGATTAGAAAACAGGTACAGCAATTGCCATATGCTCCTAAAAGTTTATATTACTCATCCATCTTAATTGCGGCTGATTTTAAAGATAATATGATGACTTTGGATCCGATGATCAAAAGTAAAATTGATAAATATCTTTATCAGTCAGCTAAGTGGGTAGATAACACAGAAATGTTAGTGATTTTTGGAAATTCTATTCCGATGTTCGATAAAAATACCATGATTTTAAGAATGGATCAATTGATACGTGGATATAAGAATATAAATACCTTTCCAAAAGGCGTTCAGATTAGAATATCCAACTTGTGTATCAATTATCTTTACGATGTTATTCTTATCAGAAAAGAAAAGGATTATATTGATGGGGCCTTACAATTGATAAAGGATTTGCCGGCTAATGAAATATTTGCATTTAAAAAATAATTGCTAAGTATTTAGAGGATATAGCTGAAGGAAATGTCGAATATGCGAAAGATTTGCGTGCTATTTTGATTAGAAGTGGCTTGCAGAATATAGTAGATAAATTTCCAATTTAATTTCGAAATTTCGAATTTTTATGGCTGTATCTATTTTTTAGGATTATTATGTTGATAGGTGACGATAAGTTATATAACCAATATTAAGTCAATATTTCGGAGAGAAAAATGTTTCGTTCAAGTAAAAATATACTTATAATTTTAATTGCCGCAGTTTCGCTTGTCATATTATCAAAGAATATGACGATGAAACTATCCCCGAATCTACCATAGCTATTCAAATAAATTCAGATCAACATAAAAATACTAAAAAATAAGTTTTTTCCACGATGTCCAAGTTAGCTCACGAAGGCAACTATCAACTTGCTTTAGTAAGGGTGATGAATGTCAATGGCAAAAATAAAAAATCAATTTATTCATTTTAAGCTTAGGTACTTTATTACGAATGAGTCTCAGGCCTGGGCTGCTATTATTGGGAACGATGTTGATTGGCCTTGGAATTGATGGGGGCAATGTTTTGTTGCCAGCTATAATTAAAGCAAAATTGCCAAAGCAAGTTTTACTCGGCGTTAGTCTTTATACTACATCAATGATCTTGACTAGTTCCCTAGGTACGGCATTTTTAGCTGGCTTGGCGATGAAATTCTCACTAGCAACAACCATGAAGGGCTTATTTGTTTTCTCGCTTCTTTCGATCGTGGGTAGTTTATTATTAAAAGAAAATACCATTAAAACTGCAACTGAAGCAATTAACTTGCCAGCTTTATTGAGGAATAAATTGGTTTGGCTAATTTCGCTCTTTTTTGGCCTTCAGGCTTTGCTTTACTATTCTTTGACTACTTGGTATGGACAGATATTGCTCAAGTTGGATCGCTTTTCAACTAAAGAAGAAGCCTTGTTGATGACTATCTTGCAGCTAAGCTGCCTATTTTGTGCACTTTTAACGCCAATTTTTGCTAGAAATAGCCTAGGCAAGCGCTTCTTGATCTCAGTTATTGGCGTAGGCTTTGGTCTTGGCGTAGTAGGTTTATGTTTGGGCAGCAACAATTTAATCGTTGGAATTATCCTTGCTCTGCTAGTGGGAGTAGCTTCTGGCTTTTCTTTTAACTTGGCGGTAATCTTTTTCACGCAAAAAACTGCCAGTAGTAGGGAAACTGTGGCAGTATCTGGAATTGCTCAAACCTTAGGCTACTTGTTAGCTAGTCTAGGTCCGGTGATTTTTGGCCGGCTTTATACTATGACTGGAACTTGGCAGAGCGTGATTTTGATCTGTTTATTCTTGGCGATCTTGATTGCTTGGTGCGGCTTCCAAATTGAAAAGTTTGAGACCATCTAGATCGTTAACAAGCGACTAGGGTATTTTTCAGCAATGAAAGTTTGCAGTTCTTTAATCATGGCTTTAGTTGATGGTGTTAAACTAGCAGAGTTAGTTGTTACTAAACCGATTTTCCGGTAAAAAGCATCTTCAAACGGAATAATCTGCACCTTGCCGGTATTTTTCTGCAAAGCTAGTGCAGGCAGGATTCCTAGACCCAGACCAGCTTCCACCATGGCAATAATCGACTGGTCATCAATTGAGAATTGAATGGCAGTTGGCGAGATATGGTAGTGGTCCAAGGCTGCCTTGGTATCCCAGTCGTAGTCGCCTTTTTGCAAAATGAAATTGTAATTTTCCAAATCTTGCTGGCTAACGCTTTGGCCGTTTTGAATCTTAAAATCACTTGGTGCGATGCAGTAGATTTCATCTTCGATTAGTTTTTGGCTGATGACGCCGGGTTCTTTAGTTGGGAGCATGGTAATTCCTAAATCCAAGTTGCCGTTTTTTACGTCGCGAGTAATTTCTGAAAAGCCGGCTTGTTTAACGGTGATTTCCACTTGCGGATATATTTTTTTGAAGGCTTGAATAACCGGCGGCAGCCAATTGATGCAGGCTGATGAAAAGGCACCAATCCGGATGATTCCGATATCTAGACCTTGAATTTGTTGCGATAGCTGGGTAATTCTAGCTTGAGTATTGATAATTTGCTGGACTAGGGGCAGAATTTTTTCGCCATTTGGAGTTAGGCTAACACCTGTTCTTGAGCGGTTGAAAACCGAAAAGCCCAATTCTTGTTCAAGCTGGTTGATTGAGTGACTGATAGCTGAAGGGGTCACATTCAAGACGCTAGCAGCTTTATAAAAAGTGCCTTGTTCAAGGACAGTGGTGAATACTAAATAAGGAAAGGGTAACATAAGAGCTCCTTTAGATGAATTTTTTTCAATTTAAAAAGAAAAAGTTGAATTTTATTATATCTACTCTTGGAATTATAATATTTTTTAGCAAGAGAGAAAAGGGGCTTAGATATGTTAGAAAATTTATTTTCAAGTCGAGTAAAGTTAGATGGAAAATCAAGATTAGTTGGGTTATTCCCAGAAACGCATTACATAGACAATATTTCTTTTGGTGGTGGTGCACCAGAAGAAAGACTATTTCCAGTTGCAGAGTTGAAAGAAGCTTATCAAGCTGCCGTTCAAAAAGAAGGGGCACATGCTTTCCAGTATCATGATATTCGCGGACCAGAATATTTAAGACAGTTTTTGCTTAAGCGAGCAAAAGACTTAGTTGGAATAAAAAACGTTGATGATAGTCAACTGATGCTGACAGCTGGCGGACAGCAGGGAATCGAGCTGGTGGCTAAAATGTTGCTCAACAAAGGGGATGCTATGGCAGTTGAAGCACCAACTTATGTTGGAGCCTTAGCTGCTTTTGATAATTATGAACCAACTTACTACAATGTCTCTATGCAAGATGATGGAGCCGATCTTGAGCAATTCGAGCAGCTTTTACAAGTTCATCCTGAAATCAAACTCTTCTACACGGTGCCTGATTTTCACAATCCGACAGGGATTACCATGTCGATTGCCAAGCGCAAGCACTTAGTTGAACTTGCAAATAAATATGACTTCATTATTCTTGAAGATACGCCTTATCGAGATTTACGCTATCTGGGTCAAAGTTTGCCTAGCGTGAAGTCATTTGATACTGAAGGCAGAGTGATCTTTTTGTCGAGTTTTTCTAAGATTTTGACTCCTGCCTTTAGAATCGGCTGGCTAGTTGCAAGTCCAGTAGTCGTTCAAGCGCTGACTAAACTAAAGCTAGCAGAAGACTTAGAAGTACCTTATTTGCCATCGGCTACAATTGAATATTATCTAAAAAACAATGATCTAGATGAACATATCCAAAGCCTGCGAGATTTGTATCAAGGCAAGATGGAAGAAATGACGACGGCACTTAATCGCTATTTGCCAGGTGTTAAAGTTAGCTATCCTGAAGGGGGATTTTTCCTATGGCTGGAGCTTGATGAAGGTATTGACACTACTAAATTGTTATGGGAAAATTCAGTACCAAAAGAGCATCTGGTTTACGTGCCATCAGAGAACTTTTATGCAAATCGCGACTGCAAGAATGGAATGCGAATTAATTTTACAGGTCCTAGTTATCAGCAGATCGATGATGGCGTCAAGCGTTTGAGCAGGATGCTACTAGAAACCAGCAAGAAGGAATTTTTTGTAAAGGCAGTTTAAATGAACGAAATCAATACCCAAGAAATTTTTGATCAAGTAAAGGCAGCTTTTGAAAAAGAGGCCGATCTGGTTAAAGCACCATTGATGTCTAAATATCTGCGCAATCAGTTTGCCTTTTATGGTATTCAGTCTCAAGCAAGAAAGGCTTACTATAAAGAAGAATTGAAAATATTAAAAAAAGCTCCTCTTGATTGGGAGCTGGTTGATCTGGCCTGGAGCGATGGGCATCGGGAGTTTCAATATTTTGCTTGCGATTATTTAAGGGCAAAGGGAATCGAGTTGTCAGACTTAGCTAAGATCAAAAAGTTAATCGTGGCTAAATCATGGTGGGATACGATTGACTCCTTGATTAAGCCGATCGGAATGCTTAGCACACAAATTGATCTAAGCAATGAAATGCTGGCTTGGTCTAAAGATGATAATTTCTGGGTGAGACGAGCAGCAATTGAACATCAATTGACTTTAAAGGATCAGACTAAGCCAGATTTACTTAGTCAAATTATTATCAATAATCTTGGCAGTCAAGAATTTTTTATCAATAAAGCAATCGGCTGGGCTTTAAGAGATTATTCCAAGATTAATCCAGATTGGGTTAGTCAGTTTATTGAAACTCATCCAGAATTAAGCCCCTTAAGTAAACGCGAAGCCAGCAAATATTTATAACTTACTAAAAGCTTGTGAAATCTGTTTAAGCAGAGGTCGCAGGCTTTTTGATTTTTCTTTTAGATATGTAGCATAAAAATCGATTCGATTATTGGGATCATCAATAGCAACTGGAACGCGGTCATCTTTTTCTTCATGTGCTTGACTGGCAATGGTCAAATTAGATCTGAAGACTGGAAAGTTCGAGTACTTAGTTAATTCATCAAGAGATTCGATATCCTTTTGATATAAAAACTTAGCATTAGGAATTTGTTTTTCTGTTAGTTGTCGCCAAGGACCGATATCTTGATAAACCAAAAAACTAAGTCTCTCCAACTCTTTGAAGGTGACTGAGGTTTTGCTGGCTAAAGGATTAAACTGATCGATTCTGACTAATATTTTTTCCGCCCCTAAATAAAAGGACTCAAGTCGATCGTCATTTACTTCTTCAGTGGTAATCACGATCTTGCTCTTCAAAGTAAGCAGCTCTTGGACAATTTGTTCAGGTTCAAGTAGTTGCTCGTGAAAACTAAAATTATAGTTGCAGTCCAGTGTTTGATAATGACGCATAAGCCAAAGCAGAGGACCTGGAAGGACAGTAGAAATAGCTAATTGATTGTTTCTCTGATCAAAATTTTGAACAGTTGTCAAAAAATTATCGCTAGCTTCTAGCAGGGCTTCTGCTTCTTTAGCAGCCAACTTTCCGGTTTCGGTTAGGCTAATGCGATTAACACTCCGATTAAAGAGTTTAACACCTAGTTGTTCTTCAAGTTTTTTCAAGTTTCTTGAAACGCTAGGCTGAGTAATTAATAGGTGCTCAGCTGTTTCGCTAATAGTTTTGTATTTGTTAAAGGCTACTAATTGACTGAGCAATTCAAGATCAAGCATAAGACTCCCTCCTTACTATGCACTATATGTATACTAGCATGTTTAAGAAGTAATTTTAACTAGCTTTATTAAGTTTTAAACTAAATTCAACAAGTTAAGATTAGAAAAAAGAGGTAACACATATGCAATACATAACTTTAAACGATGGGAAAAAGATGCCCCAACTTGGTTTCGGTGTTTTTCAAGTTAGGGATTTAGCTCAAGCTGAACAAGCAGTCAAGGATGCAATCGAAGTTGGCTACCGTTTATTTGACACAGCAGCAGCTTATGGCAACGAAGAAGCAGTTGGCAAGGCAATTAATGAAAGTGGAATTGACCGCAAAGAATTCTTTGTAACTTCTAAACTTTGGGTAGATCACTTCACTTATGAAAAGGCTAAGGAAGGTATTGAAGACTCATTAAGAAAGCTCAACATGGATTACATGGATCTTTACTTACTTCACCAACCTTACGGTGATATTGCAGGTGCTTGGAGAGCTTTGGAAGAAGCACAAGCAGAAGGCAAGATTAAATCGATCGGTGTTTCTAACTTCTACCCAGATCAATTAAAGAACTTGGAATTGATGAGCAACGTTAAGCCAGCTGTTAACCAAATCGAAGTTTCACCTTGGTACCAAGAAGAATTAGACGTAAACTTCAACCAAAAAGAAGGCGTTCAAGTTGAAGCTTGGGCTCCATTTGCGGAAGGAAAGCATGACATTTTCACTAATGAAACAATTGCTTCAATCGGCAAGAAATATGGCAAGGCCAACGGTCAAGTTATCTTGAGATGGCTACTTCAAAGAGGAATCGTAGTTATTCCTAAGTCAGTTCACAAGGAAAGAATGGCTGAAAACTTCAACATCTTTGACTTTGAATTGAGCGATGAAGACATGAAGTTGATGGCAACTCTTGACAAGAATGAAAGTCAATTCTTTAGCCACCGTGATCCTAATGCAATCGAATCAATCTTTGGTTCAAGTTTGAGAGCTTTGAGAAAGTAGAAATTTTTTAAGATAGGAGAAAATATGAAAAAAGTAGCAATTATTGGTGCAAACGGTCAAATCGCTCATCTAGTTGAAGAACGCTTATTGGCTGAAACTGATGTAGAACTAACTTTATTATTGAGAAATTCAAACCGTTTGGCTAATTTAGCTGACAATCCTCGAGTAAGAATTATTGATGGAGATGCTAAAAATCTTGAAGATTTAAAGAAAGCAATCCAAGGACAAGATTTAGTTTACGTTTCTTTTGTTGATCACGGTGCAGGTGCAACTTTAACTAAGAATGTGATTAGGTTGATGGACGAAGCAGGAGTTAAGCGGTTGATTTCATCAAATATCTTGGGTATTTACGATGAAGTACCTGGTGAATTTGGTCGCTACAATCGTGAAGTTTGCTTTGGCGGCAAGGTGACAGAAGATAATCCAGCAGTAGTTTCAGACCGTGAGATTGAAAATTCTGATCTTGATTACACTGTAATGAGAATAGCTTGGTTGAATGATCATCCAGATACTAATTATACTGTTACTTATAAGGGTGAAGAATACATTGGTGTTTCAGTTTCAAGAAAGAGCGTAGCTGATGTGGTAGTCAGAATTGTTAAGGATTTTGATCTCTTCAATAAGGAAAGTATCGGTTTTGCAGATCCAGCCACTCAAGGAGCTACTAGACCTGTTTATTAATTAGTTGAAATGAAAGAAGGCAATTTAATGGAAAAGCAAAAAGTAGCGATCGTTACAGGTGGAGGATCTGGTTTAAGTGCTTTCTAAAAAGTTGAAAATTTTTACAATCATAACTTTAGTTTTAGGTTTATTGGTAGCTTGTGCCAATACCTCAACTAGTTCAGGCTACGCAAAATCAAGTAGAACTGTTAAGGTCAATAAGGCCAAGAAGACTAAAAAGGGTAGTAGCAAGAGAACAAAGACTAAGAAAAAGAAGAAAGTAACAAACAAGAAGGGGAATAATAGAGTGCTGATTATCTACTTCTCAATGAGTGGCACGACTAGAGCGGCTGCTAAGTATATTCAAAGCCAAACAGGCGCTGATGTCTTTGAGCTTAAAGCAAAAGATCCATATCCTAGCGACTATGATGGATACGTTAAACGAGGAGACCAAGAAAGACGCAATAATATTCATCCAGCTATTAAAGATAAAATTCCTAATTTTGACAAGTACCAAACTATTTTAATTGGATATCCTACTTGGTGGAGTCAACCACCAATGATTATCGATACTTTATTTGATGATTATAATTTTAGTGGCAAGACGATCATTCCGTTTACTACTAGTATGTCAACTCCAATGTCAGCTTCACAAACTAAGATTAACCAACTAGCTAAAGCAGATGGTGCAAAGACTAAGACAGGCTTGAGAATCACAGCTAATGACAGTAGAGTTGACTCTTGGCTTAAGAGTAATAATTTGGAAAAATAGAGCGCAAATTAGTACTATCATCTAAAAAGCAATTATAATTGAATTAGTAGTAATAGTAAGTTACCGATGAAGGGGGAATTTTATGAAGTCAGCAGTTTTTGTTGAACCAGGGAAAATGGAAGTTCGCGAATTTTCAAAACCAGTAATCGAAAAGCCGACTGATGCCATTATCCACGTTGTTAGAGCATGTGTTTGTGGATCAGACCTTTGGTGGTACCGCGGAATTTCTAAACGTGAAGCTGGATCAACCACTGGTCATGAAGCTATTGGTATTGTTGAAGAAGTAGGTAGCGAGGTAACCAACGTTAAGCCAGGCGACTTTGTAATTGCTCCATTTACGCACGGCTGTGGTTATTGTGCTGCTTGCAAGGCAGGATTTGATGGCAATTGCTTAAACCGTGAATCTGGTGCAAACGGTGGCTATCAGGGAGAATACTTGCGCTTTACTAACGCTAACTGGGCCTTGGTAAAAGTTCCAGGTAAGCCAAGCGACTACAGCGAAGATCAATTGAAGTCCTTGCTTACTTTGTCAGATGTTATGGCGACCGGTTACCATGCAGCATATAACGCTGAAATCAAGCCAGGCTATACTGTTGCAGTCATTGGTGACGGGGCAGTTGGCTTATGCGGCGTAATTGGTGCTAAATTGCTTGGTGCTAAGCGAATTATTGCTTTATCACACCACGAAGATCGGGCAAAACTTGCTACAGAATTTGGCGCAACTGATATCATTAGTGAGCGCGGGGATGATGCTGTGAAGAAGTTAATGGAATTAACTGATGGCGTTGGTGCTGATGCAGTCTTAGAATGTGTTGGTGCAACTAGTGCAATTGAACAAGCTGGTCAATTAGCAATACCTGGCGCAATCATCAGCCGTGTAGGTATTCCAGAAGTTGAACCAAAATCTAATAATTTATTCTGGAAGAACGTTGGCTTGCGCGGAGGACTTGCTTCAGTAACTACTCACGATCGCGACCATGGCTTATTGGATGCTGTTTTGAATGGTGAAATTAATCCAGGTAAGGTCTTTACTAAGAGCTTTAGTTTGGATGATGTGCAAGCAGCTTATGAAGCGATGGATAAGCGTGAAGCAATCAAGTCAATGCTAGTAATTGAATAATAGCTGTAATCATCAGGTGATGTGCCTGGTGGTTATTTTTACTATCATAGGTTTGAATAAGTTTGTTACTAAATATTAAATCGAAAAGAGTAACGATTTAGGCGTAGTAAAAGAATTGTAAACGTTTGAAGAAATAAGTATGTTACAATAAAATTATGTATATATAAACGTTAATTTTTAATTTAAGAGGAATATTTTCAAATAAAAGAAAAAAAGCAAATTTTTGGTTTTAGAAAATTAAGTGTGGGCCTAGCTAGCGTTGCTCTTGCTACTACTATTTTAGGTGTAACAGGTAACAAGCAAGTTCAAGCAGCTGATACAGATGCTAATACTGTTCCAGCAGAAGGTGCTGAAAAGACTAATAAGGCTGATCAAACTTACGATGTTGCACCTACTAAGACTGTTAAGTTTATGGATGGTAGTGAGGAAGTAGATAGCCAAACTATTACCGGTGTACAAATTAAGGGTACAGATAAATTTGAATATCCAACTGTTGTTGCACAAATTCCAGATGGATATGAATCAACTACTAAGATGATCTCAGCTGATACTTTAGATACTATTGCTGTAACCAAGAAGAAGGACACTACTCCTACTACTCCAAGTACAGATACAAAGAAGGTTTACTTTGTGTATGAAGACGGTACAGAAGCAGCTAAGTCAGTAAATTTGGATGGATTTAAGGAAGCACCATTTATAAAAGGTTATGAAGCTGATGAACAAGCTCCAGACAAAGATGGTAATATCACTTATATTTACCGTAAGTTAGCATCTAAGGATGATAAGACTATCTATTCTTCAAATCCTACCGATGTGCCTACAAATCCAAATAATGTAGATAAAACTAAGGGGCAAGATATCAACCATAATTTCAATATTGATTTTAAGTTAGTTGATGATGCTGGAAATATTAAGGAAATTAAAAGTGGTAAGGTTGAAGTTGATCAAAGCTTTTATTACGCTTATACCCGAGACAATGATAAGGGTACTACTGAATATCTTGATCCAAAGTTTAGCACTACTGTAGAAGATTTTCTCAAGGGTTTGAATATTTCTGCAGAATATAAAGAAGGAAAGCTATTGGTCAATGGATTACCTTTAAAGACTGTACAAATCGGTGATGATAAATACGATGTTGTATACGTAACCCATGAATACCACATGGGCACTGACGGTAAGGAAGGCTTGAAGTACACTGACGTTGATACAGCTAACATTGACGACAAGACTTACTACAACTTTATCAAGACTCACGGATACGATCCAAAGAATGGCGATTTAGGTAACAAAGATACATTCAACCTTGTATATAACCCAAGTACTTCAGCTGCAGGCTACATGCCAACAATTGCTTCAATGTCTAACAATACTGTTATTTACTTGAAAGCTCGGCCAAAAAGTAACACTGACACTCCAACTCCAACTCCAGAATCAACTACCAGCATCGTTACCGAAAGCAAGACAGTGACTGAAACTATCCACTACGTATACGAAGATGGTACTAAGGCACACGATGACTTTGTAGCTGTTCCACTTATCTTCACTAGAACTGGTGTAAGAGACGACTCAACTGGTATTGTAATTTGGGGTAGCTGGTCACTAGCTCAAACTTTCCAAGCAGTAAACTTCACCAACTATTGATGGTTACACTCCAGACAAGCCAGTTACTCCAAACAAGGATACTGATGTTCCTAACACGCCAAGCGACAACAACACTAACACCACTACTAACACTGGAAACGGCGAAACTCCAGCAACTACAGTAAGTGAAAAGTCTACTGATCAACAATTGCCACAAACTGGCGAAAAGGATAGCAGCTTGTTAAGCTTAATTGGTTTAGGAATGCTTGCAGCAACTGGTCTTTACGCTGGTAAGCGCAAGAGAGACTAATTTATAAAATATAAAATCAAGATAGCAGATAACTCTAAAGTAGGGTTACCTGCTATTTTTTTGCTCTTTTTCACTAAAAGATTGGGGCTGCTTTTTTGATATGGAAAAATTATAATTAGATAGTAATTTATAACATAAAGAGTTAGATTCTAGAGGTGAAAAAATGGCAAATATAGCTGAAGCAAAAGGAAGAATTTATGTTGATGATGCAGTATACGAAAATCATCATAAGGTCTTTGATCTACTATGGGATGAGTTAAACGCTGGACGACTTGATGAATATGGCATCTATGTTATGTCTAAGAGTGAAAGCGAGGCTGAGTTTGAAGGCGCTGGTAGATGGGAAATGCAGAATACGATTTATGATGTGCTTAACAGCAAAAAAGATGCCCTAAAACAAGTTAAAAAAATCTTGCATGAAGCAGGTGGGACACTTACTTTTGAATACGATGAATATGAACCAGGAAATGAAATTCTTAGATCGGTTGAATTGGGTTTTTTGGTCAGAGAAGATGGAAGCTGGGAAATCACTAATGAAACTGTTAATGACTATTCCTATGATGATGAAATCATTGAAGAATTAGGCTTTACACCAGCAGATGAGGGTGATTTTTAAGCGATATTACCGCATTTTTCTGCTTGCAAAAAAATTTTTTGAAAAAATTTGCAATTCAAAAAAAATAATTCGCATTTTTTGCGTATATATATAATAGAGGGGTAAATTTGATCCCCAATCTTTTACCTCTTTAGAATGTTCGATTTGTCCCATCGTTACCTCGGTTATTTGAGCTTTTATTTCTTCAAAGTCTTATTCCTACAGATCTATGAAACTTTTTGTAAACTCTACTGTTAAATATTATTAAAGACAAGTCTTTTTCACGCAACATAGATCAAATTATACTGGCTCTTTTAAAATAACCAGGCTTCCCCAAATAAATAATCGACATTCGCCGGCGCTAGCATTGACAAGAAGCTAGCGCCATTTTTTTATGCCTGAAAGCGAGAATATAAAGCATATACTTTAATTGTTATCGTTAACAGAAAAACAAATATCATTGCTTTTGAAAACGCTTAATTATAGACTTGTGAAGTAAAGAAAAAATCGGAGGAAGAAAGATAATATGGTAAAAATAAAAAACTATAATAAACGGTATCAGTATGCATTCGTTTATGCTTCAGCCATTTTAGGGCTTTGGCTTGGAGCAGGTGTTTCGGATCAAGTTAAGGCAGCAGAATCACCAAATACAGATGTGCCTTCAACTCAAGTGAATACAAAATATGATTCGTCTACTATAGTTCAAGATAACTCTATCGCAAATTCAGTCGATAATCAAGAACAGATCTGAACTTAATAAAATTGACCCTGGCATCTTGGTTTACGGCGAAGGCTGGGAAATGCGCAAGGTTCATGAAAGAAATAGTGCTGCTCAAAGAAATGCTTGGGAAATGGACAATAATATTGGCTACTTCTCTGATGATATTCGAAATGCCATCAAGGGTTCAGATTACGGTGGCGTAACTCGAGGCTTAGTTGAAGGAAACCCTAGCGATGTTCAGAAGTTTATTGATGCCTTTTTAGGCGGTCAAAACTTGCGCCACCACTACAAGGCCCCAACTCAGACTGTCAACTATGTTGCAGTACACGACAACAGGACCTTGTATGACCTCATTAAGCACGTTATGCCAGGCGAATCTGAAGAAAATATCATCAAGCGTGATAAATTAGCTACCTCAATGGTAATGCTAGCTCAAGGTATTCCATTGTTCCATTCAGGTCAAGAAGCCTTAAGAACTAAGCACGATAATGAAAATAGCTACAATGCTTCAATTGAAATTAACCAAATTGATTGGAATAGAATCAAGGCAAACAAAGCAGTAGTCGATTATTTCAAGGATTTAGTCAACGTACGTAAGTCAAACGCGGATGCTTTTGCCAAAACAAACTATGACGAAATCAACAAGACCATCAAGACAATCAGAGATGGTAGAGACGGAGTCTTGGCCTTTGAATATCGCTTAGACAACAGATGGATGTATGTTGCCTTTAACTTGAATAATAATGATGCACAACTAAATGTTGATTTAAGCAAGGGAAGCAAGTTAATCGATAGCGATGGCAATACCATTTTAGCAAATAATACTACTTTGAAGCCATTAAGTACGTTGGTTGTTCAGCGGATGAAGACGCCAGAAGAATTGAACAAGACGCAAGTAGTAATCCACTACCAAGGAAATGGCCAAGTTTGGGAGCCTTATGTTTGGAGTGAAGGAGCAGAAGAGCCAGGTAAGCAATACCACTGGGATGGTGAAGATGAAAATGGTCACTTTGTCACGATCGAATTAACTGGTGACTTAAAAGAAGTCGGTATTTTGATCAAGAAGCTCAACGTTTGGGATAAAGATGGTTCTGGCGAAAATAGAATGTTCCAAGTTGATCCAGATGGCCGAGTTGAAGTCTTCTTCAAAGAAGGCTATGACAACGACCAAAAAACGCCAGCTAAGTACGATCAAGCTTCTGTTAAGATTAACTACAAGGGATTTGATGCAGTTAAGCAGGTAAATGTTTGGACTGATACTAACGATCAAAAGCAAACTGTTGATTTAAGTGATACAGACGGATTTAAGACTGGATCACTTGAGCTTAAGGGTGATAATTTTAGCAAGATCTTTATTGCTCCAGTTGGCGTTGATACGCTTGTACGCGAATTTACTCCAACTCCAGGCAAGCTTAGTGACTTATACTTAGTTGCTAATACTGAAACAGGCTACTACAACGATAATCGTGCTAATAATCAGTATGAAACAGTTAAGGATCAGGAACCAAGTCAGATTGATTGGAGCAAGATCGAAGAGTCTGTTAAGCCTGATAAGCCGGTTAAACCAGATCAACCAGTAACTCCAGATAAACCTGGTCAACCAAAGTCTGATGACGTTGTTCAGCCTTCTGTTGATCCAGTAGTAGTTCCAGCAGTTGAAACGCCAACTTTGCCTACAACTACAATTGAATTGACCCACAATACCTATGTTTACTTGCTTGAACAAGGTTTACTTAAAGCCGACCGTAGCAAATTGCTTCCTGCTGGCACTAAGATTGAACCAGTAGCAGGTACTACGATTTTTGTCCTTGATGGCAAACAATACTATCAAATTGATGCTGGCAAGTATATCAAGTTAGTAAACACAATTTCTGATCACAACAATGTGATCGCGATGATCAAGGCTAGCCCAATTCTAGATAATTTAGGCAGAGCCACCGGCAAGATGGCATATCGTGGTCAGGAATTCAAGATTAATCACGATAATCGCTTATTTGTCAAAAATGGCAAGACTTACTATGCAATCAACAATAGCGAGTATGTCGAAGTAGGGGATGCAATGATCCTGGCTAAGATTCGCCATAATAGCTATGTTTACAACTCTCAAGGCAAGGCGATCAGAAAAGGTTTGAAGCCAGTCAAGATCAAGGCAGGAACTAGCATTTTCTTGATGAACGAAATGAAGCCAATCACTGTTAACGGCAAACGCTTCTACCAAATTGGCGAAAATAGCTACATCAAGATGGCTAATGTTGATATCTAATTAAGCTTAAAAAATCTCGAAGTTCAAAAATTTCGAGATTTTTTTGTTTTCCAGGTTTAGCAATTTTAAATATTTAAAAAACAAACCTATTATTTTAAATGTTTTAAAAAAGGTAGTACAATATCCTTTGTAAGAAGTCAAAAATAGTTTTTTCAAAAGAGGGATAAAATGCCAACAGGAAAGAGAATTTTTCTTCAAAGAGAATTGCCAGATAAGAAGTTGATCGAAAGCTTCAGCAAGTTGCCATCGGCTACGATAGATGACTGTATGAGCCGTAATGCCGGGATGAATGCCAGAATTAAGTTGATGAGCAAACCTAATAAGATTATGTGCGGCCCAGCTTTGACCGTTAAGGCTAGAAGTGGTGACAACCTAGCTGTGCAAGCTGCTTTGAATTATGCTAAATCTGGCGATATTATCGTGGTAAGTACAGATGGTGAGTACTATTCAAGAGCGATTGTTGGCGAAGTTATGCTAACGTATGCTAAGTATCAAGATCAACTTGGCGGAATTGTCATAGATGGTCCAATCAGAGATATTGATAGCTTGAAGAATTTCGATATGCCAATCTATGCAACTGGAACTACGCCAGAAGGTCCTTATACTGAAGGTCCGGGCGAAGTTAATGTGCCAGTAACAGTTGGCGATCGAAGCATTAATCCAGGCGATATTATTGTTGGGGATGAAGATGGAGTAGTCGTTATTCCACGCGAAGATGCGGAAGACTTGTTGCCAAAAGCCCAAGCCTATGATCAAAAAGATGCAGCTCGCGTTCATCAAAACCAAACCAGCGGTGAAGATCGGTCATTTGTTGAACAAGCTTTGAAAAATAAGGGCTTTGAAATTATCGATGATATTTATAGCAATCGTAAATAGTTGGAAAAATCGGGAATTTAATCCCGATTTTTTGTTATAATAGGATTAAAATTTTCGACTTAGGGAGGGGTAATTATGAAAGAATATCCTATTAGCGCAAATTTAAAATTAACTTTGCAGGACCCAGAAAAGGACTTGGATAAACTTTATCAATTGATCGATGAAAATCGCCAAGATCTAGCTAGATATTTAATTTGGGCTTATTCTGAAACCAAAGAACAATTAGCTGATTTTTTGAACGAGAGTCAGCAAGCATACTTAGAAGGTAAGAGGCTTGATCTACTTATTAGATACAAGAATGCGATCGTTGGTAAGATCAGCTTCAATAAGCTCAATTCAGAAAAGAAGACTGCAGAAATTGGCTACTTTTTAGCTGTTAATGCTAGAGGCAAAGGTTTTATGCATCAAGCAGTTGAAAAAATCTGCCAGATTGGTTTTGAAGAATATGGCTTAGAGAAGATTTATCTCCTAGCAGCAGTCGAAAATATTGCTAGTTGCAATGTAGCAAAAAGAGCTGGCTTTAAATTTGATCAAAAACTTGAAAAACATAGCCGGTTAATCGATGGCCAATTGCATGACTTTAATCAATATGTACTAGAAAGATAGGAAAAATAACAGGGACGGTTTTTCCGTCCCTGTGTTTTTTATGAATTTTTCAAAATGATCATTTCGATGTTAGCTGCAACGTCTTCACAGTCATCGTGGCATCTTTCAAGGTAAGTGTAGATATCGCGCCACACAATGATTTGAATTGGGTCGCTAACTTCCTTGTGCAAGCGTCTCATGTTCTCGATGAACATTAAGTCAGCTTCACCTTCCATACCATTGATCTTGATAATGTGTTCTTTCAAGTTCTTTGAGTGCTTGTAGTCTGCGAATTCTTTGATCAATTTCAAAGTTTCATCATAGTTGTCCATCAAAAGGCTGACTACTGGATAAACATCTTCTCTGATTTCAGTAATATCATCGCAGTACAAACGCATCATAACATCTTCAATGTTATCAACCATGTTGTCGATGTGGTGAGCAAGTTCAACGATATCTTCACGTTCAATTGGAGTAACGAATGCTCGAGCCAATTCTTGAGTCATCTTGTGCTTCAAGCTGTCAGCTTCGTGTTCCAAAGTATGCATTTCCTCAATTAAGTCATGCAAGCGACTAGGGTGATAGTGGTCAAAGGTCTTGTTCAATAACTTAACGCCTTTGACTGCGTATTCGCCACATTCGATAAAAGTATCAAAATAAAATTTGTCGGATTTTCTACTCATGTTGTTTCCCCTTTAAAATACTGCCAAGAACAATTTAGCCATCAGATAAGCGATTAGACCACAACCTGGGAAGGTAAAGATCCAGGTAAGCACCATGTCCTTAACAACGCCAAAATTAACCGCAGATAAGCGCTTAGATGCACCAACCCCCATGATGGCACTGGTCTTAGCGTGCGTGGTTGAAATTGGAATACCGTATAAGGTTGATAGCAAAATACTGATTGCTCCAGAAAGGTCTGATGAAAAAGCTTGGAACTTCTCTAGTTTAACCATGTCCATCCCAACAGACTTGATGATCTTTTCGCCGCCAACACTGGTCCCAACACCCATAGTGATAGAACATAATAGCATTAACCAAACAGGAATGATGATGCTTCCAGCTGAAGTTTGTCCGTTAACAAAGGCCATCCCCAATAAGAGCACACCAATAAACTTTTGACCGTCTTGAGCGCCGTGCATGAAGCTCATAGCAGCTGCACCGGCGATTTGAGCATTGGTAAAGAATTTGTTGGTCTTTTGTCGATCCATGTCATGACAAATAAACACCACAATTTTACAAATTACCCAACCTAAGACAAAACCAAGCACCAGGCTGAGTACAAGACCATATAAAACTTTAATCCATTCGTTCCAGTTAACCCCTTTGGTACCACCTTGAATGGCAATCGCTGCACCGGTTAGTCCGGCAATCAGTGAGTGTGATTCACTAGTTGGAATACCAAAAACTGACGCTCCAACACTGTAAGCTACAATTGAAAATAGGGCAGCACTCAAGGCAATCATTGATGCATGAGTGTCACCACCGAAATCAACCATATTGGAGATAGTTTCGGCAACCGAACTGTTGATGGTGGTCATAACCAATACACCAAGGAAGTTGAAAAAGGCCGACATGATAATTGCTGGTCTAGTTCTCATTGCTCTAGTTGTTACAGTTGTAGCAATGGCATTTGGTGCATCAGTCCAACCGTTTACAAAAATAACCCCCAAAGTAAGTACTACCGTTAGGAGCATTGCAGGATTACTCAAGCTTTGAATAAAACTACTAAAAGATAGTGTCATAAGATTCCCCACTTTTCTAGGAAAGTTTCTTAAGTTAATTTTCTAGGATATGTTAGCGCTTTGTCAATATTTTATGCTTAAAAATATTAATTTCCACAAAAAGATGTTGGCGTTTTTGCAAATAAAAACGAATGACGGTTAAATTAAGTCAAAAACACGCCATTCGTTTTCTCGATGTTAATTTTTAAAGCATTTTTCCATTTGAATGAATTACTTGCTTGAGCCAGTGGTAGCTCTTCTTAGGCACGCGCTTCATGTCGCGCAAATCATGGTTGGTGCGGTTGACGTAAACAACGCCGTAACGCTTATCCATGTTGCCTGAAGATGAAAGGATATCGATCAAGCCCCAGCCTAGGTAGCCTAGTACTTCAACGCCATCTTCATTCATGGCAGCTTGCATTTGTTCAATGTGAGCGCGCATGTAGCGGATACGTTCGTCGTCTTGAATTTCGTGTTCGCCATCCCATTCTTCGCGTAAGCCCAATCCGTTTTCAATTGGAAAAACAGGTAAGTGATAACGCAAATAGAGCTTGTTTAAGATGTCTCTAAAGCCTTGTGGATCAATTGACCAGTGCCATTCATTTTCGCGCAGATATGGGTTGTGAGCGGCTCCTTTGTCCAAATAATAGTTAGGTGCAGTACCAACTGGAACCTTGGTTGAATCTAAGACTGCTGATTGGTAGTAAGAAAAGGCAAGGTAGTCACTGCGGCATCGACTAATTTCTTGCATTTCATTCTCAGTCATTTCAACATTCAAGTGATTGTGCTTGATAAAGTGTAGCCAAGCAGCTGAATACTTGCCGTAAGTGAAGACATCAAGCAAGTTGTTGTTCATGAATTCTTCAAAGCGATTGGTCATCAAGATATTGCTTGGATTTGAAGTTGCGGGGTAGACTTCAGCATATGCTAGCATACCGCCAACTTTGCAGTCAGTGTTTTGGTGAACGTAATTAGCAAAGGCTGCATGGCAGTACATTACGTTGTGGGTGATTTGGTAAAGGTCTTGCAAGCTAAAGTCTTTTTTCATCACGCCGCTGATAGTATTGGCAAAGGATTGTGAGTAGAGATTTTGCTCGTTGAAAGTAATCCAGTACTTAACTCGGTCAGAAAAATGATCAACTAAGATCTTGCCGTATCTGATGAAGTCTTCGCAGACCTTTTTGCTTAAAAAGCCGTCATATTCTTCAGCTAAATGTAGTGGCATATCGAAGTGGTAAAGGCAGATCATTGGCTCGATTCCGCGCGCTATGAGTCCATCGACTAAGCGGTCGTAAAAGGCTAAGCCTTCCTCATTAACTTCGCCGTCGCCATCCTTGATCACTCTTGACCAAGAAACAGAGAAGCGATACATGTTCATTCCTAAATCCTGCATCAAGTCTAGGTCTTGATCGAATTCATGGTAGTTGTCGTTAGCAAAATGCCAGTCGCTCAAAGTTTCAGTAGCCTTTCGAATATCATAAACGGATAAACTCTTGCCGCCTTCGTCCCAGCCACCTTCAGTTTGCATGCTGGAAACGGAATTGCCCCAATAAAACTTAGTCATATGTAAGCCTCCTATGTTTTTGAAAACGTTATCTTTACTACTATTATAAGCAGGGAGTATGCTAAAATAAAAACACAAGAATCAATTTGTAAAGATATATATTTACAAAGGAGCACAAATGACCAAATATATTGAGATTGCTGAAGATTTGACCCAGGCCATTTTACAAAGAAAATACGGCCATAAATTGCCTAAGGAGGCCGAATTAGCTAAGCAATACCAGACTAGCCGGGTAGTTATTTCAAAGGCCTTAAAACTGCTGACAATGAAGAATTTAGTTAGAGTAGTGCCGGGTAGTGGCATCTATCTTAAAAATAAAAATACGCGCATGCCCCAGCTGTCGAATCTGCATGACGGTTTCTACCATAGTATGGCTGGCAAGGGGAAGATTCAAAGTCATGTTATTTCCTTTGATATTCGTTTGCCTGAGCCTGAAGAAGCTGAAAAGCTCAAATTAAAAGAAAGCGACCAGGTCTATGACATCATTCGCCAGCGCCTGATCAATGGCCAGCCTGAGAAGCTAGAATACACGATCATGCCAGTTAAGGTGATTCCGGGATTGACGAAGGAGATTTTGCACGATTCTATCTATAGTTATATTCAAGAAAAGCTTGGTCTCAAGATCGGCAAGGCTAACCGGGTCATTACTGCTGACAAGGTGGATGCTTATGATATCGAATATTTGAATTGCCAGCCAGGAGATGCCGTTTTGTCAGTTCACCAGCTAGCTTATTTAAAAGATGGTCGTCCATTTGAGTTATCTGAGACTCGAGATCGCTATGATAAATCGGGTTATATTTTATTTGAAGTCGAAAATTAAGGTAGAAATCTAGTTAAAATAGATTTCTATTTTTTTATGCCTGAAACTAGTTTATTTGAATAAGCTCGCTCTGATGTTTGGATAATCAGTTTGAAAGATAAGATAGAAAGAAAGTTCGTTATTCTGAGTCGTTTTATTTGACATTAATATCTTTTTGTACTACAGGACTTTCCTGATTGTGAAAAGCAAGTGTCCAAAATACCGTAATAGCGCTTTCATAAAGTATAGATTTTTAGAAAGTAAAAATCTAAAAGAGGGGGACGATTTTATTTTCCATCTAAGAAAAGAGAACTGCTATCTAGACCACTAAATAAATACGAACGTAAATAATAAATTTAAAAATAATATACGTATTTAATTAAATAAATACGACCTATGAAGCCAAATGACACCGGTTGATTTATATTTCATTTATATACAAATATATAAATGAAATATTCGATTATCAAGCGCTTTCGCTTGACATAAGCAAATATCAGAATTTTAAAAATCGAGTTATTTTATATTTTTTCAATATTTAAAATCCCCCTAAATCAAGAGAATGTTGATCTTACGCAAAAATAACACTGCGTTATTGAATTTTACAAGATTTTTGAAAGCGATTATAATAATGACCGTAAAGATGTTTAGAAATGTATCACATGTAATTTCAGTGTTGGTTATTTAATAGTCACCCTGTAATTAAGATACAGGGGAGTACATTGAAATAAAAAATTAAATAACCAACGCTTTGTCTACTGGAAATAGAGGCAAGCAAAATGATAACGAAAAACAGATTGTGGAAAAGTGTTGTAGTGTTGTTTTTTGTTACAGGCATGGTTGGTAGCGCATCTATCACATCATCAGCCAAGACTAACGAAGAAGTCGAAGTTGCTCAAATGGTTCGGAGCACCAAGAGAGCTAAGGCTAAGAAAGTTACCGTGAAACTTGGTAGTCAATCAGCAGGTGGAGCTGCAATGGTTGACCCATCAAGCGGAGTTAATGGTGGTGGAGCACCTGCTTTCTCCGTATGCATCAGAACTACCCGTAGGTATGATACCGAAGCTTCTGAAGATGGTATTAAGTCATGGAACAGAACTGGAGCTGCTGACTTATCGTTAGTTTCAAGTGAAAGTGCTGCTAAGATTGTCATCATAAATGACGACTATGGTAAAACTGACTGGGTTGGAGAAACAGTCATCACTAGAAGAGGAGGAAAAATTGTTTCAGCTCGTGTAAAGTTGAATGATTACTTCTTAAAGAACTTCAATGATACAGTCCGTCAATCCGTGGTGGAGCACGAATTAGGACACGCAATGGGCTTACCTCACACAAGTAATACCCGTTCTGTAATGTACCCAAGCCTTGATGTCAAGAATCCCCGTTTGATTAGTGCTTTCGACATTAACAGTTTGGAAAACTTGTACGATAATGCTGCATAGTATTAAATAGTTGAAATCCTGTAAGTAATAATTAATTTTGAGTTGAAGATAAGATTTATAGAAATATGCAAAATACTAGTTTTTTAGTGAACTAGGCGCACTCAGTTAGCCAGTCTAAGCTGGCAGTAATAGAGTGCGCCTAGTTCTTTTACTTTTTAGGGAAATTTTTAATAACTAGTTAAATCGTTGGTCTTTTGCTTGAAGATGCAGTAAGGTTGATACAAGATAAAATCTAAAGGAAATTACATTATGATAGATAAGAAACTAACTTCGACAGATAAGCCCAAGATTTGGGTTATTTCAGATACACACTTGATTAGCCAAGACCTATATTTGGATGGACCAGCCTTTCAAAAGATGAGGGATACGGCTGCAGGCAAGGATTTGGATCATCAAGAATATGCTTTGACTGCCTTAGTCAGAAAGGCAATTGTTGACAAGCCTGATGCGATTGTCATAACTGGCGATTTGACTTTTAACGGGGAATTGAAGTCGGCTGAAAGACTAGCAGAGATTTTTCAGCCATTAACTGAGCATGGAATTACACTTTTGCCGGTTCCAGGCAACCATGATATTAATGATGGTTGGGCAAGGGAATTTTCACAGGAGCGGCAATATCTTACCAAGCAGATTAGTCCAGAAGATTGGAAGAGGATTTTTTCAGCGTCATATGACAAGGCATATCATGAAGATGACAGCAGCTTGAGCTATTCGGTTTTGCTTAATGATAATTACCGTTTGATCTTGATGGATTCTTGCATTTATGGCGAGCAGGCGTCGACTTCGGCGCCCAACACTAATGGACGCCTAAGCGAAGCTGAATTTGCCTGGCTTGAAGATGAACTGCTTGATGCTCAAAGACAGAATCAAAGGGTAGTTTATTTCATGCATCATAATTTATATGCTCACCATAAGATGGTTTACCGCGGATTTGTGCTTGATAATGCAGATAGATTGCAGGAACTGTTTGCCAAGTACCAGGTTAAATTGGCTTTCACTGGCCATATTCACGCACAAAACATTGCTGGTCCAATGAATGATTGTCCGGCAGTTGATATTGCTACAGGTGCCTACAGCGTGGCAGAAACAAATTATGGCGAGGCGATTTTTTCAAATGAGGGGATAGACTATCAGTACCAGACGTTAGAAATAACAGATTATCTGACTGATAGTGAGAAAAAAAGCCTGGGTATTGATAACTTTAACAAGTATCTGACCCAGGTTTTTAGAGAAACTGACAATGCGCAAAATTCGACTAAACGCTTCGATCAAGCTGATGTGCCAGCAGTTCATGAATTTATGTTTAAGATGAATTATAACTATTTTGTAGGAATGTCGCTTTATAATCGGGAAGAAAAGGAAAATTTGGCAACTAGTCGGCCATACCAGCTGTTAGTGAAAAATTTGCCAGGGATGAAGAACTATTTTGCGGAGTTTTGGCAAATTAAGCAGGATAGCCGGAAGTTGCACATCCGGTATTAGATGCAGTGGCTTTTGCGGTTTGAGAAAAATAGGCAAACAAAAAGCCGCTCATATCTTTGGCCAGTGTTGTGCGACTTTTTGTTAAATAATACTGTACCACCGTTTATAACGGATCTGTGCAAGGAGAGCTACACCAATAGCTCTCCTTTTTCTATAGTTATTATAGCAGTTTTGTTGAGAATGGACAATTATTTGTCAATACTTCACAATAGTGATGTGAGGATTGATTATTAAGTGGAAGTTTAGTGGAGGAATTAAGAATGAAAAAGATTGGAATTATTATTTCGACGTTTTTGTTGTTAGGGCTAGGGTTTGCGGTGAACAGGCCTGACAATGTTGAAGCTGCTAAGAAAGCAAATTACATAACATTTATCAAAAAGAGCTATGATTACAATAGTAAGGGCCACAGATTAAATGTGAGCTGGAAAAAAGGTATTTCTGTTAAGTTTTATGGTACCAAGACTATTGCTGGCAAGAAGTATTATGTAATTAAAGATCCTATGGCTGTATATAATTATCCTTTTTATGCATATGTAAGGACTACTAATGCTGTTAAAGGCAAAGTTAAATTGGCTTCAAAGAAAAAAGCTGTGGTAAATAATAAGTCAAATACTGTTGATGACAGTGAAAATGTTGTTTCAAAACCAAAGCTTACACAAGCAGAATGGGAAAAACAAGCGGCAGAGTTGTTTATTGAGAAGGTTAATGCTTTAAGGGTTAAAAAGGATTAGCTCCTCTAACTAATTCGAATTCAGCACTTCAAAGAATTGCTGATGCTAGATTGAAAGAAGAGCTACAACAAATTTCTAGACTAGACGATTTAAGTGGCCATACCAGACCGAATGGATCGAGGTATTATACTATTTATCCGGAATACAGTTTAAGCAAGTATCGCGCTGGAGAAGAAGTAGGAATGACAACAGCGACACCACAGAGTATGAGTCCAGAAAGTTTTGCTCAAATTAGATATAACAACATGATGTTTAATGATGCAGGTTCAAATTGGGGCCACAGGGATGATCTATTATCTAAAACACACCCATATTCAGAAATTGCTGTATCAGTTGGTTTTGTAAAGGTTAATGGGAGAACATGGGCCTGCTTGGTTGCAAACTTATATTGGTAATTGAATCTTAATGTCGTAGAGCGCAAAAGGTATTTTGTCCTTATTAATGCAATAATTAAGTTACAGATAAAAGAAGTGAGGTATTAATCATGAAACACAAATCTATTAAAGCATTACTCGCATCAACATTGCTTCTTGGTGTTGGCTTAGCTACTCCTTTAACAAAGGAAGCCGTTCAACCAACTCAAGTTCAAGCTGCTACTAAATATAAAATCTATTTGAAGAAGAATTCATACGTGTACAACAAGAAGGGGAAGAAGACTGGCTTTGAGTTATTTGCTGACCAAGTTTACTCAGCCTATGGAACCAAAAAGATTAAGGGCAAAAAGTACTTTAAGCTAGTTGGTGGAGGCTACATTAGATATGCCAATGCAGTTGTAAATGGATCTAATACTAAGACCAGTAAATCGCAAAATGCAAAAGCTGATTCCTTTAAGAGCAAAGTTATGAAGGCAACTGGTATTACCGAGGCTGAATTTAACAAATATACTGATAAAGGCTATTACCACAAAGGGGATATTATTGGTGCTATTAAAAATCCTTGGAACTATGTAAATTACGAAAATGGTCTTTTGCTTTGGAAGGAAGGCGATGACGGGGATGAACTGGAAGTTGCTACTAATGTTATTGAAGCAAAAGGTCTAACGGCATCTGTATCAGATAGCAAAGCGGAAAAAAATGAATGGGCTCAGCAAGCTGCTAAATCATTTATTGAAAAAGTAAATTCTTTAAGAATTAAACGTGGTCTTGCACCATTGCAGACATCTAATTCAAAATTACAGAATATTGCCGATAAACGATTATCGGAAATTATAGACAAGGTTCTTGAAACTGGAACGACATCGGTGAATTTACATAACAGAAATGGGAGCAACAAATTTTATACTGTATATCCTGAATTTGGGTTAAGTGAGTATCATTCAGGAGAAGTTTTAGGGTATGCAACAGGGAATCATTTGTCTATGTCTCCGGAAAACTTTGCCCAATTACGCTACTATGGAATGATTTTCAACGACGCTCATGCTAATTGGAGACACAGGGATGCACTTCTTTCCAAGAGCTACCCATATACGCAAATAGCAGTATCTGTTGGATTTGCTCTTGTAAAAGGCCACCAACAAATAATCTTAGTTGCAGATCTTTATTGGTAATGGTAATTAAGGAAAAATTTTGATAAAACTCTTTATTTCTTATTTAGAAGTAATGAGTTTTTTTCATTATTTAGAGGATAAGTACTGATGTAAAAAGTTATATTATTATTTAAGGACAGGTTGAAATCTGAATTTATACAAAGGAGTTTTATTTATGAAAAAGGCAAAGGTTAAAAGCCATGCTAAAAATGATGCAACTATGGTTGGATCATATAAGAAATTAAAAGTATTTTCTTCCCTCAGCGTGGCTTTTCCAATCTTCTTAGCTTGGCCTAAAAGCGTACGCTGATGGAACGCACTATGAATATGTTAGAGTACGCCATATGCACTATGACCGATAAGTAAGACAATTTGTAAATAATTCTGCGATTTTTTAAAATATCTATAGATAGTAAAATATCGTTCACCATGAGGAGAAGAAAAATGAAAAAATTCGCATTGTTAGTTGCTGCAACTAGTCTTTTGACAGTTGGCTTAACTACTCAAGGTCAACTAGCAGAAGCAAGCAGCTACAAAACTCTAACCCGTAATGCCTACGTTTACTCAGCTAAAGGCAAGAAGCTTAAGGCTAGAAAGCTTTTAAAAGGCAAAAGAATCAAGATCTTATCTACTAAAAAGATTGCAGGCAAAAAATCTATCGTATTGGCAATGGAAAGTATGTCAAGGCAGCTAACTTCAATCAGTCTAAGTCTTTGACAAGTGGATCGTCACAGCTGACTCCAGATGGAAAGTATATTATTAAAAATGGAAGATTATATAGCCATCAAGGCTTTCCAGTTGCTGGATTTGATGATAAGTATGGTTTAACGAAAAAGGACAACAGTAGCCCTAATAATTCGAATTCAAATAAAAGCAATAACAAATCGGATAGCTCAAACAATTCGGATTCTAATAGTAAGAAGGCGGGTGAAACTAAGCCTACTAATGGCAAAAGATATAATTTGACTAGAACTTCTTCAGAATATACCCCTGTCTTGACAGCAACTGAAGAAGTGCACGCAAGAAAAAATGGTAAAGCGGGTTATATCTACTTTACCGATGATCAAGTTAAGCAAATTGAAGATCGACTTTGGGAAGATATTCAAAACTATCGTGTATCTAAGGGCTATCCAAGATATAAGAGAAATGCCGAGTTGGATAAATTAGCTTACAATTCTTTGTTGCCAGGCACGCCTGAATGGGAAAGATTGGCTAAGAGAGCAAGTCTTGAGACTCAAAATGTTCAGACTGTTGGTCAATATACTCCAGGTTTGGTCAAATTGGGTATGAACATGAGCATGGGTTTAATTCATAAAAGTTTGTTTAGTGATGTCAATGGAGCATATTTGAATAATCAAGAACGTAATCCTATTAAGGTTGCAGATGCAATATTTAATACTGTCAAAGAGAGTGATACAATTTGGCACTATTTCTTTGAAGGTGATAAGGAGCAACATGCATATGGTGCGTTAAGTGTTCGCTATTTTGTTGGTAGATCAAATGGAACTCAGACTGATAGACAATATTATGCAGTTGGCTTCTCATTCTTCAATGTCGACGGAACAAGTCCTGAATGGATTGGAGCTTGGAATAAAGAATAATAGACATCCCTTTTTGAGTTGCCGTATGAAAGTACGGCGACTTTTTTATTGCAAAAGAAAAACTTCAAACACGTATTAGAAGTTATCAATCATTACTATTAGTATTAGCGAATGGCAATATAAGAATTTTTGTAATTTATGCTATTAAATTGCACGCCAAAAGTTCATAATGGATATGAATACATAGTACGGTGTGGAGAAAGATATGGAAAAAATCACCATTAGTTATCAGATAACAGATCTATTTATTTCTCCGTTTTAAGGAGACGAGAACTTTTTACCTCCCGCCGTTCAGCTTACATATGTATTTGCGTCAAATATGGACAGAAATTACTTTCAGCAAGTAGGAGGGTTCAGAAACACAAAAGGGGGACTTGGACAAGACAATCAAAGAGCTTGTTGATTACCAAGTATATGAGTTTATGACGTTCTCAGACTTTGCAGAATCTTTAAGCAAGAATGTAGCGTAAAAGGAGTGATTTGATATGGCTAGATTTATCATGCCGTTATTATATAAGCCAATTAGACAAAACGAAAAGGCTGAAGAAGCCGAAGCCACTATTTACGGTGTTGAGTACAACATCAAGACTATCAAAAAAGACGGGGACTTATTCCACTCGCTAGTTAGCTACAATGGAGTAAGACTTGTCGAAGCTTTATACGATGAGGAATACGAGAGCTGGCATTTGAAAGTAGCTGGCGGTCTTCACGATGCGTACAACTGGTACATTCCATCACCAAATGCAGAGGGTGAAGAGATTCCTGAGTATCTGAACAGGCGTAACATGGCTACACATGGCGTTTGGTTAGAACATCTTATGAGAATCCTGATGGATTTATTCAAAGAAGACCACTTTGAAATGGTGTTTGGTAGCGAGTTGTACAATATGGTATATGGTGATGAGTAAGTTGCAGAGATGGTTATAATGAGGTGATGATCATCTTAGCAGCATAACGATTATCGATTGAATTTAATAGTAGTGCTTTAACAGTCCCTTGTTAAGGGACTGTTTTTTGTTTGGAGCAACAATAGCAAAATTATTAAAACACAAAAAACTTTCATATCATTCTCCTTATACAAATAACTTTTTCTTTACAACTTCATTATGCCGTATCTGCGAAAAAAATTGGGATTCACTCTACGACTTTTTTGAAAAAATTTGCTGAAATGATCTAATATATCAATTTCTGTATAATTAGTATTGATAATTGACGGACTAATATATTTAATCAATAATTATTACAACTAACGTCAGATTTATGTGGGCTATTTATTATGTATTATCGAATACTAGAATATAATAGCAACCTTTTTCTATGCCTGGTTGACAGATAAAGTGGAGAGTGGAAGGGAATTTTGCGAAAGTTTTGCATCAGACAGGGATCAAGCCAATAGCGATTTCAGGATATAAGGACGTGGAATGTGCTATTTAGAAAAAAATTGCTAACGTAAGAAGCAATTGAGCAGGTTGCGGATATTATCCTAAATGAAGAGCTTAAATCATTTGAGTTAAAGAGTACAGACCAGAAAAAGTACGAAATAATCAATAAAAAAGGTTATAATTGATTTTATAATTGTCAGCAATCTTCGTTAAAATTCTTAGCGACATAAAATAATAGTCATAGAAAGAGATGAGCCGACGGAACAAAAATTATTGCGTAGAGGAAAATTTGCAGTAAGATAAAAAGTTATTGGAATATCAGATATTAGAAAGCAGGTAAGCAAATGAGGAAAAAAATTGAAACTCTAGACATTTCAAATAAAGTTAATGCTGCATTGGCAGATACTAAAAATTCTGTTCCACGATTTATCAAAGAAACATATACTTTCAAAGGCCGCAAAGCTCCTGAAATTTTGACAAAAGTGATCATGGCTTTGACAGACAGGAATGCTTATATTTTAGATCCTTTTTTAGGTAGTGGTATGACGCTAATTGCTTCCCAGAAGGTTGATCGTAAATTTTTAGGTATAGAACTAGATAATTATACATATTCTGTCGATAAAACTCTATTTGAAAAAGTTGATTCAAAAATATTAGATAAATATTTTCAACAAATACAAGATCGAGTTAAGAATAAAGTGATGTATCTTTATGAGACAGAATGTGATGGTGAAAAGAACTATATTAAAAAAGTTTTGTTTGACCGTAAAAATGGTAAGGATGGTTATTTCAATCCAAAGAAAAATCGAGAAATTAAAAATGATTGCAATATTATTTTGATGTACAAATCTCCAAATGGTAATGAAGCAAAAAAATTTGATGAACTAGATTGGAATAAAATTCAAGAAGTTAATGAAATGGATGCAAGTGATTTTCCTAATGATGTCTATTTCGAAAATAGTCGCATAAATATCACAAAATCAACAGGAGCAGATAAGTATGGTGAAATCTTCTCTCATCGTAATAAGGTAGCTTTGTTAATGGTTCAGAATGAAATTTCTAAGTTACCAACATCGAAAGAGAAAGAATTCCTGCAACAGGTATTAGTGGCTTCACTTAGCCTTGCGAGAATAGCGATGTATGGCAGCTCTACTGATATTTTATACCAAGTTGTTAATGAAAAAGATCAGGATATGAATGTATGGTATTTATTTGAAACCAGGTACAAAAAATTTATCAGATTCCAGAATAAATACAAAAAAACATTGACGAACGACTTTGGCAAAGGAATTAAGTATCAAGTTGTTAATGACGATTATTATGAATATCTACAAAAGAATAAAGATTTAACATTCGACGCTATTGTTACAGATTTTCCATATACAGATCAAGTACCATATTTGGAAAGAAATCAGATGTTTAGAATATGGTTGAACCATTTTGACGATAATAATGGATACTTTGAATTGACCGACAAAATGTTAAATAATGAAATGGTAGTAACTAATGCAACTAAGAGAAAGGGAAAAGATTTAAATCATTACTACCATGATGTGGACAAGATGTTTAAGACTTTTTCTGAGCATCTAAAAGAGGGATCACCTGTTGTTATTTTTACCAAGCTAGGCTTGAAAAAATACTTTAATGTGTTTGCACATATTATTGATTATGCACGAAAAAATGGGTTCGAATATACTTTTCGAGTAGGTGTAGAAAAAAATGATCCGACATTACGAAAGCAATCAGCATATAAAAATACTCTTATTAATGAGGTTATTATTGGATTTGAAAAACTTCCAGAAGATAAAAGATATTTATACATAGATAATATAAATTATGAAAATAAATTAGTTGATAATATTTATAAGGCGTTGAAGAAAGCTAAAGATACTCCTTACACTTTAAGTATGGCTGTAGCTGATGCTAAAAGGGAACTTAAAGGTGTGTATTTTGATGAAAAAATTCAACGATCAATCGTTAAGGTAATCAAGGACAACTTTTATGTTGATGGCCAGGATATTCAATTAGATAAAACAAAACTTTATTTAGATCAGGAAGATAAAGATACCCTGTTTAAAAAAATTTATGAGTTGGTTCCTTTTTATGTTGGCAAATTATTGAAGAAGAAGGGAAAATTTGTTCTTGAGGATTTATATGTTGAATTAATCGATGAATTGTCTGACGGAAATAATCAAACGCTATATGATTTACTAAACGATGATAATATTAAGCTAATAGATGAGTTGATAGCTGATAAAGCGGATAGAAGCCCAGATGGAAAATACTACATTAAGAAACAGGTGCCAAAAGATTTTAATGAGGATGCGGTTGATGTAGCAACAATGGATCCATATGATTTCGAAAAATTGTGTAAATCTCTGTTGGAATATGAAAATTATGCTGATGTCCATCGTAAAGGTGGTAGCGGTGACTTGGGAGTAGATATTGTTGCAAAATGGTTCAATGGTAATACTAGCGAAACCTGGTTAGTGCAATGCAAACGATGGGTAAGTAATGTGGATGCGACGCCAATACAGAGACTGATTTCTGAACGTGAACGTCTTGATGCTGATAAAATTGCTTGTTATACTACATCTGGTTATTCGAAGGATGCTAAAAAGATTGCACAGTTACAAAACGTTGAACTTGTAGATGGCAAAGAATTACTGATAAAGTTAAATCAATATTTCCCAGGCAAATATTATAATTCTAATTTAGAGTAAATATAACTCCTTAATAAAATCGCCAGCCAAAATAACTTATATGCAAATAACAACCTACTCTGATGTGAATCCCGAAATTTGGCCAAAAATTTCGAGGTTTTCTTATATCATCTATCATCAACTATATTAAAAAATAAAAATATCAAGGAAAATAATCTAGATAGTCAGGAGCAAAACGTACAGTTGATTCTGGTAAAATTTAGCATTATACATTCTAATAAAAATTCTCAAGAGAATTCATTTCGATCATGGCTAACATACTAAGTTTCATCAGAGTCTGGTTGCTATATCCGAATGTTATTTATGATTAGATTTACAAATACTACAAATACGTCAAGTAAGATAATGATATTACTCGTAAGCCTACCCATGAAAAATGATAATAATCAGATTTAAAAGAATAGAAAGTAAAAATCGAAGAACTAGTTTACGCGGCTATTTAGTTAAATCATAAAAATCAACCTAATTGTTAGTTTTGTCCTGATACAACCTATTTTTTTTCGTTTGTTTTGTAGCAATAATATGTTGGATCAAGATAGTGATGACAACTTGGTGACTTGAGAAAGTTGATATGGGGCAGGGAGTTATTCGAATAGTATATGTGTTGATACGGTATGAAATTTCACTTGGAGGTAGGTGACTATCTCTGTTCTACAAGTTATACTTAAGATAATTAGTTACACATAAGCAGAGCAATTATAAAAATCAAGGGCAAGTCAACAGATATGTTTTAAGATGCATACGGGAAACATTTTATTTTGGATAGGTTGATCAATATTAGCATGTCAACACCTTGTTTTTAAAGACCTTTCAAATATGAAGGAGCTCAACAAACAATCAAACGTTATATCCAAAGATAAATAAAAACTGTACTTCGATAAAATATCAAAGCACAGTTCCAAATGAAGCTAATTAAGAATATATACTCATTTTTGAAGTCATAAACTTAATTCAGTAGCTATTTAGTATTGCTATTATATTTCAGATAGCAAGTTGACATCTTTAACTTGTAAGTGCCATTTAGCTGAAGCTTTTTTCCAAATAAAATACTTTTCGAAAATTTCGACTAATGATTTATATTTTTTAGATAATTGTTCTAGCCACCCATTTTCAATCAACATTTCCATAATTCCCATGTCATATAGTTCTGGAGTGCTTAGATCACCATATTTTTCAAGAAGCTTTTTTGCTTCTTTAACAACTGAATCTTCAATATCGTTTACAGATATCGAAGTAATAGATTGTGGTAACTTATGACGAGTATTTTCAAAAAAAAGTACAGCATCACCATTTAATGATTTTTTGGGGCTGAGAATATTTTTTACTGTCTTAGATTTTTTTATATGTTCTTGCGATATAAATTTAAAGCCATTTTGTTCAAGAATCTGTATTAATTTAACCCACACTTCAAGATTACTATCATGAAAAAATAAGCACATTATGTTGTTCTCTTTTAGCTTCATTTTACACATTTCAAAGACTTGGTATAAAAGTGAAAAATATTCGTCTTTTCCCTTATCTCTTTCTGGAGCAGATGATACGATAATCTCGTCTTGTAAGTTGAAATTAACACCTATAAACGGTTTGTATAATTGCATGTATTCAGAATAGAGTACTTGATCCATGTATGGTGGATCTGTAATTATAAGTGATACAGAATCATCAGGAATTTCTCTATTGGTGATGTACTGGCTACCTTTGGTTAATACTAATGCATTATTTTCTTTGAGTTCAGAAAAATTGTGAGCCAAAGCACTATTGGAATATTGTTGCTTAATATAATTTTGAGCTTTAGCTAGATTTTTCATACGACGATGCAATAGATCTACGATGTTTTTTTCAACACAGTTACTTTTAGGAATCCATAATGGCCATTGCGAATTTGAATGGGTATCAGTAATTTTTGCAAGATGAAGAACAGACATTAACAAATAATTTAAAACGTTTTTGTCATTAGTATCATCAATGTTTTGAATATACTCAACAATATCATTAAGGATAGAAAAATTACGAGGTGTAAAAATATCGCTAATCTTGTCATCGACACCTACAGCAATTTTACTATTTTGTATAAGATGTATATTTTTTACTGATCTGTTGTTTTTAACAGTCATAAATCTCGAATAATCATCAACATTTGGATCTTTAACACGTTTTCCACACTTAGGACAAGTATAAGAAATGGCTTTAATCTCGAAATTATTTGTATTTCTATCAGGTTTGTCAAAAACGACTTTTGAAATAATACCAATGTTTTTACAGTTATCACATTCAGTTTTATAGTATTGTAGTAAATCATCTAATTTACATTCAAATTTGTTAAACAAAATATCTAAATTTGTGCTAGGTATATTTTTCAAAATGCTACTTGCGATAAAATTTGACATTTCGTTCACGTCACAACCAATACCGATTCTGTTCATATTATTTTTTACTGCTTCAAGCACAGTAACTCCTGAGCCCATAAATGGATCAAATACTATGTCATTTTTAGAAGATAAGTGGGTTATTAGAGAATCAATTACATTGAAAGATTTTTGAGACCAATATAAATGAGTATTGTACACAGGATTTCTAGAAGTGGGAGTAAGTGATTTGATCTCTTTTTTTAACTTGATTAGGTTATATTGAGACTTATGAACTTCTTGTCCGCAAAGTATCAGATATTCAAGCACTTCTTTTGTTGAGCTATTTCGGTTATTAGCGTGTTGATAATCTTTGTACTCAATTTGAACTCTTTTGTTACCGAATATTTTTTTTGCCATTTCTACTAATTCCTCAATTGAAATGGTGTATCTGTCGGTCTTTTGATTTGCTTCATCTTTTGGATAAGCGTAGCTCAAAGCAAGAACTATCCCTTTTTCGTGACAGTAATTGAATAATTCCTCTAAGCGTTTTTTTGCTTTACTCTTTTTACTTAAATCAGATTGATTTCTGCCCTCGGTGTACAGTCCTTTAGTAAATTTACCTCTTGAAATAGTTGGTTTAGGGTAATTATATTTAGCCGCAACATTCAATAAGTGATAGTATCTAGAGTACTGCATATCAGTGTAAGGAGGATCAGCGTATATTAAATCCACGTGTTGTTGATTAAATTTCTCATCCTTTAGAAGAATTGACATATCTTCGTTAAATACTGTACTTTTTTGAATATCAGATGATTTAGTACTTTTTTCTATAAATTCATCAAGTTTATTTTTGAAGTATTCGAAAATATCTTTTTTACGTTGCTTAAGGTGTCGAGAACTATTTTTTGTGATATTTAAAGGTTGAGCCATATGCCCATCTTTCGAAAATACAGTCTCACTCATGGCGTAGAATAGACAGCTGAATAAAACATTTTGGATTTCAATATCATCAATTTCATGAATGGTTTTTATTATAGAATCAATTTGAATTGACTGCTCAATTCCAAAATAAGTACCTGAATAATAGTATAGAAATAAATTGTATTTGTTATTCTCAGCGAGTAATTTATAATTAACGCGGGCATCTATTCCATTCCATATCGTCGGAAAATTTTTGTATAACGAGATTAAACCAGTTGTAGAATTTAACAAAAGAAAATTTCTTTCCTTTGCAACAGATATCTCATGAGGTGAAAGAAGTGCTTTAAAATTTGTTTTATATCCTCTGAAAAAAATTTTTTTAGTTTTAAGTAGCGAATTAGTTGATGGGATGTTTAACAAAGAGGAAGAGATGATGGATGAATAGAGTTCAGCATCATTAGCAATTACAGAATAATCGTCTTTTAAATATGCTCCTACGCTTCCAGATCCAGCAAAAATATCACATATTTTTGCTCCTGGAGAAACATATTTTCGAAGGTTGGTACTGATAAATGGCATCAATGCAGCCTTATTTCCTTGATAATTAAGTATTTTAATTAATTCCATAATGACCCTCCAATATATTAAATTATACTGATTTATGTATTTTTTTCAAGCTCAAATGGATTTTTTAACAGAATTTTTGTGCATCGCAATTTTAAAAATATTTTGATATGGTCCAATTTAATTTTACAATCGGTGAATTTAAACACTTTAATAATAATTCAATTTATAATATTTTTAGTTGTTGGCATGATAATAATTAAGCAATGTAAAATAATTCATATATTCGATTTTTAATCCCATTTTCGACCTCATATAAAAACATCCTACTTCCATAGAAGTTAAACTTTAACTAGCTACGAAGATAAAATGTTTCTATAGTAAAATAGAATTACAAGTATGAAAAGTGAACTAAATTAGGATGAAAGAGAATATGAATGAACTAGAAGAAGCAATCAAAGACTACATTCATTACTACAATAATGATAGAATCAAAACGGTATTAAAAAAAACATACCCCGATAGAATTTCGGAATATGGTTCTGAACAAAGCTAATCAATAATATGTCCTAAATTTGGGGTTCATATCACTATTAGTGGCCTTTTTATTTTCCCTATTTCAAAATCTTCCTACTAAGCTAACCAATTTTAAATAACTAGGAACTAATACTTAATTTTTCCTAGATCTAACGGTGGATTTTGCTAATTAATGATATAAGACTATAAATTAATATATATAAACCGATCAAAAAAGCTAATTTTGCATTCTGAAATTATCTTTTTGTTTTTTACCTAGTTATTAATTGCATTGAAAAACTTACTGCACTGGAAGTATCTAAATGCTAGATTATCCATATCCTAAACGTGCGTAAAAATTGCTATATTGAGCGATTTATAAAAATAGTGGTGATTTTACATATAAATATATACTATTTATCTCACTTATATCAAAGCACAATTTTGTAATTTTTTCTTACAAATTGTTATCGTTAACAACATTTTTACTTATATTGTTATTGAAAACGCTTAACAGTAGAATGTTAGTATACCAATTTAGGAGGATTAACATGTATAAAAAGAAAAACTGTAACAAATTCAGTAAAGTAACATTCATTTGCTCTGCTACAATTTTGGCCTTTTGTGTAGAAGCAAATTATTCATCAAGTAAAGTTGAAGCATCCGAGATTACGACAGCTCAAACTTCAAACCAAGATGTGAAACTAACTGATTCTGTTACAGATCTTAATAAAGATAAACCAGAAACTCAAAACAATCAAGTAGAAGATACAACAAAAGTTGTGATTCACTATCAAGGCGACGGAACCAAGTGGGTACCATATGTCTGGGGCAAGAAGCCTAACGGCAGTGGTAGCCAATACAACTGGGATGGCAAAGACGAGAATGGCTGCTATGCCAACATTAATGTTTCTGGCAATGAACAGGAAGTTGGTATTTTGATTAAGAATCCATCCAATTGGGATAAAGATGGCGAAGGCAATGACCGCGTTGTCACCGTAGATGATAGTGGTAAGGCGGAAGTTTTTTACAAAGAAAAGACTGATGAATCACAAAAAAGTAGAAGCTAAATATGATTCAACTAAATTAGATGTTCACTACTACAATAAAGAAGAAAAAGAAAACAGCATTACTGGTCAAGTTTGGACTGATGGTGATGACACCAAGAAAGAAGTTGCTTTAACTGGAAATAAAGAATTCACTGGTTCATTGGATCTATCGGGTGCGGAATTTTCTAAGATTTTCTTCTTAGGTAGTGATGGTATAACTAGAGAATTTACGGCATTGCCTGGTGGAAAGACTTCAATTTATCTAACTAATGATGATAAGACTGCTTACTACACAGCAAGTTTTGCACTGGCTTCAGATAGCTTGACCTCCGCTTCAATGATAAACGGTAATACTATCCAAATTGAAACAGGAAAAAAGCTGAACCAAGAACAAGCCAAAGATAAATTACAATTCAAGGACAATGAAATCGTTGATGTGAAAGCTGTTGATCCGGATGAAAACGGAGAAAGCAAGAAGTTTGTGCTGACTACTGAAAAAGATTTAGATATTTTAAATGACAATCAAGTCGGAATAAACGACAATTACAAGTCCATTGACATTGGAAACTATGTTCGTTCAAAGGAATTTGATGACAAGTACTACTATGATGGCAATGACTTAGGTGCTTTATACGCTGCTAATGGTACGCAAATTAAGCTCTGGGCGCCAACTGCTAAGAACGTAACTTTAAACTTATATAACAGTTTGGATAATTCAGCAACTGCTACTAAAACTTATGCCATGACCAGAAGCGATAAAGGCGTTTGGACGCTTAAATTAGATGGCGACTACAGGAATTGGGCTTATGATTACTCCTTGCTTTTTGGCAATGGCAAAGAAACCGTCTCAATTGATCCATATGCCAAGGCTGTGACCATCAATGGCGAACGTGCAGTGATTGCGGACTATGACGCAATCAAGCCGGATAACTTTGACCGACTTCCAGAATTCTCAAAGCCAACGGATGCAATTATCTACGAAACAAGCGTGCGCGATTTTACCAGTGATCCAAATTCTGGTATTGAGCATAAAGGCAAGTTCCTTGGCATGATCGAATCTGGCAAAACTCAAACTGGCCAAGTAACCGGATTAGACTATTTAAAATCTCTTGGCATCACTCATGTTCAGATTATGCCTAGCTATGATTTTGCAAGTTTAGATGAAAACTCAAACAAGGGAGAATATAACTGGGGTTATGATCCAAAGAACTACAATGTTCCTGAAGGCTCATATGCGACCGACCCTGCCACCCCTGAAAGTCGTATTCTTGAAATGAAGAAAATGATCAATCGACTTCACAAGGCTGGAATTAGAGTTGTTATGGATGTGGTTTATAATCACGTCTTTGCTCCAGATAAGCAAGCTTTGGACAAGACTGTTCCAGGCTATTATTTCCAATATGATGACGAAGGTCATACCACCAATGGAACTGGCGTTGGCAATGATGTAGCCAGTGAAAGAAAGATGGCCCGCAAATATATCGTCGATTCGATTAAGTACTGGGTCAAAAACTACAATATCGATGGCTTTAGATTCGATTTGATGGGGATTCTTGACGTCGATACAATGAACGAAATTCGTTCAGAAGTAAACAAGATCGATCCAAGCATCTTGATCTATGGCGAAGGTTGGGATATGCGCAAGACCAACCATGATCAAGGGGCGGCTCAATACAATGCTGACAAGTTAGATGACAAGATTGGCTTTTTCTCAGATGGTATTCGCAATGCGATCAAGGGACCTGAGTTTGGTGGCTTGAAGCCGGGACTTGTTGAGGGCAATGGCCAAGAAGATAATTATGCCGATAATGCAAGTAAGTTCATTGCTGGATTTTTAGGTGGGGCAGACTATGGCAAACTAGAAAACCATCCATATCTTTCACCAAACCAAACGATCAATTATGTCGCTTGTCACGATAATCGCACTTTATACGATATGATCAAGACGCTCATGCCAAACGAGTCAGAAGAAAATATCATTAAAAGAGACAAACTAGCAACTTCAATGGCTTTGCTAGCACAAGGCGTACCATTTATTCATTCTGGCCAAGAGGCATTGCGGACTAAGAATGGGGATGACAACAGTTACAACAAACCAATTGAAATCAACCAAATCGATTGGAATCGAGTAGCTGCTAACAAGGATACAGTTGACTACTTCAAGAAGCTTCTCCAAGTTAGAAAGGACCATTCTTCTTTCAGACAAAGCAACTACGGTGAAATTGCTAAAAATGTCAAAGTTGTTGAAAATGGTACAAATGGTCTATTTGCTTTTGAATATCAAGAAAATCGCAAGTAGCTTTATGTAATCTTCAACGTAAAGAATGAAAATAACGAGTTTACGCAAGTAGACTTGTCAAATGCCAAAGTTTTGCTATCAAGCGATCAAATGAGTTTGAGCAAGATTACCAACTTGGCTCCATTGAGTACTTTGATCGTTGAAGTATCTTCTAATAGCAAATCTGATGATGAAACAGATAGCCACCTTGAAGAAAATAGACCTGATAATTATCAAGTTGCACAAACAGAAGTAGCAGTCAAACCAGATGTTCTTGCAAATATGGATTATCTTGAACTCGAACTTACCCACAATGCCTTTGTTTACCTAAAGGATGGCGTAACTGTGGCCATGATCAATGGAAATAAGCAACTCATTACTAAAGGCAGCAAGATTAAGGCTTTGAACCAAGGTAAGAAATATAGCATGAACGGCAAATTGTTCTACCAAATTGCAGATAATGGCTTTGTAAAAGTGGCCAATACTATAAAGCATGTTACTTTGAAACATAATGCATTCATTTACAGTCGAAAAGGCAAGGCTTTGAAGAATGATATCAAGCATGTTGTTTTGAAGAAGGGTAAGAAGATTACTTTATTAGACAAGGGCAAGATCACCACAATCAAAGGCAAGAAGTTCTATCGAGTTGGACTCAACCAATATATCAAGGTAGCTAACGCTTCTTTGAACTAGTTTTTAATAGTAAAACAATCTCACTTTCTTACGGAAGTGGGATTTTTCTATAGTAAAATAGAATTATAAGAATAAAAAAGTGAACTAATTAGGATGGAAGAGAAGATGAATGAATTATTTGCCAAAGCACCGATCAAAAAGGTCTATTTCCAATTAGCCTTGCCGGTGGTGCTGGGGATGATCACCACCATGATCTACAATCTGGCAGACACGTATTTTGTTGCCAAAACGGGAGATGCCAATTTGGTGGCGGGGATTACGATTTCGGCTCCGCTTTCGATGTTTTTAATTGCCTTAGCCGATATCTTCGGTCTAGGTGGGAGTACCTTGATTTCGCGTCTTTTCGGCGAGCATAATTATGAACTAAGTAAACGGGTAAGTAGTTTTTGTATTTATTTGGGAATTATTTCTGGTATAATCACCAGTGTTTTGCTTTTGGCATTTGAACGCCCCATCCTATTGATGATGGGAGCCAAAGCCGGCACCTATGCCGATGCAGCCGACTTTTATCGGGTGATTGCTCTTGGTGCGATTACGATTATTTGTTCGCTTATACCGCAGAATCTTCTAAGGACAGAAGGCTTAGCGCTGCAAGCGATGATTTCAACGGTTAGTGGGACGATTTTCGCCATTATTTTAGATCCGATTTTCCTTTTTGGATTAAAGATGGGCGCCACTGGCGTCGGAATTGCCAATATTTTGGGCTATTTGCTGACAGATATTCTGCTATTTTACTTCTTATGGAAGAAGTCCAAGTACCTCAGCATTAATCCGCGCTTGATGAAAATTGATCGTAAGTCAATTAGATCAATTGTTGCAATCGGTATCCCAAGTTCAATTACCAATTTTGCCCAAACTTTTAGCATGGCTTTGCTTAATAGTTCGCTAGCCATGTATGGGGCTAATCAAGTGGCTGCGATGGGGATTACGCAAAAGATCTATAGCATCGTCATCTTGGTGATCGTTGGTTTTGCCTTTGGATCTCAGCCGCTAATTGGCTATAACTATGGTTCCCAAAACTGGGAGCGTCTACGGGCAATCTTGCGCTTTGATATGTTGGTTCAAGTGGTTTATGCCGTGATCAGTGGCGGAGTGTTGATGATTTTTTCAAGACAGATTACTGCGATGTTTATGAATCAAGCAGAAATCGTCAGTGCCGGCAGCTATATGTTGATTGCTATCTTGATAACTACGCCGGTTGTAGGAATTATCTTAGTTTACACCACTGTCTTTCAATCGATCGGCAATGCCTGGGGCGCTTTGCTGATGGCCATCACCCGTCAGGGAATTTTTTACTTTATTTCATTGACGATTTTGGAAAAAATCTTTGGCTATCATGGAATTATTTGGGCCCAAGCAATGAGTGACCTATTAACTTGTTTGGTGGGATATCTGATCTATCGTAATTTATCTTTTGAAAAGCATAAAGAATGAAGTAATGGAAATGTAGGTAAGAATCATGAGTAAGAAAAGTGTCCCAGATGTGGGACAAGCGTAGAGCGAACCGATAAGTTTTGTCCAAAGTGCGGCAATAATTTACAAGCAGTTAAGTCAAAAACTAGCAGCAAGATTAAGGTGCTATGGGGCGGAGCGGCGGTTATTTTGGTAGCTGGAATTATTATAGCTGTGGGAATCTACCGCTTATAGGAAAACAAACGAGTTCAAGAAGTAGCTGATCGAATTACCGAAACTGATAAGTCAAAAGATAAGCAATCTTATTCATCAACAAGTTCATCGGTTGAAAGTAAGAAGAGCAGTTCAAAGAAATTAACTCCAGCAGCCTTGGATACTACTGATGAAATGCTGATGGCATATCTGAGTTACTCAGAGGATAATTACCGCAAAGCAAGGGGAGCAGATAGTCTTTCTGAGCTAATCGATACAGTGCAAGATGATATTACTAGCAAGTGTTTAACGATCAAGAAGCTTGATAACTATGGCATGTTTAAAGTTGAAAACAAATTTGGTTCAGTTTTAGTCGATGTCTTAAATGGCGGGGTTAATATTTATGACACCAAGCAGCACGCTCTTGCTAAGAAAGATTTGTATCAGAAGTTTGATAATAATTTATCCGATATTAAAGTTCTGACGGTTACTTTGAAGAAGACTGGCTATCATAATTTTGGCGATGTGTTTAATGTTGACAAGTTGCCAGAGTTTACCAAGCTGGCAGTAACTGCTTGGCTGGAGCCAAAGAGCGATGACGATATTATTTCCAGCAATATTCGAAACGTGTTAATACATTTGAATAAGGGAATTGATGTTGCGCCATATCAATAATCAAAAAACTGGCGCCATGATAGATCGAAAAGAAATATCAAAAATATATGCGCCGGTTAGCAATGTAGGTCAAAGTGAATTAATTGCCAGTTTAGAAAGAATTCCTGCAGAATACTTTGAAGTGACTAGACAGATTGTTGAATATGCAGAAGTTATTTTAGATACCAAGTTGAAAGCAAACATCTATTATTCTTTGGCAGATCATCTAAATTTTGCGATTGATCGCTATAATTCCAATTTGACCTTGGGTAATCGAGTTTTTTGGAAAATGAAAACATATTATCCGACTGAGTTCCAGATTGGAGTACATGCTTTATCGATTATCAAGAATAACTTAGATATTGAATTGCCTAAAGAAGAAGCAGCAAATATTGTTTTTCACATTATCAACGCATCAAATAGTGTAGATAATTCAAATGTACTTGAGGTATCTAGCTTAGTTGACAATATTTTGCAGACCTTAAGAGTTTTAACTCATGGCAAGATCAAGCAAGAAGGTATCAACTATGATCGATTCGTAACGCACATCAAGTTTTTTAGTGAGCGATATATTAGTGGTAATATGCTAGCTGATGATCCGACTCTCCTAGAACATGTATTTGAATCCTACCAAGAAGCTAGTCAGATTGGCTTGAAACTTGAGAAAACGATCTACACTTTGTATGAAAAATAAATTACTAAAGAAGAATTAGCATATCTGATTATCCATATCCATCGCGTTTTAACTTATTAATTGTTAGATTGGAGTGAATGAAATGAGATCTAATGCTGAAATGGCTGAACTCATCGTTAAACACCTCGGTGGCTCAGAAAACATCACCGGTTTATATCATTGTGCAACGCGACTTCGTTTTACTTTGAAAGACAAGTCGAAGTTCGATCTGGATTTTTTGAAGACGCAACCTGAAATTTTAGGGGCAATTCAATCAGGTGAAGAATCACAAGTAATTATTGGTGGTAAGGTTGGGGAATACTTCCAAGCGATCAATAAGGCATATAAGCTTGAAGAAAATTCTGATGGTCAAGCTGCGACAACTGAGAAAAATCCATTTAAGAGACTAATCAATACCCTTGTTGGAATTATGGCTCCAATTATTACGCCTCTAATTGGTGGTGGTATGTTCAAGGTAGTGGTTTCTCTTTTAACTGCTACTGGATTAGTTGATAAAACATCCCAAAACTATGTGATTTTGAATTTTATGAGTGATTCGGTATTTTACTTCTTGCCATTCATGCTAGCAGTTTCGGCAGCTAGAAAGTTCAAAACTAACGAGTTTTTAGCGATGGCCTTAGCAGGTGTTTTGCTTCACCCAACTTGGAGTCATTAATTGTCGCTAAACAACCTCTTAATTTGTTTGGAGCACCTCTTTCTTTAGTAAGTTACGGTGGATCGGTTATTCCGATTATTTTGATCGTTTGGATCATGAGCTATGTTGAGAAATTCGTAGAAAAGGTATCCCCTAATGTAATTAAGACAATGCTAAAGCCATTACTGATTCTGCTAATCATGGCACCACTTGCCTTGATTGTAATTGGACCAATCGGTTCATGGCTTGGCGATATTTTATACTTAATTATCAATTTTTCAAATAAGAACATCCCATGGCTTGTACCTACTTTGATGGGTGCTTTTATACCATTACTGGTAATGGTGGGGATGCATATTTCTTTGGTACCACTTGCTACACTAGGAATTACCGGACCTGCCAAGAGTGAAAACATCCTTGGACCAGGTATGCTTGCTTCAAATATTTCTCAAGCAGGGGCAGCTTTTGCTATCTCGATTAAAGATAAAAATCTAAAAGCTAAAGTCTCCTCAAAAGAAAAGGTTTCAATCGATGATTCGATCATCAAGGTATTAAATCAATAGATTATCAAATGTCTAGGGAAATGCTGCTATATAAAACATGGAAATATGTAGAAGAATACGCATTTCCTACATATCAGAAAGATATATTTTTCCTTTCTTTGTTTCATTTACTGTCGTCTTCACTAGTATTCTGATATTCCACCTGGGAGTAATCACATTGACCAGCTCTTACAGCTTAAGGACCTAGCCAGCCCCGTTTATTTTCTTTTTATTTTGCCAAAGCTAAAAGATTTAATACTGCATTTTCATCTCGATCGTTTGTATATCCACACTGATAACAGATATACTCGTTGTGTTTAGTGCCATGCTTTTGGTTGCCTTGCAAAGTGATCTTTTCATCACCTTTTTTGACATAGCCACACTCAGCACATCTTTGTGTTGATGGATAGGTTTTATCAGCTAAGATCAATTCTTTGCCATACCAAGCACATTTGTAAGTCAGAATTTGTCTAAACTTACTAAATACTGATCTCTGCATACCTTTTGAAGCAACATGCGTCATCATCATTTCTTTGACAGCTAAGTCTTCAATTACAATTTGGTCGTAATCATTAACTAGCTGCGTAGTAAACTTCTGTAAAAGATCGTTTTGGATATTAGCTACTTTACGATAATCTCTTTGCAGTTTGGTTCTCACTGCATAGTAATTATTACTTTTAATAGCTAACTTACCATTAACCTTTCTTTTGACTGCCAACGTTCTTTGATAATGTTTGATGCGCTTGTAAAGCTTTTGCAATTTAGCAGGCAAAACATTGATTTGACCTTCTGTATAGTTGAAGTGACCAACATTGACGTCAACTGCTGTCTTTTGTTGAGTTTTAGCCTTAGCTGAAATCTCTTCTTCATAAGGTAAAGCCGCGTAATAGCTGCCTTTTTCTTTGAAGATACTTACTACTTTGACCTCATCCATCTTTAGAGCTTCATAGCTTTTTAAATCAAACCAATTTTCCTTTGAGACACTTCTAGGCTTATCAAGCCGAAGTTTGCCATTAACAATCTTGGCTCTGTCAGTCTTAAAGCCTTGTCTAGGATCTTTCTTAGATTTAAAACTAGGTATACCCCAATCAGGCTGAGCCTTATCAAAGAAGTTCTTCCAAGCATTAGCTAAGTCTTTAACAGCTAGTTGCAAACATCGAGCAGACAAAGCATATTGCCAATCAGCTTTATTTGCGACTAATTCATCACGGACTCGGCGCTCATTGGGGCTTGGATTATCCTTTTTATTTAATGTATGAGCTTCATACATCAATTGCCAAGTTTCTAAGCCTTTATTCCAGCAATATCTGCGATAATCACACAAAGCATCAAGATGCTTTCGCATGGTTTTATTAACTTTTAGCTTTACTACTTGTGTTTTAATCATTGCTTCACCTCCTTGAATACAAACATAAGTTTATATAAGAAGACGAAGCAAAACAAGTAAACATTGGATCAAAGCTTATTTTCCATGTTTAACTTTCTAAATAAGCTTAATTATTATTTTTATCTATAATTATCTACATATTTCTATATTTTTGTTAACTGTTAATCAGCTCCT
>NZ_CAKD01000011.1 GCF_000297025.1 Lactobacillus pasteurii DSM 23907 = CRBIP 24.76
CCTGTTGCTGCTTCTGTTGTTAATACTACTTTTGCTGATACTACCAGCACTACTTCAACTACTACCAAGCCAACTGTTGACTTGACTGGTGCTGGTGTTGTTACTGATGGTGTAAAGGTAACTCCTAACTTTGTTTTAACTGCTGCAGTTGGTAAGAAGTCAGATAAAGCTGGTAAGCCAGGTACTGTTACTGCTTCAGCAACTTTGCAAGGTACTATTACTGCTTCACTTAACGGTACTTCAGTAGAAGCTAACGTAGTTGATGCTGCTAAGAGTTTAATTTTAACAAGTGACACAGGTAACACTACTATTTACAAATACGACGATACCAATAAAAAAGCTGAAAACCATCTTGGTGAGTGGAACACTAGTTCAAACGATGTTTACGTAAAGGCTGGTAACTTGTACAATGTTACTCTTAAAGGTGTAGGTTTTAGCTTTGGTTCAGCTAATGCTAACAAGGAAGTAGCTCTTGACTTGCCTTCAGACGTTACGGTTGAAGGTGGTTCATATGATAGCGCTACCCAAAAGTTAAAATTAGACCAATACGGTAATGCTACTAACTTGACATTCACTGTAAAGGGCATCAAGGCATACGATGCTACTAACACTAGTGCTGTTCAATTCTACAACACTAAGAGTGGATTGCTTGAAACCAAGGGTTCATACATGACTCTTGCTGCTAACGGCACTGTTAATGTAAACACTCTTCTTGCCGATTTGAAGAAGCAATACAAGGCTGTTCAACTTCAAAATGGTTCACTTAAGGATTTTGATGTAACTACTACTGCAGCAGATCTTATTGCTGAACTTAAGAAAGCTAACATTACTGTAAATGCTGCTGGTGACTTTACTGCTCCTGCTTCATTTACTGTAACTTTGACTGCTAAGTCAACTGTTAACGGTAAGGTTGCTACTTTACCAGTTGTAGTAACTGTTCCTAATGCTGCAGTTCCAGCAGAAGTAACTACTACTAAAAATATCATGCACGTAGCTAAGATCTACGACAAGGATGGTAAGGCAACTTCAGAAGCTTCACTTCACGCATACGACTCAGTTACAGTAGTAAAAGATCCTGTAACTATCAACGGTGCTAAGTACTTCAAGCTTGCTGGCAAGGACCAATACGTAAAGTTTGGTAACATTGAAGGTACTTCACGTACTTTGAGCCACAACTCATACGTATACAAGAACACTGGCAAGGCAACTACTGTTAAGTCAGGCAAGAAGACTGTTAAGAAGTTGTTGAAGAAGGGTTCTTCAGTAACTACTTTCGGTTCAGCATTCAACATCAACGGTCACAAGATGTACAGAATCGGCAAGAACCAATACGTTAAGGTTGCTAACTTTTAATAGATAGCTAGCGCTAGAGAAAAAAGGCGAGAGAAATCTCGTCTTTTTTTGTGC
>NZ_CAKD01000010.1 GCF_000297025.1 Lactobacillus pasteurii DSM 23907 = CRBIP 24.76
GGTCGCCCGCCAAAAAGTTGGTGTAGGCGTGCGGTAAAGCCATTCTTTGTCCTTGATCTTCAAAGATTCAAGGCCACCACGCTCGTAGCTGAATAAATAGGCGAAATCTTGACCATTGACTCCTAAACTAGCTTCGCCATAAACGACGTGTAAATTATTTGTGTAAGCCATAGTAGTATCTAACCTCCTGCATTGCTGGCTTGGGTGTGCGGTCTGCGAACATTAAACCGTTGCCAGAGAATTCATAATCGGAGTGACGATCATCAAAGTCGCCACCGTAACGCAATACGTCCTGTCCGCTGACTGGATCATGCACAAGCAGAGCCTGATCGATGAAGTCCCAGATAAAGCCGCCCATGTACTGAGGGTATTTATCAATTAGCTTGATGTAAGAGCCCATGCCACCGTCGGAGTTGCCCATGTCGTGCATGTATTCACATTCGACAAGTGGCTTTTTAGGATTTTGGAGATATTCTTCTGCCTCTTTAGGTGGCAAATACATACAGCTTTCAAGGTCTGAGATTTCTTTCTTAAATTCTGGTGCATGGAAGACGCCTTCGTAGTGGGTGAGGCGAGAAGAATCGTGATCTTTGTAGAATTTGTTCATAGCGGCGATGTTGCTGCCGGCATATGATTCGTTGCCAAGTGACCAGAATAAGATTGCAGTGTGATTCTTGAAGGTTTCATAATTGCTGCGGGCACGGTCGACGACGACTTCACGCCATTCGGGGATGCTGCCGGGTACATTGGAAGTAGCTTCAACTTGGCCTAACTTTTGCCAGGTGCCGTGGGACTCCAAATTGTTTTCCGCCATCATGTAAATTCCATTTTGATCGCAGAGATAGTACCAAGGAATTTGATTTGGATAGTGGCAGGTTCTAACGGCATTGATATTGTTGTGTTTAAAGGTGGCAATGTCTTGCTTCATGTCGGCTAGGGTAATGCTGCGGCCACGCTTAGCATCCCATTCGTGACGATTAACGCCGTTGATGATTAATCTTTTGCCGTTAAGCAAAACCACATGATCCTTGGTAGTTTCAATTTTTCTAAAACCAAATTGGTAAGGAATAAGTTCAACTAATTTGCCATCTTGGTCATGAACTTCAATGATTAATTGATAAAGGTATGGATCATAGTTGTCCCATAGGTGAACATTGGCAAAAGTTTCGTTTTCAATTTCAACGGTTGATTTAAGTGGCAACTTTTTATTAAGCAAAGTTTTGCCATCGATATCTTCAATTAAGACGTGGACATTGCCACTGGTTTTACCCATAAAGTGCAATTTAGCGTTGAAGACACCGTCATGGTAATCATTGACAACAGTTGGTTTGATATCTAGATCCATTAGATGAGTCCGAGGTAAGGCTAAGAGTTCAACTGAACGAAAAATACCGGAGAATCTAAACATATCTTGATCTTCTAGCCAGGAAGCAGTGCTGTGTTTGAAGACTTCGACAGCTAAGATGTTGTCTTTTGCTTGAATGTAAGGTGTAAGATCGAATTCGGAAGGTGTGAAACTATCTTCGGCGTAACCGATGAAGTGACCGTTGAGATAGACATACATGGCCCGTTCAACGCCTTCGAATTGAATATGGATGTCATGGCCGGCTAAAGCAGGATTTAAGTCAAAGTGTTTAAGATATGAACCGACTGTGTTGTCTTTTCCTTGACTAAAATCGCCATCCTTGATGCCGCGCCCCAGGGTGTAGGCAGGTTTACGATAGATTTTGCTTTCCCAGGGATACAGAATGTTAGTGTATTGATTTTGGGCGTAGCCGTTTAATTCAATTTCACTAGGAACGGGGATGGTGTCAAAGGAAGATGAGTCAAAGCTGCGTTTGTAAAAATCAATGGGCCGGCTTTGAGGATCTTTTGAAAAATGAAACTGCCAGGCACCGTTGAGGCTTTGTTTAAAACTGCTGCTGTGGTTTTGCCATTCACGGTAATCTTTGTAAAAGGGATGATCACTGTGAGCTGGCAGTTGATTAATCCTGAAGACTTCAGGATCATCAAGCCATTTGATATTTGCTTTCATGATAAGACCTAGTTTCTATAAAAAATATATTTTGAAAACGGTTTTATTATAACACCAAATTAAATAATTTATCAAATAAATAAATAATTTAGTATTTAAAAGTAAATAAATTAATTGGCAAATCTCGAGAAAAATATTTTTGAATAAAATTGATCTTTATTGGAATTAAGTAAATATTTTGTATAATAAAGACAGGAATACTAGTAAATGGAAAATAAATAATTATGACAACTATTAAAGAAATTGCACAAAAGTCGGGGTATTCTTCTGCGACTGTTTCGCGGTTGCTCAATAATGATCCTAACTTATCGATTACTGCAGATACCAAAAATAAAATTTTAGAAATTGCTAATAAGCTTGGTTATTGGAAAGACCACCAAGAAAAGGAAATTAAGCCTACAATTGCGCTTCTTTACCGCACTAACCATAAAGAACAGTTGCAAGATGAGTATTTTGCTTCTTTAAAGCAAGCCTTGGTAGAAACCGTTAAGCAAGAATCAATGAAGATGAAGACCTTTTATAATGCGGCTGACTTAATTGAAAATGCCTCATTGTTCCAAGGTTTTATTGGAGTAGGAGCAGCGCCAATCGAAAATGCTGAGTTGGTAAAATTGCACGGAGTTTTACCAAATGGGGTGTTTGTTGATACTAATCCAGCTCCCGAATTGTTCGATTCAATTAGACCTAACTTAACTTTAACAGTTAAGAATGCTATTGATTTGTTTATTAAAAACGGCTATGAATCGATTGGTTTTATTGGTGGTGTTGGTCCTAAGCATGATCATATTCAAGAAAATGATCCACGTTCCGTTGCCTTTGCGGAATATATGAAGGTTCGCGGAAAAGATGACAGCAACATGTTCGTTTTAGGACCATTCAGCGTTGAAAATGGTTATAAGCTTGGCAAAGAAGTAATAAAGAAGTGCAAGAACAATTTACCAGATGCATTTTTAATTGCTTCTGATACATTAGCAGTTGGTGTTTTACAGGCCTTTAACGAAGAAAATATTAACGTACCAAAAGATACCGCAATTTTGAGTATCAATAACAGTAATGTAGTGAAGTACGTATCACCACCACTTTCTTCTTACAACATCAACCAGCAGGAAATGATTGATTTAGCTTTAACTATGCTGACCAATTTGATTATTCAACCTGATCGTGCGCATATTGATGTGAATATGAACACTAACTTGGTGGTACGTAAAAGCTTTATTCCTAAAGCTGAATAAATTTTTTAGTAAATAAAAATTTTTTATTTTGAATATTTTGAAAGGAGAATGCTGAAGCATAGCATTCTCTTTTATTTTTACTCTAAGTAAATAATTTAGTTATATTAAATAAATTATTTACCAAAACTGATACTAAGCGTATACTAAGATGTGTAAGCGATTACAGATGATAACAATTTAGGAGGAAGCATTATGACAAACGGTCATAAAAATTCAGGGAAACAAATAATTTCCTATGCATCATTCTGTCTGGGTAACTTAGGACACGCAGCTTTTTATGGTGTAATGAGTGCATACTTTATTATTTTTATTACCAGCGGAATGTTCAGTGGGCTAGAGCAATCAGTAGCTGATAAATTGATTGGTTTAATCACTGGCTTAATGGTAGTGATTAGAATTGTCGAGTTGGTTATTGACCCAATCTTGGGCAACATAGTTGATAATACCAAAACAAGATGGGGAAAGTTTAAGCCATGGATTTTCTTGGGTACTGTAGTTAGTGCAGTATTATTATTAATTTTATTTACTGGAATCTTTGGCTTAGCGCAAAGCAATTGGATTCTTTTCGCTATCTTATTCGTAATTATCTACATCGGTTTTGATATCTTCTATTCATTATCCGATGTTTCATATTGGGGTATGGTTCCGGCTTTAAGTGAAGATTCACATGAGCGTGGTATTTATACTTCATTGGGTGCCTTTTCAGGTGCTATTGGTTGGAACGGTTTAGCAATTATCGTTGTTCCTTTAGTAACTGGGGTAACTTATGCAGTTACTGGTAAACATGAAGAAGGTGCACCAGGTTGGCTTGCCTTTGCGGCCGTAATTTCAGCTTTAGCAATTGTTTGTGCCATTATTGTTTGCTTAGGTACTAAAGAAAAGCACAATTTAATTAGAAATTCAGCCAAGCAGAAAACTACTTTGCCTCAAGTCTTCAGTGCTATTTTCCATAACGATCAAATTCTTTGGCCGAGTTTAGCCTACTTAGTCTTTTCACTTGCTAGCACTATTACTAACGGGGTTTTGTTCTACCTGTACAAGTTTGTCATTGGTAAACCAGGTGAATTCTGGGTTGTAGGGCTTGCTGCAACGATTGTAGGGTTCTGTGTCAGTCCATTATTCCCAGTTTTAAATAAGTACATTCCAAGAAAATGGTTGTTTGTTGCAGGTCAAGCTTGCATGATCTGTGCTTATCTTTTATTCATTTTCTGCCGTGATAATGTTGTGTTAATGGACTTAGGGTTGGTTTTATTCAACATCAACTTTGCTCAATTAGTAACTGTTTTGACCTTAACTGATGCGATTGAATATGGTCAGCTTAAGAGTGGTCAAAGAAACGAGGCCGTCGTTTTGGCAGTTCGTCCAATGATCGATAAATTTACTGGTGCTGTTTCTAATGCTTTGGTTGGATATGTAGCTATTGCAGCTGGTATGACAGGTGCCGCAACTGCTGCCGACATGACAGCACACGATATCAGCACTTTTAATACAATGGCCTTATATATTCCTTTAATCTTAGCTGTAATTTCAATCATCGTGTTCTTAAGCAAAGTAACTTTGACCGAAAAGAAACACGCCGAAGTTGTTGAAGAATTGAAGACTAAGCTTGCTGAAGGTGAAATTGAAAAAGACGATTCAACTAAAGCAAGACCTAGACAGCAAAAGATTTACGCACCAGCCGATGGTGAATTGATGCAAATGTCCTCCGTCGTCGACGAAGATGGTAAGCCATTCCCAGGAAAGGGATTCGCAATCAAACCAAGTGCCGGCAAGATCTATGCACCATTCGATGGTAAGATTAGATTTACCTTTGGTACAAAACACGCCTTTGAGATTATCTCAGATAATGGCTTGCAAGTAGTCGTCCACGTTGGTCTTGGAACAGTAAACTTGCGTGGTGAAGGCTTTGAAACGTATTATGATGATGGACAAGAAGTCAAGAAGGGCAACTTATTACTAGAATTTGATCGTGATTTGACTCTTAAGAATGGCTACAAGGATATGATCGTTACCTTCTACACTCAACCAGGTAGAATTAAAAAAGCTAGTCCAATTAAAGCAGGTTCTACTGTAAAACACGGTGATGAAGTAGTAGAAGTCCAGTTTAAGTAGAGTTTTAAAAATGACAAAAACATTATCACGTTTTCTTTATGGTGGGGACTACAATCCCGATCAATGGACAGAAGAAACATGGCCTGAAGACATTAAGGTCTTTAAAAAGGCAGATTTAAATTCAGCTACAATTAATATTTTCTCTTGGGCAGTTCTTGAACCTAGAGAAGGAGTCTATGACTTTTCTAAATTAGACAAGATCGTTCAAGAATTATCTGATGCAAACTTTGATATTGTGATGGGTACGGCAACAGCCGCAATGCCAGCCTGGATGTTTAAAAAGTATCCGGATATCGCAAGAGTTGATTACCAAGGCAGACGTCACGTCTTTGGTCAGCGGCACAATTTCTGTCCGAACAGCAAGAATTATCAAAGACTGGATAGTGAGTTAGTTAAAAAATTGGCCCAGCACTACGCTGACAATCCGCATATCGTAGTTTGGCACGTGAACAATGAATACGGTGGCAACTGCTACTGTGGAAATTGTCAAAACGCCTTCCGTGATTGGTTGAGAAACAAATACAAGACCTTGGGTGCGCTCAACAAGGCTTGGAACATGAATGTTTGGAGTCACACGATTTATGACTGGGATGAAATTGTTGTTCCAAACGAGTTGGGGGATGCATGGGGTCCAGAAAGTAGCGAAACCATTGTTGCTGGCCTTTCAATCGACTACTTGCGCTTTCAATCCGAAAGTTTGCAAAACCTCTTCAAGATGGAAAAGGCAGTCATCAAGAAGTACGATCCTGAAAAGCCTGTAACTACTAACTTCCACAGTTTGCCAAACAAGATGATTGACTATCAAAAGTGGGCCAAGGATCAAGATATTATTTCTTATGATAGTTATCCAACTTACGACGCACCTGCTTATAAGCCAGCATTCTTGTATGACTTAATGAGAAGCCTTAAGCATCAACCATTTATGTTAATGGAATCTGCACCTTCACAAGTTGACTGGCAATCTTACAGTCCACTAAAGCGTCCAGGTCAAATGGCTGCAACTGAATTGCAAGCTGTTGCTCACGGTGCTGACACTGTACAGTTTTTCCAATTAAAGCAAGCAGTGGGTGGGTCCGAAAAATTCCACAGTGCAATTATTGCTCATTCACAAAGAACCGATACTAGAGCCTTCCGTGAATTGGCTGATTTGGGTCAAAAATTAAAGGAAGCTGGTCCAACAATCTTAGGTTCAAAGACTAAAGCTAAAGTCGCAATTGTCTTTGATTGGAGCAACTTCTGGTCATACGAATATGTTGATGGCATTACTCAAGATTTGAATTATGTTGACTCAATTTTGGACTACTACCGTCAATTCTATGAACGCAACATTCCAACCGATATTATTGGTGTTGATGATGACTTTAGTAACTATGACTTGGTTGTTGCACCAGTGCTTTACATGGTTAAAGCAGGTTTAGCTGAAAAGATCAACAGCTATGTTGAAAAGGGCGGCCACTTCGTTACTACCTACATGTCAGGTATGGTTGATTCAACTGACAATGTTTACCTTGGCGGCTATCCTGGTCCATTGAAAGATGTCACCGGCATCTGGGTTGAAGAAAGCGACGCAATGGTTCCAGGTCAAAAAGTTAGAGTCACGATGGATGGCAAAGAATACGAAACTAACTTAATGTGTGATTTGATTCATCCAAATGATGCAAAAGTTTTGGCAACTTATGCCGATGAATTCTATGCTGGTACAGCTGCTGTGACTGAAAATAACTACGGTAAGGGTAGAGCCTGGTATGTTGGTACTAAACTTGATTATCAGGGTTTGACACAATTATTTAATCATATTGTTCTTGAAACCGGTGTTGAGTCATTAGTTGGTGATAGCCATAAGCTTGAAGTAACTAAGCGTGTGACTGATGATGGCAAGGAGCTTTACTTTGTGCTTAACATGAGTAATGAAGAAAAGACGTTGCCAAATAAATTTGCGGATTATGAAGACATCTTAACTGGTGAAAAAGCTAAGAGTTCAATGAAAGGATGGGATGTCCAAGTCTTAACCAAGTAACAAATCCTATTTCTTTCCCTCGAATTTAGATCAATAAATAAGGAAGCTAGGCGCAATTTCTAACTTCCTTTTGAGTACCCCAGAACGTGGCGTGGAAGAGTTGAGAAAATTGTTGCCTGACACGCTTGTCTTGGATGGCAAGAGGGTGAATGACATTTCAAGAATAGAGCTTAAACAATGGTTAAAGTGTAATAATATCACTTAACTGTTAATATAGTATAGATAAAAAGACCACCGACGGAATAAATCAGTGGTCTTTTTATACGCGAACAAGTGCATCATTATTTCCAATGCACTAGGATGTTTGGAAAAACGTGACTATATCAAGAGATGAAGATGTAGTCATCAAAATAGCTAACTTTCATTAGCTAAATCTAATATTATTATAGTACATATCTAGATAATAATGATATGCTCAAGTTTTTTACTTTTTATAATGGTATCTACAGATGATTAGATCATCGATTTCTCAGACCTATAATGATTTTCCGGAAAAAGCATTGGATCAAGTACACGATAGTTACTATATACCAGAAATAAGCATTAGTCAGTCTATTGAAGAATTTTTGCATAGTTTAAAAAGTGATGAGCTAATTTCTATTGAAACTTCTACTAACCGCACTTATGAAGGCCAGATTGTCGAAGTTGGTAACCAATTAGTTAAGTTTAGGGAGTTTCGTGATTATGAGCTTGAACCATATGTGCTAGAGATTCCATTAGAGGATATCATTATTGCTTCAGTTCATAGTATTGACTTAGAAGTAAAGCGTGCTTGGCTGAATTCTACCCAATCTATTGCAGCTAATGATCCAGATGATCTTGTTCAAATTATGCTTGACCATTATGGTGACGCCAGAGCAGGTGAGCCGGTAGTTGGAAGAATTTTGGATGAGAATCATGATTTATTTTTATTAGATTCCATCACGAGTGAGAGTCAATTTGACTCTTACACTGTATTGAATAAAAAATACATTACACACATCAGTGAAGATAACGATGTGTTGAGATATTTATCTTTTGCTAAGAAATATCAACTTAATAAAGGTAGCTATGATCCTCACGAGCTAACAAAGAAATTGCCAAGATTAAAAGAGGATTTTTCATAGTTATTTGTTGAGAATAAGGTTATGACGCTGGATGCATTTAATTTCACAGCGAATAATCAAGGCATTATTAGTAAGGTGACAGATCAAGCAGTAACTCTAATAAATATCAATGATGATTTTCGCTTAACCACATCACGAGAATTTTTGTATAATCAATTAGTTAGTCTTGATTTAGTGAACTACTCAGATGAGATACTAACGAAATATTTGTAAGTTGCAATGAGACCGTACAATAATTTTTGCAAAATAAAAACGCCTGGAAGATTGATTCTTCTAGGCGTTTTTGTTATTCTGTGGCAAATTTTTGAGCTACAATCTTGCCAAGCCAAACAGCAACAAATGAAGCTACATAAGAAACGATAAAGCATGGGATCCATGAAGATAATGATCCATGGATGTAAGCCTCCATGCGAGCTGCTTGAGGAATAGCGGGATTGTAGAAGATTGAAGCTGCCGTACAAATAAAGGTGTTGAATGAATTTAATACGACAGATGGTATAATTCCTTGAACTAAGGCAAAAGCGACAGTTCCTTCTTTTAAGTGAAAGAGCTCTGCAAACTTGTTGCCCCAAGTGTTGTATGGAATAAACATACTTACGATAAAGACAATCCAGAAGATTTCTGCCCATAGTTCAAAGATATTTACCCAAGTTAAAGGTAAATGATTGAGGAAAATTACGCAAAGTGCCATAACCAATCCCATAAAGATTGATAGAACTGAGGTCAGAACCGTGCCAAAATGACTCTTAAAAAACATAACTTCACCTACTACATTTCTTCCTTAGCAGTTTCAGCCGCTATTCTACCAAAAGTAAAGATATCAGCTAAAGAGTTACCACCTAAACGGTTGCCAGCGTGCATCCCTCCAGCGTTTTCGCCGGCTGAATAAAGTCCTGGGATAGCTTGACCATCTTTATTCAAAACATGAGCCTTGGTATCAATCTTCAAACCTCCCATTGTGTGGTGGATAGCAGGCTTTCTTGGCGTTGCGTAAAATGGTGCAACTTCGCATTTCAAGTTGAAAGCACTCTTGCTAAATTCAGGATCATGGCCTGCATCAACGTATGAGTTGTAGTTCTTGATCGTAGTTGCTAAGGTTTCAGGGTCCATGCCGACTTTTTCAGCCAATTCTTCTAAAGTATCTGCTCTAAATAAAGTGCCAACTTCAACTTGAGCATCGATTGATTCTTGAGTGGTGTTGTAGGCAGTTTCCTTGATCTTGTCATCGGCAATCAAGTAGAACAAGCCACCATTATCAATAGCAGCAGCTGCTAAAGTGTCACGTTCAGCGTATTCATTGACAAAGCGTTTGCCTTTTTGGTTAACCATAATGAAGTTTTCTGGTGGAGTTTGCAAACCAGTAAATAGTTCACCGGTTACTGGATCAGATACTGGCATCAATTGAATAAAGCCCATGCCAACTAAATCACTGCCGGCTTCAAGACCAAGTTCGATCCCGTCACCAGTAATGGCAGGGGAGTTGGTTGTAGCAATGTCATCAGCAATTTCTTTCCAGTAAGTGTTGTACTTTTGAACCATCTTGGTATTAGCACCAAAACCACCAGCAGTTAAGATGACGGCCTTGGCATGAACTGTTACTTTGCTGCCATCAGCCTTAGTAGCAGTTGCGCCAACAACACGACCGCTTTCAATAATTAAATGTTCAGCTCTAGTTTCAGTCAAAATTTGACCACCATGCTCTTTAACCCAGTCGCCTAAAACATGGATGAAGGCATATCCCATTGGTTCAACTGGCTTGTGACCTCTGCGCCAGAGGGCACCAACTGGCATAGTGACATCTTTTTCATCAAATTCAACGCCCAATTTTGCTAGCCATTTAACTGAGTCTAAAACGTTGTTAACCAAAGTCTTGACCAAGTTGTAGTCGCCGTGGATTTCATGGCCCTCTAAGTCAGTCCGCTTACCACCGAGGTAGGTTTGAATTTCGTGCAAAAGAGTAGAGTCGAATAGATAATCAGCACCGCTATCTAAGTAGTCTTGGACTTGCTTTTGCAAAGCTTCAAAGTCTGCGCGGTATTCAGGGTCAATTTCTTCAACTGGAGTGGCAATCAATTCCTTTAAAGTTTTCTTTTCGCCGTGAAGGGCAGGGAATTTCTTTTGCCAGTCAGGCTCAGCTGCGTTCATTGGGCCACCAGCACGGGTAGTGTTGCCGCCAATTTGTGGATATTTTTCCAAAATAACAACTTGCTTATCGTTTTCAAGACTCTTGGCAGCTGCTGCAAGGCCCGCACCACCAGCACCAATTACGAGGACATCGGCTGTAAGGTCAATATCTTGGCGGCTTACTTTAGTTGGCTTTGGACGGTGCTTGAATTCATCGCTGTCGCCACCAGCAAGTTCAATTGCTTGACTAACGCCATCGATTACGCCATTTGATGAAATCGTTGCCCCGCTGACAGCGTCGACATTAAGTGTTTGTGCGCTAACGATTTGCTCTGGCAAACGGTGGAAGACTTCATCAGCAACTCCCTTAGTTTCGCCTTTGGCATCAACTTCGATCTTTTCGATTCGGTCAGCAGAAAGGGTAACTTTCATCGGCATAAATGATGAACCATGACCTTTAGCTTTAACTTCGTATGTTCCTGCTTTCATTATTTCAAGTCCTTTTCTATTAGCTTATTATTCCATAAGAAAACGTTTTCTTTACAAGTAATATGCTATAGCTTTTAGACGGCAATGTGAAATACTTTGTGGGTAATAATGCAATAACAAAAGTGTTATAGATTCTTTTCCTTTTAAAACTCTAGATACGGTCATTTTTAAATCAATGTATATGTTATTTATTGAAAATAATATGCTTAAAAAAGGTCTTCAACCTCGATCAGATCAAGCCAAGTGTTTTTGCTTGAAAAAATAAATGAATTTGTGTACGTTATTTATATAAATTTTAATATTACGAAATGTAAAGAGATATGTGGAGACGTAATTATGAATGTAAAGAGAAGAAATTTAGATGTGGAAGAAATAGGCAAAACAAAAAGCCGCTGAACTGCTTTGGCGAAGGTTAAGCGACTTTTTGTTTAATATCATTTGCCACCGTTTATAACGGATCCGTGCAAGAGAGCTATTGGACGTAGCTCTCTTTTTATTTACCCATATTATAGCAGTTACGGGCAAATATTGGAAATGTTCTGATTACATTTGTAACTTTAGTTCTGTTTTTTAGAATAAATTGAGCAATTTTAAATGCAGAATTTGCTGCACCTCTGTCTGGATACTTAGGAATGTATATACCTTCTTCAGCAGCAGCTTGACGGATTATCTCACGCTGTTCACTAGAAGTAAGGCTAGAAAAAACTTTGTATCCATCTCTTGATGTAATCGTTGTTATTGTAGAATTTGAATTATTTTCTTCAGCTAGCACAGTTGATTTAAATACGACCGAGTTTGTTAACGCTGATAATCGAGCATTAATACTGCAATTTTTTTCATCTTATCCATATCCATACCCCTTTATTATAAATATTTAATGATTTTTTACCATATATTAAGTAAAAAATCAAATAAAAAGATAAATCAGTAAACATAAATAGCTTACAGTAGCCTAAAAGCTAATAGTACTTGCTTTAAGAATTTTTTGTTTTAAATTAGCGAACATTATTGGAGAGTCTGAAGTATTTAAGTTATACTTAATAAGTAAATAATTTTGTAAAAAAGAAAGTGTGTAGACATGCGTAAACCAGTTCCGATGTTAGATAGCAAGCTAACTAATGATGAATTCTTGCAATTGATAGTCGACAGTTTCCAATCAGTTATCTTTGGGACAGTTGACGAAAATGGCGATCCACATACCAATGTAGCTGACATTGAAGTCAGAGATGGCGATAAGCTAATTTTTGCAACAACTTATCAAAAGGCCTTCTACAATCGTTTAAAAAATCATCCCAAGATTTCGATTACTGCATTAAAAGGGGATGAAACCTTGGACAGTGTTGGCTTTACCTTGGATGGAATTGCTCAAGAAGTTGACCTCAAGTATCTAGATGAAATCTTTGCCAAGCGTCCCGAAATGGCACAAATTTCGGCTAATCACTCAGAAAGAAGGGAAATCTTGCGTCCCTTTGCCATTGTGCCAGTTGCCGGATCAATTTATGATTTGCGCCAGCAGCCAATCTTTCAGAAGGGCTTTAAGTTTTAGTTGATCTTTGAATAAAAAAAGGGGGGCTTTTTACGAAAACTGAATCTATTTCTATGACGGAGGGTTCATATCGCAGGCAAATTGTTAAGTTTGCCATACCACTTTTTCTGGGAAATCTTTTTCAACAATTGTATAGTGCAGCCGATTCATTAGTAGTCGGCAATTTTATTGGCTCTAATGCCCTAGCAGCTGTGTCATCTTCTGGCAGCTTGATTATGCTCTTGATCGGACTTTTTCAAGGTCTAGCTATGGGTGCCGGGGTCGTAATTGCCCAGTATATTGGCGCCAAAAACGATCACAAAATTCGTCAAGCTGTTTCAACTATAGTTGCACTTGGCTTGATTTGCGGTTTAATTTTGACGATTATCGGGGTTGTTTTGACGCCGCAGATCCTGATTTTAATGGGTACGCCCAAAAGCATTATGCCTGAATCAGTCGAATTTCTAAGAGTGTATTTCCTAGGTTCGATGGGCTTTGTTATGTACAACACTTTTATCAGTATTCTGCAAGCTAACGGCGATAGCAAAAATCCGCTATATTACTTGGTAATTTCTTCGATCGTCAATATCAGCTTTGATCTAATCTTTATTGCCTGGTTAAAGCTTGGCGTTGGCTATTCTGCACTAGCCACGGTGATTGCGCAGACTCTGTCAGCTTTACTTGCCTATAACAAGCTGCGCAAATTTTCCGGGCCAAGCCGGGTCGATATTCGCCATCTAAAAATTGACCGCCAAATTCTAGATTTAACGGTCAAATATGGCTTGCCTTCAGGGGTGCAAAACTCGTTGATTGCAATTTCTAATGTGGTGATTCAATCCTACATCAATATGTTTGGCGCGCATGCAGTTGCCGGCATTGGGGCTTATACCAGAGTTGAAGGTTTTGCCTTTTTGCCAGTGACGAGCTTTACTTTGGCACTGACGACTTTTGTGGCGCAGAACTTAGGCGCTGGCCAGATCACCCGCATCAAGCAAGGGGTACGCTTTGGCGTTTGGTTTGCGGTATTTTTAGCAGAAGCAATTGGTTTTTCTGTTTTCTTATTTGCTCCGCAATTAATCGCGATGTTTGATCCTACTCCATCAGTTGTCAGCTATGGGGTTGGCAGAGCTAGAGTGTGCGGATTCTTCTTTTTCATGGTTGCTTTGACCCACTTAATTGCGTCAGTGATGAGAGGAGCTGGCAAGGCCACGATTCCAATGATGGTGATGATGGTTTGCTGGGTCGTGGTAAGATTGGTAGTTTTGCTTGGCACGAGACCTTTTTATCAGAATATCAACCTCGCTAATTGGATCTATCCAGTGACTTGGTTCTTGAGTTCAGTTGCCTTGATATATTCGTATCGGCATTTGAATCTGGTAGCTATAAGTAGGCAAGCTGGCAAGGAAGATTAATTCACCTAAAAGTTCAATATCTACTAAAAAATCAGCTCACATTCCATTGAGAGCTGATTTTATTTTTTAAAACTTAAATGCCACAAAATTGAGAATCTGGTCGGCATAGTTGCTAGTCTTGAGATATTCCTGGCTTACCTGTCTGGCTAGCTGCACATTGTCGGTAATCAAACCATCAACGCCATAGTAAAGCATCCGCATGATGGTGCTATCCTCATTCATATCCCAAGTGAAGACTGGCTTATTGTTGAAGTGAGCCTGAACGACGAAATCTTCATTCATCGTTGAATATTCCATCGAAAAGCCGTCAGCCACACTATTTGGATAACTAAGATTATAAGGCTGAATATAGTAGACCTTTAATTTAGAATTGATTTCTTTGAGCTGCTCGACTGCATTATAGTCTAATGATTGCAATAAATGGCCATGCTTTAGGATATTTTTGCTATAGAGCTGGTTGAATCTTTTAAGCATGCCGGCTGAATCAAAGCGAGTGGTCTTGACTTCGATGAGCAATTTTTGATGCAAGTTATTAGCGGTTTTCAAATAATCATCAAAGCTAGCAAGTTTAGCCTTATGGCCGTTTTCTGTGGCAGTTAGCTGAGTAGCTTGGCTTAAAGTTAGCTCAATTGGCTTTTTGTTAACGCCGGTTAGTGTCTTGTAATTCTCATCATGCATTACGACAAAGTTGTGATCCTTAGTTTCATGAACGTCAAGTTCGACATAATCGGGATGCAATTTATGAGTTAATTTTAAAGCAGGGATGGTATTTTGGACGCCATTTTCCTGACTGACTCCGCGGTGAGAAATAATCAAAGGCCTTGTTTGCTCGAATTTGGTGAAATAAAGCAGGGCATTAAGGGAATAAAAGATCGTTAGTAAGCTAGCAGTGATCCCAAAGGCCAATTTTAATTTCTTTGAGCTTGGAATTTTGCGGATGATGATGGAATCATTAATCTCAAGCAAGGGAAGCAAGAAAGAGATTGCCACAATCGTACTGAAAATGCTTAGAATTTCAATTGCTAATTGAACTAGCAAGAGATTGATAATGGCAAAAGCCATAGCCCAAGGCTTGGCCCAGTGATCAAAGCCAGCTTGCAAAAGGTAGCTAATAGTAATGAGCATAATAGATAGGAAGCTATTGAAGATGGTTAGCGCGATAATTTTGCCTAGCAAGGCTTTGAACTGTCGGCGCGTTAATTGCCAGCTGGACTTAAGGGCAGCTCTAGCAGAGTAGCCTTTCATTACCATTAAAGGCAGAGTTAGAACATAACGAATTCCCAAATAAGCTAATAAAAGCCATAAAACTAGAAACAGTGAGAACATCCAAGGACTGCGAGTTAGATAGTCCAAAATAAATTCCGGTATCTTTACCTTGGCTAGAAGTGGCGTCCTGAAAAAGACTGAAGCAAAAGGTAAAATCAATAATGTATAAAATAAAAGCAAAGGCAATGACGACAAGCGAAGGTTAGTGACCGAGAGTCGGAATTGCCTTTTTAATTTGCCAAAATCTCCTTCCCTTAAGTCTCGGATAAACCAGAGCGTTAAGGCAAATTCGAAGTAGATAACTAGCAAAAGAGCGATTAACTCTAGCAACATAAAACCAGCTGCCAAAGGATGATGCAAGAGAATGGTTAGGATGTTTTGGTAGGAAAGCAGCGGAATTAAAGCCATCTGCAAGATCAAAGTCATCAAAAAACGAAAGATTGGGATGATGACTACTTGATTGGCAATAGCTAACCCTAGAAAAAATACCAGACAATAAAATAACTGACTTCGAACAAGTTTTCCAATTGAATTAATAGTTTTGAATGTGCTTTTCAAAGTTATTCCTCCGTAAATAAACTGGATCTAGTATAACATGATTTTAAAAAATCGGCTGCAATCTTGATTAATCGGAGGATTCTATATTTTTCTTATGCTAGGATAAGTGAATATTTCACAAGCTTTTTATTATTAGTTCAATGCTTGAAAACGCTACAATTATCTTGTGAGAGAAGTTATTATAGTAAATTTTCAGCTAGCTTGGAGTAAAGGCTACTGACTCCGACAAAGCTGCAGATAACGCTAAATACACAGTCCATGACCAAGTAGTTAACTGGGGTACTCCAGCTCCTGATGTACATGATGCTGTTCAAGTAACTCCACCTTCAAATGCTACTGTAACTTCAATTGCATGGAAGGAAGAACCAAGTACAAGACCAATTATGGATGGGTTAACTGAATTAACTTATCCAGCAACTGCTGTTGTTACATTCTCAGATGGTTCAACCCGGGATGTTGCAGTTAATGTAACAGTGAAGGCTTTGTCTACATTTAATGAACCAACAACTCAAGATAAGGTCTACAACCAACGTGATACTGTTCGTCCATTAGACTTTATTACTAATAAAGATGCCTTACCAGAAGGTACTATTTTTGAATGGAATAGCAACGCCGATACAATCGATGCGATTACAACTGGTGATAAGGTCGGCAAGATCAAGGTGACCTACATTGACGGTTCCGTTGATGTTGTTACTGTCCATGCTAAAGTTAACAATTTGGATGGTTCTGAAACCGATGCAGCCAAGGCTAATGTTATAACTGTCCCTCAAACTGTTGATTTTGGTACTCCAGCAGGCTCCATTGACCTTGAAAAGTTCATCGATACTGCTAAGAGTACCGGATTAGAAAACAGAACCGATGCTGCACCTTGGTGGAAGGGAGCGCCAGATACCACTCCAGACAACCCAGAAACTCCAACCAACCCCACTGAACCTGATGATAAGCCAACCACTCCAGACAACAAGACTGATGCTGACAAGGTTGAAGATGCTAACAAGGACAAGTTCCCACCAAACACTAATGTAGAAATTGGTGATGACGGCACAGCAACTATCACTTACCCAGATGGATCACAAGATGTAATTCCTGGTTCTAAGTTAGTTGCACCTAAGTCAACAACCAGCAAGGAACACTTGACTCTGTATGACAAGGATAGCAAGGGCAAGGGCAGCAAGACTAAGGGCAGTTCAGAGACAGCTAAGCCAATGGCAGACCACAAGTCAGCTGGCGCAGTAGCTGAATCCAAGTCCAAGAAGTCTACGCTTCCACAAACTGGGGAAAGAAAGAGCGATCTTTCAATCCTCGCTGGTTCAATGGCAATGCTTTTAGGCTTAGCCTCACTATTCATTGGCAGAAAGAAGAAAAAGGATGAAAATTAGTTCTAATTGACATCTGATTTTTCAAAGCACCCATATAGGTGCTTTTTTTGCCTAAAATTGCTGCAGCAAAGTACAATTATGGCAGGGAAAAGTTAGATACTAAAATTGTTAAACAGCTAGAAAGGAAATAATATGCGCAAAGTAACATTATTTATTGCGATGAGTGTTGATGGCTTTATTGCAACTGAAAATGGCGACGTCAGCTGGCTAGCAGGTGAGCAGTCTGGACAAAATGATACCCAATCTTATGATGAATTTATCAAGGAAGTAGATACAGTCGTGATGGGCTATAAGACGTATCATCAACTCAAAACTGAGTTGAGCCCTAATGAATGGCCTTATGCAAACTGTCAGACTTATGTGATTACTAGCAAGCATTTAGCGAATGAATCAAACATTATTTTCACTTCAAAGGATCCTAGTTCTTTAGTTAGTGAGTTAAGACAAAAGCAGGGCAAGACAATCTGGATCTGCGGTGGCAGCCAAGTTATTCAGCCACTTATTGCTGATGGGTTAATTGATGAATATTACCTAAATGTTATTCCGACTATTCTTGGATCAGGGATTCGCTTGTTCAATCGCAAGTTTGCTAAGCAAGATCTGCATTTAGTTAGCAGCAAAAGCTACAACGGTATTACCGATTTGATTTACCGAAGAAGATAATTTTAGTTTTTAGCACCCAATTTGGGTGTTTTTTGTTAATTTTTTAAAACTGTACATGGATGCTAAAAGGTTGTTACTAAAACTAATAGAATAATAAAAACACTGGCCGACCAACTCAAATCAAACTTCAATAAATAACAAATTTTGGTATACACATATAAGCAACCATTTTTCCTTAAATGTCAATATCCAATATGAAATCAAAAAGTGTATAATTAATCTTATTAATTTTATATAGGAGTTGAAATTTTGAACAGAAAACATAAAAAGAGAATTTGGCTAAGTATTGCTGGAATTATTGCTTTATTACTAGTATTGGTAGGGGCTAGTGAAGCGTATTTTTTCAAGACTGCCTTTGTTCCGGGTGACAAGAGTGTTTTAAACAAATATTCTACTCAGAGCAAGAAAGATCCACTATTTGAACAAAAAAGGTGGTATGAAAAAGCTAAAAAGCAAAAATGGTACATTAAATCTAATACCAGCAACTATCGCTTAGATGCCAATTACATCCCTGCCAGTTCAGATAAGAGCGTGGTATTATTGCATGGCTTTTCTAATAACAAAGACTCAATGGGAGCCTATGCTGCTATGTTTCATAAGCTAGGTTATAATGTTTTAATGCCAGACGCGCGAGCTCATGGGCAGAGTCAGGGCAAGTATATCGGCTATGGCTGGCCTGAGCGATATGACGTTCGCAAGTGGATTAAGAAGCTGCTGACTAAAGAAGGTAAACAGCAGAAGGTGGCGATCTTTGGTGTAAGTATGGGTGGGGCTACTACGATGATGACTAGTGGCATCAAGATGCCTAAGCAGGTAAAGGTTTATATCGAGGACTGTGGCTATACTGATGTTAAGAGTGAATTTTTGCATGAGGCTGGCGATTTGTATCATTTACCTGGGCCTGTAGCAAAGACAGCGGTCAATTTGCTGGGGCTTTTATGTAAGGCAAAGCTTGGCTTTGAGCCAGCAGATGCATCTGCGGTTAAGTCTTTAGCGCATAATCGTAAGCCGATGCTATTTATTCATGGTGGCAATGATCCATTCGTTCCAACTAAGATGGTATATGCAAATTATAAGGCAACTAAGGGGCCCAAAGAGCTATGGATCGCCAAGAGGGCAACTCATGCACGGTCTTTTGCGACTTATCCTAAAGAGTATCAGCAGAAGGTAGGTAAGTTTTTGAAGAAATATATGTAGAAATTGGAACAAAAAATCCGCCCTAAGGCGGCATAAAATTAAGATGGAAGTGTAAACTTTAGCATAGTTTGCTAAAATATTATTAGCACAGAAAAGTATAGGCGGTGGTACTTTCATTTCACGGAGGTGGTGCCAATGGTGTAATAACCTTTGACTCGAATCTCAATGAAAGGAGGTACAGTTTGTTTAATGGCAGCCTTTATTTGATCTGTCATAGCTGTGATCTATTTACTTGGTATCTTGGCTACGACTCTAACTTCGTTAACCAAAAAAACCAAGTGGCTGATAGCCTTAAAAGAAATGATCGCAGCATTCCACGATCTGTGGAATTAGGTAGGTAAATTAAAAAGCCGCGTATAACTTTTGGCAGGGTTTCGCAGCTTTTTAGTTGATGTAATCTTACCACCGTTTATAACGGATCTGTGCAAAGGGAGCTATTACCAGTAGCTCTCTTTTTTATCTACAATAATTATAACAGTTTTTGATGGCTTAAGCAAAAGACATGGGTAAGCGAGAGTAGACAAGTGCAATAGTAATTTTTCTTGATTTTAGTACGAAATAGTACCAAAATTTATATAAAAAGAAAAGGGGGCCCACTTAATGGCAAATTACGAAATCCAACCCATCACTTTATCTGATTTGAAGATCTTACAGGCTATCTCACGCGAAACCTTCAAGGAAACATTCGATCCATTTACTGCACCTGATGATATGGCAGAATTTTTGCGGGATAATTATGCTGATGATAAGCTAAGCCGAGAATTGCAAAATCCGGATAGTCAGTTTTTCTTTTTATCTGTAGATTCTAAGATCGCAGGTTACTTGAAAGTGAATCAAGGCGAGGCTCAGACTGAAGAGATGGATGACGACCACTTTGAACTTGAAAGAATCTACATTCGCAAGGCTTTTCAGCATCAAGGCCTAGGTAGCGTCTTGATGGATTATGCCTTGAAATTGGCCAAAGAAGCTGGCAAACAGTTTATCTGGCTTGGAGTTTATGAGAAGAATATCCGTGCTCAGAAATTTTATGCGAAAAACGGCTTCAAACGATTCGGCCAACATGTATATCAAGTCGGCGATGACCCACAGATTGATTATTTACTGAAGAAAGAGCTTTAATTTGAATAGAATTGTGATCACTACAGTAGACTATGTCAATTGTAGTGATTTTTTATTTACACCGTGAAATTGATGAGTATTATTTAAAATAATAAATAATAGAGGCGATAATTATGAAAAAATTCAAAAAGTTGATTTTAGCAGTTGTGACAGCGCTACTTGTTTAGGTGCTTGTTCCACTTATGCCAGTATCTGCAGAGTGCAGATTCAAGCAAATCAATTGATTCTACTGTTCCATATTTAGCTCGAGATCAAATGGGACTTGGTTCTGGTGGAGTTGGGTTTGGAAAACTTGGTGGAATTGCAGCTGGTGTTGCATCAGTTTATATCGGTGGACAAGCTTATCGCAATGGTGTTTCTGTAGCTAAGGCTAAACTTACAGAGAAGGATAAAAGGAACATCCCTAAGAAAGATTTGAGGGACAAAGATCATATCGATACGAGTAAATTCACTAAAAAGGTAAGGGGACAAGATGCCTGGGAAGATCCAAAAACAGGCTATAGGGTATCAAAAGATACTAGTAAGCACGGTGGGAGTGATAAAAAATTAGAAGATAGCTCAAAACGCCATAATCGAGTAGCTTCACTAAGCAAAAGTGGTAAAATCTTGTGGCACTAATTTCAAAAGGAGAAAGTTATGATTGGTCCAGATAAATATAAGATAAGGGGATTAAAACGCCATTGGCACTATAATATCAATTATTTTAAAGCACTACTGAATGATCCAGAGGAAAAAGAATTTTTCTTTGTTTCAGATTTAGAAACCAATAAGACTAGAATTTCTGGCAAATACAAAAGAAAATTAATTGATTTTTTGCTAGAATCACAAAAATATCGAGCTACCAAATTTCCAGAAGAAAAAAATTTCATATTTTTGCAGTTTGACGATATTCTTAAATCTGAAATTTATGTTGATAGTCGTGAAAGCTTCAGAGAGTGGTTAACACATAAAACTAAAGCTAAAAGTGATGGAATAATTTTTAAACCAGTGTCATATCAGCAACTTCCGCAAGTATATAAAGATTTCTTTAGTGAAGAGATTGCAAAAAAAGGTTTTTTATTTAAATGTTACTTTATAGATGAGGTAGATGAAGCGTTGGCTAACATTCCATATACTTACGTATATATATTGGCTAGTGGTCGGGAATTAAATGACGAGGTTTCTAAGATGTTCTTCAGTGATTCGAAGATTGATTGATACTATAACAAAAAGAGCATCCTCTGCAGTGGGGATGCTCTTTAACTAACTAATATACAACTAATCCTAATGCTAAGAAGGCCAAACAAATGCCAAATTCAATTAAAAGCAACTTCCAACAGAACTTGAACCATTTATCAAAGTTAATTCCTACTAACATCAAACTCATCAAAATTAAGCCAGTTGGTGCGACCAAACTGATGAACCCTTGTCCCCAGTTGTAGGCATCGATGATGCTGGCACGGTCAATTCCAACTACATTGGCTAGAGGAGCCATAATTGGCATTGATAGAACGGCCAAACCTGATGATGACTGAATGAAGAAACCTAATACAATGTAAACTAGGAACAATACCCAGATGAAGGCAAGAGAGTTCATGCCGGAAATTTGTTGGCTAAAGAAGTGCATGATTGTGTCACTAGTGTGGCTATCTTCCATGATGATTGATACCGCTCTAGCTAAACCAATCGTCAAGGCCACTCCTAATAGGTCTTCAGCTCCGCTAACAAAACTATCGATAAACTTGTGTTCGCTCAGTCCAGCAATTGGTGCAAAGATATAAGCAACAGCTAAGAAGACTACTGAAATTTCGGTGAAGTACCAACCTTTTTGTTGTACGCCCCAGATCATGATCACAAAGCCAAGCATGAAGATGGTCAAAGTTAACTTTTGTCTAATCGTAAACTTCTGTTCAGCAACTTGATCATCAAGGTTGAGGAACTTTTCGCGATCAGATTCGTATTGGTCGTAAACAATTGACTTTGTTGGATCTTTGCGGACCTTTTCCGCATAACGAATCGTGTAGACAGCTCCAGCGACTAGGCAAGTTGCCCACATGGCTATTCTAAGTGGCAAGGCTGTAGTGAAGTTGATGCCGGCTGCGTTTGAGGCAATAACCGTTGAGAATGGGTTAACCGTTGAGGCCATACTACCCAAGCTTGTTCCTAAGAAGATCGTTGCGACCACGGTCATCGTATCATACCCGGCCATCAAGAAGACTGGAATCAAGATTGGATAAAAGGCCATAGTTTCTTCAGCTAGGCCAAAAGTAGTACCACCAAGGGCGATCAAATACATAACTAAGATAATCAAGAGCATCTGCTTACCTTGAATCTTCTTAGACAAGGCAGCCATACCAGCATCGATTGAACCGTTGGCATGAACTACGCCGATACATCCCCCAAGGATCAATACAAAGACGATAATATCGATACTTTGGGCAATACCGTTAACCTGCGAGGTTAGGAATTGCCCAATTGCTTCGATGAAGCTGGGCTTTTTGAGATCTATTCGCTTGTATGAATTAGGAATAGCAACCGGCTTGTAAATCGTGCCATCTTTAAACTTATTGAGCTTGATCTTTACCTTGTATTTATCAAGCGTTTGTTGGCTAGCAGCTTCCGTTTTAGTCTTTCCGTCTGGATTGGTAATTACAAATTCATTCTTGCCACTTTCGTAGGCCAAGGTAGCATAATTACCAGCCGGGATAAAGAAAGTCAAAATCTGCACCATGATCAGCACAATAATGATCACAGTGTAAGCTGTAGGGAACTGCAGCTTCTTTTTTTGTTTAACCATAATAACATCATCCTTAAACTTAACAATAAATCGCTTACAATACCATTATATACATATAACAAATTATTGTTAATACGATAAGCAATAATTTATCATACCGCTAGCCAAAAAATTGTCGATTAAAATTATTATGATTTGGCAAAAGATACAAGATAAGAATAATTTTGTAATACAGATCTGTTAGACTGGTGGTAGATTATAAGAAAAGGAAGTGAAAAAATAAAAATGACACAAGAAAGGAAACAAGAAAAACAAGTACAAGAAGAAAAAGAAAATAAGGATGTAAAGGTTGAAAATAAGCAATTGAAGCAAAAGCTCTGGGAAGCTTATTTCACTAGGATGAACGGCATTAAGCATCCCGGAAAGTAAAAATAACATCGAGATAATATATAAGATATTTGCTACAATAATATTAAGTATTTTAATTGAAAAGAAGGTGCAAAATGGAATACTTAAAATTATTAGGTATCTTATTGATTATCGTAGGTTTCGCCTTAAAGTGGGACAGTGCAGCCGTCGTAGTTGTTTCAGCGATTGTAACTGGCCTATTGTCAGGGATGGATGTGGTCAAGTTATTGGAAACTATCGGGACCAGCTTTGTTGCTAACCGCTCAGTTACTGTCTTTGTCTTGACCTTGCCAATGATCGGCTTAATTGAAAGCCACGGTCTAAAGCAAGTAGCCGTCAATGCAATCTCCAAGCTGAAGAAGATGACGCCAAGCAAGATCTTGAATGTTTATTTAGCAGCTAGAGAGCTTGGTGGTCTATTTGGAATTTCTTTGCAAGGGCAGGTTCAGTTTGTTAGACCATTGATTTCGCCAATGGTTTCAGCTGCAGCCAGCTTGCAAAAGGGCGAAAAGTTGACTGATGTTGAGCAAGACTTGATCAAGGGTCGCTCAGCTGCTACTGACAACTTGGGTAACTTCTTTGCCCAGAACCTCTTCATGGGATCGGGGGGTGTTTTGCTAATAGCTAGCACAATGAAATCACTGAAATACAACGTTACTCCTAACCAAGTAGTTCAGTATTCGATTCCAATTGCAATTGTTACCTTGGTGATAGTTGCAATCTATAACTTCCTATTTGATAAGAAGTTTCAAAAGAAGGGGGATAAATAATGGCTAACATGCTTTTAGAATTCTTTTACGCAGTAATTGGTGTAATTATGGCCTTGGCCGGAATTGAATCAATTCGCGATAAGAGCAACCCCACTAGATATGGTACGGGGGCATTTTGGATTATTCTAGCAATCGTCTTTACCTTTGGCGATCTGCTCCCAGCAGTGATATCAGGAATTTTTGTGGTGATGATTGGCCTTTTGGCTTTATTCAAGCAAGTTCGCTTAGGTACAATCAAGGCGGTTGATACTGATCGGGCTAGTGAATTTGCCAAAAAGCTGGGCGGAAGAATTTTTATTCCAAGTATCGTCTTGGCTGTAGTTTCAATTCTGATCGCATCTTACACTGACTTAGGTGGTCAAGTGGCGATTGGAATCGGTGCTGTTGTGTCACTGTTGTCGGCGATGATTTTGACCAAGGCACCATTCAAGATGGTTTATCATGATTCACAAAGAATGGTTAGAACCTTGGGCACGGCCGGAATTTTGCCACAATTGTTGGCAACTTTAGGCGCAGTCTTTACGGCAGCTGGAGTTGGCGAATTGACTTCCAAGATGATTTCTCACGTCATCCCTGCTGGCAACCACTTGGTTGGCGTAATCGTTTATTGCTGCGCAATGGCTATCTTTACTATGATCATGGGCAATGCTTTTGCGGCTTTTGCCGTGATTACTGCAGCAATTGGTGTCCCATTCATCATCGCTCAAGGCGGAAATCCTGCTGTTGTAGCAGCGCTCGGTATGACATCAGGATACTGCGGAACGTTAATGACGCCAATGGCGGCTAATTTTAACTCACTGCCAGTTGCTTTGATGAAAATGGATGACAATCTTGGCGTAATCAAGCAACAAGCGCCAGTGGCCATTATTTTATTGATATGTCATATTGTGTTGATGTATGTTTTAGCATTTTAAGAAAACAACTATCATTAAGCTGTGTAGTATTTGGTGCACGGATTTGGAATAGGCGGTGGAAAAAGTAGGCAAAACAAAAAGCCACTGAGGACTTTGAGAAGAGCTTAGCGACTTTTTGTTAATCATCTTGCCACCGTTTATAACGGATCCGTGTAAAGGGAGCTATTGGTAGTAGCTCTCTTTTTCTTTCTATCAGTATTATAGCAGTTTTCGATGAAAAAATTAAATATTCGACTTAAAGGAGAAAAAATATGAAAATTCTAGTTACAGGTTTTGATCCATTCGGTGGCGAGAAAATCAACCCAGCCATTGAAGCAGTCAAGCGTTTGCCAGACACAATTGTCGGTGCTGAAATCAAGAAGTTGGAAATTCCAACTGTTTTTGACAAGTCAGCCGAAGTTGTTCATCAAGCAATCGAAGAATTTCAACCAGATTATGTCCTAGACGTTGGTCAAGCTGGTGGTAGAGCAGAACTTACTCCTGAAAAAGTAGCGATCAATTTTGATGATGGTCGAATTGCTGACAACGATGGCTTCCAACCTTTGAACAGAACTATTCATGAAGATGGCCAAACTGCCTACTTTACTCAATTGCCAATTAAGGCAATGGTTAAGGCAATTAGGGATGCAGGTTTGCCAGCAAGAATCTCAACTACAGCAGGAACTTATGTCTGCAACCACATTATGTACCAAGTTCAATACATGCGCGATAAGGAATTTCCAAATATCAAGGCAGGCTTTATTCATATTCCTTACTTGCCATCCCAAGTTGTCGATAAGCCTGGCCAACCATCAATGAGTCTAGACGAGATTGTTAAAGGCTTGACTGCTGCTATTAAAGCAATCGTCAAATTTGATGGCAAAGATGATTTAGAAACAATCGAAGGATCAATTGCGTAAAAGATTTACTACTTTTTCAATAAAAGGTCACAAAATCTTCGCAAATGCCTCCTATACTATAGATAATCGATCAAAGGAAAAAGATCGATTAACAAATTTCTTTGGAAACAACAGTAAGTCAAATTTTTGACTTTTTTCATATACCATATAACTAAATTTCTTTATTCATATTCATTTATCCCAAACAGAAAATCAGCTAGAGTGGCTCCAAACTCTAGCTGATTTTTGTTTACAAAAATATTTATGTCAAGTTGATATTCTATGACTTTAAATGATTAACTAACCATCTTTTTAAATTTAAAAGCCGTAGAATGTCGATCTCAGCATTAACCAAAATCAATCTTGCTCAACTTGCTTTCAATCGTTTCGCGGTCAACTCCGATATATCTCAGGGTCATACTTTCGCTAGAGTGGTTGAGCAATTTCATTACTAAGCCAATATCATGCCCGCTCTGTTGGTAGACCCGATAGGCACCAGTCTTGCGCATGGTGTGTGTACCAAGATAGTTGATGCCGAGCATCTTGCCAACATCATCCATGATGTGCCAGTAGCGCTTGCCGTCGATATGTTTTTGCGGATGGCGGAAACTAGGGAAGAGCCATTGACTGGAGAAGACTTTCACGCGGGGATGCTCTTTTTGATATTGCTTGAGATAGTTGTAGTAGTCAGTTAAGTCTTTAGCAACCGGCATCAAGAAAAGGGTGTTGGGCTTGCCTGTTTTTTGGTCAAAGGTATAGGCATTGCGTTTGATTTCGCCGTTTTCCTCATAAACATCGGATTTCTTGAGGGCTAAGACATCGCTAACTCGAAGTAGAGTTGCCTTGCCCGTTTGAAAGATAGTGTAGTTGCGCATCCCATCTTCGGTTTGGTTCTTTAGCGCATCTTGAACTTCTTCCATAACGACTGAATCACGGATTGGTTTTACATTATGTATCTGTCTTTTTTTGCTTTGTTTTGCCATTTTTTGTACTTTCTAATTAAGCGTCTTATTTTATATTTTTTTAATTATAACGTTTAGGTTTATTCTAACACGAAGCTCTTTATCTAGTCAAAAATCCTATGATAATGGGCTTTTTGGTTATTTATTGTGATTTCTAGGCGTCATAATAGTGAAATGACGCTTAGAAGGATAAAAATATAAGCTATCAGTTCTGACTAAATAAAGAAAAATGTCTGATTTTATCAGGCGTTTTTTTATAATCCCGATTTTGTTTGTTAAAATGTGAATTTTAATCAACAAAATATGTTACAATAAATCTGTCTCCTAACAAGTATTTTTAACAATTCGAGGTATACAGATTTGGAAGAACAAAAATATTTAAAACTGATTGATAATGAATTGTCCAAGCTGCCAGACTATGTGCATGAATTTTACTTAAGCAACCACCATTCAGTTACAACTGCATATCAATATTTAACAGAAATCCGGCGCTTTTTCGATTGGTTAAGAAGCAGCAAAATTACTGATGCTAAGACCAATAAAGATATCTCACTGACTACGCTTGAGCAATTACGCCGTAATGACATCATGCTCTATATCGATTTTTTGGAACATCAAGTCAACAAACAAGGCAAACTCAACACACCAACGACGATCAATCGTTCAATCAATGCCTTAAGATCTTTATATCACTACTTGACGGTGGTTGCAGATAACAATGATGGTGAGCCATATTTCTACCGCAATGTCATGCTCAAGATTCAATCGCTCAAGAGCACAGAGACCTTGAACTACCGCGCTCATCAGATTGAGGCTCATATGCTAACCGGCGACTTGAAATATCAGTTCTTAGATTACATTGAAAAAGATTATGTAAAGTCACTCAACAACTATGGCAAGCACTACTTTGAGCAAAATAAAGAACGTGATTTAGCAATTATTGCCCTGCTACTTGCAACGGGAATACGCGTCTCAGAATGCGCTAATTCTAATTTGAACCAGCTTAATATCAAGGCCGCTAACCTTGACGTAATGCGCAAAGGTGGGCAAAAAGATACAGTGCCAATCGCCCAGTGGGCTCTACCCTACCTTTCTGATTATCTAGAAATCAGAAAGAATCGCTATCAACCAGAGGAAAATGAAAAAGCCCTCTTTTTGGCAAGAACGCGTGGCAAAATCAATCGAATTGCTTCTAATTCGATTGAAAACTTCGTTGGCAAATATTCTAAAGCCTTCGGCCACCCTCTTACGCCACATAAGTTGCGCCACACCTTGGCTTCTGAACTATATGCCGTGACCAAGGATCAAGTGCTAGTAGCCCAACAATTAGGGCAAAAAGGCACCTCTGCTACAGATCTATATACTCACGTTGATCAAAATAAGCAACGTGAAGCTTTGGCTACAGTAACAGAAAACTACGAAAAGTCTAAAGATAGACTGTCTTAAGCCTCTAAAAGTAATAATATTAATTTTATAAGATAATAATGCAGTAAGTTCAAAAATTATAGACACTGCGTTAAATTATTCATCTCCCGGTACAATTATTGCAGAATATTGGGATAAGCATGATACATACCCTAATAATGGTAGGATCAACTTTTAATAACTAAAATGAAAAAAGAAATATTCAAATTTTTTATAAGTCTTATCGTGTTAGTTGTAATCAGTTATATTTTGAACTTAATTTTTGCTAAACCGATATCTATTTTGCGAATCATACCTATTTATACAGCTGGATACTTAGCTTTTACTTTTGAAATGAGTAGTTCTATATCTAAGAAACTCAAGATTATAGTTAACAGCGTACTAACAATACTTACAATAGTTATAATCGTTAGTTATTTATTTTGGCTAAGCATTGTGGGTGATGACCCTTAAAGATTGAATTTGCAAACCAACTTCTGTATAATGACGAAAAAAAGGAGCTAGTGACTCGCACTCACTAACTCCAATCTTAACTTGTATATGACTGTGGGAAAGCTAATCTTTATGGTTAGCTTTTTTTGCTATAAAAACCAATTCCTAAAGCAGTTTGACATCCAGCTAGTTTTCACTTATCTTATAAAAAACACTCAAAGGGAAACTAACATGAACAATCAACTCGATCGCAAAACAGAAACGATTGATTATTATCGTCAAGAAGCTAGTGGATACTATGATATTAAACAAACCTTTCATAGCATATGTGTTATCGAATTTCTCGATAATACCCTAACAGAAGCTAATTTGATTATGAAAAATGAAAATATCGATCAGCCAGATTTATTAGATAAAGATGTGTACAAAATACGTATTACAACTAGAGATGCTGGTTGTAGAGAACTTACCCTAGACAAATGGCCGGACAAGGTAAAGCAGTTATTTAATAGATCAAGCGAGGATTTCGATGTATTTTTCGACCCACTCGAAAGTTTAGGAATAATAAAGAAGCGCCATATGGCGCTTCTTTTTATGGCAAATGCGTAATGCAAAAATTCTCGCGTTGAGACAATGTCTTGGTATCATTTTCTGCTACGCTGCGATAAAGCCGGTTAGCTACAACATCGGCTGTGCGTACCAAGGTAACCTTCGCCGAGTTGCAATAGCTAACTTCAATGCTGCGCAAGTTAGGAAACATTGGCGCAAAGAATTTGGAATAAGTCTCATTAAATCTGCCATCCTTAAATTCTTCTTCCAGTGTTTCCTTCAATTCATTTCTTTCATCTTTTGCTACCGAACGCTCATCTGCAAAGATATAGATAGCTGTAACCTTATTAGGGTTGATAGTTTTATTAAGAATCAGTTGTTCGAACTTTCTTTTTAAAGCGATTTTGTACGCATAGTCTAAGTATCTCCGCTTTGACTTTTTACTTTTAAAAATCTGCCCCAATATCCTTTGTTGGTGAATGATAACCCCAAACTTCTCTAAGTTATTCAAGGATCGGTAGATTTTGTTTCTAGTTGTTGGACTCAGCTTGGCAGCCTTCAATTCTTCGGTATCGTTTCGATCTTCCTTTTTGCGAATAATGCTTTCCACATGCCGATATTTTCTAGTGGCAATATCCTTTTCCTCACGTGAAAGAAAGAATACACCACCAAAAACGAAGACCTCATTGTGTACATTATCGAAAACTCCCGACTCATCTGAGTAAATAAATATTTCCATACTTGCCCCTAATCAAAAAAACCGCCCCCATGTAAGGGACGGCCCCGTGGCCGACGATATTACATATCGCTTAAACGTTAATTCGGTTGCACGAGTATACAGCTTTTTTTATTATTCTTACCTGCAATTTCATTTAATCAAATTTTGCAAGGGCTGTCAATTTCCTTGTCTATGTTAGAAAAAAGGCGCCTAATTAGGCGTCTTTTGATCATTATTAAAAGATTATTTTTCTTTAGCTACTTCTTCTTTGTAGAGCATATTATCGTAGCTATGAGCAAATGGCAAGTAAACGAAGAATGAAATTACTAAGATAATTGCTTGCCAGATAGCCACTTTCCAACCACCAATTAAGAAACCAGAAATTACAGGAGGAGTGGTCCAAGGAACTTGAACACCAGTTAGGTATGGTAGAATTCCAGCCTTGATCAAAAGGTAAGTTGAACCAGCAGATAGTGGTGGCATGATAAAGAATGGAATTGCTAAAAGTGGGTTCATAACGATTGGCAAACCAAACAATACTGGTTCGTTGATATTGAAGATTCCTGGTACTAAAGCCAATTTACCAATACTCTTCAATTGAGTTGATTTAGCAAAGAAAGTGATAAAGACAACTAATCCTAAAGTCATTCCAGCACCAGTTACGGTTGAGAATTGGTCAAACAAACCTTGGATAACGATGTGACCACCATGTGCAGCATCAACATAACCAAATTTCTTGAAGATTTCTGCATTTTCCAAGGCGTTGGCACCAAGAATAGGACCAGCGATACCACCAACCAGAGTTGAGCCGTGAACACCAAAGAACCAGAAAAATGGAACTAAAAGCGTCAAAAGCAAGATACCACCAAATGAGTCAGTTACACCTTGAAGTGGGGTTTGAATTGTGGCATAAATCCATTGAGTTAAAGTAGTGTGGGCTACTTTTTCAAAGAAGATATAGACAACTAACCAGCAAACTGTTAAAGCGGCAGCTGGAATCAAAGCAACAAATGAACCGGCAACTGCAGGTGGAACTTGTTCTGGTAACTTAATAGTGATCTTCTTCTTGATAAACCAAGAGTAAATCCAACCAGTAATCAAACCAACGATGATCGCTGCAATCATCCCCTGACCGCCAAGCCAAGTACGGTCAATGAAACCACCTAATAATGATGGAGCTTGCTGAGCAGAGATCACAGTCTTAGTTCCGTTCATAACTGCCGAAGTTGGGTTCATGATAATCAAAAATCCAACAAATGCAGTCATACCCGCAGGCAATGGATCGACTTGTTCATTTTTTGCCCAGGTATAAGCGATCCCGACTACTGCAAAGACAGCAACAATCCCAAACGATGCGTTATATGCTTGGTTCCAAAATGGAGTTAAGCCCATTTGATTCATCCAGTTAGCAACAACTGGCACTGGGAATGAAGCCATCAATAAGAATACTGAACCTACCATGATGAATGGCAATGATAGAACCATTCCGTCTTTCAAGGCAACGATTGCCTTGGTGTTGACGAATTTCATAATAGGAGGCAGTACTTTATTATTAATAAAATCTTTCATGATTTTGTCCCCTCTAAAACCTTTTTATTTAATTCACACCCTCATTTTATGGAAGCGGTTACTATTTTGCAATGCTTTTGACCGACTTTGGAATTTATCCGATCTTTTGGACTTTTATACCTTCCCTGGAACACTGTGTTCCATTATAATGAATATAGATCATTTTTATATTAGGAGAAAAATTATGGCTTTCTTTGGTTATAAAGACCTATCTTCTCTATCAGAAGTAGATTTAACAATTTATCGATATGTAGTTGATAATAGCGAAAAAGTTGTCTATATGCGTGTACGGGATATTGCCCAAAATGCTCATGTCTCTAGCTCTTCAGTCATGCGCTTTATCCATAAGATGAATTTTAGCAGTTTTTTGGAATTCAAAGCATACATCAAGAATGCCAATGCTGGTCACGATCCCAACCACCAGCTTAAATTCATTGACGACAACAATTTCCCTAAAGATATTAACAATAGTCTGCAGGTTGTCGCAGATATTATTTACGATAGCGACAATATTATTACCGTTGGTATGGGAGACTCGGCCTTTTTAGCAGAATATGCCGCTAGAAAAATGGCCTCTTTGGAGTTCAATACTACTGCTGTCTCTGATCCCTTCTATCCTTTGAAAGCAAAACTTAAAAACACCACTGATACAGCTTTGATTTGTTTTTCTGTTTCAGGAAATACGACAGAAATCATTGAATTACTCAATAGCTTCGTCAACAATGAAGACGTAACAATTATTTCCGTTACTAGCGATGAAACTAGTGCGATTGCCAAAATAAGTCAGCATATTTTGAATTATCATATCAAGCAACGACGCTTGCCTAATCAATATGACATGACCTCACAAATTCCCGCAATGTATATCATAGAAGAGCTGGTTAATATTTTAGCTGGTATGACCAACTAAGATTCGGAACAAGTTGTTCCAGACTTGGAATAAAATTCTTATTTTTCGAATAATACCTAAAACACTCCGTTAACTATGATTTTTGAAATCAATTACATATAATTTGATTGTAATTTGACTGTTAAAGGAGTTTTTCCGTATGAATAAAATTTTTAAAGATGGCTTTCTATGGGGCGGAGCAGTGGCAGCTCATCAACTAGAAGGCGGCTATCAAGAAGGCGGCAAAGGCCTTTCGATTGCTGATCTAATGACCTTGGGCGATAAAGATCATCCTCGTGAATTAACTGATACAATTGAAAAGGGCAAATACTATCCTAACCACAAGGCAATTGACTTCTACCACCATTATCCAGAAGATATTGCACTAATGGCAGAAATGGGTTTTAAAGCTTTTAGAACCTCAATTGCTTGGACTAGGATTTTCCCTAATGGCGATGAAACCAGGCCAAATGAGGAAGGGTTGAAGTTTTACGATAATTTATTTGATGAATGCTTGAAGTATGGAATCGAACCAGTCGTTACTCTTTCCCACTTTGAAATGCCTTATCATTTGGTAACTGAATATGGTGGCTGGTCCAACCGTAAGTTGATTGACCTATTTGCACGCTTTGCAACTGTTTGTTTTGAAAGATATCATGATAAGGTCAAGTATTGGATGACCTTTAACGAAATTAACAACCAAACCAACTACGACAGCGATGGATCTGTTTATGAAAATTCCGGCATCAAATTCAAAGATAGTGATGACCGTGAACAGATGATGTATCAAGCTGCCCATTATGAATTGGTTGCTAGTGCACAAGCCGTGCAGATTGGTCACGCAATTGATCCTTCATTGCAGATTGGCTGCATGTTGGCTGTTTGTCCAATCTACCCATTAACTTCTAAGCCTGAGGATATTTTATTTGCTAATAGAGCCATGGATACTCGTCTTTACTTCGGCGACGTTCATATCAATGGCGAATATCCTAACTGGCTAACAGCTTACTTTAAGAACAAGAATTATAATTTGGATATCACTGACAATGACTTGACCATTCTCAAAAATGGCACTGTTGATTATGTTGCTTTTTCTTACTACATGTCATTTGCAGTTCAATATCCTGGTCACATGAACTATCGCGAAAGTACTGATTTGGTCAAAAATCCGTATGTAGAAGCATCAGATTGGGGCTGGCAAATCGATCCTGTGGGCTTGCGCTATGCTATGAACTGGATGACGACTCGCTGGCACAAGCCACTCTTTATCGTTGAAAATGGCCTTGGCGCTTACGATAAGATGACCAAAGAGCATGAAATTCATGACGATTACCGAATTGAATATATGCGCAACCACATTGAACAAATGAAAAAAGCAGTTGACGAAGATGGCGTTGATTTGATGGGTTATTTGCCATGGGGATGCATTGATTTGGTCAGTGCAAGTACTGGCGAAATGAAGAAACGCTACGGCTTTATCTATGTTGATGAAGACGACTATGGCAATGGATCAATGCAGCGATACCGCAAAGATTCATTCTATTGGTACAAGAAAGTCATTGCCTCAAATGGTGAAGATCTAACAAATTAATTAATGCAAAAAGGGCTGATGAACTCTCATTGTGATATGAACCCCGAAATTCGGACATATCATTGATAATGTTCATCAGTCCTTTTCTATGTACTTTTTATTCAAAATCTTTTCTTCGATCGACAGTTAAACCTAATAAACTTGCAAGTACAACTGAAATTAGACCAAATACCGTCAAGTCCGCCTTATTCTGACGCTCGCCAGTATTAGGCAAGGTCGGAGCCTTGACAGATTTGCTTGCTAATTTAGCTGTAGAAGTTTCTTTTCGATCAGCTTTATTATTTGTCTTAGAATCTTTTTCGTCTTCCTTGGTAATCTTGCTAGTTTCTGTTTCCTCATTAGGAGTTGGAGTTTCTTCATTAGGCGTTGGATTATCAGGAATTGTTGGCGTTTGAGGCGTTGGTTCTTCCGGAGTAGTCGGCTTCTCAGGCTCAGTTGGTTTTTCTGGTTCAGGCGGAACATTGTTCCACTTGTTGGTAATAACTAGTTCAGAATTTTCAGCTTCGGCATCCTTTTCTTCAACATCCCCATCTTGAATCCAATCTGCCTTGCCATCCTTGTCCACGTCAATCATCTGTTCAACAAATGAATATTTGATTCCAATTGGCAGATCCGTCAATGTGTAAGTCCAGTTGTTTTCCTTAGTAAGCTCAAAGCTAGTCACCTTGAACTTCTCACCGTCAACTGTCGCAAAGACATCGATTACTACGGCTTCTGGAGTAGCTTTATTTTGATCAGCCCAAACTTTTTTTATTTCAATCTGTCTAGTCTTCTCATCATTTGGATTAAAGTTACTGTAAACTCCACCGTTAGTTCCAATACCACCACCATAAGTAGCACTATTGCCAAAAATATGTACGGAAGCTAATTTCTTAGCCAAAGCCTTCGCTGAATCCGACAAGTGACTCTTCAAACCGGCATCAAACAATTCTTCCGAACCGCCTAATTTTTGACCATACATCCTATCCCGATCGTGTGTCCAATTGGCATCCCCACCACCTAACGAACGATTTTGGACATTAAGCTTAACTTTTATTTTGGGATCTAGTTCTTCATGATAAAAATCATCACCAAGAATTTCAGCAGTATTATCAAACACCGCCCAACCATTAGTTACATTGATTACAGTACTTCCTGTTGGGCAAGCCCAAATACCTCCGCCTGACCCCATGATGAAGCTTGGATCGATTGCTCCTGGCAACAAGGATTTGGCGGTATTTTCATAAATTGCTGCGTTAGACATATTCAGATTATAGAGAACATCTGAAACATAGATGCCTCCACCTTGTGAGTAGGCAGTGTTATTAGAAATAGTCGCTTTCTTAATTTCAACTCCATCTGTGTTGATGTAAATTCCCCCACCAATATCCGCTGAAGTATTGTTATCAATTGTTGCCCCATCAATGACCACATGAGTCAAATTAGTCTTATCTACGCCATATTCTACTGCGTCAACTGGATCTTCAGCGATTGCTATACCCCCGCCACAGCGAGTTCCACCAATCGAAGTAAAGGAATTTTCTAATTTTTTAGCTCCAATAAACCCAACTTTGTTATTAGCGATCAAAGTATCATGATCAATGACTACATCGGCAGCACTAGCGATGGTAATTCCTCCACCACTAATAGCCCCAGTATTATTAATAATCTTAGCTCCGTGAATATTAACATGTGCCTTAACATCTTGAGCATACGAGGCAGTCATAATATTGTAGCGACCACCAATCATAATTGCACCATAGTAACCACCGATATTATTTTCGAAAGTGGTCCCCGTGATATTGACCTCGCCACCACGACTAATTGCCAAAGCCCCAGCTGCCATCGGTACGCCCGGATCTGATTTATTCGGTTGACCATATACATCGTTAATTTTGCCAAACTGCACTGAGTTATCTTTGAATACAACATCAGGTCCAATATTACCCGTCACCTTGTAGTTTTCTGTAGGATCAACGTAATACGTTATTCCAGCAGCATAGTTGTATTCTTGCAGAAAGTAGGGTATGGTACCGAATATGACATTATCTCTAATTTGTGTATGACCTTCTAAATCAAGATTAGCATCCTTACCAGTAACTAAGATCGTTCCACCTGGCTCGTAAGCAAACAGCTTGCCACCACCAGCTGTAAAGAGATCGTAGACATCGACATTGTTGAACTTGGCTTGGCCATTGACGACAATAGCTGCTTCTGGACTTTTTTCATTGACCCAAGTGATCCAGCCTTTTTCATCAGGTTTATTGATTGCAGTTAGATCAGTCTGCGGATTTTCTCTTTGCGGACGAGTAATCGCTAAACCAATCTCTCCACTCGCTTCATCGTAGCTGCCTTCTAGAACCAGCTTGGCGCCTTCATGAATAAACCACTGATCGCCTAGATAGATCGTTCTTTTTTCTTGATCATTGCTGATGTGAATGTTTTGACCAGATAAAATTTCTACCGTCGTATTGCCTAGATCAATGTCGCCAGTCAATCGTAATTTAGTTTCGCTGCCATCCTTTTTGGCATTAGCTAGTGCCTGGATGAAACTATCTGCATCCCCTATATCGATGAAATCATTCACTAAAGGCGCTGGTGCAGCCTTGGATTTGACCTTTTGAATTTTATCAGTGGCTGACGAATTGCTTATTTCTGCTTCAGCAGTAGTTTCTGGCTCAACTTCAAGTGGGCCGTCTTTATTGCTGGTCACAGTTTCAGTAGTTGATGCTATAACTGAATTTTCTGTTTCCAACTTTGGATCAGAATTAGCTACTTCACTAGCAGTAGTTTCTTCAGTAACAACTTCCGCTTTCTTTTCAAGAGCATCATCTTCAGCCGGCTTAGTCTCTTCACTGACAATGGTGGTTTCTGGCGTAACTTGATCAGCTTGAACTATCGACCCAGTCCCTAAGTAAAATACAGTTGCAATCATCACTGACGCTGCTCCAATCGACAGTTTTCGAATCGAGAAGCGATGATATTGATCTAAATTCTTTGGAAAATTCATAACCCTACCTACTTTCTATACATCACAAAAATGCTTTGCCCAAAATAGATATGTTAATTTTTCCGACTAAAATGTTAACCCTTACATTGTAATTTTATCATATAATGTGAATATATCCGCTTGTAACGCTCAGCTACCAAAGGAAATCAATCAGCAATTTATCAACTTGAATATTTTCATGCAATTGGCTGTGCTGTTCCTTTCTGCCATGGATTTCATGCTCTATATATCCCTTAGCATTAGGCATAACTAGATAGCGTAAACTTCTAGCAGAATTGACTGCAACTGGTCCGTCAGAATTACTGTCATCGTCTTTATTACCAAAAATATTCATTACTAAAGACTTAGGATATATTTCCTTAATTGGTAATAATTGACGATAAGTCTCATCTAACTTGCTTGGCTTACCTGACTTTGACAAGGGCGATTCAGAAACCTTAGAGATTCCACAAATTCCATTGAAGTGCCCCGCAATATCGACTTGTTTGTTGACTTGTGGGAAGTTTTTACGGTTGTGATAGTTCTTAATCATAAACATAATCGACATATTGCCCATTGAATGGCCGACTAAGTTTACTTTGCCATGCTTATCAACAATGGCTGTCAGAATGCTCGCATTAATTGAACGACTAGCTGAGCGGACCATTTGCTTTTCTGCATTGATGCTTGATCCCCATCCATGGAAAAAGAAAGTCGGTGTTTCTATCTTTGGCCGGCTAGAAGTAGTGTCTTTATTACTGCATGCAACTAAAAAGCAAGCTGCAACTAGGACTAATAGCAATAAATTTAGTTTTTTCATCTTCGTAATAATCCTCCCCTTTTCGAGATTATTATAACTGTAAAAATTACCGGCAAACAAATAACACATAACTATGCTTATCGATAGTTATGTGTTATCTCACTAGAAGTAATCGTAGAAGCTGACTTTGCCTGTTGCAAAATGAATTTCTTTATCAGAATATTTTTCAACTAAACCTAGTTCAATTCCTTGCTCTAAAGACAAATGTCCCAGCAAAATCTTCGTCCAAGTGCGAATATCGGCTGAATAATCCATCAAGGCCGCATTAGTCGACTTTTCGATCGTATTTGGTTGATCTAGGTTATTGTGAATCTTCCAAACTCCATTATTCCACTGACAATAATTATCGCCAGTAACTTCTAATTTGACTGAACTGAACGGACTCTTGATCTTCACGATTGATAGAATTTTGCCAAAATCAATAATTCTACTCATCATGTATGGTTCAAGCGAAATCTTTAGCGTATGAATTTCGGGAAACAACTCTTCTAAAGTCGACCCCTCTGGCATAGCAATCTTAAATTGCTTGAACGAAGCTGCATGACTTCCCATATATGATAAAAGTGCCTTAGCAGCCAGAGAATTTTCATAGAAGAATTCATCAACTACAAAATTATCTTGTTCAAATTTATAAAACATATAAGCCCTTGGCTGGCTTTGTTCATCAAGATAAACAGCTACAAAACGATCAGGATAATATGTCTTAAGTCGCTCCCACCACCATTTAGCGCGAACGATTGTATTCTTTTCATCGCCAGAGTTAATTGCTCGATTGTAAACTTGCTTAACCAAGCTCAAGATTTGTTCATCATCGGCTTTAGCACGCAAGATTTGACCATCTTTTATCGGTTTGAAAAAGCGCAAGGATGCTCCTGCAAAGCTAATGATCTTTTGATAAATCGCATTTTCATAGCCATATTGACGATAAAACGATTCAGAAAATGGTGCTAAATTAGACAAAGGCACATCGTTTTTGTAGCAATCATTTAAAATTTCTTCCATGATTCTAGAAATATCGCCGCGACCCCTGTTTTCAGGATAAGAAGACACATAGCCTACCCCAGCCATCTTTACAGGCGCATTGAAAATCATGCTCTCAAATTTGTTAGCCATAACGTAACTTTTTAGTTCGCCATCATGAAATTCCCCATATCCATCACTATGCTCGTACCGACTTAAAAAGTTAGGATCGTTAACGACGGAATTCCTTTTCAAAAAGGCATATTCCACTAGGGATGCAATTTCATGCAGTGTTTTGTCATCTTTATTTAGTTTCATGTTGTTTTCTCGACTTTCGATAGCTATACACTACAATTATATCGATTTAGCAGAGAATTTTGAACACGATTTCATGATTTTACTAAGAAAGTATCCGCAGATGAACAAAAAGACCGCAATCTGCGATCTTTTACTACATCATTTTTTCTAAATAAGCTAAAACGCCTTGTTCATTATTGGAAGTAGTTACGTGTTTTGCCACTTTAAGCAAAGTAGGATTGGCATTTGACATTGCTACGCCATCGCCTACTTCCTTGATCATTTCCAAATCATTTCCCCCATCGCCAAAAGCACACATTTCATCTAAAGAGATGCCTAATATTTGGCCCAATTCTGCTAATCCATGGGCTTTATGAATACCTGGTTGAATAAGATCAATATCGCCATGACCGCTACTTGTTGCATTGCAATAATCTTTCAATTCCTTTTGGAACAAATACATATAATAATTTGTCATGAAATTTAAATGGTTCATGATCATGATCAGGCTCAATTACGGCATGTTTATTGCCATCAAAGTTTAAAATATGTAGTTCCTCACTCATTCCTATTCCTCCCAACATCTATTTCAATTCCATAGTATCTTCAGAAAATTTTATCGGAAGTTCATCAGACCATTTTTCTGTAACGGTGTTAATCACTTTAAAGCCAAATTTTTCATATAACTTTTTGGCTTTAATATTGTCACTAAAAACTGCTAATTTCACCGGCCGTGGTAGTTGAACTAGTGCTTGTTTCATTAATGCCGTACCTATTCCTTTTTTCTGCATTTGGGGCAATACGTACAAAAATTCAAGTCGTCTGTTTCCTAGACCAACAAATCCTACGACTTGATCATCTTCTTCAGCAACATAAATCTTGCATGACAAGAAATAATCAAGATATGGTGCATCCCTTAATGGAATAAAAGTTTCAGCCAATCCTTCTGACTCTAATTCTTGCATTCGCCCTTGATCCATTATCTTTGCTATATCATCAAAGTTATCTGACTTATATTTTCTAATATTAATTTTTGCCAAAGCTAGTTACCCCCCTATAATTCCACTAAAAATCAACAACCAAATTAAATTTGTTTTTTAATTATAACATAATTATTTTTGTAAATTGCAATAATAAATTGAACATTTAGGCTGTTTGATAGATTTTATCTAATTCTCTTTCGAAGATTTCATCTGGTGTGTGATATGCCAGGATCTTTCTGGATAAAGAGTTGCATTATTGTGACTACAATTGTAAACTAATAAGTGTCAGGAGGCTACAAATGTAAACTTGAAATTTAATTAATGGAGGAAGCCAATTGAAGGATGCAAAGAATGTAACCATCACCGATTCTGAATGGATGGTTATGAAAGTAATTTGGACAATGGGACATGCGACTAGTCGTGAACTAATTGATGCTATGAACGAATTAGAAGGCTGGTCAGCTTCAACAACCAAAACGCTACTTCACAGGTTGATTCAAAAACAGGCGGTTGCGCAGCATGGCGGTAGTCGACCATTCACGTATAAGCCGGTTGTTGGCGAGAAGGAATCAATGGCGGCAGCGGCAGATGATTTGTTTGACCATATGTGTGCGATGCGGGCTGGTTCAACAATTGCCGGCGTTATTCAGTCAAGGGAACTCTCACGGGCGGATATTGCGAACTTACAGGCGATTCTAGCTGAAAAGGCCAAAACAGCGCCCGAGGAAGTTCAGTGTAACTGCTTGCCAGGTGATCAAACGTGTTAAGACTGTGGAGTTCTGTTTACTTTTAGGATTGCTGCACAAAAATCCCGAGCCCGGGGATTCCCACACAAGGAACTTATATTTAGGCTTCTAACCGCTTTGCTAGGCACACTTATTTTTAGGGGGTCGATAATCATGGAAAATAAAGAGGAACATATGAACATGAAAAACATGAGTGCTAAGAATATGGAAAATAATGAATCAAATATGAGTCATATGGATCACGATATGACCGAAACGGATCACAGCCAAATGAACATGAATCACGGTGATATGGATATGGCTGGGACCGACATGATGATGCACGGTGGCTCAATGATGCATATGGGGAATTTGAAAGTTAAATTTTGGGTCTCCGTTGTCTTAGCGATTCCAGTTTTACTGTTAGCACCAATCATGGGTTTAAACGTTTCCATCCTTAGTTTCAGTTCACCGCTAATTGTTGGCATTATCATCGTTTTGTTTGATACGGCACTTTACTTTTATGGCGGAATGCCCTTTTTAAAGGGGGCTAAAGCGGAAATTCAGAATAAATCTCCTGAAATGATGACGCTAGTAACCCTTGGAATTTCCGTTTCATATTTCTACAGTTTGTACGCATTTATTGCCAACAACTTCTTGAACCCGGCAAATCCTGTAATGGATTTTTCGTTCGAACTTGCAACCCTGATTTTAATTATGCTTCTAGGACACTGGATTGAAATGAATGCATTGATGGGGGCTGGGAATGCATTACAAAAGATGGCGGCTCTGTTGCCTAAGACGGCCCATCTAGTTACAGATAATGGTGAAACAAAAGAAGTGCCAGTATCTGATTTAAAAGTTGGTCAAGCTTTCCAAGTGCGTTCAGGTGAGAGTATTCCAGCCGATGGTGTTATTACGGCTGGTGAGTCGACCGTGAATGAAGCACTGGTAACCGGTGAATCTGCTGCCGTTACCAAGAACGTTGGCGATAAGGTCATTGGTGGTACAATCAACAATAACGGGACGCTAACGGTTAAAATTAGTGGTACTGGTGACTCCGGCTATCTTTCTCAAGTAATGAAAATGGTTCGAAATGCCCAGCAAGCTAAATCTAAAGCAGAAGATAAAGCTGATTTAGTTGCTAAGTATCTATTTTACGCGGCACTTGGTGTTGGGATTATTGCTTTCTTTACCTGGTTACCCCAGGGATTGGCGACTGCAATGACGATCATGGTGACCGTCTTCGTGATTGCTTGCCCGCATGCATTAGGATTAGCGATTCCATTAGTGGTTTCTCGTTCTACTACGATTGGCGCTCAAAATGGGCTATTAGTTCGAAATCGCCAAGCCATTGAAGCAAGTCAACATGTTAGCCACGTTCTCTTGGATAAAACTGGCACGTTAACAGAAGGTAAATTTACGGTGAATGCATTGATTCCAAATGATGGGATTGACGAAACAACGTTATTAAGCCGACTGGCCGCCCTTGAAAATAATTCGACTCATCCGCTGGCCCAAGCAATCATTGCTGAAGCCCAAGCGAAGAACATTGAAGTCGTTGCGGCTGAAAAGTCTCAAAATATTCCGGGCGTTGGTATTTCCGGTAATATTGATGGCACTGACTATATGATTGTTAATGGTAACTATTTAACGAAGCAAGGGATCAGGTTTGACAAAGCCACTGCTGATAAATGGGCTGCTAAGGGTAATTCCGTCAGCTTCCTATTGCAGGGCACCCAAGTTCAAGGAATGGTTGCTGAAGGCGACACCATCAAAGCGAGTGCTAAGGAATTAATTAGTGGTCTTCAGAGGCGAGGAATTACCCCTGTAATGCTCACTGGTGATAATCCAAAAGCCGCGGAACACGTTGCTAACTTACTAGGATTGACTGAATTCCATGCAGGCCTATTACCAGATGATAAGCAAAAGATTATTGCTGATTATCAAGCAAAGGGCAATCACGTCATCATGGTTGGTGACGGCGTAAATGACGCACCAAGTCTTTCCGCGGCCGATATTGGAATTGCAATTGGTGCCGGAACCGATGTTGCCATTGATTCCGCTGATGTTGTGTTGGTTAAATCAGAACCTAGCGATATTTTACATTTTCTTGATTTGGCTAAAATCACAAATCGGAAAATGGTTCAAAATCTCTGGTGGGGAGCAGGCTACAATATTGTCGCAATTCCACTCGCTGCCGGTGTGTTGTCATTTATGGGAATCACTCTAGACCCAGCCGTTGGTGCTGTGGCCATGGCGATGTCGTCAATTATCGTGGCAATTAATGCGATGGGATTGACTGGTAAAAAGATAAAAAACGTATAATTAAGTGATGACAAAAAGAGGAGAAAGACCAGCTACTAGCCTGGTCTTTCTCCTCTTTTTGTTGAGCATCTTGTTTTTACACTATAATTTTTTCGTTGCTGTACTGATTATAACATAGAGACTATAATTTTGAAATTTTTAGTATTTTCACGTAAGTGGCAATATTTTTGCGGTAACCCATAAACCATTAGTCTAATCTTGCTTTCTTAAATATTTATATGATTTAATCTTCTGCCTAAATCACTCAAATATCTACCCCCCAGCTACTTGCGCTGTGAGTGTACCCTGTTGTATTCCCAAGTGAGCCTCAAGCAAAAAATTAATTAGCCAGCGTTTATATTTACCAGAAATTTTTGTCTTGTGTGTTTCTAAAGTATAGACAAAGAAAAATTCTATTTCTTCTGGATCGTTTAACAATTTTTCAAAATAATCAAGATTGTATCGCCAATAACGTTTAAGCCCACGCAATTTATATTTATCGATGATATATTCGTTCGATTTTGCCATTGCTTGTTCCTTTCTAACTATTAATGTCTCAATAGCTTGCCATTTTTGCCTAAAGAAGCAATTCGTGGATGCCCTGCTCTTTTATCTTTTAATTTTACATCGCTTCCACCATGGTTATCTCTATCTTTAGAGATTCTATAACCTGTCTTAGGGTCTTCCTAATCATTTGTACCCTTTACCTTTTTAGTAAATCGGCTTAAACCCACATGATCTTTATCTTTCATAATCTTTTTAGAAATTTTTGGTAAGTCGAGACTCTTGAACAATACCACCATTTTTGTAAAGCTGGCCGCTCCAGCAGCAACGCTGCCAATTGGACCCAAGCCAACTCCACCAGAGCTAATTCCTAACATATCCCGGCTCTTGTATGGCACAGAAGTATCAATAACTTAATGACATTGAATCCTTTGGTTTAGCCATTTTTGTAAAAATACGTTGATATATTTCAACATAATTTTCAACAAAAATAGGCATATTCATTTCAATATGAATATGCCTATTTATTTCTATTTATTACTTCAGATCCCAAGTTTCTACCAACAAGTTATAAAACTTCTTAGCAGGCTCACTTGCATCTTTTCGATAATATAGGCCATACTGAGCCTTCAAATCAATATTTAATGGCCTAAAAACATAAGACTTCAAATTTGCTTCTATCCCGTCTGCAATACAGATCAGATAGTTGTTGTACTGTGCTTTAGCAAAAAATGCGGAATCATAGACTCCATAATTCTTAATCGTGATCTCAGGATAATGATCAAATTGCTCCTTGATGCTATCACTCATAACAGAAATACCATTCTGAACCATCGCAACGCTATAGCCTTTTAAATCATCAAAATCGATAGTCTGCTTCTTTGACAAAGGATTATTTTCTGGCATTGCGATATAAATATTCTTATAAAGTAAAGGCAAAAAGTCAAACGCATCATCTATCAACTTATTGGCCTCATAGGTTTCAATAAAATCAATATCAGGATTAATATTGGTCAATCCATAAAGCATTTCAAACTCAATATTAAACTTATGTCTAAAATCCACATTCTTTGCAATTGCTTTATTCATCAAAATTGGTTGCTTTGCGAAAATAGTTCCTATTGTAATAGTCTTAGATAAGCTGGAAACAATATCGACCATGTCGTCTTCCAAAGAGACCATCTTTTTGGCTAACGGCAAGATTCTCTTGGCTGCTTCTGTCAACTTAATCGAATGCGTTTCCCGTTCAAACAATTTGGTATCTAACTCTTCTTCAAGCTTATTAATTTGTTGAATAATTGCTGATCTAGTTACATACAACCGTCTTGCCGTCTCCGAAAAATTCTTCGTCTTGCAGACATCTACAAAAATATTTAATCGCCGAGTATCCAATCTCCATCACCCCTTCAACAAAGATTGTACAGCATCTGCTTATCAAAGTCATGCGAAAGATACTACACAAAAAAATAACACTTGGGTTATAATAAGCATAGAGGTTTTAAGAAAAGTACGGATAGTGAGTATCAAAAGTCGAAGTATTCGCGTGTGGTAAAAATGTGCCTCTTTTGAGGTAGCGTATGCAAGCGGTAATTGTGCTTATCTTATAATACTTATTCTAATATGCACGCATATTGCATAGCCTCAGGGAAACATATATCTTATCTAATTCACATCTTTACATTAAAAGAGACAGCTAATCAAAGGGAGGTTAACTGTCTCTTATTTTTTATCTTTATTTTTATGATTTAGTAGCAAACTATTTGAAGTGGTTATCTATTTTTTATAAAAAGTGCTATAATTGTCTTATAAAAAAAGAGAGCTATTACCAGTAGCTCCCTTTACACAGATCCGTTATAAACGGTGGTAAATTACGTTAACTAAAAAGCTGCGCAACTCGACCAAAAGTGATACGCGGCTTTTTAGTTTGCCTACCTAATTCCACAAATCGTGGAATGCTGCGATCATTCAAAGGGGGGCCAAAGACACTTTTTCATGTCGACATTGCCATTTGCTTTGAATTCAATACCTTCTGCCTTAAGCAACTGCCTCTGTTGCTGCCAACCTGGAACTAGTCTTCCAGCCGAATTAACTACCCGGTGGCAAGGATAATCACCAAAATCTTCTGCTTGATGAAGGATTCGGCCAACCAGACGGGCATTTTTGTCATGACCAGTCAATTTAGCAATCACCCCGTAACTAGCCACTTTGCCAGTAGGTATTTCACTAACAGCCGACAAAACTTCATAAATCAAGTCTTCGTCTAACTTCATCATGTCTATTCTTTCCTAGTCCTTAAGCAAAATACTCTGGTACTGGACGATTGAAGCTCTTCAAACGAGGCATGAAGTTGTTATTTTCATCCAAGGCAATTTCTGTAAACGATGAGTTCCTTGGCACACCTACGCTAAGGATATCCAAACCGAATATTCCAGCAATCAAGCAGCGAATCGTAAAGCCATGACAAACCAGCATCACAGTCTTATCACCTGCTTGCTTTTTTAAATCATCCATAAAATTCATGCAACGATCAATCACATCTTGATAGCTTTCAGCTCCAGTCGCATCTTTGATATAGTTCGTCCCAATCATTAACTCAAAGTCAAAGTCGTCTGGGTAAGTAGTGCGCAAATAATTTTCATCAGCGCCTTCCCATGAACCGAAATTCATTTCCATCAAGCGATCGTCAGTTAAGAAATCTTTTCCTTGCGTTAATATTTCCGCAGTCTGCTGAGCTCTTATCAGAGGACTAGCATAAATTAAGTCAATTTGTTCTAACTTCAAACTTTCGCTAGCTTTAGTTGTAATTTTGATCCCTTTTTGACTTAATTCTAGATTGCTTTTGGCACCTGAGACTGTTCTAGCAACATTTGCCTGACTTAGGCCGTGTCTTACTAAGATTAACTTCAAAATCTGCATCCCCGTTCTGTTGATATTTTTCAAAATTCGTCATTTTGTACTTTCTTAATTATAGAAAAAATTACCCATCATTGATAGTCAATTCGATCAGATCATTGATCTATCAGGAAAATTAACTGATTATTTTAACAAGCGTTTATTTGGACCTTTAGAAAACAAACATGCTATAATGAACTTACACACAGTGAATAACTCCTTGGACTTCTTCCATATTTGGGTTTACATACTTGTAAAAAAGCTACATTACCCCAGTTGGATAATGTAGCTTTTTTCGTCTCTTATTTGCAATTTTTACATGAACATCATGCCACTCCAAGCAGTGCCTGGATATGCGTCATTGATTATGTTTAAGTAGAACTTTCTAACTGAAGGTGATAATTGTGACTTTAAAGCCAAGCTTCTGACTTGTGCTAAAAAGTCGTTCAACACTCTTTGCATGTATTGGCCCTTTTCTAGTCTATTCTTTACCCTAATTAATGCATCACGCTCTTCAGCTTTGATAGTGGTATCTTGCAAAATTTGATCAATATCGGTAAGAATTATTTTTTCTGTTTCGATTTTTCTTTTTCTACCAAACATTTTTCACATTAGCTCTTTCATTTGAAATATCCACAATTTTATATCTAAATTTAGAAAAATTCAACATCAAAATTACCATTTGAATTACTTGTAAAAAAGCGATTCTACCCTAATTAGATAAAATCACTTTTTTGCAAAGCAAATAATTATTTCGCATTAATTTGTCGATAGATTTTCAAAAATCTTGGATCTAATTTATCAGCTACCTGAAGCAATGATTCAATATCCCCCTTAGTTGGAATCCAACCATGAACGGCATTATTCACGACTGCTGACTTAAGCTCCAAGTAAGTTTCAGGATCAGCAACTTCTACGCCCTGAATCTTTTGAATGTCATCATTTATTTCTAGAAATACCTTATCATCACTTTCCATATTCGCGTCCCTCTAACACACTTTGCCTAAAATGCTTACATCCCTAGTGTACTTATAAATCATGCGACTTGCAATATGCAAAACGAAGCTTTATCAAATAGTTTACAGCTTTTTTAATTTTCTTAAGATTTTCTATAGGCTGAGCATATTATTATATATTTTGGGAGCCATGGTGCTAGACTATGATTGTAGCGATGGATAGTCGCTACACATCCCCTCTATATCAATACTAATTGATATTTCATCCTGTAAACCTACTAACTAACAGGATGCAGAACCTACACACTATACATGACATCCTATTCTCGGAGATATCCTTCTCTTTATATTATAGTTATACTTAAAACTCGTTTACATTTAACTCCGAGACATATTCCTTAAGCGTCCAGACATCTTTCATGTCTGGATTTTGCTTTTTTATAGCTAATTTAGCTGCTTATGCCACTGATTAAATATCTGCTCATAAGCTAATACATTCTGCTTATTTGGTTCAAACCTAGCTTGTCCATGATCAACAATGGGCAAGCTTTTTTGATAAACACTAAAGCCTAGCACCGCAGCTCCTAAGGCAGAAGCATCCCCTTGCTTAGTCAAATTCACTGGCAAATTCAAGATGTCTGCCAGCATCTGCAAAACGCCGTCAACACCAGCTAATCCGCCACTAACGTTAACTTCTTTGATTTCTCCTAATAAGGGTGCAATCAAGGTATAGTTTTCGCACAAATTGAATAAAATTCCTTCCAAAATTGCTCTAAGCAAGTCTGCCTTGGTGTTATCCGCCCGCAAGTTCAGCAATTTTCCTGAGGCATTTGCATCCCACAAAGGCGCCCTTTCGCCATAAAGATATGGATAAAATAAAATTCCATGGCTGCCTAAACTAGAAGAAGCTACTAAGTCATCCATTTCTTCAAAAGATAACCCTAGTATCTGCTTCCACCAAGCCCAAATATTTCCGCAATTGTTGGACGGGGCACCTACTACCCAGCGAGTTGGCATTAAATAATAAACAAAAGCCTTGCCAGATGGATCAAGTTTGCGCTGGCTAACTTCGCTTCTGATAGCTGAAGAAGTACCCAAGCTAATCGATAAAGAAGTAGCTGGATTTGCCTGGGCAAGATTGCTCAAAGTCCCATCTGATGCCCCAATGACCAAGTCTTTAGCCTCAAGGCCTAGTTCTTTCATCAAGGCTGAATTAATAATCTCAAGCTTGCTAGTTGTATCGATTGCTTCAGGCAACTTTTCAGCAGTCAAATCTAAATACTGAAGAGCCTCTTGATCCCATGAGTTAGTTTCATGATCAAAAAAGCCGTAGCTATCGGCCAAGCTATAGTCTGTCTGATACTTGCCGGTAAATTGATACACCAAAAAGCTTTTCAAATCAATCCAGCGATCGACTGATTGATAAAGATCCGGATTTTCAGCTTTTAGCCAGCTCAATTTAACTAGTGGAGTCATGGGATGAAGCGGTACGCCTGAGCGTTTGGCAATTGCAGCTAACTTTGCATCTTTAGCATATTTAGCTGCCCGGGTATCTGCCCAGCTGTAAAGCGGCGTAATTGCTTGGTGATTCTTGATTCCAATCAGGCTATGCATAGCCGTCGACATGGTAATTGCACAAGGCTCGTCAATCCTAGCAGCAACTTCTTTCAATCCTTGTTTGACCGCTGACCAAATTTCGCCTATATCTTCTTCAGCTTGTCCAGGCAGTTGACAGCGCAGCTGATAGCCATGGGCTGCTTTAGCTACTACTTTTCCCTTTTCATCGAAAACTATTACCTTTGCATTGGTCGTACCAACATCGATTGCAATCATTAACATCCCAGTGTCCTCTTTTCTTAACACTTACATAACAATTATAACAATTTATTATTTTTCGAATAGAAAAAAATTGTACGCAAAAAGAGCGCAAACAAATTATGTTCGCACTCCTTTTAAATCTCACGTGAAATTGTAAATACACTCAATAAAATTCAATACACTAACTCAATTAGAGTCTGTCAAAAAAATTCACTCGCATCCAGCTAAATAAGCTAGCGTCTTGCCTTAAGCAAGAAAAAATCAAATCAATCAAAAAATATTTACAAGTTAAGTATACCATGAAGAGAACAATTGAGTCATCAAAAGCAATAGAGTAGAAGGAGTTTAACAACTCGCCCCTCTCATTGCACCGGACGTACGGTTCCGTATCCGGCGCTACATTTGTAATTATTTACGAAATATATAGTATTCTAGCGGATCGACCAAGCCTGGGCGATCCGCTTTGCTTATGCCCAATACTTTTGGGCTAAGCAAAAAGTTAATGACATGCCCTGTACTGCGTTTATACCAACCTAGACGGGTATTAGCCACTTTATGAATATCTTCATCGTTAAAGTTCTCAGTGCCTTGTTAATCCGCATCAAGTTAGTATATATTCGTTTTGGCAGTTTCCATTGTTTAATGATTACCACCCGTATTTTATGACGCAACCATTGACTGAATTTAGTTAGAAATTGCTTCATTCCGCCAATTTTAAAGTAGTTGATCCAGCCCCTAACCACTTGGTTTACCTTCGTAAAGACTAGTGATAGCGGTTGTGCAACTGCTTTCCTGCGACAGAGGAGCTCTCTAATCTTGTCGTAAAGTTTGGCTTTACGATCGTCTCCTGGTCTTGTCTGCCAAGAGTTACCGCTTTTCCAAAAGCCAAAACCGAGAAAGTTGCTCTTAGTTGGTTTAACAACCTTTGTTTTGGTTGCGTTGACCTTTAAGAAGAGTTTTCTTTCTAGCCAGGATGAAATTGAATCCATCACGCGTTTGGCAGATTTACCACTTTTGACAAAAATATTGCAGTCATCGGCATAGCGCACAAAGTGCAAGCCTCTTTGTTCCAATTCTTGGTCCATTTTATCTAAATAGATATTAGACAGAATTGGCGAAAGAGGTCCGCCTTGCGGGACGCCTAATTTATTAGGCTTAACCAAACCATCTTCCATAATTCCGGCTTTCAAGAATGCCCGAATCAAATGGAGGGTGGTTTTGTCATTTACTCTTTCTCTAATTATTGAAATTAATTTGTCATGATTTACCGTGTCAAAGTATTTCTCAGTGTCAAGATCGACCACCCATTGATAACCGTCATTCAAGTATTCTAGAACTTGATTGATGGCATCATGAGCACTGCGTCCAGGTCTAAATCCATAACTATGCTCGCTAAAATGAGGATCATAGATCTTCATTAGCACTTGAGCAATCGCTTGTTGGATTACCCGGTCTACGACCGTGGGTATTCCTAAAGGTCGCTTTTTGCCATTGGCTTTAGGCATGTAGACTCTTCTAACAGCTTGCGGACGGTATTTCATTTTTATGATTGCATCTTTTCTCTCTCATTAATAGAATTTAGGTATTCTTTTCGTCTCATTTCAGAAGAAAAATCCACCTGATCTAATATCTTATTTAAGATACTGTCTTGATCCAATTCTTCTTTATCTTCTAAATACAATATTGAAAAATCTATATTCGGATCCATATCTCTTAGACATGTTTTCTCTTTTATATATCGGTTTTTCGATACCTTCATAAGGGTCGCCATGACACGAGTAATATCTTCGTCGCGGATTATTGGTGACACATTTACAACAGGAACAGATAGTTTAGATAGTTTCGTGGTTGAAACAATCATTTGAACCTTATCTAAGTTCTTTCCCTTTAGTTCGTTCAAAGATAAAACAGATACTGAGCATGAAGATGGCAAAAAGTTTTGCAGACGAGTTAATGCTAATGAACTAGTCCCAATTCCATGCGGACACACAAAATAAATTTGCTTTTGATCTTGCATTCTTTCTATTGCTGCTTGAAAGTGAATGGTTATAAACCCAACCTCATCATCCGATATAAATATTTCGTTACTTAGACTGGAATTTTTTATACAATACCAAACTATCCCAAAAAGCTTTCCATAATTGATTTTTATTTCTTTCAAAATTGGGTTAACAATTGTCGTATTCGTTCTTGAACGTTTGATCAATTGACTTATATGTATTAGCAAGTCATTCAATAACTTAGAATCATTGCCTATATCTACTCCATATTCATCGCCTATGTCGTATATTAATTTTTCGACTTTTTCTTTCAAATTGCTCTCAATTCGATTCTCCTTCAAAACCAGATCAAATCCATTTGCAAGCAGAATATATGTCAAATATCTTATCTCTTCTTCTGAAAATGTATAAATTTCTGATGCTTCCAATTCTCTTAACAGTGAGTTACAAATTGGATAATTTGCCAGTTCAATCCTAGGAATTTTGGGATTATGGAAGTCATTTACCTTAAATCCTTTCTTGCTACGAGAGATGTATATTGCCAATATCAAAGTAATATTTTCAAAATATAAATCGGAGATTCTATACGACTTTTTGTCCAAAACATTATGAATTATTTTCATAACATCTTCTTCCAATGAGGGATGCAAAAATAGTTTATCAATACCACAATCTTTGTTCTCTAAAATAACTCTTTTTATAACTGATTGTTTTGCAACTTCTTCAGAGTCAATGTATGAGCCATCATTATCAAAGCTTATCTGTAAATTATCCTGCGATATGAATTCTCTTATCCAGGCAATATCATTAGCTATGCTTGAGCGAGATACTAAGTATTCGTCAGATAAAGCTTGATAAGAAAGATGCTCTCCATTTAGTAGATCATTCAGTATATAATATTTACGATTTTTACTATTCAACTTATCTAACTGTGTCATATATTTCTCTCCTTCTTAAATCAAATATATATTACTTTTTATATTGTAAGAAGATCAAAAAATATTCTTTTTTTTGCAAAAAAAGTGAACACCTTTGATTTACATGCACGAAAATCATCATTCTTGTTATTCTTTTTGCTTGATAAAGTTTTGACAATTTTTGAGAAAAACAAAAGTGTCTGGGAAAATAAAAATAACGAGAAAAAGACGATCAAGCAACTCAAATTAAGAGTTGGATTGATCGTCTTTTGGTATCTGAGAGTTAGTTTTTTCCCAGACACAGCTCCATTAATCCTATTTTCCCTGTGCTTTAACAGGAATTACATCAGTAGCTTTATAAACTGAACTTAATGATGTCAGGCCACGGTAATAAAATTCACCGTTATACTTAGTAATGAATGGGTTATTTAAAAAATATGCATAATCGTTAGTACCAGAAGCTATATTAGTCAAAGTTTCTGTAAGATTCTCACGTAAGTTACCATATGAATCAATCGCATAAACAGGAATTTTAGCATTAGTAAATTTAAGTCCTACTTCATTAACTCGATAGTTGTTGTTTAAAGCTGCTTTGAGTAAAGCATCATACTTCTTAAATTCAGCGCTATTTGCAAAATTATCAAGTTTTACGTCATTTGCTCTTACAAAATATGGCGTTTTGGCCTCAACTTTTAAGTAATAGTTGCCATCTAACTTAACAACTGGACCAACAAGATAACCAATATTATTGCCCTTGTTAATCATTTTACCTGTCTTTGTTAAGCTGAAATCTCCGGAACGCAATGCTTGCTCTGTTAAGTTAGCTGCTTGATAAATTGGTGTATCAGTTTTAGCCACTAAAACACTGGTACGATCATCATATTTAATTAACTGAGCATACTTACTCAAAGTAGCATCACTAGCTAAATCAGTTTGATTGTCCGAACTTTCAAAGCTGCTATTAACTTTACTTGCTTTTGGTGCTAGTTTGGCAAAATCGCTAAGCTTCAGATCAGTATATGTTTGTTTATCAACCGTTTGATAGCCTGATGCCGTGTAGCCCGTTTCTGTTATCTCCAAGACCAACTTAGTATTGTGATTGATCATCAGTGCTCTAGCAGATGTTCGCTTTCCATCTTTTGAGCTCTTATCATACTTGGCTGAATACAAGTTTGTAGCCATCTGAGTGATTTTTTTGGCTTCATCATTGGTCAAATGATCATAACTATTTACAGTAATTTGATTTCCTTGAAGACTATTTAATTCTTGTTGTAAGAACCAAACAGCTTGATCAATTTCCATTTGTGACGATTTTGCTTGAGCTGCTTGTTTTGCTAGTTTAAGAGCACTATCAAAATTAGCCCTGTAGTGATAGGTTGAATTTAAATATTTTGCAGTAGAACGGACACTATCTGCAGACTTTATCAGTTGCTCCAACTCGGTTTTATCAGCCTTTTTATTGAACGTAGTTTGGGCATCTTTGGCTGAATTGTACAATTTTACACTCGGACCATACTCATAGCGGACATCTGCAACTTTAACATATAAAGGAGTTGAATTTTGAGTATCACTGATTCGGTAGAATAATTCAGCTTGATTATCAGCTGGTACCCATAAATAAATCCGTTCAATTCCTTGCATCAAATGATTCTTTCTTACAGAAGAAACAGCTTTACCTGTTGCATCATATAAAGATATTGCTTTAGCTGCAGTTATTGCTGTATAGCTTGTTTCAGCTTCTACACTAAACTTAGGTTGCGTTGATAAAAACGGATCACGAATATATTGATTACTTATACCCTTAATGTGGTAATAACGTACCGTATGGTTACCATCAGCTGTTTCAACGTAACTATCAACAACCAGCGACTTAATTGATGTTAGTTTTTGAGAACTACCAAAATTAGGCCAACTATATGATTCTTTGTTGTATTGACCATTTGGAGTAAAAATTGTTGCTCCCTTTTTTGGTTTAACTACCTGATCGCGAGCAATTATGTAATTGCCATTAACTTCACTTACGTTAGCTGCTTTAACATATTTATTGTTAGCAATTTGATAATACGCATACTTGTGGTACGTACGATAAGGCAGCCAATACTTTTGCGCCTGATTATCCTTAAAATAGTATTTGTAATTCTTAGTCAAAGGCTTAATTGTACCCGTGTATTTAACCGACTCATCTTTTAATAGTTTCCACTTACCTGCATAAGAAGTACGTTTACCTGATTTAGTATAAATGTATGAGTTAGCACGCAAATATAGCTTACCAGTTTGATCCGGTTGCTTAGGATGAACAATTTCATCTGCGTTTACTGAGTTTGACATGCTTGCCAATAAAACTACAGAAGATAATGCCACGACAGTCGATATCAATTTTTTGGTTCTCATAATGACTTCCTTTCGTATCTATTATCTTTGTCTTTTAATACTTAAATTGTACCACTAGCTTTTACTTACAAATGTTAAGAAACCGTTTTCTTTAAAAAGTATTAAAATATAGAATAAGAACTACTATTCATAAAGTGAGGAGCACTATGACACAATCAAAGAAAAAATTTGAATTTCCGACCGCCTATACGGTAATCATCATTATCCTAATTTTAGTTCAGTTACTAACATTCTTTATTCCTGCTGGTAACTATACAACTTTGGCATATGATAAGCCCAAAAATGAGTTTATTATCACAAATCCTGAAGGAAAAACCAGTACTGCAAGTGCAACTAAAGCTACTCTTGACAAATATGGAGTAAAAATTGCTTTAAAGAAATTTACGGATGGTACGATTTATAAACCAGTAGCAATCCCTAATTCTTATCGGAGAATTAAAATCAAGAAGCCAACTTTTATTGAAGCTGTCGAGCAATTTTTAACTTCCCAGGTAAACGGAATTGCCCAAAGCATTGATATTATTGTCTTCGTTTTAATCCTTGGGGGATGTATCGGCATTGTCCACGCCAATGGGGCAATTGATGCTGGAATGGCAAGCCTTTCAAAGAAGATTGAGGGCAAACAAACGCTGTTAATTGTCCTAGTTATGGCACTAATCGCAATTGGAGGGACAACCTTTGGTCTTGCCGAAGAAACTATGGCCTTCTACCCGATTTTAATCCCAGTATTTTTGATGGCTGGCTACGATACAATGACAGTCGTTGGTACCATTTTCTTAGGAACTAGTTTGGGAACGATGGCATCTACCATCAATCCATTCTCAACAGTGATTGCGTCTAACGCAGCTGGGATCAACTTTACTTCCGCATTGCCACTTATATTAGTCATGTGGTTAACCTGCTTAATTGTTGGTATTCTTTATGTTACTCATTATGCTGAAAAAGTTCGAAAAGATCCCACCAAGTCAATCGTTTACGATCAATATGAAGCTGACCGAGTAAAATTCTTAAATTTAGTCACCACAGACACAAAACAGGTTTTTACAATTCGACAAAAATTGACCTTACTTGTCTTTGCTCTAGGATTTATCATTATGATCTGGGGTGTTCAACAAAAAGGCTGGTACTTCACTGAAATTTCGGTAGTATTTTTAGCTGTTGCTTACATTTTTGCACCAATTGCAGGACTAAATGAACATAAATTTATTGAAAGTTTTGTAAAAGGAACTGGAGAAAGAGATCCAAAAGCTGAAAGAAGAAAACTTGCGATTGCGTATTGTGAACGAATACGTAGAAAAAGCCCTCGACCTAGGGTCGAAGGCTTTTGCAAAATAGATTACTTATAAGTAATTTCTTGTACTTCTTGATCATGACTTACGTCGCCAGGCTTAACTTCGCTGACTGATTCAAGTAAATCCATGTTAGTGTAAACCACGATTACTGTGTCATCATAGCCAGCTGCCTGAATCTTGGCAGAATCCATGTTTACTAATTGAGTGCCGTGCTTGACGGTTTGGCCAACTTGAACCAGGGTTTCAAATGGTTCACCCTTCAATTCAACCGTGTCTAAGCCTAAGTGAATCAAGATTTCCAATCCTTCTTCAGTAGTGATGCCGATCGCGTGCTTGGTAGGAAAAACAGTCGTGATAGTTCCATCTACTGGGGCATAAATCTTGCCACTAGTTGACTTTACTGCTAGGCCATCGCCGAGCATCTTGGTTGAAAAGACATCATCTTTAACTTCAGTGATTGGCATAAGTTTGCCATCTGTTGGAGCGTAAACTTGATGTGCTTTTGATTTCTTTTTGCCAAATAATTTAAACATAATGCATAACCTTCTTATCTTAATTTGATAATAACTAGAAGTACAAAGCTAAATGCTAGACCTGCTAGTGAACTAAAAATTGTAAACTTATTTCTCTGCAATACTGCCCTATCATCAGTATACTCTAATGAACCCATGTTCAATAGACCAACAACTGCGATCAAAGCACAAATGATATTAACAAGCATCGCCTGAGCTATGAATTGCGTTACCATGAGCAACTTGAAACTATCCCTGTCAAGAAAATCTTCTTTGTGCAAAAGCAGATAGTATCCTAGAACAAAATCTACTATTGAGACAATCAATGCAAGCGTGATGGTAGGATTCTGTTTGATTATCGCTAGAGGAGTAACTTTTGCGTACACGCTTTGAAATTCAATGAAAGCCCAATATGCTAACGGGGTTAGAAATAAAATGTAACTATAGACCGTTAAGAGTCGCCGAGGGGTAATGTCTAACGATTCTGATAATTTCTTGAGGTATAATTTGCCTCCACTTTTAAGCTTCCCCATTATTCTGCTCCTTTTGATTATTGTGCCAAAGATAATATTCATTGATTAGCAAGTCGACATAAACATAAGCTGGCGAAAAGGATATCTTTTCATTTGAAAACCCTTTATAAGTAGAAAAGTCGATCGTATCGAAAAATAAACTAAAATCGGAAATGGATGTGATTTTGTTAGCACCTGGACGAGTCAGCGAAACAATATTCAGACGGTTGTTAGTAAGTCTGATCTTGTTCAATTCCTCATAAAGCCGTTCCCTATTTCCACTAAAAGTAACGATAATTAGCATATCATCTTTTTTAGCCCAGCTACTGCAACGCCTTAATTCGTCAAATGCCGATGGCAAAACAGTAGTATTCTTGCCTACCAAAAACAGTTCCTTAGCAATGTAATTGGCAATCAATTCTTGCTGCCAACCCGTTGAATACAGATAGACAGTACCTGCTTTCTCTAAGCCTATGAAAAATGGTTCACAATTGTAATGTTTGTATTGTTGAATAACGCCTTTCAAAATACCAGCTGTTTTATCGACAATATCAATAGTCGATTCAACTTCTGTTTCATCAAAAGTTCTCATCAACTCAAATTTCAGTTCGCTATATCCGGATAACCCTAATTTTTTGCATAATCTGAAAATTGCTGATTTTGAAACATACAGCTTTTCAGATAGTTCAGCCAAACTTAGCTGACTGTTGCCTTTTGGGTCATCTAAAAGCTGCTTGACCAATGCTTCATCGGTATCGCTTAGCTTTTTTCTCGCTTCAAAAATTCTAGCACTTAAACTACTCATAACTTCCCTTCACCTATTGCGGTATTGATACAATAAAAATTAATAATATAGTTAATATTATCACAATAAGCCTAGAATTGATATATGTATAGCATAGATACAATTGATAGTGACTAATTAAAGCATTTGCTTCATTTCTGCAACAATGCTGTCAACATCTAAGCCAACTACAACATTGAATTGCTTGCCATTATGTTCAAGAGCGTAAGCACCAACTGACTTGAAGGCTGCTTCATCGGCAACTTTTGCTTCATCAAAGACAGTTACTCTTAAGCGAGTAGCACATGAGTCAAATTTATCGATGTTTTCTTTTCCACCTAATAAGTCAATAAAGCCTGTTGCACGTTCAACAAATGGATTGTCATCAGCTTCGGTGTTTACGTTGCCAGCTTGACCAGATTCATTGATCATATGAACCATTCTTTCAAGAACTTGGGCTACGTCCAAACCAACAATAACTTGAAGGGCTTGACCGTGGTGAACGACATTAACGGCCTTGTTTTGCTTGAAGGCTGAGTCTGGAGCAACCTTGTTTGGATCAACAACGGTGATTCTCAATCTAGTTGCACAAGAGTTGATTTCAGTAATGTTTGCAGGGCCTCCTAACAATTGCAAGTAAGCAGTTGCTCTTGCAATGTATGGATCGTTTGCATCAGTTGCTTGAGCTGATTCAGCAGCCTTAGCAGCCTTGTATTCAGCCTTAGACATCAATTTAGCATCAACGTCATCTGCTTCACGACCTGGAGTCAAGTAGTTGTTCTTTTCGATCATGAACTTGAAGATAAAGAATGTGAGTGCTGCAAAGATAAGACCAATTGCAAATTGAATCAAGTAAGTTGACCAATGGTTAGCCCAAAGTGGAATCCAGTTTTGAGCAGCGATACCAATGGCACCGTCAGTCATCATACCAACAACACCGAATGAGTACATCAAGGTGTTCATAGTAGCTGCAAGCAATGAGTAGATAATCCACAAACTTGGTGCAGCAAACAAGTAAGTGAAGTCAACTGGTTCAGTAATACCAGCAAATAATGAAGTCAAGGCTGCTGGAATTACCAAAGCAGCAGTTTGCTTTTTCTTGTTCTTTTTAGCTGTTGCGTAGAAGGCAACACAGATAATAGGTGCCAAGAAGACCTTTTCATTACCATATAGAGGGAATCCGAATTGTGGAGCAAGTTGCTTCAATGGAGCTGAACTTGCAGCGAATTCTGATAAGTGTTGCAACCAGTATGGTTGAAGTCCGCCAGCTACTACGGCTGGACCGAATTGGAATGGGATGTATACCAAGTGGTGCAAACCGGTCGGAATCAAGACTCTGTTCAAGAAGTTGAAGATCCAAACGCCGATCACTCCACTAGATACCATGAATGATTGCATTGAGTCGATACCAAGTTGGATTTTTGGCCAAATAAGACAAGTCAAAAATGCAGTTGGGATCATTGCCAAGAAGCCAAGAATTACGATGTAAGTTGAACCTTGGAAAGTTCCGAGGAATTCTGGCAATTTCTTGTCAAAGTAACGGTTGTGAAGCCAAATAACAATACCGGCTACGATCAAGGCACCAACAATAGAAGTGTTCAATGTCTTGATACCAGCGATTTCCTTCAAACCACCGTTAGTTGCGTTGGCAACCAATGGCTTGTTCCAGTTGTTAACGCCAAAGAATGGTCCCCATTGACTTAAGAAACCACCAATAAAGTAGTTAAAAGTCAAATAAGTAACTAATGATTCCATGGCTGCCCGACCCTTGGAACTTCTAGCAAGTCCAATTGGCAAACCAACCACGAACAATAGTTCTACTTGGTTGAAGACGGTCCAACCACCTTGAGAAATTACGTACCAAATTCCATACCACATGGTCCCTTCTTTAGCAATATTGCCAAAGATCATTGGGTTCATGAACAAACTACCAAGGGCAACTACTATACCTGAGAATGAGAACAGTAGGACTGGAACGAACATCGCCCCACCGAATCTCTGCAGTTTCTGCATCATATTTCCTTCACCTCATTTTTTACTCCAAAGATAAAGGCAGCCAGCTACTTCCTCAATAGCAAGCTGCCTTCTCTTTAATTTTTGACTTTTTTATTTCAAGTCGGGCCAGTAAGGCTTGTTTACAACCATCATGTCGTCGAGAATCTTCTTGGCAACGGATGCGTCTGGAACAGTCTTGTTCAAAGCGAATGCTTCGAGCATCTTTACGTATGACTTTTGTTCATAAGCATCTACAACCAACTTTTCACAAGTTACTTGTTCGTTGATCATACCGTATTGCAATCTGCCGGCTTCGCCTTGGCAAATTGGTTGTACGCCGTCTGCACCAAACAAGCAAGGTACTTCAACGATTGCGTCATCAGCGATATTTGAAATTGCACCGTTGTTTGGAATGTTGGCAAGGAATTTTTCATGAGTATTGTAGGCAATTGCGTGGCAAATATCTACAATGTATTCTGAGTGAACTTCTGAGTAGTCCCAAAGGTTTCCCTTAGCAGTTCCTTCCTTGACGATTCTTTCACATTCACCAAAGACTAACTTTTGACGGTATTCAAGAATTTCGTCAGTTCTAGTGTGCTTTGGATCAGCATTCTTAACTTCGTATTGTGGGAAGTAGTAGTATTGCAAGTAAGTGTTTGGCAAAGTAGTTGGGTCTAATTGGTAAACTTCGGCAGCTTCCTTGAAAGTTGCTTCCCAACTTGCTTCGGTATGTTCGTCGTATTCGCCGCCTACCCAGTAGCCGTTCTTAGCAACGTATTCCTTAAGCATTGGAGTTAAGTCTTCGCCAGTCTTGCGGTCGCGAACTTCTTTCCACCAACCAAAGTGGTTCAAACCATAGTACTTAAAGTCTAAGTCTTTAAAGCTCTTACGTCCGGCGATAACAGCCATTCTATCCATTAAGTCGATTGGCATGTCACAAATGTTGATTACCTTAGCATTTGGACGGAATCTTCTACATGCTTCTGAAACGATCGCAATAGTGTTTGAGTAGTTGATCATCCAAGCATTTGGTGAGTATTCTTCCATCCAATCAATGATTTCGATGATTGACTTGATTGAACGAAGTCCGTAAGCCATTCCCCCTGGTCCTGTAGTTTCTTGGCCGTAAACGCCATATTTTAGAGGAATCTTTTCATCGTATGAACGCATTTCGTACTTACCGACACGGATTGAACCCATTACGAAGTCAACATCAGTGAAGGCTTCCTTTGGATCAGTCGTGTATGAAAATTCGATTTCAGGAGCACGTTCCTTCATGATGATGGCAACTGCGTCACCGATCTTCTTTTGACGTTCTGCATCGTTGTCGTAGAACTTCAATTTTCTAAGTGGGAACTTGTCTTGACTCTTTAAAAGATTAATCACAAAGCCTGGTGTAAATGTACTACCACCGCCGGCAATAACAACTGAAAACTTTCTGTTATCCTCAACCATAAGTTAAAATCTCCTTCGGTTTCATTTTTACCTTTTTTCTTGTGAGGTACCTTACATGGTTTATTAAAGCACATTTTTTTGATAAAGAAAGCGATTTCAAAGTGATCGAACTGTTGTTTCGATGATGGGAAACAACGTTTCAAAACCTGAAATATTTTTCAGGTATTATTTAAAGTAGCCTAACCGCTGATTTATTCTAAGTTCTTTAAAGTCTGGTTATTATTTATAGGCCTATTTTCAGCAAGATCTAAAAACGCTTGTTTCGCCTTGATTTCTATATTAGGAAATAAAAATGGTATATACTTTTATCAGACACTTGAATAAAAAAATATATACCTAAGTTATAAGATATGGATTGCATAATCTTGATATATTTATTTTTTATGTTATTTTATAAAAACAACATGTACTAAAAAAGTCATCCAGCTGGATGACTTTACTTAATTATCTAGGATTTGTGAAAAGTTTAGTATTAATTCCTTCTAGCTCTAGCAGCTGAATCTTCTTCTCAATGCCAGCTCGATAGCCAGTTAGGTTATTATTAGCACCAATTACGCGGTGACATGGAATAATGACGGTAATATGATTCTTGCCTACTGCCCCGCCGGCTGCCCGGATAGGTAAATGCTTTGGATCGCTAGAAACTTTTTGAGCTAGGTCCTTATAAGAAATAACTTGACCATAAGGAATCTTCATCAACTCTTGCCAAACTTTGATCTGGAAATCAGTTCCTTGCAAATGCAATTTAGGCGTAAAATCTGGCTTTTGCTTTGCAAAATACAAATCTAGCCATTCTTTGGCATCTTTGACAAAGCTAGATTCGCCCAAGCGATGTTCTGAAGTCAAATTATCTGCATAGCCACGATCATCTTCAAACCATAAACCGGTTAATCCTGCTTGGTCGCTAGCTAGTAGAATTTTTCCAAAGGGCGAATCATAGTAAGAAATTGTTTGCATGTTGTATGTCCTTTTTTGAAAATACTCTTAAAGCTGTTTCTACTTACTGTAACATGTTCCATTGGCTTTTTGCACCTTTATTACTATGTGAGATGCCTTATTTACGGCACCCTATGTTTTCTTATTAATAGACTACCTTGTTTGGGATGGAATATTGAGAATTTTAACAAACCTGTTTATAATTTTCTTTTCTACTGTAGGTTTGTACTGTTATATTAATTCAAAAAATTCTGGTAATAAAAAATAACAAAATATCACCTAACATCAAAAAGCACTCGGCTAATCAGAACCGAGTGCTTTTAAATTATTTACGTATAGTGTATCTATCTAGAGTGGGATATAACCGTTAGACTATCCGTTTTGTCAAAACTACTCACTCAAATCTTCGCCTTGACTGGCGATAACCTTCTTATACCAGTAGAAGGAATCTTTTGGCGTACGTGACAAGTCACCCTTGCCTTCATCATCCTTATTAACATAAACAAAGCCATAGCGCTTGCGCATTTCACCAGTACCAGCACTAACCAAGTCGATGCATCCCCACATGGTGTAGCCCATCAATTCTACGCCATCAATTGTTACAGCATCGCGCATTGAGGCAATGTTTTCTTGCAAGTATTCGATCCGATAATCATCATGAATCTTACCATCTTCAGATACTTGATCTGCCCAACCAATACCATTTTCGACAATCCATAAAGCAGCTGCGTAGCTACCATGTCTGCTATTGCTTCCTCGCTATAGGATGAGCCACCATACAATACAGTTACGATGCTAGAAATCGCATGGCCAATCTCATGCGCTTTGGTAAAAGGCCGCTCAGCTCTGTTGTACCAGTTAGAATTGTACGCAATAACACGGCTACGCTTAAGAGTAAAGCTTGGTGCATGGTCTTCCATAAGAATGGTAAACAGAATATATTTGATATTCGCAATAAATTTATCCAAAAATTCATTAAGTTCCGACTCGCCCTGATAATCAATCCTTAACATCGTCTGCTACACCTTTCCCTATATCATAATCCATCAAGCTCTTCACTATTTCTAAATATTTATCCGGAACATGATAGCCACGATAAGAATACGGCTTATCGTCATCGATTGGGATCGAAGAAACGTCAGGATACGGATGAACCAAGTCGTTTGATCCATTGAGATAATCCGTAGTAGTCCCTAAAACCTCAGCCACTGCTTTTAAGGCTTGGTAAATTTCCAATTATAAATCGAACTCTTGCCCTATCCTGCTCTATCGTTCACCTCTCTCACAGATAAGTGCTGTTTCTTCGCTAATTCCTTGATTCGTTCTAATTCGATCATTATGATCACTAAACTTTCTATCCATAGTAACGAATCTTAATATCACTAAATCAAGACTCATTTCATAGGTAAATTTTAGTAAAAATGCTAACAGTTTTCAATGGCAATGTCACAATTTAAGGCAAAAAAATACAATCAAAATCTATTTGAATTTTGATTGTATTAATTGCTATTCAAAAAACTATCGCACAGTTTACTTCTTTGCAGCAGCTTCTGCTTCAGCAGCTGTATTTGATGGAGACAATGTCAAACCTTGAGGGATAAATTTAACATCACTTGCCTTTACATAAGCATCGCTACCAACATCGATTCGATCAATATTGCCCGTAGCATAGAATTTAGTGCCTACTAGGTGATAGAACAATTCTGCTTTATTTTCACTTGGTACCCAAATGTATACAAGCTTATCTACTTTAATGTGCCCACCTTGTTTTACAATCTTTGTTCCCTTGTGGTCTTGCATAGTGCCATCGACATTGTAAACATCAGTATCTTTGATAAATCGGGGTTCTCTATCATGATCGAGTTCGAAAGAACGAAAGAATTAGCGAAACACCTGCATCAATTGCTGTTCAAATGATGCTTACTGTGCTATAATTGCCTTGAGACAAGGAGGCTTATATTATGCTTGCTAAAAGAAGAATTCATGTACTAATGTCAGTATTTCTGGCTGCTGTTTTGTTTGTCGTAACAGCAGAGCATGCTAGTGCTGCCGAATCCGATACAGTTAAACTGTATTTAAATCATAATACCTACGTTTACAACAATAAAGGAAAACGTTTATATGGAAAAGGTAATTATATCAAGAAAAACATTGTAATTACTGCTCCGGGTAAATTAGAGAAGACAAATTCCGTAAAAAGATATTACATAATGAAACGGTCAGATGAAGGTACTGTGTCAAATTATAAAACTCCTACGTTTACCTATTTATACTGGCTTCCGTATACAATTATAAAAAATATAGAATATTATAAAACAGGCCCTAATAGATACATCAAGTGTATGAATGTCAAAGCCATTTATACTGAAGCTCTTCCTTCACCTTATTCGCATAAAGCACGTTTATTAGCAACTAATCAGGAAACGGTCATAACACGAGATCCTAAAGAAATCAATCAAAAACATATCTACGCTTTAACGAAAGTTGCTAATAACAGAGTTGAGGATGCGATTATATTACCAAAAAACAAGAAGTTAGTTGTAGATGATACTGTAGGATTTGATAATCTAATTGGTACTGCTTATCATATAAAAAATACAAATTATTATGTTAAAGCTTTCGATGTAGTTAGAAAGCCTAGACATCTAGTATTTTCTCATCCACTTAAGTCTTTTGTTGACGGTATTACAACTGTATATTAATCATAAAAAGGACAATTAGCCTTCCATTGCGGGTTAATTGTCCTTTCGTTTTACCAAGTTATTCTAAAGATTTTATTTTTCTTTGTATCATATGTCCATTCATCATGATAAGCAACAGTTAGATAAACATCATTTTCATTATTAACTTGAATACCTTCAAATTCTGTCGCATATCCTGAATCATCTAACTCACTATATCCATCTAAATTTAGAATATCCCACTGACCTATTTCTGTCGTGCCCCATGGAATTTTAACAATTTTTCTTGGCTTTGATTTAATGTTAGACGCATCAGGATGTCTTTCACTTGAAATGTAGATATTTAAATTATCATCGATATCATATCCTTGAAGTGATCCTACTTTTTTAATTAAATTATCGATCTTAAACGCATTAATACATTGATCCGATAAATTGTGTGTCCTTAAGTTTACATCGCCAGTTCCAACACTATTCAAAGCATCGTTCACATCAGCTAAATCATATACAGAGAAATAACCAGTTCCTGCACTATCAACTGTTACAATCAAGAAATAACTATAATTTGGTGATGGTGACACCGCTGCTTCTGATCTTACTAGTGTACTTCCATCATAGCCTAAACCAAACTTTTTACCAGCTTGGTTTAAATTTGAGATTCGTGGAAGTTGAGTGTTATTCTCATACTTTTGTTTATGAAATGGTACTCTAGCAATTTGAGTATCCCAGTAGATTTTATCTTTTGCATTATACTTACTCTTGGTTCCAATAAACCAACCAGCAGAATTATTTTCTCTACCACCATCCTCACGACTCCCTGCTGGTCCTGCATATTCCCACGTTTGAGTATGCCCACCAGCAGTTTGGTTTATATTAATACCTTTAGTTTTTGGTCCCTCTAAATATAATCTCTCTGCATACTTACCTTTAGTAAAACTTGAACCTTTACGTGCTCGATATACTACCGCATCTGTACCACTTTCTAACAATTGCAATGCATAAATATATGACCTACCAACATTGCCTTTTTGGACTACAACTTCATGTAATCCTTTTAAATCATACATTTCTTTAATATCAACCATCATAAAACCTCCGAAAAATTTATAAATTTACTGCTTATCCTGAGTATCGTGCTGTTTGTTCATTTGCTTCGCAACTTCCGCAAAAATGTCCTGCACTTCTTGTTCATTTAACTTAAAGCCCTTAGCTTCCAGTCCATCTACTACCGCATTGCCGACACGATTAATTTTCTGCATATTAGATAAGTTTTCTTTGTCGTATAAGCAGACATAGCTTTTCATCAATTTATCGGCAGTATTACGAAACTCTTCCAGTTGCTTATTCTTAAAATGAACTCTGCTCAAGATGCCAATACCAATTACACTGATCACCCATAAAATTAAGGCGATCAGTTCTACATAGTCATGAATATCCATGATTAAATTAATTCACCTCTCTTATAATCAAAGGGAGCTATTACATGTCCATTGGACTTCACCTCTGTTTAAAAATATTCAACAAGTCGCCTCATGTAGTATTGACGTACATAAATTTGACATAAAGCAGTCAATATACTACAATTAGGGCATAATAAATAGCGCAATGACCTCAATAGCTAACAGTGAAAAATAATTAAGTCATCGGCCTGTTTATTTTTTGTTGACGATTTTATAATATGCTTATTTAATAAACTTGTCAACTAAAAATATGCTTTTACGATATATTTTTTGAAAAATTGGAGTTTCTCTATCATGATCGAGTTTGAAAGAACGAAAGAACTAGCAAAAAAAAGGAAAATGTCCCTGCTGGAAGTCAACGATAAAGCAGGCTTAGGGAAAAGAAGCATCTATAACTGGAAAAATAGAAAGCCTGGAATCATGGCTTTAACAGCGGTAGCTAGAGTTCTACACACCTCTGTTGACTATTTAAGCGGTGAGACTGACGATCCTATCCCTCACAACCAGGAATCTATTAGACTAGAAGACGATCTTCCCCATTCATATAGGGGATATCCGGTTCCCGAGCGGTATCTGAACATCGTTAGAGATTTAATGGAACATGACATTCAAGAACGAGAAAATCAAGGGTAGCCTTAAGAATATTTTTCCTTTGTCTTTTTAAAATTGATATTTTAATCACACTTATTTCAGGCAGAAAAACACCGATAAACATTGATCTATCAGCATTCTAGCCTACTGCCTTAGGTCTGGACTAACGAAACTGCCGTAGAATTGCCTTCTCAGCACCAATCTACTTGTGAAATTGAAAAAACGTCAAAAAAAGAGCCTATGGGATCAACGATCTGAATCCTATATGGCTCTTTTTTCACAAAAAATAAAATTTAAGCTTATAAATTGTCTTTATAGTTCTAATTATGCTACAATTTTGAAAACGCTTAAAAGACACAAAGAGGACTTATCATGAATAGGATAAAAAAGGCAATAGCATTAACTTTAGGGGGAATTTTATTTATTACGTCTCTAACACCGAGTGCTTCTGTTTTAGCTGAAGAAGGTATGTCGAATTCCAATGTAGAAACAACTAATAGCCCCGAAGTATTCTATTCTCTCAGTTCAGAAAAGCAACGCGAAATAATTCGGGCCGCTGCAGCTGAAGAAAATATTTACATTCCCAAATATCCCGATCGTGGAGTAGGAAATTCTGCATTTAGAATTGCTCAATATATCTTAAAGAATAGAACTAAAATAACTAACATAATTGGAAAAGTTGTTGGAAGAAAAGAAGCTGTTAATTTTGGCGAAGCATTAAGAAGTATGGAAGGGCCACTAAGATCAATCGATCGAGCTAAAAAGGGTGGTAAAGATGTTATTAAGAAAGTTATTTATAATGCGCTAAGATCCGTTGGTGTACCAAGTAAAAACGCAAATGTAACAGCTCATGTTATAACTTCTGTAATTGATGCTTTAGTTTAAAAGGTGAAAAATGAGTTTACATTTATACGATATTTCAACTGATAATTCTGACATTAAAAAAATTGTTGAGATTTTACATAGATATGAATTGATGATCGATGATCTATACGAACTAATTGAACATCTTGATCCTAATTTTGACCGCATGAAGGATAGTTCTTATCTTCGACATGTTTTTGGATTTACAGAAAAAGATGAAGATGAATTAATAGACTTATTCTACGATCATCTCAACGATTCAAAAGATATCACTTTGAAAGAATTAAGAAAATGGTGCAATGATAAAGGGAGTTTTTCAGAAAAGCAAATAGACAATATCTATGAGGCATACCACACTTCTATTGCAAAAACATTTGAGGATAAAAATATGCCAAAACTAAATGAACTTAAAAAGCTTGCAGCTGAATACATTGATAAAGATAAATAGTCAATATAGATGTTTTATCAAAAAATATAAAAAGGTGTCTGGGAAAACTCGGAAATTAAGAAATCCTACTAAATCTTGGTATTGATAAACCTTGATTTAATAGGATTTTTCTTTTGCGTGAAGGTCTAAAATTAACTAAAAATAGACTTTTCCTCAGACACTATTTTTCATTTGCTAAAAAATCGATATAAGCGGTCAATGCCTCTCGTTGATACCGTTCCAGCGGATTAGATTCTGGGTAAGTCGAATCCCTAAAATCAGTAGCGGATTTGATCATTTCTTCTCTTGAAGCACCTTTTGGTTGGTCGATTTCTTCAAGTTGTCTAAGCAAGTTTCGATCGATCTTTTCACGGAAATACTCCGCTCTTGCTTCTGCGATTTGCAAGTTCATTTTAGCCTCTATGTCCTCTGGATTAGTTGATAATTGGAGCTTATAATCTTGAATCTGTTTCATGTATTTCATCAGATCATCTAGTTCGGTCTTCTTTTTTCTTGGCATTTATATCACTCCTTTTGGTAATTTAAATTGGGGTCTTGGGGTGTTAACCCTAAGTAGGTTTGGAGTAATCCAAAAACGAGCTTTCAAACGATAAGACTCCACTAACTCAGGCATTGATTGCAGAACTATTGGCTCAGCAACAGAAGGCTCTAGCCAAGAATAAGCACGCCAAGGAACTATTATCTGCGTATAAGGCAGGATTAGTAGGTGATGACCTAGCAACAGCCAAAGCAAACGCTCAACGATTGATGGCAAAGAAGCAAGAAGAGCTGGAATTAGTCGAAGAGTTGAGACAGCGAGAAGAAGAAGCACAGCAAGAATCTCAGTCTAAATTAACCGAAAAAGAAAAGGAATATCTACAATGGCGTAGAAGTCAGGGACTAGATCGTTAAAAACTCAAATATACCACTCCAAAAAGAGTGTAATATGTATTAAGTAACATTACATAATATTACATTGAGGTATTACTATGACAAATCAAGCAAGAAAAGAAACATATACTACACGTGAAATAGCTGATATACTGGGGTTCAGTGACTATCACAAAGTGTCAAATTATCTAGCCAAAGTCAAGGCATCACCAGTTGATAAAATAGGCAATGTTAATTACTATCCAACTCAAGTTAAAGATATGGCTATTACTTACTTTAAAACCCTTGAAACGACTAGAAATAAAAGCTCAAAGGTTAGCAGAACTCAGGAAGTAATAGATGGATTACATTCTCAAATTACCATCCTTACCAATCGTCAAAAACAAGAAATTGCTGAACTCAAAGAGCACTACCAACAATTGATTGATTCCAAAAATCAAACCATCACTTCTCTCCAAGCAGAAGTTGAAAGACTAGCCAAGGAATTAGAAATCAAAAATACCCAAATCGAAACCAGCAATCAATTAGCTACCCAAGCGCAAAAACTCACAGCTCAGGCTCAACAGCTGCATTACCTAGATTCTTCCCAAAGATGAGTCTAAAACCGCTCAGAAGTCCTCAGAAGACGAAAAACAGCAAAAAAAGAAACGTTGGTTCAACTGGAAATAAAACATTCTAAGCTAAATAGTGAATTAGTTATCCGACGGGATAATTGATTCACTATTTTTATTCTTTTGTAGAATTAAAGTAGTAGTAAAACGATATGCCCTGAGGTCTTTAGACACTTGATGTCGTATACAAAACTGGCAGTTTTACTTAAGTTTTCAATAGTCTCTTCGAAGAATGTGGACACTAGATGTCGAGTTTAGAAAATTAGATCTGATTTCTTAAGTAAATACGTTTTACTACTAAGTTTTGGAGGTTTTTATTATGCAAGTTACTTTTGGAATTGATGTAAGCAAATCTACTTCTACTGTTTGTGAACTAATTGGTGAAAGCAAAAATGAACTAACCATTACTAATAATCGTCCTGGTTTTATTCAATTGCTTCATGAATTAACCGCTTTTTCTAAACATCCGCAAATTATTTTTGAAGCTACCGGTGTTTATTCACGTACACTGCAATCTTTTCTGGAAGACTATGGCTATGATTATGTAATTCTTAATCCTCTTAAAGCTAAAAAAGAAATGGATATGGGACTACGTCATAATAAGACTGATAAAACTGATGCTTATCATTTAGCCTTAATTCAAAGACTATATCATCATCCAATTAATCAACTTCAATCTCAAACTTATAAGCAGCTTAATGCTTTGAGCCGCTTCTATGACCAGTTAACAGCTGACTTAGTAATGGCTAAAAATTGACTTCACCAAGCTCTACAATCGACTTTTCCTGAAATTGAAAATCTATTTTCTTCTGCTAAAGGTAAAAATTACTGGCAAATAGTTGTGCGATATCCTCATTGTGACTTAGTAAGAAGAGAAGATAAAAAACAGCTTATTAACTGGTTAATGAGCTTAAAGGGGATTGCTTTTAAACACGCTCTAAGGACTGCAGATAAATTAATTGAATTAGCTTATCAAGCTTATCCAGTTGTATCTTGCTCTAGCATAGAAGTCGAGCAAGTGCAGTATTATGCACACAGATTGCTTAATTTAAGTGATCAAAGAGAAAATTTAATCGCAAGAATGGTTAAGTTAGCGAAGTCTTTGCCTAATCATGATTTAGAAAACCTAGAAAGCATTCCAGGCTTTGCACAGACCACTGCTGTCAGAGTTTTAGCAGAGTTAGGAGATTTACGCAGATTTAGTAATCCTAATAAAATCAATGCTTTTATCGGAATTGATCCAGGCAGATATCAGTCAGGAGAAATGGAATCTAATTTAAGTATTACTAAACATGGCAATGCAGTCGCACGTAAGTTGCTTTATCGAGCTATTGGACAAATTGATAATGCAGCTAAGACAAATCCGTGTCATATAGCAGATTATTATGAAAGCAAAAAGCTATCCTCTCAAACCAAAGGGTTCAAAAAGATAGCTATTGCTTCAATTCATAAACTAATCAGGACCATTTATGCTCTGATTATCAATGATCAACTATATGATTACAACGTAGCCACACATAACCAAAAAGACTTTAGTCGTAATTAATTGATCAAGTACATTATAACGCTAAGCCCATAAATTAAATATAGAGGTGGGCTTATTTAGTATGCTTTCTAAAAAAATAAATCGCCACTAAAAGATACTCATGACAAAATTTAGATAAAAAATAAAGCCAAACACCTTATTGCGCTTGACTTTACGTAGAAAAAGACCGCTTGAAGTAGCGGTCTAAATATCAACTTTTATCCATTTAGCCACTGCTTGTAGTGACTCTGGGGTAGTTGTATTACCAGTACAACTGCCCTTTTTCTATGTTTATTTTAGCAAAAATTTAAATTACTGTGGAACGGCGGAAGTTTTATGAAGCGATATTTTTAGATATTGTCCTTGCTTTTTGAGATACTGGACTTGGATCATGGTTGATTTCCGTCATATTTTGTGAAAGTGTTTTGACGATAGGAAGAAAACTAGATTTGCTGTCATTTATGTTAAATGGGAACAGCGGAAGTTGGGGGATTTTATAATTGAATTTCATGAAAAAACAATCGTAAATAATCAATATCCAATTTTAACTTCATCAAGAAAAGGAATTTTTCTTCAAACGGAATATTATTCAGGTAATCAAGTGGCTTCGAAAGATAACACTGGTTATAATGTTGTTCCATATGGTTATTTCACTTACCGCCATATGTCAGATGACAATATTTTTAGATTTAACATCAATAAAATTGTCGATAAAGGAATAGTAAGCACGCTTTATCCTGTTTTTACAACAAATAAACATTTAGATTCTCGTTATTTACAAATACAATTAAACCATGGAAATGAATTTGCAAAGTATGCTCTTTTACAAAAACAGGGTGGATCTAGAACGTATATGTATCTTAGTAAATTAAAAAAATTGATACTTACTATGCCAAACTCTACAACAGAGCAAAGAAAGATAAGTGAATTCTTTGATACCTTTGATTCCCTCATCACCCTTCATCAGCGTAAGCCACCTGAAGATGGAGAACTATTATGGAACTCAGTAATTTTACACCCAACAGTTTATTCAAAGATTATTTTTTGCAATGGATCAAACTATACAAAGAAGGCGCTGTTCGTGAGGTTACGCTTGAAAAGTACCTCAACAATCATCAGCATATTGCAACGCTCGTTCCAAATTTACAGCTGAAGGATCTTGATCGCTCGCAGTATCAAGAATTATTGAACCTTTACGCGCTCACACATGAACGCCAGACTGTTATTGATTTTCATCATCAAATCAAAGGCGCAATTTTAGATGCGGTTGACGAAGGATTAATTCCTCGTAATCCAACTAGAAAAGCAATTTTCAAAGGCAAGGCTCCTAGACCTAAGCGCAAGAAGTATCTCAATCAATTTGAATTGCACAGTCTTTTAGAAGATTTGGACTTAAGTCCTGAAGTTAACTGGGATTGGTTAATTTTGTTAATCGCTAAAACTGGACTGCGTTTTTCAGAAGCTATTGCATTGACGCCTGATGATTTCGATTTTATTCATCAAACTATTTCAGTCGATAAGACCTGGGATTATAAAAAAGGAACGGGTTTTAGTCCGACAAAAAATAAATCCTCGATTCGAAAGGTACAAATTGATTGGCAGCTAGGGATGCAATTCCAACAGCTTATTAGGAACAAAGAGCCGAAAAAGCCTATCTTTGCTAGTGGTCCCGTTTGTAATTCGACGCCTAATAAGTGGCTTAATCGACATTGCAAAAAATGTGGCATCCCTGAAATTTCGATACATGGTTTGCGACATACGCATGCATCCCTGCTGATGTTTGCGGGCGTATCGATTGCTAGTGTTTCGCGCAGGTTGGGACATTCATCGATTACCACCACGCAGAAAGTGTACATGCACATTATCAATGAACTCGAAAATCAGGATAATGATCTTGTAATGAGGTATTTATCAAGTTTAAGTTAGATTTTGTTTGTGGCTTACGCTGATAAAGAGCGATGAGAGAGTCAAGTTGTTTAAAGAAATCTCCTATTTGCTTTTGCTCTTTTATATCAGTTGGGATACTTACATTGAAGTCGGCAAGATTTTTACGACTAATTCTTTGCCTCGTTCCCCCAGCTAGGCAGCTTTGCACATACTTGAAATATGTTTGTGTTGATAAATATTGAACTATAAATTCTGCAGAAGTTTCCCTAGATGTTCTTGCTATTGTACAGTCAACAGCTGTTATCATCCTTGTCTTTAGCTTTGGTAATATACAAGCCCTACCAGCTGGATCAGGCAATCGTGAAATTATAATATCCCCTGGAAAGATTTCCTCACAATTAAGTTTTTTAAAAGTTTCTTCTGATATCCACTTTTCATTACCGAACTTATTAATAAATTCTGTAATTCCAATATTTCCTGTCTGTACTAGTCGAATACCGGAACTAGCTTGGTCTTTTGATTCAATCCAATCACCATCTGTAAACTTCGCAAATAATGATGCTAACTTCCGCTGTTCCCAGTCATAACAAAAAAAGCAGATAAATTATCTGCCTTCTTGTATATCTATATTTCGTCAACGCCTAGTAATTTAAGCTGTTCGTTGATCTTCTTTTCCAATTCTGCAATCTCTGCATCATCTTCTTTTAACTGACGATTTACTTCTGCAAGATCGATTTCTGGTTCTTCTTCGAAAGTATCGACATATCTAGGGATGTTAAGATTGTAATCATTTTCCTTGATTTCATCAAGACTTGCTACGTGAGCATACTTGTCGATATCCTTTCGTTCTTTATATGCTTCTATAATCTTATCAATATTCTCGTCAGTCAATCTGTTTTGGTTCTTGGCCTTTTCGAAATCCTTACTTGCATCGATAAAGAGAATATCCTTGTTGCTTCTGTTCTTCTTAAATACCACAACACAAGTTGGGATTGAAGTTCCGTAGAACAAGTTAGCTGGCAAACCAATTACTGCATCAAGGTAATTCTTGTCGATGATGTTCTTACGAATCATTTCTTCCGCTGCACCACGGAATAATACACCGTGTGGCAAAACAATAGCCATCTTACCATTAGCATTTAAATGATAAAGAGAGTGAAGAACAAAGGCATAGTCAGCCTTAGTCTTAGGTGCTAGCTTGCCATAATCGCTAAACCTTGGATCCTTCAATTTGCTTTCTGCGTTGTTCCAGTGAGCGGAGTATGGAGGGTTTGCGACAACTGCATCAAAGAATCTTGGACGATCAATTCCTTGTGCATCGGGACCATCAGGCCAGTCTTGTTCCAATGTATCCGCATTGCTCAAGTGCATTGAGAAGTAATCAACGTTGTGCATCATCAAGTTCATTCTAGCCAAGTTGTAAGTAGTAGTGTTCAGTTCTTGACCAAAATATTGAATCTTATCTTTCATGCCTGCCGGTAATTGATTACCTACAGTCAATAGCAAAGAACCAGAACCACAAGTAGGGTCGTAAACGCTAAATTCTTTGTCTTGATCAACTTCACCTAAGGTAACTAACTTAGATAAAACGATTGATACTTCGTGAGGAGTATAGAATTCTCCACCCTTCTTACCAGCTGATGAAGCGAATTGTTTGATTAAGTATTCATAGATCGCGCCTAGAATGTCCTTGCCATTTTCATCGGTGTATTCCATGCTATCAACCAACTTAACGATCTTGCTCAATGACTTAGCTCTAAGGGTTGTGCTAGTTCCAAGCTTGTTGTCACCAAGGTTCACGTCATTGAACACGCCTTGGAAGTCCTTATTTGCTTGAACGTTCAACTTAGCATTGTTGTTGAAGTTATCAAACATTGCCTGGTAATCGCTAGGAATTACTTCACCTTCATCAATGCGCTTAATCAAAGATGCCCAAGTATCATTTGGTGCAATTGCATATCCTAGGTTGTCTGACGCTAGCTTAATGAATTGATCTTCGCCGTATTCGGCAGCTTTTTCAACATAATCATCATTAAGAGTCTTGCCATCTTCAGCAGTTAAGCCAACATTTTCAGCAAAGTACTTTTCTTGGTGTTCTGACAAGTATCTATAGAACATGAATGCCAAAATATAGTTCTTATATTCAGAGGCGTCCATATTTCCTCTGAGTTCGTTGGCCATTTCCCAGAGTTTGGCGCCGATTTTTTCGATTGAGTTGTCCATTTTTTGTGCTCCTTTTACATTTTCTGTTAGATAAACATCTGTTGTAGCAATGCTTTTTTCATTTCTTTGAGGTGATCTAGCTTACGCTGATGAAGAGAGATGAGGGTGTCAAGTTGTTGGAGAAAGTCTGATATTGCCCTTTGTTCCATAGTATTAGGAGCATATATTTCCATGTTTAAAAAGACATTTTCGTGTATACGTTTAGCTCTTCGAGAGCCATTAGCCTTTTCACCATTCTGGAGATAAAAGTCTCGACGTAAAAAGTTTTCTAATAAAAATCTAGAATCTCCGTTTACTACATCGAAAGCTGGAGAATCGGCTGTTGATTCATACCCGTCTAACTTTTTTGGTACAATTCCAAAGGCTGCATGCAAAAAATCTAATTTTCCATACATCAATTGACCAGCACTTCTTTTATAATATTTTGTATTGCTGCTTCCTTGAGTTATCGTCTCTTTCTGAACTACACCTTTTCCCCATAACTTTACAGTTAATTTTTTAGCTACCGTACCATTTGATCCTGAAACAGTACTCTTTTTTAAATAATAACCAACCTTGCGCTGTTCCCAAGGATCGGTAAAACCAGGGAACCGTAATTCGGGTACTACCTCACCATTTTTAGGGAACATCTTTTGAAGTAGACCACGTTTCTTTTCTTTAAGGTGGTCTAACTTACGCTGATGAAGGGCGATGAGGGAATCTAGTTGTTTGAAAAATTCCCCTATCTTCTGTTGTTCAAGTAAAGTAGGTACTGTTACGACGCTTTCGAGCCATACCTTTTCATGTAAAGCTTTTTGTGCCGAACCAATAGGTTTGTTCTTTTCGATAACATTGTGATAATACAAGTGTGTCTTAAATAATATTTTTGAAAAATTTTTGTCTATCTTACTATTTTTAGCCAACAACGGCATGTTCTCAGTAACAATTGCACCATTAAGTGAACTGGGTATGTAGCCTATACCACCTTCATAAACAGTCTGTCTAGTAAATGTTAAAGTATCGGGATAATTTTTAGTGTCTACTAAATATTGACGCTTCCTACCTATATTTTTTCCATAATTAGTCGTACGATATTCAACTTTTCCTGTATTTCTTACTGATATTTGAATATATTTTGTAGTATCATCTAGAAATATCTTATTTTGATATTTTTTAAAGAAATCCCCTAACTTTCGCTGTTCCCAAGGATCAGTAAAACCTGGGAACCTCAACTTAGGTATACCATTATTTTTTTCCATCATCGTCACCTTACTCATCTAACAATCCACCAACAACCTTATCAGCTAGCTCATACACCGCATCCCTCACCTTATTGAGATATACGATCACAAACATCCCTTTAACCTTAGGATCCTGTGCATGCTTTTGATAAGTCTTGCCAGCCTCTTGAACTATTCTCTTCAACTGTCCCTGATTATCCAGGTCCTTTTCATTGAAAACATGCGTGCTGATTAACTCGGCCAGCTGTCTAACACTCACAGCTTCATTCAATCCCCACTGGTTGATGAAAGCCTGATAGACTTCATTTTGACTGAGTCTAGTCACCTTATCAACTAATTCTTTGCCCTTAATGTCTTTGCTGGTAACTGGGTAGTTGATCTTCTCTGACTCTGGTGGGTATTGTCTAGTCAAAATTCGCTTAGCCGTAGTTCGAATATCATTAGCATATTCTTGATTTTCCAAAGCATCTGCGAATCTATGAATCTTCTGACTCGTTTCCTCAGCCTCTTTTTGCTTGTTTTCATGAACTTCATTCATCAATTGAACCCAAAGCTCATCTAGATAGTCGTAGTTAATTTCAACTTCTTTAATATGGGTCAAATTCAACTTAATCTGCTGGGTGGGGACATGCTTTGTCTTGGCAATTTCACGCTTTAGCTGGTTAGCCAAAGTAGTCGTCAAAGTAGTCTCTTCATCCACTGTGATATCTAATTGATCAAGCAATTTTTCTGGATGGTGGTAGTCAAAGCCTTCCTTGGTGCCATCTTCGCTTTCGTCTTGTGTATACTGCTTTAGCTTAGCAATATTGGAATTATACTTGCGCAAAGTCTTGAGCATTTCCAATTTCATTGTTTCCGACTTAGGCGTATCAGTGAAGTCATTAGTCAAATTACGCAGCTCGCTAACTATCTTCTTGGTATCTTCAACTAAAACCTTATATTCTGGTGCAACCACTGTTACATTGACTAATTCAGTTTGAATATCAGCTGAACGAATATCGGCGTAGATTGCTAAAGCTTCATCCATCAACTTTTCGTTATGCTTTGGCCAGCGGTAGTTGATTACTCGGCCCCATGGCTTTTCCTGCAAGTCAGCAATTCGATTGGTCCGCGAATATGCTTGAATCAAATATGCCCCCTTCAATGTTCGATCGACATATAGAGTATTCAATTCTGGCGCATCAAAGCCAGTTAACAATTGATCGACTACGATAACTAAGTCCAGGTAATTGCCATCTTGAGCCGACTTATTCAATCTAGCCATCACATCTTGGGTATATTCCTTAACCGTTGTCATATCAAAACTAGTACCAAAGGTCTCATTATAAGCCTTGATTGCCTTGTCCAAGCCAAGATTAGTTTGCAACTGGTTATCGCCATTTGAAGTATCTTGACTGAAAGTAACCGCCACTTTGAGCATTAGACCGCCATTTTGCCGGTGCTCTTCATTAATTCTCTGGAACTCGTCAAAGTACATCATCGCCATCTTGGTACTTGCTCCACTGTGAACGTGCGTAGTCAGCATGGCATTATAGCGGTTGTTATTTGACCGGTTGCGCCATTTCTTAAAGATGTCTTCAACTACCTTTTCGACGTGTTCCTTATTATTGTCATAGAAACTTGGCTGAACATTGTCATCCATATCATCATCGCTTAAATGAGCAATCTTATCTTTGATCTCCAGATCAGTCCATTCAGGATATTTCTCATGGTAGAACTGTGGTAAGAATTCTTCGCGCATGGCCTTGGTATCAATCGTTGTTTCAAAGTCGACCTTGAAACCTAAGACGTTGCCATCAGCAATCGCTTGTTTAATGGTATAAGCATGAAGCAAATCACCAAAAATATCCTGCGTAGTCAGGCTAGTTCTTTGATCTTTGTCTTTTTTCTTATCATCAAACATTGGCGTACCAGTGTAGCCTACCCAGGCAGAATGTGGAAAGGCCTTTTGCAAAAGAGCGAAGGCATCCCCGCCAGTTGAGCGATGGGCTTCATCGACAATGAAGACGATATTCTTGTCAGGCAATTTAACATTCTTACGCTTAATCAAAGTTTCTAGCTTCTGAACTGAAGTGACGATAATTCCATTATCTTTGGAACGCAACTTGCGACTTAAATCATAAGTATTAGCTGTATCAGCTACCGTTCCTAGGCTTTCTCCTTCAGCATCTGGATCATAAGCTCGGTAATTATCCAAAGTCTGATTAGTTAAGGCGATTCGGTCAACTAAAAAGACTACCTTATCGACATTGGGCAATCTACTTGCTAACCAAGCTGTTTTAAAACTAGTAATTGTTTTACCAGATCCGGTTGTGTGCCATATATAGCCTACTTTATTAGTGCGGTTTTCGAAGTCCACCTTTTTGATTCCATCAATAACTGCTCTAGTGGCATAAACTTGATATGGACGCATTACCTTAAGCATTTGCTTATTCTTGGTTCCGTCAAGAATCATATAATTAGTAGCCATTTGGTGGGCCATTGGAATTGATAGGAAGAGATCACAGAATTTCTTCCAGCCACGCACCTTTTCGCCTTTTTCAGTCTGCCAGTTAAAGGCAAAATCTTTATTAAAACGCTCAGCAGTCGTATTGGCCATATACTTAGCATCATGGGGCGTCAAGGCCACTAGAATCTGCAAGGTCGAATATATATCTGAATACTGGGCTTCATTGATATATTGCTCCATCTGATTTAAGGCCTCATTGACGTCATGGGCATCAGTTTTTTCTTCAATCTGAATAATTGGCAGCCCATTGATTAACAAGGTGGTATCGAAGCGTCTTTTTTCTTTTCCACTTAAAACAGGTTGCCGTTCAATCTGCTTAACTACTTGATAAACCGTATCGCCAGCGCCGATTTGTCTTTGGTCAAAGACAGTCAAATAAACATGGCGTCCATCGTCAAGATCAACTTCAACTTGGGAAACTCCATTCAAGCCGTATAAGAACTGACCAGCTTGGTAAGGCGTTTTTAAATCAGAAATTTCCTTTTTGACTTGAGCAAATTCATTTTCTGACAAGGGATGATCCAGACTGGCCTGATTGTGCTGCTCCAAGATTTGCTTGAAGTTAGCCCACAAGGCTTCAGTCGTATGAACATCTGGCAAATATTCCCATGAACGCTTACCAGCAATATAAGCAGCCTTTGGTTCATTAACTTCTGGCATTGAGCTTTGGCCACTCAGATAATCGACAAAATTTTGTTCAAAGGTTAATTCATCTTGATGTTCAAGCATGATCAACCGCCTCCTTCAATTCATTCATGCGTTTAATTTTCTGATTCTCAGCCTGCCTTTTTTTCAAAGCGGTAATCCTTAACTGATCAAAGTAAATCTGGCCAATCAGCTGTTGCTTCGTTAGTTTCGGCAGCTTAGGAAGGATAACCTCTCGCAATGCCCTAACCGTAAACTTGATTACCTGGCTTCCCTGCAAGCTAGCAATCAGCGATCGTCTAACTTGGTGATTCTCATTTAATAGATAAACCAGAAACTTTGGATCAAGTTCTTTTTTTATCGTAAGTCGAACATAATTTTGCGAGAAATAGTAACCTGTATGACTTGGACTAACCAGACTTGCTTGGCCAGTCATCAAATTAAACAGGATATCCCCAGCCTTAGTTAGAGAAACATCCTCCTTGCTAGTGTGCAAGAAACGATTTTCAGCATTTTGATGATTCATGCCAACTAAGTCATCATCAAAATTACTTTGTAAGTAGAATGGATAGGTCGTTGCATCAGGCTCATCAACAAAGCGTGAGACCGGCTTGCCAGCTTCAAGTTTTACATAATGAGTTAGTTTCATCTTGGATTCCTTTCTGTAATTTCTTAAAATTACTTTTGCTGATATTTATAGTTTAGCACTAAAATATATTCTTGCAAGTATTTTTTGTAATTTTTTAAAATTACATTTTATTATAATTGATTATCTCCCTCTATCATCGTTCGACAGAAAAGTATATAATTTTTGTAAACGCTTAAATAGATGGAGAAAAAATAAAATGAGTATCAAAATCAATAAATATGACAACTTAAATGGTCATGATCTATGCGAGATCATCTTAGAAAACAAACATGGCGTGCGAATTAGCCTCTTGAACTACGGAGCAACGTTGGAGAAGTTCGAAATTCCGACTAAACACGGTCACGAAAATATTCTTATGTCGCTCAAAAAGCCGGAAGACTACTCTAAAGAGCGCAATTTCATCGGTGCAACAGTTGGCCGCGTGGCTGGACGAATCAAAGATGCTCGCTGGGAAAATGGCAACCAGACTGTCCACTTTATCGCTAACAACCATCAGCATACTTTGCATAGCGGTGGAAAGCTAGGTTTAGACAATCAAGTCTGGGACTTTGAACTTAAGAATCGCAACGACAAGGTAGAAGTAAGCTTTTACTTCTTAGATCCAGATCTCGCCAATCATTTCCCTGGCAACGTTAAGATCAAAGTTACTTATAGTTTAGATAATGACAATGCTTTGAAATATGAAATTGAAGCCGTCAGCGATCAGTTAACTTTATTTAATCCAACTAACCACACTTACTTCCGTTTGGATGGGCCAGATTCTTCAATCGAAGACTTGAACTTGGAACTTGACGCCGACTACTACTTGCCAGTTGATGATCAAACTTTGCCAGCTGAAGCTGGAATGGCCAAGGTTAAGGGAACGGTCTTTGATTTTAGAAAGAGTAGGCGAATTGGGGATGCCTTGAAGTCTGATGAACACCAAGTCAAGGTTAGAAATGGCTTCGATCACCCATTTATTTTAAATGGCAACAAGATTGCGGCAACTTTGACTTCAAATAAAAATAAGCGCAAGTTGGAAATTTCAACTAACGCTCAAGCTTTGGTAGTATTTACGGCTAACGGCTTCCCTAAGACTGATGTCCTCAGCCATTTGCATGCCCACGATGGAATTGCTTTAGAAGCACAAGCAGCCCCAACTAACGATCCTAAGTTGCAAATGGCCTCTTTAGTTCCTGGCGAAAAGTTCCATCGCATAGTCAAATGGAAGATTTCTTATTAAGAAGCGAGGTAACTCATGGCTAAAATCAAATTAGTAGCAACTGATTTGGATGGAACAGTCCTTAATTCTAGACGACAAATCTCGCCAGAAACCAAAGAAGTGCTCAAACAGTTGATCGATCAAGGAGTTTTAGTCGTGCCCTTATCCGGCAGACCAAAGAATTCGATCCAGCAAGCTTTTCCAGGTATCAAGCTCGAATATCTGATTGGCTACAATGGCGGTTTAATCCAAAAAAGTGATGGCACAATTATCTACCAATCAACCTTATCTAAGGAACAATTGGATCTATTATTGAAGATACGGACTTTTTCAATTAGAGGGCCTTATCTCTTGGGAGCAAATCACTTCTATGTAAAGTCCAGAGTTAATCGCATGCAGGAGACTTTCTGCAAGACCATGTGGCAGATGCGAGCTAGAACTTTGACCAAGGAAGACTACGGCAAAATCATCAAATGCGAATTCCATGGCTCCCATATTTTCCGCAGTCGCTTCTTCAAGCGCTGGCAAAAAGAGCTAGAGGCGAATTTCGATGTTACTACAAGTGGTGGTTGGACTTTGGAGTTAACCAAGCATGGCGTAACTAAGGGCAAGGCCTTAGAGATTCTGCGCAATGAACTAGGACTTAAGCCAGAAGAGATTGTAGTTTTCGGCGACAATCTAAACGATCTGTCAGCCTTCCAGCTTCCTGGAATAACTAAGGTGGCGATGGGCAATGCGATTGATCAGCTGAAGGACTTGGCTGACTTTGTAACTGCAGACAATGATCATAATGGAGTCGGTGAATTTTTGAAGCAATATTTGTAAAAATATATATTTATTTATATCATTAATTTGTATAATTTATTGTTGAAATATTTATGCAAATTAATGTTTTTATTTTTGGGTATATATTTGTTTGAGAGCAAACTAAAAAGCCGCTACTAACTTTTGGGGAAACTGTTACTACGACTTTTAGTTAAAGCAATAAGTACCACCGTTTTTTACGGCTTCGTGCAAAGAGGGCTACTCACAATAGTTCTCTTTTTCTTTGTCGCCATTTTGATACTAGCAAATCAAAAAATCCAGACAGCTAACCTGCCTGGATTCTTATTATTTAATTCCCTTAAATTGGTTTCGAACATATTCGGCATAAAGTGGCGTAGAATGAATTAACTCTTCGTGCGTTCCATAATCAGAAACCGTTCCATGATCGATAAAGTAGATCTGATTGGCATCCACAATCGTGCTCAAGCGGTGAGCAATTACCAAAGTAGTCCGATTCTTCATCAGTTTGCCCAAGGCCTTTTGAACCATTGCTTCAGATTCTGAATCTAGGCTGGCTGTTGCTTCATCAAGCATCAAAATCTTTGGATTTCTCAAGAAGGCTCTGGCAATCGCGATTCTCTGTCTTTGACCACCAGAAAGCTTGACGCCTCTTTCACCAATTTGCGTTTCCAAGCCATGTTCCATTTCTTTAATAAAACCATCGGCATAAGCCATCTTCAAGGCTTCCCAAATCTGCTCTTCGCCAACTTCGCTATCTAAGCCGTAAAGCAAATTCTCACGAATCGTACCTGGCATAACGGCTGAATTTTGCCCTACCAAACCGATTTGTCTACGCCAATTGTCTAAGTCAATCAAGCTAACGTCATGATTGCCGATCAAGATCTGACCACTATCAGGTTCATAGAAGCGCTCGATCATTGAGAACAAAGTCGACTTTCCTCCACCAGATGGACCGGCAAAGGCAACAACCGTATTTGGCTTTGCTTCGAAGTTGATGCCGTGCAAGACTGGGCTACCTTCTTCATAAGAGAAGGTCAAATCCTGCACCTTCAAGGTCTTGCCGGAGATATCAACGATCAAGTCGGTCCCCTTGTTTTCTTCTTTTTCTTGCAAAATTTCAGAAATTCGCTCAGTTGCACCGCTAGTTCTTGATAATTCATTGAAAAATTGGCTAACCACAATCACTGGCGTCATAATTTGGAAGAGATACATCAAGAATGAAACCAAATCACCCATCCGCATCGAACCCGTCATTACTCGGTACACGCCGTAGCCAAGAATGCTGACAACCAAGATGATCATCGCCATATTGATAATTGGCGAAGTCAATGAATTGATAAAGGCTTGCTTAACCCCGACATCATAAAGTTTCTTGATATCTGCATTTCCAGAAGTAAGCTCGGTCTCTTCGCCGTTTGAAGCTTTAACCAAACGAATTTCACCTAAAACAGTCGTACTGTTGCTGTTTAAGCTTGCCAATTTATCTTGCAAAATTTTACCAATTTTTCTTGATTGGGCCATAATTGGCAACATAAGCAAGGTAATAAGCGGAACTGCAACGACAATGATCAAGGTCATCTGCCAATCCATCGTCAGCATAATGACCAAAGAACCAATAAACTGCAAAACAGCCGTAACCGCTGAAGGCAAGGTATTAGCCAGCAAATTGTTGATCTGAGAAGTATCGTTAACTAGGCGTGAACTGATTTCACCGGTTTTAGAATTGTCATAGTATGTAACAGGCAAATTCAATAATTTCTGCCAAAGCAGGCGCCGCATCTTGCTAATGACATCCTGACCAAAGTAACCTAAAACTAAGCCGGAGAACATCCCCGCAATCAGTCCAGCAACAATCAAGACGATCATCCCAATAACTAATCCTGGCGAGATGTGCCGGAAAGTATTGATCAAATTTCCCGTCATCTTTGGTACAATCAAACCAGATAGGGTTCCTAAAGATCCCAATAGCGTACCTACTACCAATTGCCAATACTTAGGATGAACCTGATCGAGCAATCGGAAGAAGTCCTTGAACTTAAAGGTTGTTTTTTTCATATTTTCCCCTTTTTGCTATTCATTTATCTTTTCATTGTACCATTGATCCAGGTTACTTGGAATTTTGATAGGTTACAATTACAATTTCTTATAAAAAAACGCCCTACTTGGCTGATCATTGCGATCCTGCCAAAGTAAGGCGTTTTAGTTTAAGTAAGCTCTTTCCTAGAAATAAAATTCACTAGGGAATCATTGAGGTTTAATATCATTTGGGCACCAAGCATCTACATTTTGGAAACTGTCAAATGTTTTGTGTAAATAGATTTTTCTCGTTGATTGAATTTTTTAATCTTTCTTACTCGAAATAAGACTCTAGCGTATCTTGTACTTGCCCAAAGCCCTTATGAATTCGATTGGAGTGTCTGTTGTTGTAGCTAATTGACTGCATGCCAACAAAACTAGATCTAGGTTGATTACTTGAATTTACCAATCTGACATTATAACCAAATGCATTTGGAATAGCATCACCGTTAAATTATGTAATCGTTTTCAGAGGTATTATTTCATATAGTTAGTATCATGTCCACTATTACGTCTCATATTAGTTATAGCTTCATCATTTTCCATAAACGGTATCGTATTTCTTGAATATTCTTTGATAGATTGGGGTAAAAGTCATCACAGAGACCAAAACCATAATTGCACCTAAAACGGAAATCAAAATAGGCAATTGAACATTGTCCCCCAATGGTGCGCTCATAGCAGTAGCGATCGGATTGACAATTGAAAATACAGTCATAACTGCACCAATCATTAAGCCAGTATTATCTTTAGATGACGACATCTGTACAACTGAGAAGTAAACAATTGAAAAAATACTATTGAAAAAGCCATACGCTAGCCAACATGCAATGCAGATAACCGCAGACACTACTGATTGTCCAAGTAAAGAGCTAATTCCAACGATTGTTAAACTCAGAGCCTGCAGGGCAAGACAAGTTGGACATACAACTGCAGAATTTATCTTGTCTTTAATTTTAGAAAAAGTAAAAGCACCAATGATTCCACCAACGGTAAAAGCAATATCAATCCCGTTATAAACAAATCTGTACTGGTCAAATACCGTAAGTGCAAATTTAGGCATCAATAGCCAAATTACATAGAAACAAAAATTGGCAATAATGGCAATTGGTATCATTAACGTGATTAATTTATTGTGCCAAACCAACTTCATTCCATCAGCAAAGTCTTCGAAAATATACTTAACCTTCATTTCTCCAGCATAAGATGGGGCTTGATCTGGTTTAATAAAACCTAAGAAAATGTAAGAAATAATCACTGAGATCAAAAGAATAAGCAATGAAATTACTGGTCGATTAATAGCAACAAAGATTGTAGCTACACCTGATGAAACGATTGTGGCAATACTATTAGCTAGTGAAACCCAAGAGTTTGCTTCAATTAATTCATCGTCATTATCAATCAACGCTGGCGCAAGCGCTTCGGTTAAAGGGTTATAAACAACATTAATCACCGAACTGCTAATTACAACAAAGCAGACTGCGACAACCCCCATCTTTGGATTCAATGCTAAAAAAACTGTTCCCAAAGCAATAAACACAAATCTCAACATAATCAAGAAACGCATCAATTTTATTTTGCTATATTTATCAGAAATGTAGCCACCAAAGACTGCTAATAATAAGGCAATCATTGACACTGTTCCAAGCAATGAGACGATGCCCTGATCATGCGTCTGCTGGTAAGCATACCAATATGCATAGGTTATGAATGCCCCTAGTGGCAAATCATTTAGAAAGTCACTCAGTACTGTTATTTTTAGCCTTCTCATAAAACCACATCTTTTCTTTTATAAGACTTATACTGATCATAATATTAAATATTTAACTTAATTTAATATTATGATTAAGTAAATTATACTGCTAAATTACAAAAAACCAATATGATTTATATTTTTTATTATCTTTAGATATTTATCATTATCAAGAAACTGATTGCAACAAAAAACTAACTGCGATTTTCACAGTTAGTTTTAGATTGATAGCGTTTTTTACGATCTTCTATTTTACCAATTTTTCACCCCGGCTTGCAATAACTTCTTTCATCCAAGCAAATGATTTTTTCGGTATACGCTTCAAACTACCATTGCCCAGATCATCCATATCAACGTAAATTATGCCGTAGCGCTTCTTCATTTCACCAGTTGATAAGGAAACTAAGTCAATTGGACCCCACATAGTGTAGCCTAGGCACTCTACTCCATCATTATTGATTGCTTCAGTCATCGCAAGCAAGTGGTCATTCATGTATTTAATCCGGTAGTCATCTTCAACGTAGCCATTTTCATCTGGCTCATCAATTGCACCCATGCCATTTTCGACAATAAAGATTGGCTTTTGAATTCGATCGTAGACCATGTTCATGGTGTAGCGCAAGCCAAGTGGGTCAACGCCCCAGCCCCATGGCGTAGTTTCAAGATATGGGTTTGGCGAACCACCGACATTGAACCATTTATCGCCAGCTTTAACCGTATTTGAACGGTAGTAACTGAAGGAAATGAAGTCTAATTGACCTTCTTTTAGAATCTTTCGATCTTCATCAGTAATGTCCAATTGGTCAAAATCAATTCCATGATGCTGCAAAATAGCATTGGCATAGCTTGGATATGCTCCGCGTCCCATTGTATCAACGAAGTACCAGTTTTCCCGCAATTGTTGTTGCACATGGAAAACATCTTCTGGCTTGCAGCTAGCTGGATAGACTGTACTCAAAGCATACATGGTACTAAACATGCTACCAGGCATCATTTCATGTCCCATCTTAACTGTCTTAGCAGAAGCTACGAACATATTGTGTGCAGCTTGATAGCGATCAAGGCCGCTAGCCTTGTGAACCCCAGTTGGTCCAAAACCACGAACCGCATTGATTTCATTGAAAGTTAGCCAATACTTGCAACGCTTGCCAAAGCGTTCAAAGAGGACTTTGGCATATTTAACATAAAGGTCAATTACCTTGCGCGAATTCCAGCCATCATACTTTAAAGCCAGTGGCATTGGCATTTCGTCGTGGCAAATGGTAATTAGTGGCTGAATCTGGTATTTTTCCAGTTCAGTTAAAACCTTATCATAGAAGGCTAGCCCAGCTTCATTTGGCTGCTCTTCTTCGCCAGTTGGGAAAATGCGACTCCAACTAATGGAGAAGCGATAGACATTGAAGCCCGCCTCAGCCATTAACTTAATATCTTCTTTATAATGGTGGTAAAAATCAACCGCCTTGTGACTTGGATAGTATTCATCATCCAAAAAGACAGGTTCTGCATCCATTGGAACATCTTGAGCATCGATAAATGAACTTTCTGGTTTGACAATCGTGCCATCTGGCAACTTCATTGTATGGTGGCGAGGATGTTCAGGCGAACCATTAGTTTCATAATCATGACTTGATGGCAGGTGTCCATCTTCGCCAAAACCACCTTCAAATTGAAAACTTGCAGTTGCTCCACCAATTAAAAATCCATCTGGAAATATTTTCTTCATTATCATGTGTCCCCTTCTAATTCAAAATCTTGACTGGCATACCAAACAGGGTCATGCTTACGCTGCCAGGTTTTGCAGCAAGTTGCGTAACCATGTCATGGAAAGTTGGATAAATCAACGAAGCTGTCGCCATCATAGCATAGCCTGGCGTTGCTCCTAGTTTAGTAGCTGCACCATAAGCAACCATAATTGGCATGAAGAAGAATGGCGCATCGCCAATCATTGACAGGATCGTGTAGTCGGTTGTTTTGGCAAAATTAGGATCGACAAAGTTAACGATCAAAATCAAAACAACTTTAAACATACCACCTGCAACTAATCCAGGGATCATTGGTGTAACAGATGCTTGAATAAAGCTTAGTAGTTTAGAGCCAGCATTTTTCCAAGTGAGTTTTTCTTTATTGGCCAAATTGCCATCTAGATTTTCATCAACTGCTGGGCCCGTCTTTAAATCAAAATTCTTGACCGTTGCCTCATATGTTGGCAACAAGTTTGGCCCTAAAATTACCATATATTGTCCACCAGCATAAACCTGGCCCAATACTTCGCTAATGTCCTCAAGTTGATCTTTATTAACCTTGCTGACATCCTTCAAGCTAAAGCGGAGCCGAGTCATACAGTGAGCAACTGAATCGATATTGTCTTTGCCACCCACGCCAGCAACAATATCTTTGGCAAGCTTGTTGTAGTCCATAATTCTACCTACCTTCCATTTCGATAAATTATTGTTTTTATACGATAATTATTTACGCTTTTATCATACCAGTTGAAAGAACCGCTTACAAGAATCTTTTGTAAAAATTATCGTTCTACTGTGATAAGATTTAAGCAAAAGGAGAGTTTTATATGTCAGTATCATCATTGCTAAATCCGAAAAATATCGACTTTTCAAAGAACGATCAAGCTATTTGCGACTATATTTTGCAGCATCCACAAAAAACGAAATTGATGACCATTCAAAAATTGGCCTCCAATACTGGAACGTCGATTGCTGCGGTGCAGCGCTTCTGCGCAAAATTATCATTTAATGGCTTTAAAGAGTTCAAGCAAGTTTTAGCTAAAGAACTCGAACTAGAAAAAGCCGGCAACCCGCAACATGACTTCTTGAAGGAATATCAAGAGGCAATTATCGAATTTCAAAGCTTAGATTTATCATTATTAATCGATAAAATAAAAAAATCACGCATCATCTTTTCAACTGGAATTTATTACTCATCGCTTCCAGCCAAGCAGCTCCACTTTGCCCTAATCGATTTGCATAAGCCTAGCCTTTGGGCGGAGGGCTTTACTTCGATGTCTCACTTATTGCCTTCGGCTACTAAAGATGACACGATAATTTTCTTTTCGATAAACGGCGATCTATCAGATAATTTCAAAGGCGAACTGAGTCCTTTCTTTGCTGAAAATCCTAATACATTCTTGATCACCATGAATCCAGCCACTCCGCTCAAGCAGTTCTTCAAAAATATCATCGTTTTGCCTGGGAAGTCCTTTAACTTCCATAGTTCGATTGACTCACAGTCGATCGCTTGCTTATTTGTGGAATTATTAATCAATCAACTCGATCAAAATCCTTTGTAAAAACAAAAGGCATTGCCTAGATTAGTAGGCATGCCTTTTTATTTATATATAAATTTATATATTTATTTGTTGAAATTATTATATAAAATATTCAATAAATATTTATCTAGAAAGCTTGTTTAACCATTTGATTAAATATTTAGCGATCAATTCTTGCTGAGTTTGCTTGGAAATAGTCGCTGGCCGGTCGCCCTTTTGCTGGCCATAATCACCAAAGCCGGCATGATTGCCACCCTTGACTGTTTCATACTCTGCATTTGCTGGCAAATACTGTTTGCCTTTTTGGTATTTTTCTTGATTCAAAACTCCATCTCGACTGGCAGTAATGGACAAAACAGCCAAACTAGTTTGATCAAGTCGCCCCTTTTGATCTGGATAGGCTGCTAAAAAGAAAACGCCTTGTAGCTTTTTCAAATTCTGATGAGCATACCGACTGGCCATTGCTCCGCCTAGTGAGTGTCCGCCAATGACAAATTTCTGCCCTTGTTGATGCAATTTATCAGCTGCTGATAAATCAAAAATTGCCAAGTTCAATAGAAAGTGGGCGATTTTTACCGTATACCCCGCCCTTGCCAATTTGCTGGCCCAGATAGAATAAGCCTCAGGTTGAACCAAAGCCCCCGGGTAGAAAATTACTGTTAATTTATTTTTCTTAGCTTTAAATTCGGTAACTCGAGAATTTTTTACCTTAGCTGTTTGGCTAATTTTAACTGCTTGGGAGCTAGCTGAATAGCTGTTAGTTTTCAGGTAAATTGCTCCTGCTGCTACAAGCAAAATAATAGCCAAGACCAAGCCAATAATGATTTTTCTTAGCTTTTTCATCTTCACCTCAAAATTTATATAATTATTTGTTGAAATATTTATTTATAATTATACATGAGATTGGTAGGTAATAATACATATATTTTTTTATATAAAAAAAGCAGCGATAAATTTCGCTGCCTAATGATTAATCTTTTTGTCTTTTAGTAGCTAAACCAGATAAACCTAATAAGCTGAGCACCGCACCTAAAAATGCAACTGCCCAATTATCCTTATCACCTGTTTCGGGTAAAGTTTGTTCCTTAACAGAGGCTGATGAATTAGCCACAGTTTTAGCAGTAGCTAATTTAACCAACTTAGCTTGACTTTGATGAGTTGTAGCCTTAGCTTGCTTTACCTTTTTAGCTTGATCATCTTTAAAAGTCATATGACTGCCTTCGTCTTCATCTTGACTTGGCTGTTTTGGACCTTGAGAAGCTGGATGATTTGCATCAGCTGGCTGATCTTGACTATTGTCAATTACCAAATTTTCGGTATCAGTTGTAGTATCGTCAGTTACATCTGGATCAACTGGCTTTGCCTTAGCTACAACTAGCACATGAGCTGTCTTAGAAATCTTTTGCGATCCGTTCATTACGCTATAAACAACCGTGTAGTATCCAGACTTAGCTGTATCAATCTGATCGACCTTAACTACTTCCCCATCACCTTTTTGAGCTTGGTAATAGTATTCAACCTGCAAATTATCGCCATTTACTGGCAAATCCTTTAACTGACTTGCTGGAAGCGCCTTGCCAATCACCGCATCGCTTGTTTGATAGAGATGATTGATGAGAGCTTGGTCAGTCCCAGTTTGATATGGATCCCAAATCTTAGAACTGTCAGTTTGATCAAGGAAGATTTCGTCTTTTCCAAAAGTGATCACTGGCACCATTGATACGATATTGTAGAGCTTAGCTTGTTGGTCAGGGGCTAAGTCCTTGAGCTTAGTTGCCTTGCCATCGATAAAGACTAAGGTATCGCCATTTTGATCTTTTGCTGGATAACCTAAAGTCAAACGGTAAGCGTAACTTTGAGCCGGATTTTGACTAGTAGAATCGAATTCCACCGTGTAGCCATACTGACTGATTACTTGCTCAATTTTATCAAGCAACAAACGATAAATTTCGTTTTGTGGGAATAATTTAACTGCTCTTGTAAAATCAACCACTTGACCATTTGGCAAGGTGATTTGATATGAATTCTTGCCATTGATACCAGCTTGGTTAACTAGATCAGATAATTCTTGGTTAAAAATCCAATTTCCTTGTTCGTCAATCGTGCCCAATGCCAAGTAATTATCAATTTGATCTGAAGTCATTGAGGGCTTAATAAAAGTATAATTGCCCCTGCTCTCACGAGCAGTCCAAACATCATGGTAAGTGCTTATCAAATTATTTTTATCATTTGCCTGACCAACATACTTAAGTGGAATTATCATATCAATCATATCCCAAGCGTTGATGGTATCATGCATGTAGATAGTACCTGTTTTGGTAATGTCACCACCATTTTTTAAAAATTCAGCAACATTCTTAACATTGCCATAAGTACCAACTTTGTAGCTATATTGATTGCCATACTTGCTCTTGATTTGGAATTTGCCATTAACCAGCCGACTACCATCAACAGTTAAATTAGCATTCCAACCTACATTAGGAGCAAAAGACTTATCTTTGCCGTTATCCCAAGTTACCATTAAACCAGGGTTGCCGCTTTTTCCATTATCCTTATAAAAAATATGAAGTTCAATTGAGTCTGGATCAATAGCACTCAGATCAATTTGAGTATTTAAGCCAGAAGCAATGTATGGAGTGACATAAGTTTTGCCGTCTAAACCTTTGAAGGTATAATAAGTTGCCGCTTCACCAATATTTTGATCAGAGTAAATTACGTCTTGCCATTTTTCGGCATCAGCTTGATCGCCTTGGTAGTAAACAGGATCAGGATCATCAGCATAATAGGAGCCACTTTCGCTTGGCTTAGCTGGCTCAATATTTTCAATATGGCGTTCTACAAACTTATAGCTATTTTCAGAAGAATGTGGAGTGTATACGTCGTAATAAGTATCGACTAGCTTATTCTTATCATTGCTTTGACCTACATAAATAAGCGGAATAGTTAAGTCAAATTTATCATCAGCAGCTACATTGCTGTGCATGTAAATGGTACCTGTCTTAGTTATATCCTTGCCAGCTTTGATAAAGTCATTAATGTCTTCGACATTGCCATAAGTACCAACTTGATAGCTATAGTCATTACCTGATTGACTCTTCATCTGGAACTTGCCATCAACTAAGCGACTATCATCAACTGCTAAGTTAGCTTGCCAGTTTTGACCTGGCTGGTAAAGTTGGTCGATTCGATTGTTCCAAGTTATCATTAAGCCAGGATTTCCACCTTGGCCATTATCTTGATAAAAAATGTGGAGTTCGATTGAATTTCGATCAATTGAATTTAAGTCAATTTCAGTGCTTAAACCAGAAGTAGCATATGGCGTTACGTAAGTTTTGCCATCTAAGCCTTTAAAGGTGAAGTAAGTAGCTGCTTCGCCGATATTTTGGCCTTGATAAATTACATCTTGCTTTTTTTCAGCTTGCTCTTGGCTACCTTGATAGTTGATTGGATTCTTAGTATCGCCATTAGCCATACCACTTTGACTTGGCTTAGCTGGAACTGCTTGATTATTCTCTGCTTGATCCTCTTGGATGTTAGCGTGATTGTCCTTATCTTGAATAGTCTTATCTACTCCTAGTTCAGCCGCCTTAGCAGAATGCGACATCAGCAAAAAGCCACCTGCCATCATTACAGAAACTAAGCCGACAGTTGTTTTTCTTAAAGTATATTTATCTCTTCTAATTCGCATGTAACTCTCAATTCTATTTTTACAAAAACTTTACTTATTGTACCATAATTTTTCGCTTAATATTGTCTAGAAAATAAAATAACCGAAGATAGAATTGTTACGATAGATTAATTACCGATATAAAGCCGATAGCTAAGAAAATTCACGAAAATAAATAACTTTTGAAATGTGCCCACTTGCTCATTAATGTCCGCTATAATATATTTATACCTGATAATTTACACATTTTTATTTTTAGATAAATATTTATAGAATAGAATCAGTTAAACACATACATGTTAATTTATATAAATTATTGTTGAATTTTTTATACAATTGTTTGTAGATGAGTTAGATTGAAAAACTTTTTCCTGCAATCGAATATATGTTTTGTCAGTGAATTATCCATGCATAAATTTGTTTAAATTTTTACATGTATGTTTACGTAAGATGATTGTTGATTATGTTAGTTAAACTTATACATAAATATTTGAAGTTGCTTGTTAAGAAATTTGCTTAAATCATTGTGTAATAATTTGTTGAAATTATTAGTTATATTTTTGTTTGATATTTTGTCGAAAAATATATTTTTATCTTTGATTAAATAAATATATGTAATCTTGTATATTCAAATCACTTAAAAATAATGTATAATTAGACATATGTAATTCAACAAAGTTAGCGATTTTATCTTGTTGACTAATTTCAACATATTTTTGCATAAATATTTAGCTTTACAAATCAATATATCTTTGTATGCATGCTTACATGTATTATTAAACAAAGATTTCTATAATAAGATGTATAAATAGAAAGGTATTTCCCAATGGAAATCATTACTTTTTCAACCGTTAAGGGTGGTATTGGCAAGACCACTCTCTCATACAATTACGCGGAATATCTCGCTCACCAAGGTCACAAAGTTTTGCTTTTAGACTTTGATGAACAAAGCAGCTTGAGTCGAATCTATGATGTAACCGACCAAGAGGGTACAGCTGCTGACATTTTGGACGTTGATAATTCTGATGGTTCAACAGTCAAGATTCACCATGTTAAAGACAATATTGATCTAATCGGCGGAAGCACTCGCCTTGATACTGTTCAAAGTCGAATCAACGACAATCCTCAAAAGAACATGTTGCTCTTCCTTTGGCTAAATAAACATTATGATCGCTACAATCTAGATCAGTACGACTACATGATTATCGACACTCACCCTGATGTACAAACTGCAACCAAGAATGCAATCATCGTTTCTGACGCAGTCCTAAGTCCAGTCATTCCTAACCAAATGTCCTATGACAGTATTGTTGAATTTTCAACTCGGGTTGAAAAGCTCAAAAATGAAGCCATTGACTACACCACTGGCGAGACTTTCGTTAAGGCTAAGTTCTTCTATTTGGCTAACGAAATCCGCCGCAATTATGGCTTGAGTCAGGACTTTTTGAAAATGGTTGAAAAAGAACGCGAAGAAGGCGTCAACTGGTTAGCCATTATTCCTGAAAGAGAAATCTTCAACCGTTCAACCAGCTACAAGGTTTCTGTGGCCGAAATGCAAGAATATGCCAAAATCAACAACGCTGATTTGCCAGAAGAAAAACGCAGCAATCCAGAATTCATGAAGATGAAGCGTTACTTCGATCAACAAAAGCCACAGTTTTACGAAGAAATTAACGAAGTTTTTGCTGAAATTACCAAGGCTGTCTAACTAGAAAGAGGGAAGTAAGATGCCATTTAAGCGCGATATTAGCATTGCCAACTCAATCGAAAAAGGGGAGGCAATCAACAAACAAGAAAACGAAAAGCCAGCTGCTACACCAAAGCATGAAGAAATAACTAACTTGAAGGCTTTTCAAAAGAAGAAAAATCCTAAAAAGACCTACAACTTCAGTTTGCATGAAGATGTCAGAGAAAAGCTCACTGTTGAATACAAGAAGCGTGGCTATAGCTCAGCCAGCGAATTGATTGAAGATATTATCAAAGCTTTATAGTCAAAAGACTCCAGAATCACGCGGTTCTGGAGTCTTTCTTTGCAAACTTTTCTAGTGTATCAAAATGTTATAGTTAAACAAATTCTGCTTAGCAACTGTATCAAAACGTTATAGTTAAATTGAACAAATCAAGCCCAAATGTATCAAAACGTTATACAAAAAGGCCCAAATCGTTCAATAATTTTGAGCAATTTGAGCCTAATGTATCAAAATGTTATAGCTAAAGCACTAGATATTGATTCAAAACCAGCAAAAATACAAGATTAAGAAAGATTTGCTAATATGTATCAAAGTGTTATAGATAAAAACTAGATATTGATTATCAATAACATTTTGATACAAAATCTTGTGTCTAGTTGAAATGTATCAAAATGTTATAGCTAAACAATTTATTTCACGCTTTTGCCTTTAGAATCGCCCTCTTCAAGCTCTCTAAACATCTGGTTCAACTTTTCTGCGTCAGCAGATAGTTCATCAGCTGGCTTTTTCTTGCTCCAATCAGTTTTCTTTTCCACGCGCTTTCTAGTTGCTGGATTTTTTACTCTGCGATAAAGTCCAACTACTCGCCTTTGATCATTGGCTGGCGTTTCAAAGAAGTCATCTTGATCATTAGGTTCAGCGTCGAACTTGAATTCAAAGGCAATGATCGGCTTACCACGCCCGCTTCCACGGACCTTGCTGATCTCGAGATTTTTGAAAATAGGTGAGAGCTCTTCCTCAATTGGCTTGAGCACTCTGATTTCGAGCATGGCCGGATTCTTGCGATAGCTCTTAGGCAAATCCAAAAAATCGAAAAATGAATCCTTGTCCAATCTAGCAAATCCAGTAGTTCGATATTGCTTGAGCAAACGGAACATATTTTTGGCGTAAGAAGACTTCAAATCAACGAACTGCTCCAAACTGAATCTAGTCCATTGCTTCAAATCGTTGAACAAACTCAAAAAATCTCGGTTAACCCGAATATTTAATACCTTTTTACTCCGAATTATTTCGAATTTGTCAAAACAAGAAAATTGACTGATTCGATCTCCGTCATCAACCAAGGCCTGAATTTCGAGCAAGGCAGCGTTAGTCCCCATCAAGTCGGTAATGAAGCGATTGCCCCTTTGCGAGTACTTGCTCAGCGACTTAAGCTTGGCAAATTCAATTGAAATTTCGTTGGTACCTTGGTTATAAGATTGCTGAACCAAAGAAAAAAAGAAATCAAGTTCATTGGGCTTCAAGCTTCCCAATGGAATGGCATTTAGTCGGTTGCTATATTTTACGATTTCATTAGCCATAGAATCACCCCATCGTTTTTTATAGCTTTTATTATAACAGTTTTTTATAATTTGTTAGGAAAAGATTTACGCATCTGAAATAGGACTATTTACTATAACAAATTGATACATTTTTAGCGTATCAAAATGTTATAGCAAAGACCCCAAAAATGTATCAAAATGTTATAGTAGATGTCTCAAAATGTTATAGTAAAGGTATCAAAATGTTATAGTAAACCGTATCAAAATGTTATAGTAAAGGTGTCGCTAGCCCTTGTGGCTGTAGGGCTCCCAGCCGCGTAAAAGAATATAAAAAGAATATAAAAAGAGATAAAAAGATTTTTATGTATTTTTTTACCCTCGAAAAAGAAAATCGCTCGATAATTTTTGTAGGCAAAATTCTACTTCACAGTGGCTGAATTATTTTTGAGCTAAATAGGCAGAGCAGAAAAGAGCTAAATCACTAAAAATACCGTACCAGCTAAAACATTTTTAATAATAAACATGTAATTCGAGTTCTTAATTTTTACATTCCACTCAAAAAGGCAAAAATATAGCATCTGATGGATTTAATTTTTTTGAGTATAATTCCAAGTAAAAGTCGAAAAAACGTCTTAGAACGGAAAAATTTGCGATTTAGGATACTTTTTTGTAAAATCTAGCTAAAAAATTTTTGAATGAGAATTTTATTTCGACAGATCAGGGTTCGACTTGCTGGATGAGTGAATTTGTGACTAAATAACTGCTTTTTTGTTTTTTGAAATATAATTTCCTGCAAAGACCATCAGTTTTTTCGCGAATTTTTAGTAAAAATAAACAGATTAATTGTACACAACTAACAAAAGTTGAAATACTATTTCAAAAATAGTAAAATTTATTTTTGATGGGAGGCAAAAAAGATGAATGTTCGTGATTTGGTACTTGGCTCTTATGACAAGTTCAAAAAAACGTCCAAAAAGATTGCTAGCGTTTTGCTTAAAAATCCGGAACTCTTTTTGACCAAAAATGCGCAAGAATTGGGCGAAATAACTGAAACTTCAGCTGCATCGATCATTAGATTCTGCAAATTGCTAAATTTCAAAGGCTTGAAAGACTTTCAATTGCAACTGGCGCAAGATTTAGCAATCAAAAATCAGCCTAAGGATGAAGTCGATACTTTTGTAGCGCAAAATGATTCGCCTGAAATCATCATGCAAAAATTAAATCTTGGCCTAACTGACAACTTCGATAAAATCGCTAGCCAGCTTGACCACCAAGCACTAAAGCAGGCCGTTAATCTCATCAATTCGGCCCAGGCAATCTATTTAGAAGGCGTGGCTGCGTCAAGTTTTGCAGCTAAGGATTTGTTTTACAAATTTATTCGCGTTGGTAGACGCGTTTACTACAACGACGATTTGCATCTGGCTTTGGAGCGATCAGTCTATGCTAGCAAAGATGATGTCATGATCTGCTTTTCTTATAGCGGAAAGACAACTGAATTGCTTCTAGCAGCTGAGCAAGCAAAGCAAAATGGTACCCCAATCATTGCTGTGACTAGAAATACTAAGTCGCCTTTAAGTGAACTAGCAGATGTAATTTTGGCCTTGCCAGATAACGAACAGCTTCTTCGAGTTGGAGCAGTGTACTCGCTATTTTCAGAAATGTTTATTTCGAGTCTCTTATACTTAAGCTCGATTGTCCCAGAATTTGATCAAATTGACCAGAAGATGAAGAATACTCAGCAGATAACTGAAAAATTGAAAGAAGGATCAGATGATGGCGATTAAAGATTTACCAACTGAGCAGCGCAATCAAAATACGCTTCATATTGACCAAATGTCAACGCTTGAAATGGTCGAAACAATTAATCAAGAAGATCAAAAAGTAGCAAGCGCCGTTGCTAGTCAAAAACAGCAAATTGCTCATGCAATCGACTTAGCCTCTGCTAATTATCATGCAGGTGGACGCTTGATCTACATTGGCGCTGGAACTAGTGGCCGCTTGGGTGTATTAGATGCGGCCGAATTAGTGCCAACTTATGGTATTGACCCCAAGCAGGCAATTGGTTTAATTGCCGGCGGTCAAGGTGCGATGTATCAGGCGGTTGAAGGGGCAGAAGACAGTCAAATTTTAGCCAAAAAAGATTTGCAAGACTTGCACTTGAGTGCTAAAGATGTTGTTATTGGCCTTGCCGCTAGTGGCAGAACGCCATATGTAATTGGGGGCTTAAAATATGCCAATGAGTGCGGGGCAGCGACCATTTCAATTGCTTGCGTCAGTGGCAGTTTAATTGGCCAAAATTCTCAAGTGGCTATTGAAGCTGTGGTTGGCCCTGAAGTTATTACTGGCTCAACTAGGATGAAGGCCGGAACGGCACAGAAGATGATTCTGAATATGATTTCAACAGCTGTAATGATCAAGCAAGGCAAGGTTTATCAAAATGTGATGATCGATGTTTTGCCAACTAACGAGAAATTGGTTGATCGTGCACAAAGAATCATCCAAACTTGTACAGGCGTTAGTTATGAACAAGCCCAGCAGCTTTTGCAGTCAGCTCAGATGAATGTTGGTCTAGCAATTGTGATGGCTAAGAGCGGCCTAGATAAGGATCAAGCTGAAAAGTTACTGGCAGAAAATGACGGCAATGTTAGTCGAGTTTTGGAGAAATAAGAGAAAAATCAACCCTTCCGAAGAAATATTTGGAAGGGTTTATTTTTGCCAAAAATATATACTTATGAAATTAAATTTCAATAATTATTATTTTAATATTGATAAATTTGGTACATACCTTTGCTATAAATAAAGATTTTTAACAAATAAGCTTGAATAAATTACTAGTGAATGCTAAGATTGACCATGAGTAAGCGGTTACTTATACCGTAAATATAAAATATTATTTCAAAAATATTTAGGTATAGCTATCATTTTCAACCATAGAGAGGGGAATTTGAAATGGCTGATAAATATCAGATTCTTAGCGATCAGATTTATGGCGAAATTGGCGGCATTGGCAATGTTCAGTCGCTGATTCACTGCATGACTAGACTAAGAATTCATATCAAAGACATGTCCAAGGTCAATGTCGAAGGCTTGAAGAAGCTCGATGGCGTCATCGGCGTGGTCGAAGCTGAAACTTTGGAAGTGGTCTTGGGACCGGGAATCAATACCAAGGTGGCGGCTATCATGAATGAAGAAGCTGGCGTTAAGGAAGGCGAGGAATTTCCAAGCAACATTTCTTCCTACCAGGCTGAAAAAGAGGAGGTTGCTCGTAAGGCTGCAGAAGTTCATGCAGCCCGCAAAGCCAGCTTGAAGCAGACTTGGTGGCGGATTGCCTTGCAACATATTTCGGCGATCTTTGTTCCACTCATTCCAGCCTTTGTTGGTGCTGGTTTGATTTCTGGCGTAGCCGGAATTATGAGAAACATGTTGACGGTTAAGATTTTGCCAGCAAGTTGGAACTTGGGCGTAACCGTTTTGGCAATGATGTCTAGTGCCTTATTTGCTTATCTTAATGTCTATGTTGGTATCAATGCTGCTAAAGAATTTGGCGCAACGCCCGGTCTTGGTGGTATTATCGGTGGGATCGTCTACTTACCAGGAATTGTGGCTCCAGTAACTATTACCAATATTTTTGATGGCAAGCCTCTAGCTGCTGGTCAAGGCGGGATCATCGGAGTTTTGCTAGCGGTTTGGCTTTTGTCATATATTGAAAAGTTCCTGCACAAGCATATAGCTGATTCGGTTGATATTATTTTCACCCCATTCTTGACGATTCTTGCCACAGGCTTATTGACAGTATTTCTAATTATGCCACTAGCTGGTGCGGTTTCTAATTCATTAGTTGGCGCAATCAACTGGGTACTTAATGTCGGCGGGGCTGTAGCTGGATTTATTTTAGGATCGCTATTTTTGCCAATGGTTATGCTTGGTTTGCACCAAATCTTGACGCCAATTCACCTTGAAATGATTCAAAAATTAGGCAATACGCCACTTTTACCAATCTTAGCGATGGCTGGTGCCGGCCAAGTTGGTGCTGCGATTGCCTTGTGGGTAAAGTGTCGCAAGAATAAGAGCTTGACTCGCTTGATCAAAGGTGCGCTTCCAGTTGGTATTTTAGGTGTTGGGGAACCATTGATTTATGGTGTTACCTTGCCTTTAGGTCGGCCATTTATTACTGCATGTATCGGTGGTGGTATCGGCGGTGCCGTTGTTGGCGGTATTGGCAAGATCGGTGCCATTGCAATTGGCCCATCTGGTGTAGCTTTGATTCCATTGATTGCTAACAACATGTGGTGGGGCTACGTACTTGGATTGCTTTCAGCTTATGTAGGTGGATTTTTGGTAACTTACTTCTTCGGTGTTCCAGCATCTGCCATGACTGATGGCGAAGTTACTCAAGAAAAGTAAATTATAATAATTGTAAAAAGTGAGCCGGCTAGGCTCGCTTTTTTGGCATAGTGGGGTATAGTAGGAAAAAATAGTATTTTGAGGTGATCATAGTGTTAGGAATTTCGGTATATTTGAGTCAGTATGATCCAGATTATGTGCAAAAGTCAGCCCAGATGGGAGCAAAATATGTCTTCACTTCCCTGCAGTTGCCTGAAGAAGACGATGAACAAGTAGCTGCAACAATTCAAAAGCTGCTTGCTCAATGCAATCAATTGGGACTAATCTTAGTTCCCGATATTTCGCCGGAGACTTTTAACAAGTTATCCTTGCCAGCTGGCGATTATGCGACATTAAGAGAATTTAAGATTCAGGCCTTGCGTTTAGACTATGGATTTGATGATTTTGACTTGATCAAGAATCTGCAACAGGACTTTCTGGTTTTCTTGAATGCGAGCGTGATCAATGATTTTTATCTAGAAAAGGCTGAACAAAACGGCATCGACTTTAATCAATTGCGTTTGACCTACAATTTTTATCCAGAAGAAGAAACTGGTATGGACTGGGGCCGCTTCAAGCAGCGCAACTTCTTGCTTAAGTCACGAGGACTAGTTACGCAAGCTTTTATTCCAGGCGACAAGAAGAAACGATTCCCTTTGTATGCAGGTTTGCCCAGCGTTGAAAGACACCGCGGAATGAATCCATATGTGGCAGCAGTTGAACTAATTCACGAAGCACAAGTTGATGATATTTTTGTAGGTGATTTGGCCATTAGTGAAAAGTACTTGGCCTGGATCAAGGACTATCAAGAGCAAAAGATCATGCATCTGCCTTGTCATCTGCGTGAAAATTATACCAGCCTTGCTGGCCAAGAAATAATGATTCGCGCTGACCAGCCTGAGAAGTTGATCAGGTTGCTGCTTCCAAGAACTCCGGAAGTTGAAATTGACCACCCACTAAAGCGAATTCCAGGCGCAATTGTGATGCAAAACAAGCTAGCAAAGCGCTACAGCGGAGAAGTTTATTTAATCAAAAAGGAATTGCCTTTTGATTCGCGCAGCAACGTGATCGGATATGTTGATCCGGAGTTTTTGCCATTATTGGAACAGATTGATGAAAATACCCGGATTGTCTTTTGCTAAGAAGAACTAGAAAAAATGTGCCGTATCAATTAAAATAACACTATCTTAGAATTTAGTTACTTTTTACAACGGAAAGAATTATGGATATAGCAAAAAATCGAGTTTTATCAGAATTGACAGACTTACCCGATCCAATAACTACAAGCCAATTGGCTGAAAAATTGAACCTCTCGCGGTCAGTTGTTAGCCATTACTTAAATGAACTCTTGCTTGAAAAGAAGGTTGTTAAACAAGACGGTCGGCCAGTTCTATGGTCGGTTCAAGCAGCAGCTAGCAAAAAAGCGTCAGCAAGGCTAACTGACTTTGTTGGGGTGCATGGCTCACTCAAAAAGACAGTTGAACAAGTTAAAGCTGCAGTCGTATATCCGCCTAACGGATTGAATATTTTGATCACTGGCCACTCTGGGGTGGGGAAGTCATATTTAGCTAGCAAAATTGGCGAATGTGCCAAAAAAGAAGGCATTATTGCTAAAGATGCTCCTTATATTGTTTTGAACTGTGCAGATTATGCCAACAACCCAGAATTAGTCTCGAGCATGCTTTTTGGCTATGTTAAAGGTGCTTATACTGGCGCTGATGAAGAAAAAGATGGCCTATTGCAGCAAGCTGATCATGGATATTTGTTTTTGGATGAAGTGCATCGCTTGAGCAGCGAAAATCAAGAAAAATTATTCAGCTTTATTGATAGTGGGCAATTTTTCAAAATGGGAGATAATTCAACTCCTCATAAGGCCCAAGTTCGGCTAATCATGGCGACAACAGAAGATCCGGAAAAGGTTCTGTTGACGACTTTTCTAAGAAGAATTCCGATTAGAATTAAGTTGCCAGACTATGCCAAAAGGCCACTTGATGAGCGGCTAGATATCTTGCGCCTGCTCTTTTATCGTGAAGCTAAAACAATGCAGCGTAAGTTAGAGATCGAGCCTAATTTATTGGCAGCTCTGTTGCAGGTAGACAATCCAGGAAATATTGGTTATTTGAAAAATGCCATCCGGGTTGCCTGTGCTTCGGCTTATCGCGAGCAAGTTGAACAGGAAACAATCGTTTTGAAATTGGGCCATTTGCCAATTCCTTTAAGGACTAATACAGAAAACTATGGCTCATTGATGATAGATTATCAGGTTTTGCCAAAGTTGAAAGCAACTAGTCAACTAGACAGCAAGTTTGATCAAATTAAAGCAGACTTGCAAGCTTTGACTGAGGATTTTAGCAGCAGCTCGATGAAGCAAGTTAAGCTGGATCTTTTGTCGCTTGATCAGCAAGAAGCTAAGCAAGAGCTAAATGATAATTTGCATAGTCTGCATCAAAAGCTCTACCAAAAGATTATCGAAGAGAAGTTTGGCCTATCCCAAGCGCATTATTTAGAAGAGGTTTTGTATTTGTTCTATGCTAGCAATTTCGCTATTGCTGATGATCAGCTTGAACAATTGCAACCATTAGTAAGTCGCAAGCTGCCACGAACTTACCATGTGGCTTCGACCTTTTATCAAGAATTAGTCAAAAAAGATCAGCGCGACTACCGTATTTTGATGCTCGTGTTGACTCTTTTATTGAGCGATCATGTTGATGAAAATATCAAGCTAAGAGCCTTGATGGTGGCTCACGGCAAGGGATCAGCTACTAGTATTCAAAGCGTGGTCAACACTTTGTGTGGCAACTATATTTTTGATGCGATTGATATGCCAATTGACGCCGGAGTAGATAAGATTATCGCTGAGGCCAATAAGCTGATCGATAGCTTTAATACGACTAATGGTTTTGTCTTGATGGTTGATATGGGCTCGCTTAGTCAGCTTTATTCGACGATCAAGGATCATCTTGATGGAGATTTGCTGGTTGTTAACAATATTACTACGCTAACTGCTTTAGATATTGCGCTTAAGATGCAGGCAAATACCGACTTTAAGAATATTGCAGAAAAGGCCGACGACTACCGAATCAATGTTCAATACTATGAAGGCTTTTCTCAATCGCCTAATATCTTGGTTTCTTGTATTTCGGGAATTGGTATTTCAGAGAAGGTCAAGGAGATCATCCAGCCAATTTTGCCAAATAAGATCAAGGTTATCCCTTTAGATTACGCAACTCTTAAGGAAAAAATCCGCAGCCAGGAATGGAACTATTTTTCTAATACTTTGTTTGTTTTGACAACGATGGATATTAGCGATGAAGTAAGTTTCAGACATTTGAATCTCTATGATCTGCTGGATGCCTCAGGCGAAAAGCAGTTGCGCAAGTGGCTAGGTGTATATTTGAGCGAGGATCAGATCAACTATTTCTTCCAGAAACTATTGCAGTTCTTCTCTAAAGAAGGAATTTCCGAGCGTTTGGCCTTCTTGAATCCAGATGTGATCTTAAATGAAGTGGAAGCTATCAACAGCAAGTACGAGAATTTTTACCATTTGAAACTAGATGGTAAAGTTAAACTCAATCTCTACATGCACATTGCGCTAATGATTGAACGTTTGATGCTTCAAAGAACGGCTGATATTAAGGTAGAAGTTAGCGGTAAGCAGGAAGAGCAGTTCTTCATGATAACTCACAGCATTTTTCAACCAATTGAAATGAAATACAATATCAAGCTATCAGATTATGAAATTTCACTTTTGTATGAATTGTTTAAACAGTTCATCGATTAGTGTTTAAAAAGTAAATTTAGAAGTGTTTAAGTTTTAAACACTTCTTTTTTTATCCTTTAGAATCGGGATTTGACCAACTTGGCACAATTTTTGCTAATAAGTAAGTGAATAGCAAAAAAGGAAGGAGCAAGAGAATGAAAGATATATTGATTGCTAGTCATGGACATATGGCTTCTGGTATTCAAAGCTCAATCGAGATTTTAACTGGAATGGGCGATAGTATCAAAGTGATCGATGCTTACGTTGATCAAACTGATTATGTACCAAAGATCAATGAATTCATTAAAGAAGCAAAGCGTCCAGCTGTAATCTTTACTGATCTCTTGGGAGGGAGCGTTAACCAAAAGGTTACACTAGCAGCTGCTAAGGAAAAGGATATTTTTATAGTAACGCAAACGAATTTAGCAGTGATTATGTCAGTTTTGCTTGATGGTGAGGAATTAACCAAGGAGCATTTACAAGAATTGATTGCTCAAAGTCAGGTTCAACTTGTAGAACTTGAAAGTTCATCTGAAGATGATCAAGATGATTTTTTTGATTAGTTTTTAAATGGAGGAATAAACATGATTGCACAACTAAGAGTCGATGATCGTTTGATTCACGGTCAAGTTGCTTTGGTTTGGACTAAGGAATTGGATACGCCAGGTATCGTCGTTGCTAATGACAATGCTGCTGAAAATGAGATGGTACAAATGACTTTGAAGATGGCAACGCCAACTGGCAAGAAGTTGTTGATCAGAAGCGTTGACGACGCAATCAAGGTCTTCAACAACCCTAAGGCCGGCAATATGAGAATTTTCGCTTTGACTAACTGTGTAGCTGATGCCTTGAAGATCGCTAAGAATGTTAAGGACATTGACGGAATCAATGTCGCAAACGTTGGTCGTTTCACTAAGGATGCCGACAATGCTACGCAAATTTCTTCAACCTTGATGTTGTCTGACGATGAACTTGCAGCTTTGAAGGAATTGGTTGAATTGGATGTTCCAGTATTCCATCAAGTTGTTCCAAGCAATGCTAAGACTTCAATTGCTTCAATGTTGAAGAATATCTAGGTCAAAAAATTTTGGAGGAATAATTATGTTATTAACTGCTTTTCTTGCAGCCCTATGTGTATTTATCTGCTTCGGTGGTAACTGGCTCTGGGGTCAAACAATGATCGAACGACCACTTGTGGTTGGTATGATCGCAGGTATCGTCTTCGGCGATATTAGAACTGGTGTTTTAATCGGTGCTTCTTTGGAAGCAATCTTTATGGGAGCTGTTGATATTGGTGGGGCCTTGTCTGCAGAACCTGTTACTGCCACTGTTTTGGCAACTACTTTTGCCATTACTTTAGGCGTTAACACTAAGGCAGCTTTAGCCTTGGCTGTGCCAATCGGCGTTTTCGGTGCTTTTATCTCAATGTTCTTAAAGAACGTGGTTATGAACGTCTTTGCGCCATTAGTTGATAAGGCGGCTGAAAAGAATGATCCTAAGATGTTGACTAGACTGCACTTTGGAATGTGGGTTGCCAACTACTTCACTTTCTCACTAGTAACATTCTTTGCCGTACTTGCAGGTGCTAAGCCAGTTCAACACTTGGTAAGCCAAATTCCTGCTAACTTGATGGCTGGTTTAGCTGCTACTGGTGGTCTTCTTCCAGCTGTTGGTTTCGCTATCTTGATGAGAATGCTTTGGAGCAAGGAATTATCTCCATACTACTTCTTAGGTTTCATCTTGGCAGCTTACTGCGAACTTCCATCTGTAGCCGTTGCTGCAATTGGTATCATTATTGTCTTCATCCAATGGATGCGCGATAAGCAACTTATGGATATTGAAAACAAGCAAAAAGAATTGGCTGTTTCCGGCGTAAAGACTACTAGCGCTGCTTCAACATCAGCTGAACAAGAAGAGGAGGATTTCTTCGCATGATGAAAGTAACACAAAACGTTTCACCTGAAGACAAAAAGGTAATCAACCGTATTTTCTGGCGTTCATTTACAGTTTTTGCAAGTAGAGCAGGTGCCACTAAGACCCATGCTCCTGGTTTCATGTACTCAGTAATGCCAGCCTTTGATGAATACTACAAGAATGACCCTGAAGGTCACCGTAAGGCAATGATGCGTCACACTACTTGGTACAACATTACTCAAAACGTTGGTACATTCGTAATGGGTTTGGTTGCTTCAATGGAAAAGAAGGCTGCACAAGATCCAGAATTCGATCCTGAATCAATCGTTGCCATCAAGACTTCTTTGATGGGACCTTTGTCCGGTATCGGTGACTCGATCTTCTGGGGTGTTATCAGAGTTATTGCTGCTGGTATTGGTATCAGTTTAGCAAGCCAAGGCTCAATTTTAGGACCTATCTTGTTCTTGCTTATTTACAATATTCCTGCTATTTTAACTAGATATTACCTAACTTACATGGGATTCACTGTTGGTGATACTTTTATTCAAGACATGTACAAGTCAGGTTCAATGAAATTGTTGAACAAGGCAGCTTCAACTTTAGGTTTGATGATGATTGGCTGCATGACCGCTACAATGGTTAAGTTCCAATCTAAGTTGAGTATTCCAATTTCTGGTGGTAAGCCAATTATGTTGCAACAATACCTTGACCAACTTTGGAAGGGACTAGTACCACTATTAGTAACCTTAGGCTGCTACTGGTTATTGTCTAAGAAAGTCAACGTTAACTGGATTTTGCTTGGCGTATTAGTTCTTTCAATCGTTTTAGGTTTGGTTGGTGTTGTCTAGATGATACAAGCAGTGACCCTTCCGGAAATAACTATTCGGCTGGTCATAGCTGTTATTATTGCAACTTGCATTGGGTTCGATCGCGAACATAAGAATCGCCCAGCCGGCATCAAAACGCACGTCTTGGTCTGCGTCGGCTCTTGCATCATTGCCTTGATTCAAAAGAAGATTGGCTACGATGCCCTGCAGCTGGCTTTGACTCAGCCGAAATTGGCTGGCATCATCCGTGCAGATGAGGCGAGACTAATCGCTCAGGTTATTTCTGGTATTGGATTTTTAGGTGCAGGAACAATCTTGGTTCAGCACCGAACAGTATTAGGTTTGACAACGGCGGCTTCACTATGGGCCGTTGCAGGAATGGGATTGGCAATCGGCATGGGAGATTACGAAATCGGAATCGCAGGTGCGGTTATTGTTTTGATCGTGTTAGTTTTTTCAAAGAAATTGATCCGTATTCATCCAATGAAAAAACTAGAGATTCAGTATCGGCACAAACTCGAAACCAAAGAATTTCTTCAACAATATTTTGAAGATAAAAATATTACAATTACTAATGTTAACTTCAAGGTGACTCAATCAGCTAATGGGGCGCTTTATGAAAATATCTATGATATTGAAGTTCCCCGCTCGATAAATTATGCGGACATTATTGAGGATATTTCGATGAATAAGAATATCGTTCGCATTCAGATGGTAAGTATTTAGGAAGGAAGCAGTCGATGTCACAAAATCAGCAATTAGCATTAAAGCCACAAGCTAAATTAGTGACGCGACTCTTCTTGTCCAATCGCTTAAAGCAAGATTTACATATTCTATCGCTTGGCAGCAATGATCTAGCGCTATTTATCAAGGATTATGCTGAAACCAATCCATTCGTTAGTGTCACTTATCCCAAACAAAACCATAATTTAGATTGGATTGGCGACAGTCAAGAGAGCTTGATCGATCACTTGCTTATGCAACTGGCAGAAATGTCTTTAACCCCAAAACAGACAGCAGTTGTTAAGTACTTGATTCTAAACTTAGATCATGACGGCTATTTTAGATCCCCTTTAGCAGAATTAGCTAGTCAGACGACTTTTGCTCCAGTAGATTTGGAAAATGGACTCGAAATTTTGCATACTTTTGATCCAATTGGTATCGCAGCTAGAGACTTAAATGAATGTCTTTTATTGCAAGCCCAAGCACTTCCCACTTTCAACTCGGTTGCATTAGCGATTTTGAATAACCAGCAATTAGAACTTTTAGCTGATCCAGCTGTCTGGAAGAGTTTTCCTTGGTCGGAAATAGAACTTGAGCAGGCTTTAGCGGCCATTCAAAAGCTCAAGCCGATTCCGGCTAATGGATACTTACTAAACAACAATGCTACTCAATTTTTAATTCCTGATTTAATTTTCACAATTATGGATGGTCAAATATCGATCTCCAAGACCGATATTTTTGCTCCGGAACTTGTCTTTGATGATAATGAATATTCTGCTTTAGCTCAACAGGCTAGCGATCAAGAGAAACATTATTTTCTTGATCAAAAAACATCCTACCAACAAATAGCCAAGTCCATTGAGCGCAGAACTGGTACTTTGCTTGCTGTGGCAAAGCTGCTAGCCAAAAGGCAGAAACAATTTCTGTTAACTTCCAAGAAATCAGAGCTTAAGCAAATCGGATTAAAAGAACTAGCCCAGGAACTTGACTTGTCTCCCTCTACAATTAGTCGAGCAATCAAGGATAAATACTTTGAATGCCGCGGTCAAGTTTTTGCATTGAAAATCCTGCTAGTTAAAGGAATCTCTGGCTACACACAAGAGAAGATCCAAACCTTGCTTAGGGAGTTCATCGACCATGAAAATAAACTTTCCCCATTGAGTGATGATGAACTGGTGATGGAATTTAGAAAAATAGGGATTGATTTATCTAGACGAGTAATTGCTAAATATCGCAAGCGGTTGAATATTGGCAATTCGTATGCAAGAAAGATTGATCAGAATTAAAAAGCAAATAGTAAGGAAAAATCAAGCTGTCATAATGATGGCTTGATTTTTATATTAGTATAGAGCTATGTATTTTTTGTAAATCTGATCTATAATAACTTTGATTAGTTGTTTGGGAGAGTAAAAATTTGGCTATTAATCGTATATTTGTTAATAATGTCATTAATTTTATTTTTGACGAAAAAATATTCTAAAAATAGATTCTTTGAGCTTTTAAAGCAATACCGTCATCTTTGTAGGTGCAATCTATTTAGCCATTGATAGAAAATAGAGCTTAATTTGTACCCTTTTTGAATCCTTCAGGATTTGAAAAGGGTATTTTTATCCCCATTCTTGCCATGCCAATGTAATTATTTAAAAGGTATAATATTTATAAGTAATAACAAGAAACGGGATGATCGAAAATGAAATTTTTTACTGAAAAGTTAACAACCCCAGAAAATAAAGAAGTTAAGTTGAATGCTTATATTTTGGATAATTTCGAAGAATTTGACGCTGGCAGAAAGCGTCCGGCAGTAATTATTTGCCCTGGTGGTGCTTACCGGATGCGGTCTGATCGCGAAGCTGAACCGGTGGCAATTAGAATGCTTGGTCTAGGGATGCAGGCGTTTATAGTTGAATATAGCGTTGCGCCAGCTCGCTTTCCGCAAGCTTTAATAGAATTAGCAACTGGAGTTAAATATGTCCGCGATCATGCTGAAGAATTGCATGTCGATCCTGAACAGATTTGCGTTGCGGGCTTTTCTGCAGGTGGACATTTAGCCGGCAGTTTGGGCGTTTTCTGGAATTCGGATTTGCTTAAAGAACATTTCAACGCTGAAGACATTAAGCCTAACGCTTTGATGCTCGGCTATAGCGTACTTTCAAGTGGTAAGTATGCCCACCAAGGCTCTTTTGAAAATCTGTTAGGTGAAAAAATGGTCGATCAGGAACTTTTAGACAAATTCGACTTAATTAAGCAGGTAAATGCTGATGTTCCAGCAACTTTCTTATGGCATACGGCAGCTGACGCCTCTGTTCCTTGCCAAAATAGTCTGCTCTTTGCTCAGGCCTTGAGCGATCAAGAGATTCCTTTTGAACTCCATATTTTCCCTTATGGTAGACACGGACTAGGTCTAGCCAATCTAGAAAGCAACTATGATAAGGCGGAAAAGGTAATTCCAGAAGTTCAGGTTTGGCCAGAGATGTTTGCTAGATGGATTAAGCAAATTTTTGCTTAGGATGAATCATAGAATGTAGGTAGTAAAAATGAAACGTAAAAAAATCGGAATAGCTGTTTTATTGATGGTGCTTAGCTTGACGTTGTCAGGTTGTGCCTGGTTTTCTGATGTAACGCTTGATATTCGCTCTAACATCACGGGTTTGCCATTTACCATTTCAACTTATGATTATGATGGTCAAAAGATTGATCAGATCAAGGCATCTTCGGTTAAGATTTCGACTTATAAGCCAATGTCAAAGGTGGATTCTAACCGCAATGAGCAATCTAATGTAATTGATGTGGAGTATGGCAACCACCAAATGATTCACGTAGGTTCGTCTTTGATTGCCAATGAAGGTTTGACCAATTACCAAGATAAATTCAACCAAAAGGTAAATATCAAGAATCTAAATCCTAGCGTGCCAATGCTGTCAGAGATTTATAACAATTTCAAAAACAATTGGGTCGGCAAGTCGAGAGTGATCATGATTAGATCACAAGCAGGCAAGCCAATCGCTGTCTTTGTTGGCAACCGAGTTAGGGTCACAGGCACGGATATGAAATCAACGACTAAGATCAATGTGGATGGTCGGCGCTTGTTTATCTACCGTTGCGACTACAGTATTTATGACTTGAGTACGGTTGAGAAGATGTGATTGGCTGCAATTCTAAATATTTGCTACCAATACAAAATCACTTTATAATGAAATTATAAGCGGATAATTTTGCTAGAAAAGTTAAGATTGTCTATGAACCTGGGGCTTCAATATCTTTGAATAAGGTACCTGAAACTTGAAAGCACCAAAATCAAGCTCAAGCCCTGTCACTATTGAGCTTTTCTAGACGTAATTAGTTTTTATATGATCTGTTTCAGTGCATTTTGAATGAATCGCGACAGTTGGTTAATAAAGTCATTGATTGCTTCATCTATCTTTTCAAAACTATTCTGTTTAAGCTCTTTTAATTCTGAAAT
>NZ_CAKD01000009.1 GCF_000297025.1 Lactobacillus pasteurii DSM 23907 = CRBIP 24.76
CTAAGCTTTGTCTGAGTAGTAGCTAAAACCAAATACTTGTTCTTGTTTCCACGGTTGGAGACAAAGACGAGCTTTAATAAAAAGCTATGTCCATGATATTGAGCCTCAACTATGCTTGAATAAAGATAATGTTTCTTTTTACAGATGTTTGAAGCAGCCAAACGATCATACAAGTCTTTAACGCTATAGCGGCGATGGCGATAAATGTAATAAATCTTTGAACTCTTCTTGATCATGCCAAGTCCATCTAAACCGATCTTCTTTAAAATCCAAAACATTCTTGGAGAAGAAAACCAAGAATCGAATAAGACGTATTTAGCTTCTACCCCTAATCGTAAGGCTTGTCTAATCAACTCTACAGTTACATCGTTCATCTTTCTCTGAGCTTGATTTCTCCTTTTACCAGAAATTGAACGTTCATCAGCAGTAATGGGAGCAGCTCCAATCATATTTTTCTTGGTTTTAGTTGACATTAAGGCAAAGTTGACTGGCAATACCTTTCTCCCGGTCAATTTTGCCCTAATGTCTACCAAGAAGCCTAAGAATATGATTGGTAAGGGTCCAACAATCCAAGATCAACGCTCAATTGCCGGTCGCAGGAGGGCGCAGGCACAAAGACAGATGAATGATGTTACCGTTGAACTGATTAAGCAAGCTGTTGAGGAGGGAATTCCAGCAGATTATGTTTTATTTGACAGCTGGTTTTCTTCGCCCAAGATGTTTTGGCAGCTAAAGGAACTGGGATTGGATAGCGTTGGCATGATTAAACAAAGCAAGAAAATATATTATCGCTATCGCGGGCGCTTATATGATGTTAAGGGTCTTTATGCTAGACTGGCAAAATCTAAGATAAAGGCAAAGGAGAATTATCTCTATAGCTGTGTAGTCCAGGCAGAATATCAAGGTCATGCTTTCCCGCTTAGACTAGTTTTTGCCGCTAATCGTGGCAATGGGAAGCAATACTTGGTCCTAGCTTCTACCAGAGTTTCGCTGCATCCAGAAGAAATCATTCAATTGTATGGGCGTAGATGGCAGATTAAAACCTACTTTAAGACAGCCAAGCAATATCTAGCTTTAGATAAGTCACAAATTCAAAGCTATGATGGACAATGTGGCTATATTGCCGTTACTGTGTTAACCTATGATCTTTTAGCTTGGCAAGAAAGACTAAGTACAGACGATCGAACTATTGGCGATCTGTTTTATTTGATGAATGATGCGTTGCCGGACTTGGCGTTTGAGGAAGCATTGGTCTACCTGATGTCAGTCTTAAAAGAAGTAGAAGCAAAACTGACAGATAAAATTACTAAGATAATTGAAGAATTTATATTTAGGCAGCCGATATAAAAACTAATTTAAGAAGCAAAAAGCCAGATTCCATAAGGAAGCTGGCCAGTTTTAGTGCTTTCAACTTTCAGTACCTAAGAATATCTTAGCTCTATCAAAAGAAGAACTAGAACAAGCAATAAAATCCGCTGGCTTTTATACTCGCAAGGCACAAACGATCAAGACGCTAGCTGAATATTTTTATAAATATGACTTTGATTTAGAGCAGGTCACTATGATGCCTAAAGACATTCTTCGAAAAGAGATTCTCTCTTTAAAGGGTATAGGTCCTGAAACAGCGGATGTGATCTTGATGTATGCACTAAGCAAGGGTGGCTTTGTCGTTGATGCATATTGGGATGGACACCGTCAACTTGCAAGGGAAGGGCTTCAAGGTTTTGGTAGAAAAAGACCAAGCAGTTAAAGCCGGCGATCCGTTAGTTGAATTCGATATTGAAGCAATCAAGGCTGCTGGCTATGAAGTAACTACGCCAGTGGTGGTAACCAACTCTAAGAAATATAAGTCTGTAGAGTAAGTGGCTCAAGGTGAAGTTAAAGTTGGTCAAGAACTTATTGATTTACAAGGAGAATAATAATGACAAAATTTCCAGAAAACTTTTTATGGGGCGGTGCAACCGCTGCTAACCAAATCGAAGGTGCTTATGATGTTGACGGCAAGGGGATATCAGTAACTGATATCACTACTGCTGGTAGTCTTGATAAGCCAAGATACCTTACTTATGAAGTGGATGGCAAAGAAGGTAAGGCTGCCGGGATGTTTGCTGCATCACTGCCAGAAGGTGCTAAAGGAAAGATCTTTGCAGATGAATATTATCCAAACCATGTAGCGATCGACTTTTATCATCATTACAAAGAAGACATTAAGATGTTTGCGGAATGGGCTTTAAGGTCTTCCGCTTATCAATTGCTTAGACTAGAATTTTCCCTAAAGGGGATGAAGAAAAGCCTAACCAATCTGGACTTGACTTCTACCGCCGGGTCTTTGAAGAATGTAAGAAGTATGGTATTGAACCATTAGTTACGATTTCTCACTATGAAGATCCACTTTATTTGGCACAAAAATATCATGACTGGCAAGATCGTAAGATGATTGATTATTACGTTAAGTATGCCACAACCTTGTTCAAGAAATACAAGGGACTAGTTAAATACTGGCTAACTTTCTACTGCGGAGATGTTCAATGCAAGGGTGAATACCCAACTTATGCTCACCGTCTATGGGATCCACACCATGTAGAGCTTGATATTACTGAGCAAGATTTGAAGGATCTTAAGGAAGGTACAGTCGACATGTACACTTTCTCTTATTACCAATCAAATATTGTGACGATTCACGAAGATGACAATCAAGTTCAAGGCAACTTCGCAGCTGGTCAAAAGAATCCATATCTTGAATATTCTGAATGGGGCTGGTCAACTGATCCAGAAGGTTTGCAATATTACCTTGAAGTTATGTATGACAGATATCATTTGCCAATGATGGTTGTTGAAAACGGTTTGGGTGCTGTTGATCAAATCAGCGAAGATGGCAAGATTCATGACCCATACCGAATCGACTACTTGCGCAAACATATTGAAGCGATGAAGAAGGCAATTGAAAATGGCGTTGACTTGATAGCTTACACTACCTGGGGATGCATTGATTTAGTATCTGCAGGTACTGGTCAAATGTCTAAGCGTTATGGCTTCATCTATGTTGATCGCGATGATCATGGCGAAGGCAGTCTTGCTAGAATGCCAAAAGATTCTTTCTATTGGTACAAGAAGGTGATCGCTTCAAATGGTGAAGATTTAGGCGATTAGCCAGATAATTATTTTAGATTTTCCTCAACTTTTTTACTTATACTCCTTTAGATTGTAAAATGCAGGATCTTACGATACGGATATATATCGCAGGTTCTGCATTTTTTCTATTCACAAATAGATACAATATTTAATAGATACAATATTTTCGTCAATTTGTAATTCTACGGTTACTTATTCAGTGTAAAATTATAAATAATAGAAGGAAGGTAAGATCAATGAATCATAAACTAAATCTACTACTAGCAGCTGTTGCGGCTTCTTCTGCTTTAGCAATTAGCCAGCCAGCTCAAGCTGCGACAACCTTATCTAATTACGGGACAAGCTATATTCGCAAGGGCCAGTACCGCATTCACCTGAAGTCGGCGGGCCGAATAACGGTTAATACGTCAGCTAAATATGAAATTATCAACACACTTGACTGGGAAGCTATTCCATATGCTGGTTCGAATAAGAAAACCAAGACTTTCTACTTGCGTGCAGGAAATTATAAGCTAACTACTTCAGCTAAGAAATACACTCCGATCAAAATCAACTACACTAAGTTGACCAAATTAGTAAATTCTTTAGCTGACTATACAGTTGAAACTAAATCTGCTCCTAAGCGAATTCCAACTGATATCAAGATGGGTCAGACAGTCAGATCCTTTGATGATATTTTCAAAAAGTATCATCTATCTGGGCAAGAATTATATCAGTTTACCATCGATAAGCCTCAAAAGGTAACGCTCAATTATTCAGCTATGCCGATCTATTATCCAGATGATGGCAACATCTATAGCAAGTCTGAGATTTCAATTGAGCCGGTGACTAACTATAGTATTAGCCCAGAATCTTGGAAAACAATTGGTCTGACGACTAACAAGAAGCATTCTTGGTATTTGGCTAAGGGGACTTATGTAATTGAATTTTCCCCTGGCCGTGGTCGTTATAGTTTCAGTTTATCTAGCGAAGATGCGGATGCTAGTCAGGTTATTCCTGATACGCCAGCGATTACTAACATTACACCGGTAGCTGAAGGCTTGAAAGTGACCTACAGCAAGGCGGCTAATGCCACTAGTTATGCTTTATATAGCTATCAAAAGCCGGATACTAAGATAGATATTTATAATTTTGACTTCACTTACCCAGTTAATAAGGCACTTACTCGCAATAGCAACGGCCGTTATAGTTATCCGGCTGACTTGACGCAGATAATTCCCAAGAATCAATTGATCAATGGCAACACCTACTACATTGCAGTTCGTGGTGTAAACGGGCAATACTTTGGCGATAATTCTGAACCGATCAAGTATACCTATTATGCTTCAAGCAACAATTCGACTAGCTTGTCTGCGCCAGTTTTGACTACTAGCTATTACGACGATAATGGTAGCGATGAGCCATATATTTCCATGAAATGGGACAAGATTGCAGATGCTGACAGCTATGAAGTTGGCTACCATTTGAAAGGCGCAAAATGGCACTACTACATGGTGAAGAGCAATTGGGAAGAAATTACGCCAAGTTTGGATGCTGATAAAGATTTGAAATTTACTAAAGGGGATGTTTATGAGCTCAAGGTTCGCGCCTATCATGGCTCACAAGCAGGTCCTTGGTCTGAAACTAAGAACATAACGGTAAATGTTACCCCATCAGGGTATTGATTTTAGAATAAAAAACTTGAGCAATTAAAAATGAAGTGAGACCTAAAAGTGAGATACTTTTAGGTCTTTTACTATGTCTAAATTTAATAAAGAACAAAAAAATAGAAATTTATAGTAAATGGAAATGTGATTAATATCTATACTCCTGAAAGAACTCTAGCTGAAATATTGCGACCGATTAATGCTATAGATATCGAAATAATTACCAATGCCTTCAAGATGTGGAATAACGAAAAGAAAAAAGATATAAATACATTAATGTCTTTTGCAGAAAAGTTTAGGGTAACTAGAAAGGTAAATAGCTACTTAGAGGTGTTGTTGTGAAAAATTATGTTGATGAGAAGCAGTTCAAAGCAGATGTAAGAAGGTATGCTAGAGAGCATAATATAAAAGGAAATGAGATTGGTCGATTATGGCAAGAAATTATGTTAGATGATTTGCTAGAAAGAATTTCAGTATCAAAATATCGAGATAATTTCATTTTAAAAGGTGGTTTTTTGTTGTCGGCTATTGTTGGTATCGATAAAAGATTCACGGAAGACATTGATGCTGAGATAAAAGGATTAGATTTGACCGAAAAACAAATAGCTAAAGTATTTGAAGAAATCTGTCAAATAAAATTAGCGGGGGATCTATTAAGCATTTCGTTGTCAGAAATTGAACAGATTCATGAGCATGAAGAGTACAAGGGCTATCGATTACATTTTAATGCTTCTTTTCGGAAGATAAGATATCCATTAAAAGTAGATGTTTCAACAGGGGATGTTATTACACCTAGGGAGATTGAATATAGCTATAAATTACATTTAGAAGATCGACATATTAATATTTGGGCATATACTATGGAAACTATAGTAGCGGAAAAATTAGAAACGGTAATTACGAGAGGAATAGCTAATACACGTATGAAAGATCTCTATGATTTATTCATACTGCAGAGAGAACGAATCAATTTAGCTACTTTAAAGTCAGCTTTTGCTAATACTACGAATTACCGTGAATCAATCTTTTGGACAGGACAAGATATGGATTATAAGTATTGTCTAAGACAAGTAGATATTATTGCTGAAAATAGTAATATGCAGAATCTTTGGAATAGATACGTGAGAAAACATCCTTTTGCTAAGGGATCACTTTTACTCAAGTTATTCAGGCAGTTCAAACTTGGCTAACTAAATTAGAGTTTGAAAAATAATTTCAATCAAAAATGACGCTAATTGATCGAACCAGCGTCATTTTTTTAGATAATAGATGTAGAAAATAGTTTGAAAAACGATTAGTTTCTGATAGAAATCTCCTTAATAATATTTCTTAATTAATTTACTTATCTTCGTAACCTTTTGGGTGGCTCTTGTGCCAGTTCCAAGCAGTGGCGATCACGTCATCGACATTTTCATGCTTTGGCTTCCAACCAAGAACTGTACGAGCCTTAGTTGAGTCGGCAACAAGTGAGTCAGGATCGCCGCCACGGCGTGGACCCATTGTGTAAGGGATGTCAATGCCGGTAACTTTCTTAGCACTTTCCAAGATTTCCAAGTTGGAGTAGCCATGTGCAGTACCCAAGTTAAAGACATCTGATTTGTCGGTCTTCATCATGTGCTTCAAAGCCAAGATGTGAGCATCGATTAAGTCTTCAACTTGAACGTAGTCACGTACGTTAGTACCGTCCTTAGTGTCGTAGTCATCACCGAAGATAGTGAACTTGCCGTCACCGGCAATGGCACTCTTTAAGATATTTGGAATCAGGTGAGTTTCTGGTGCATGGTCTTCACCAATGGTACCATCGCTTGAAGCACCGGCTACGTTGAAGTAACGTAAGGCAGTGTACTTAATGCCATCAGCCTTGTCAGCCCAAGCCATGATCTTTTCCATCATCATCTTGGTTTCACCGTATGGGTTGATTGGGTTAAGTGGGGTGTCTTCAGTGATTGGCAACTTCTTAGGAATACCGTAAGTTGCGGCAGAACTAGAGAAGACTAAGTACTTAACGCCGGCATCATTCATTGCTTGTAATAATGAAATCATGCCAGTAACGTTGTTATCATAGTATTTAAGTGGCTTTTTAACTGATTCAGGTACCAATGAGTAAGCGGCAAAGTGCATTACGGCATCAATCTTTTCATCTCGTAAAATCTTGCTTACTAAGAAGGTATCTTCAATATCGCCTTGATAAAACTTAGTCTTTGGATCAACAGCTTTTCTGTGACCAGTATACAAGGCATCTAAAACAACGACATCATTTCCTTCTTTAACTAATTCGCGTACGGCGTGTGAACCGATATAGCCTGCACCGCCGATAACTAAAACTTTCATGTTTACTCTTTTTTAATTGGTTATTAGTCTTTACTTAAATCGATTACATTATAGCACAATATTTAGTAAATTATTTACTAATTCAAAATAAATTATTTAAATTAATTTAGCGTAAATGAGAATTCATGATCTTGCTCAGGATCGATGTGGTATTGCTCTTCTACATCGGAGCCCCAGCTATCGATGCCGCCTACGCCGCGAACAGCTCCCGCGATTACCAATACGCTTCTACGAGCCAATGGCAACTCTTCAATGTGGGTAGCATTTTCTAATTCTTCTGCAGTGTATGGCAGTAAACTGAAGTTAAATGGCTGCTTAGTTTGCGTAATCTTTAAACTAAAGTCGCCATCTTTGTCCGCATTGTTTTGCGTAGAATTACGGGTAATGACTAATTCATTAGTCTGCATGTGCATCCCGTTTTCCTGTGGTACAAGATACTTAGTAACTGGCAAGCCGTCAATGTGGAAAGTTCCGCGTTCTGCTCCAGCCATTCTGTCAGGGTAGGTTTCACCAGACAAGCCAGTATAGTCAAAACTTTTAGCCTTGGTTGGCATAATGAATCTCATGCCGATAACAGGCAAAGGCGGCAAGCCTTTTTTACCAAAATAATGCATGGTAATCGTCATGTGACCAGCATCATTAATATTGTAAATGATTTTGACTTTGGTTGCAGGAGTAGTTAAAGCTTCGTAGTCAAAAGCCACTTTTACTTCATGGGCAAATTCCTGATTGCTAAATTGATTATTGATTGGAGCGACAGGCAATTCGTCGAATTGGTGATCGTCAACTTGAACGTGAATACCCACACATTTAGTGAACATGTCAGCTCCTAGCCATTGGGCTGCTTTTTGATTAAAGCCGCTACCGCGATCGTTATCGGTGG
>NZ_CAKD01000008.1 GCF_000297025.1 Lactobacillus pasteurii DSM 23907 = CRBIP 24.76
TTATATATACGTAAAAAATCGCGATAAATTTTTAAGATTTGCGTCTTTACCATTTCTTAAGATTTAGCCAGCGGTCAGATACAGATATAAAAAAGCCGATATTCAATGTAAAAACAAAGAATATCAGCTTCTTAAAAATATTCAGTAATTAATGCATCACAGTCGTTAGAATTGCACCAACTAAGATTAAACCTAAACCAACCAAAGTAAAGATGTAGCCCTTTTTGCTCTTAGTTTCATGCAAAAATAGCATCCCGCCCAAAGTTGAGATCACAACTGACAATTGTGAAACCACAAAGGCAGTGTTAACGCCGTTGTCCTTAACTGAAAGAATGTAGCCAATTGCAGCAATAGCAAAGATAAAGCCTGACAACAAGCTTTGCCAGCTGCTCTTGTTAGTCAATTCCTTAGCTTGACCACTAGCAAGCATATAGATCAACACAGCAATAACCATTCCGATTGATTCTGGGAAGAAAATTGCCAATCCTGAAGCAGTCATTGCCTTAGGAATAGAATTGTAAATGATGTAACCGAAAGTGGTCAAAACCAACATAATCAAGGTACCAACTTGGTTCTTCTCACTACCTTCGCTGGTATTTTTATCAGAAAATGAAGTGAAGATTGCACCAACAATCAACAAAGCAATTCCGATAAAGCCCCATAACTTAGCGTTAGCAGTTGGCCATTCGCCAAACATTACTACCCCTACCAAAGAGGTTCCGATCAATTGCAAACCAGTTGAGATAGGCATAGTCTCAGATACGCCGACTCTTGCATAACTAGTGTATTGACCCAATTGACCAATTACCCAAAAAGCTCCTGCTAAAGCAGCCAAGGCAAAAGTCTTAGCATCAATTTCCATCTTGATAAATGGCAAAGCAACAAAGGCTACAATCAAAGTACCCACTGTTGTACCGAAAATTTGGTTAACTGGCTTTCCCTTAATCTTAGAAACAGCCAATGGCAAAATACCCCAAGCAAGTGCTGGGATAAACATATAAATATATTTCATCTGAATCTCCTATATGTATTGTGTAAGATAAGTAAGTGATCTAATCATTTTAGCGTTTTCAGTGCTATCTGGTCAAGTTTTATCTATCTTTCAGACTATTAATTTGATTGGCTTTATTCATAATTCGTATTTACATTTCAAAGTTAAAATGTTAAGCTTATAAAGTTGTTTAATTTATTTAAAACACGAACATTTTCTTTGGAGATTAAGTTATGAGTTTTGTTAAATCGTTTTTTAAATTAGAAGAAAACAATACTAATATCAAAACTGAGTTCTTAGCTGGACTTACAACTTTTATTAGTATGTCTTACATTTTGTTTGTTAACCCTAGCGTTTTAGGTGCTAGCGGCATGGATACAGGCGCTGTCTTTACTGCTACTGCTTTAGCTTCTGCACTTGGTACTTTAATCATGGGTGTGGTTGCCAATTATCCAATCGGTGAAGCACCAGCTTTGGGTATCAACGCCTTCTTTGCCTACACAGTCTGCGTGGGTATGCACGTTAAGTGGGAAACGGCTTTGGCATCAGTCTTTGTTGCCTCAATTATCTTTATCCTGATTACCCTTTTCAAATTAAGAGAAAAGATTATCGATGCCATTCCTAGCGACTTAAAATTCGCCATCTCATCTGGTATCGGTTTGTTCATTGCCTTTTTAGGTTTGCAAAACGGTAAAATCATCGTTGCTAACAAATCAACTTTGGTTTCACTTGGCTCACTTCACGATCCACTTGTTTGGATTACGATCTTCGGATTGCTTGCTACTATCATTTTGATGATTTTGAACGTTCCTGGTGCAATCTTCATCGGTATGGTCTTAGCTGCTATCTTTGGCGTTATTACCGGTCAAATTGCTTTGCCAACCAAGTTCGTTTCAATGGCACCAAGCCTTGCACCAACCTTTGGTCAAGCAATCTTCCATGTCAAAGATATCAACACTTTGCAAATGTGGGTTGTCGTTTTAACTTTCTTGTTAGTTACCTTCTTTGATACTGCTGGTACTTTGATTGGTTTAGCTCAACAAGCCGGCTTTATGAAAGACAACAAGATGCCTCGCGTTGGACGCGCATTGGCTGCTGACTCAAGCGCCATGATGGTTGGTTCAGTGTTAGGTACTTCACCAGTTGGTGCCTTTGTCGAATCAAGTGCTGGTATTGCCGTTGGTGGTAGAACCGGTTTGACTGCTGTCTTCATTGCCATCTTCTTCTTGATTTCAATGATCTTCAGTCCACTTCTTGGTTTGTTCACTAGCCAAGTTACTGCACCTGCTTTGATCATTGTTGGTGTCTTGATGGCTCAAAATACCGCGCACATCCACTGGAACAAATTGGAAATTGCCGTTCCATCATTCTTGATTATGCTTGGAATGCCCCTTACTTATTCAATTTCCGATGGTTTGTCCCTAGGTTTGATCACTTATCCAATTTGTATGATTGCTGCTAAGCGTCACAAGGAAATTAGTCCAATGATGTGGGTCCTTTTCTTCGTCTTCCTAATTTTCCTTTGGGTCTTGAATTTCAATTAATCGTTGGTAAATTGCGTATAAAGATCTGAAAAAATCCAGATCTTTTTTCTTTTCCTCTTGTATTTTAGAACAATATAACTTATTATAAGCTTAAACGTTCGGATAAATAATAGTTGATTCACTGATTTACGGTTAAAAGTAATTATAAATCACCAAATTAACGAACTTAGGAGGATAAAATGCATTCGCTTAACAAGTTTTTTCATTTGGAAGAAAATCACACTTCCTTTAAAACAGAATTGCTGGCTGGGCTAACCACCTTCGTCAGCATGTCCTATATTCTATTTGTTAACCCCAACGTCTTGGGTGCTAGCGGTATGGATAGAGGAGCCTTATTTACGGCAACAGCTATTTCATCAGCTTTTACCTGTATCATCATGGGTTTGGTTGCTAATTACCCAATTGCTTCTGCCCCAACTTTAGGGCTTAACGCTTTCTTCACCTACACTGTTTGTTTAGGAATGCATGTTAAATGGGAAACTGCCTTGGCAGCTGTTTTAGTTGCATCTATCTTGTTCATTTTATTGACCGTTTTCAAAATTAGAGAATTGATCATCGATGCCATTCCAGCAGATATCAAATATGCAATTTCAGCCGGAATTGGATTGTTTATCGCCTTCATCGGTTTGCAAGGCGGAAAATTAATTCAAAATAGCGATGCTACCTTGGTTACCATTGGCAGCTTGAACAACCCAACTGTCTGGGTTACTATCTTTGGCTTGCTTGTTACGGTCTTTTTGATGATTGCCCGCGTTCCTGGTGCCATCTTCATCGGTATGATTCTAGCTGCTATCTTTAGTTTAGTTACTGGCCAAGCCCAGATGCCTAAGACCATTGTTTCATCAATTCCAAGCCTTTCGCCAACCTTTGGCCAAGCAGTCTTTCATATTGGCGACATCAATACCATGCAAATGTGGGTGGTGGTGTTCACTTTCTTGCTAGTTACTTTCTTTGATACTACTGGTACCTTGATCGGCTTAGTTCAACAAGCTGGCTTGATGAAAGACAACAAGATGCCTCGAGCAGGTCGGGCCCTAGCAGCGGACTCTGCTGGTATGTTATTTGGTTCAATCTTAGGTACTTCCCCCGTTGGTGCCTTCGTTGAATCAAGTGCCGGCATTGCCATCGGTGGTAAAACTGGTCTTACCGCTGTCTGGGTTGGTATTTTCTTCTTGATTAGTACTATCTTTAGCCCAATCCTCAGCATCTTCACCACTGCAGTTACTGCACCTGCTTTAATCATTGTCGGTGTCTTGATGGCCGAAAACTTAGCCCACGTTCACTGGACCAAGCTTGAAATTGCCGTTCCTGCCTTCTTAATCGTCGTTGGAATGCCACTGACTTATTCAATTTCGGACGGTTTAGCTTGGGGAATTATCGTTTATCCAATTTCGATGCTGGCCGCTAAGCGCTTCAAAGATATTAGCCCAATGATGTGGCTGCTCTTTATTGTCTTTATCATCTACTTCGCTGTTCTCAACCTCTGATAAATCAATCAAAATCCCTACTCAATTGAGTGGGATTTTTTGCTAGCAATTTTATAAGACTAATTTTTCAAGTTTACTCAGCTAATTTGTGATAAACTTGTTCTAATTACTTTTATCAGTTATTAATTTATTTTGGAGGTATCATGCAGTTTATCGAGAAAACTTTTCATCTCAAAGAAGCTAACACTACTGTTAAGCGCGAATTGATCGCTGCTTTGACCACTTTTGTCAGCTTGTCCTATATTCTATTCGTTAACCCTAACATTTTGCACGCTGCTGGCATCCCTGCCGGTCCAGCCTTTACCGTAACTGCTGTTGCGACTGCAATTGGTTGTTTCATTATGGGACTAGTTGCCAATTACCCAATCGCTTTAGCGCCAACTTTAGGTAGTGCTGCTTTTTTTGCTTACAACGTCTGCGTGGGCATGAAGATCAACTGGGCCACTGCTTTATCAGCTGTTTTAGTTGCATCTATTCTCTTTATTTTGATTACCGCTCTTCACTTGCGGGAACTAGTCGTTGATGCAATTCCACAAGACTTGAAATACGCTATTTCTGCTGGTATTGGTTTGTTTATCGCCTTTATCGGTTTAAGAAACGGTCAATTGATCGTCAACAGCGATTCAACTTTGGTTACTTTAGGCAAGTTTTCTACCCCTGAAGTTTGGATTAGCTTGTTTGGTTTGATTTTGACAGTTATCTTGATGTGCTTGCGTGTTCCAGGCTCAATCTTCATCGGAATGGTTATTACCGCTATTTTCGGTATTGCTATTGGCCAAATTCCGTTGCCTCATTCCTTTATCTCAACCCCACCATCAATTGCACCAACCTTTGGCCAAGCTATTTTCCACTTAAAAGACATCAACACCATGCAGCTGTTCATCGTCGTTTTAACCTTCTTATTGGTTACCTTCTTTGATACTGCTGGTACTTTGATCGGAATGACTGAACAAGCTGGCTTAGTTGATAAAGATGGCAAAATTCCACGGATCGGTCGCGCATTTGCGGCTGACTCAACGGCTATGATCGAAGGTGCAATCTTGGGTACTGCTCCACTTGGTACTTCAGTTGAATCAAGTGCTGGTATCGCCATGGGTGGTAGAACTGGTTTAACTGCCATCTTCATCGGAATTTTCTTCTTGATTTCAATGATCTTTTCACCACTTTTAGCAGTAATTCCAACCACGGTTACTGCACCTGCTTTGATTATCGTTGGAGTGCTCATGGCAAGCAACTTAAAGAAAATTTCCTGGGAAAAGTTCGAAGTTGCCTTCCCTGCCTTCTTAATCGTTGTCGGTATGCCGCTAACTTACTCCATTTCAAACGGTTTAGCGCTAGGAATGATCGCTTACCCAATCACTATGGTAGCCACTAAACGCTACAAGGAAGTCTCCTTGATGATGTACATTCTATTCTTCATCTTCATCGGCTTCTTCTTGATTACTAATTTATAAGATTCAAAAAGGCATTGATGCTGCTTAAAACTGATATGAACCCCAAATTTAGGACATATTATTGATTAGCTTTGTTTAGAACCATATTCCGAAATTCTATCGAAGTATGGTTTTTTAATACCATTTTGATTCTATCGTTATTGTAGTAATGAATGTAGTCTTTGATTGCTTGTTCCAGTTCATCCATATTCTTGAAGGTCTTTTCAAAGCCATAGAATATTTCCCTTTTAAGTATGCCAAAGAAGCCCTCCATTAGCCCATCGTCTAACGAATTGCCTTTGCGCGACATCGATTGAGATATGCCGCGATTTTTAAGTCAAGCTTGGAAGGCAGCGTGTTGATATTGCCATCCTTGATCAGTATGAAAGATCACGCTGGATGTTTCTTGTATGCATCTTCCAGCATGTCCATGACCTGCTTTAGATCTGGACGTCTGCTTAGTCTGTAGCTGATGATCTCTTGTGTGCAGCCATCCATGATAGGCGACAAGTAGAGCTTTTCTCCATTCAAGTGAAACTCCGTGACATCCGAATACCATTGCCTGTCTGGCATGATGGACTTAAACTTGCGCTTGATCAAGTTGGGCTTGATCTTTCCAACAGTTCCTTGATAGCTCGAATACTTGAATCTTCTCCTAATTGAGATAGCGTACAAATACATTTTGGTCATCAATCGCTTGACGCGTTTGTGATTGACAGCGTAGCCTTCTCGTTTGAGCTGTGCAGTAATTCTGCGATAGCCGTAGCGATGCTTGTGCTCTTCGAAGATCTCTCTTATGCGCTCCATCAGCTTTTGATTGCGAATCAAGTCTTTATCTTCGCCCTTAGCTAGTATGTTGTAATACTGGCTGCGAGAAAGATGTGGAAGCTGAGAGTTGGAATTGATCGTATCGAGCACGAAACTAGCAGCTACGTGGAGTTCTCGCCTTAGCTCGGTAACTGCAGAAGCTATTTCTTTGGCTTTTGGTTTTTAGTTCTTTGAGAGACCAAGGCGTCTAATTTTTTTACGAATTCGATCTGAACAGTAAGCTTCAAGTTCTCTTGTTCTAGGTCTTTGATTTGCTTTTGAAGCTCCTGGATTTGCTTGTCTTTGTCTTTCATGGGTAGGTCTGCCTTTCTTGTGATTAATGACATTATACCCGTCTTTGATATAATTGCGAATCCAGTTGGAGATTGTGCCTTGATTTGGCAAGCCCAACTCCAATGACACACGGTAAGACGTCTCGTGATCGAAGAGCACTCTCTTGATAGCTGCTTCCTTGAATTCGACTGAGTAAGTTATATGTCCCTTATCAAGAATCTTTAGCCTATGACGTTCTATTAAAGAGAGCATATATCGCAGATTGCCGGAACAGACGCCATACTCTTTTGCCAACTGTTTAGATGATTTTCCATAATGTTTCCAACTGTTATATATATCAATTTTGTCTTGCCTAGATAATTTAGTCATAAATAAAACCCCGAAATTCTTGTCCGAATTTCGGGGTTTACATCAAACTAGTAGCTATCAATGCCTTTTGCTATCGAAAAAATTCAAATACGACTATTTCGTTCATTCAAGCATATATTCGATATGATGTGTTTAACTTTTTATAGGTACAGGGGTTAAACATTATGAATGTATTTTTGAAAAATAAAGATTATCGTAGATTTTCAATTGCTAGCTTTTTATCTAATGCTGGAGATATTCTTTTTTATCTAGCATTTATGACTTATGCAAGTAAATTGCAAAACTACTCTCTTGCTCTATCTTTAATTGCAATTTCTGAATCTATTCCAAGACTATTTAATATTTTTGGTGGATATTTAGCTGATAAAACCCGCAACAAATTTAAGAGTATTTTCTTAATAGCTGTAGTAAGATTTGTACTTTATAGTCTAGTCGGTGTATTATTCGTTACTAATATCTCTCAGTGGTCATTAGTGATCGTAGTAGTTATTATCAATTTTATCTCCGATACAGTTGGTGCTTATTCGGGCGGCCTTAACATTCCATTGATTGTTGAACTAGTTGGTCAAGATGAAATTGCTGAAGCTGAAGGTTTTACCAATGGTGTTAGCGAAGTTATTACTTCTGTTGCTCAATTTGTCGGTTCAGGCTTGTTGCTTTTTTTATCTTATTCAAATCTTGCATTTATCAATGCTATTACCTTCCTAGCTGCTGGCCTTTTATATGCTAGCGCCGGTTTCCACCATCAAACAGATACTCATTCAATTGAGTCAGAAGAAGTAAATGAAGAGAAATTTTTTGCGACAATGAAAAACTCATATACGCAAATAAGAAAGGCTTCAGGCTTATTAACTGTTGTTTTGGTGATTGCTCTTCTTAACGGAGCATTATCTGCCATAGGTTCACTATTGCCTATTGTTATAGCAGGTAACCGATCAACTATGATTATTTCTACTTATAGCTTTACTCTGGCAATCATTGGAGTCGTAGTCAGTGCTGGAGCAATTCTAGGTAGTGTTTTTGGCCCTCAAGTATTTAAAAAGCAATCTGTTTTCTTTATGGTTATTGTTGCCATCATTTTAAGTATTGCTGCTACAGTAGGCGCACTGACAGCAAATATCGTTATAATCTTGCCATTCTACTTTTCGTTGGCTGCAGTATCAAGCACGGCTTCACTTAAAATGCAACAATGGTTAGTTAATGCGATAGATCGTAAAATTTTAGCTTCAAGTGTAGGATTGCTCAATACTATTGTTATGGCTACGGCACCAATAATGACGACATTATTAACAACTATTTCTGGATTCGGAAATGTTAAATACGCTTTATTGAGTCTTTTAGCAATTGAAATTATTGCTCTCGTTATTGCGATTAAACTAAGCAAAACAGAAGTAAAGCCTAATGCTGCAAATGTGCAGATTAATCAATAATGGATGTTGTGCTAGATTGATATTATTAAATTAGGCACTAATATTTTAGGATCGGATTATTATGATTTACTCCTTTGATAATAGTTTTGTCAACAACCATTATAAGGGAGATCATGAATCTTTTGTTTTTATAAGGACCAACTGTTGCACTTAGATTGTAAATTCAAGGTATAAAAAAATCCTGTGGACAGAATATCATAAATATTCATCAACAGGAAAAATTATAGAGCCGTTAATTATAGTGATTTTTTATTGACATCGAGAATTTCATGAGTATTATTGTATAAAAATAAGTAACGAAGGTGATAATTATGAAAAGATTCAAAAAGTTGATTTTAGCAATTGTAGCACCGCTACTTGTTCAAGTATTTGTTCCACTTACCTCAGTATCTGCAGATCAGCAAAGTGTGGATTCGAGCAAGTCGATTGATTCTACTGTTCCGTACCTAGCACGTGATCAAATGGGATTAGGTTCTGGTGGAGTTGGCTTCGGAAAGCTGGGTGGCATTGCAGCAGGTGCAGCAGCTATTTATATTGGCGGACAAGCCTATCACAATGGTGTTGCAGTTAATAAGGCTAAACTTACCGAGAAAGATAGAAGAAATATTCCGAAGAAAGACCTAAAGGATAAAAATCATATTGACACAAGCAAATTCACTAAAAAAGTTAAAGGAAAAGAAGCTTGGGAGAATCCTAAGACGGGAAGTGTAATCGAAAGAGATAACTCCCGTACTAATGGACATGGTGGAAGTTTTTGGAAATATACTAAGAAACATGAAACAAATAAGCGAACAGCCAGCTTAGCAGAGAATGGGAAACTTTTAAGAAAGTAGGCTTTAGGTATGCAAGGAATTTGGAAAACCAAATATCGAGGTTTTAAACGCAAATGGCAAAAAAATTTTACATATTTTATGCAACAATTGAACGATCCAGAGGAAACAGAATTTGGTGTTTACTATGGGTTGGAAAATGGAAAGCGAAGAATTTCTGGAAAATACAAAAGACAGCTTATCGATTTTTTTCTAGAGTCACAAAAATATCGAGCTGAAAAATTTCCAGGTGAGTTGAATTACTTGTTTTTACAAATCGACGATATTTTACAATCTGAAATTTATACTACTAAGAGCCGTGAAGATTTCAATGATTGGCTAAAAAACAAGACCAAGAAATACAGTGATTGGTCAATATTTGAGCCTATACCATATCAAGAAATACCACAAGTATACAAAGATTTCTTTAGTGAAGAAGTGGCTAAAAAGGGCTTTTTGTTCAAGTGTTACTTTTTTGATGAAACAATTGATGACGCAACATACGTTTATGTACGGGCTAGCGATCAAGCATTAAATGATGATATCTATAAGGTATTCTTCAGTGATTCGAAAATCATCAATAACTGATCAATAACTATAGAGAGGATAGATATGAAAAGATTCAAAAAGTTAATTTTAGCAATTGTAGCAGCGCTACTTGTCCAAGTATTTGTTCCACTTACCTCAGTATCTGCAGATCAGCAGAGTGTAGATTCAAGTAAATCAATTGATTCTACTGTTCCATACCTGGCACGTGATCAAATGGGACTCGGTTCTGGTGGAGTCGGTTTTGGAAGATTAGGTGGTATTGCGGCTCTTTGTCAAACAACCTAAAGTAAGAGATGAATCATACTATGATGATATTATGGTTCACCTCTTATTTTTTATTTACAATTATATTGAGGTTGAGGTCGACAACAAAAGTGAATCTTGAATTCGTTTGTCAAACTGGCCCGTTAATATATTTTACTTGTGAAACTAGGTTTAGGTTGTTGGTCATTAAGATCGTATTTTAGAAATTGAGTAAGTAAAATATACTAGCCTCAATTAGACTTGTGAGGTGATATTGTGAATTTCATAGGAATTGATGTTAGCCAAGGCAAAAGCCATGCCACACAAATAACTGAAGATTTCGAAAAAAGAGTTTTTACTTTTAAGCACAGTAAAAGTGGTTTTAAAAAATTGTCTGCCTATGTTACCAAAGATACTTATATAATTTTTGAGACAACAGGATATTATTCCGAAGCACTAGCCCGTTATTTACGTCAAAACAACATAAACCATATTGAACTTAATCCGTTTGAAGCTAGTATGCGAACTGCTGAACTTAGACGTAATAAAAATGATGCTAATGATTCATTTAAATTAGCTATGTTAGGCGTTACCGCATTCAATGAAATTAAATTTCGGGGAAGAAAATGTATTGATAAGGCATACGCGTGGTGCTAGTTAAATCTGTCTAGACAATATGCCATATTGTAAGCTAAAATCGCTACTTCCAGTCGCTGAACAAAGCCAGACATGCTCCTTGCTCGATTGTTTTCTGCGTTGTAGTAGCTGAGCAATGAAAAGTCGCTTTCAATCGTTCTTCTAATCGCCATCAATTGATGATCGTTATGCTTCTTAACTCCCTGCATGTTTCTTCGATACGGAGTCCAAAGCACGTAGCCCATGCTTTTAAGCCTGCTGGCTAAGTTTCTTCCTAAGTAGCCTTCGTCGCCTAATAGATCGCGGCTGCTTGGATGAGCGTTTGCCATGAGCTCTACGGTTTCCTTGGAGTCGTGCACCGACGCCTTGGTTACTGCATAGTCGAGCAGATAGCCATCGTCGCTTACTATTGCATGGACCTTGAAGCCGTAATAGTAGATCTTCTTCGTGGCTTTATAGCCAACATCGGCTGTTCCACGAAAGATTTTGACGCGATAATTGCTAACAGGCTGGCAAAGCGGAACTGGGAAGCTGTCAATAATCAAAAGCTCTCCAGTTGTATTTACTTCCTGATTCCAAGCCCGACGAATGCAGCGAATCAAGGGCAAAAGCATTCTTGCCCGGCGATTGAAGCGAGAATGAGACAAGCCGACGAAAATGCTACAGAATCTTCTCTGAGATTCAATTCCAATTTCTGCCTGCCAAATAAGCAATGCTAGAATAGAGCTGTCGGAAAGCTTGACCTGATCAACGTTTCTACGATGCTTCAATTCGTCGGGAGCATAAAGCTTATACAAGGAACGACAGACTGCGTTCAGTCGAGAAAAACAATTAAGCTTGAGATGGTTCAATTAGATCAGACTCTTTTCTATTAATATTTTTTGCAACTCGAGTCTAATCCAATTGGACTTTTTTGTTAAAATGACTTAACTAGCACCACGCGTATCATTTATATTTTTCTAAAAGGCTATCAAGAACTTTGCTGTATTCCACCATTCCTATGCTCGATAGGAAATCTTTTGTTTTCTTGCTAATTTCGTAACTTTCTTGATCATGAACTAATCGATAGTTGATGAGGTTCTTAAAAAAGTAGAAAGCTGATTTATAAAATACCAATTCCGGCTGTGTTTTTATCTTATCTCCGTTTTTTATAAAATATTCAACTTCCTGTAGCTCACCATCTCTAAGCGAAAAAGCTAAAATATTTGCAATAATAGCAAGTAGTACTATCTGCATTTTAGAATTTGTAGTATTAATATTCTGCTCGATAATTTTTCTACTGATCATTTTATTGCTTTCAAGATCATAGAATTTCATAAAATTACAAAAAAGCGATATTTTATGGTAGTTAAAATTAGGAATATTGAATATTTTATCTCTTATTTTATTTCTTAATTCAATATCTGGCTTTTCATTGGGCTTTTTTATTAGTTGTAAGCATGCTTGAACCAACAGAATCTCTTCTTGTTTGTCTTTGGCTGATAAATTACTTTTATCGATTATAGTAATTAAGCTGTATAATTTGCCTTTATCATTATTATAAAATGCTCCAGCCATAGTTTTATTAAGCTCATCTATTTCTTGTTTGTTCATATCATCCATTGTATTAAGCCTACTAAAGAAATCCCAGACAGGAATATTATTATAATGGAGTAAATCTATCAAACTATCAGCAGTAATTCTATGAGCATTTTTTCCACTTTAGAATAATAAGATTGACTTACAATTATTCCATCGTTAGTAAACTCTTTTTGCTTTTTCCCTTGAGTTATTCGATATTCTTTAAGCAACTCTCCGATTGTCATCATATACTCCCCCATTTTTAGCAGCTTTAGTTATTCAACATCTTCTTAATTGCATAACGTCTTCTAACTGATACGCCGTGTGAAACCTCTTGATTTGGGCCAAAATATACCATCCCTGAGGCCATATCGAACTTACTGATTGTATTCAGATTGATCAAGGTATCGCGATTAGCGAAAACTAAATTCTCATACTGAGCTGCAAAGTCCTTCAGTGCACCGCTGCAGTCAAAAATCTTGTTATCCGCAAAAACTCTGATTCGCTTGTACTTTTGTGGCTGCAATTCCAGATAATAAACCTGATCCATTGGTATCCGCTCGAAAATACCGTTAGCCTTGCTGTAGGCAAAATATTTAATATCGCTAGTATTTTTATTGATCAAGGACTCGTAGCGCTCATAAGCTGTATCTAGCACCGCAAACAGACGCTCCTGGGCATGTTCGATGTCACCATCCTTAGTAATATAGTCTAGTGGCGCCACATGTTGCTGGATCGTATATTTCAAAGCGTCAGCGTCAGCTGTAACAAAAACCACCTGAGCATATGGATTAATACTTTTAATTCTAGCAGCCACTTCGATCCCATCGATTTCCGTCTGCAAGTCAATATCCAAAAAGGCCAACATGAAATCGTTGCTGTTAGCCTCAACTTTATCGATGATTTCCTGAGGCTTATCAGTCATTAATACAATTTGAGCATCATATTCTTTAGGAGTCTTATTTATCTTTATCCGATTGTTAATCATCTGCGTAATTAACTTTCGCTCGATCGGATTATCTTCAAGAACCATAATCGATAACATTAATTTTCCTCCGCTCTCTGCATATCTATTTCAAATGAAATCATTCCATCTTCTTGGTCTACTTCTAGCGATAGATTTGGATTGTCGTCGATGATCTGCTCTACATTGGCTAATCCTAAACCTTGATGCTTTTTCTTGTTGGTCTTTCCTGGCAAAAAGATTTCCCGGACATTGACTTCTTGTTCGATCGAATTTTTAAAGATCAAGGAGTAATAATCGTTGCTGTACTTGGTCAATAAGACCGGAATTTGTGGATTTTTTTGTCCTCTTGTTGCTTCTAGTGCATTATCAAGGAAAATCCCACTACATCTAATCAATGGAACAATGTTGACTGGAAACTCCGTAATTTCTTTGTTAATTTCTACTTTAACATTAGTTCCTTCTTCTTGCGCCTTTTGCAACTTAACAACGAAGAGATATTTCAATTCCTTAACCTTTAAGTTGGCTAGTTCCAAAGTCAAAGTCTGATTGATTTCTTGTTGTTTGTTATTTTCATCGACTAATTTGCTCAGATATTTTTTGGCACCATCTAAGTCGTTATCTAGGAAATAACCATTTAAAGAAAGCAGCGTATTTTTATAATCGTGGCGAGCTCTTCGTAGGGACATATTCGAGTCTTCCAAACGAATGGTGTATTTTTGAATTTGTTCAAACTGAGCCTGGTTGACGCTGGCTTGATTGAAGCGCTCATTTTGTAAAATAACTTCATATAGGTTAACGATAACCACCAGAGTAATAACCACAATCAGGAGCATTAAACTGAAAAATATCTCTGCCTTGGCTGTAAAGTAGGTCATCACCGTCCACAAAGAATAAGTGATCAAAACTAGCGACCAAACAATCCAGTTCAAGAATCTCAATAAGGAATCGTTGTTGCTGATATTGTCGATCAGATGACTTACTTGATAGTGGTTCTTATCAAATAAGCGATGTAGCAAATATAAAATCAAGATATCCGGCACAAATAAAATTAAATCGGTAGCAAGCGTTCCTAAGCTAACATGAAAAATCTTGTCAGAAATCGTCTGTATCAAAACCGACATAATTTCCTCTATTACCGGCGCTACCGCCAGATTAACATATAGATTCAGAGTCATTAAATGCAGATGTTTGTTTTTTCGCAAAAAAATCCAGCTGACCAGTTGCAAAATGACAACAAAAGCCAATTCATATGGATATCCAAAAATAATCGGCAACAAAAATAGCCAAACTAGCATAGTTTTTTGCCAGTTAAAATCGTTTAGCAGCAAACTAATCACCGCTGAAAAGAAGAAAGTATTAAAATATAGTCCTCTTACAATATCAAGCATATTATCCTCGCTCTCTTATATAGCAGAATTTCTACGCTCAACGTAAAAATTTTGACGTTCAAAAAATTTTTCCCTACAATTTCAATATCTATTATAAAGTATGATTGTAGGATTTCGGAGGAATATGATGAAGTTCTATTCTAGAATTAGTTAGCGATGTATAATCTTTCAACACAAACTCGATATTTGCTCCACACTTCGAGTTATTTTTCCTAACATGCATTGCTTCTATTTCATAGAGTCAGACAAAGAAACTCTTAATTACACAACCTACATTTTATAAACATTTTTACTACACGCGATTTCATTAGAAATCGTATTTTTTTGTTTCATGTGAAACATTTTAATTTGAATATTGTTAACCAGATTGATAATCAAATCAATCTGGTTTTTTTAAGCTTTTTCGTTGACAAACGTAAACCAAAGATTTATATTTACAAATGTAAACAAAAGGAGACAAATTATGACTAAATCTACTATGATCCCAGAATCAGAATGGGAAATAATGCGAATAATTTGGACAACTGGAACCATCGGTTCTAGCGAAGTAATCGCCAACCTTCAAGAAAAAACCACCTGGTCAGAATCAACTATCAAGACTCTTTTGCGTCGGTTAGTTGAACAAGGTTGGCTCAAAACTGAAAAAAAGGGGCGCAAATTTTTCTACACCCCAACTGTTGGGCAAACGGAAATGATGTATCGCACGAGCATGGAAATGTTTGACCGCATGTGCGATATGCACAAGGGCGATCTACTGATCGATCTGCTCAAATCTCTTCCCATCAGTAAGTCAGATTTAACTAAGATAGCAAAATTAGCTAGCGAAAAGGCAAAATCAGCTCCTGAAACTATTCCTTGCAACTGCTTGCCAGGCAATAAGACTCATAGAAAGGATTGTTAATTATGACTATTAGCCAAATTTTGATTCTGTTAGTTGCAATAGCTTTAATCATCTTTATTGTCTGGTGGTTTTTTGCTCCTAGACAAGAACAAGCTGCTAGCGGACAGATTGTCAATAATCAGCAAATCGCCGAAATTGTCGTCAATGGTGGCTACTCTCCTTCGACCATTGTCTTGAAAAAAGGTATCCCTGCCAAAGTGAAATTCAATTTGCAAGACTCCACTGCCTGCTTGTCTCGCATCACTTTTGAGCAATTGGGTGTCAATACTGCTTTAGATAAAGATCAGGCTGCTACTATCGAGATTCCAACCGACAAGGCTACTACTTTTAACTTTGCATGTGGAATGGATATGTTTCATGGAAAGGTTGTTGTTAAATAATGTTTTTTAAAAAAGATCAAGTTAAAAAAGTTGTCGTTGATGCTGGCTACAAGCCAGACGTTATTCATTTAAAGCGTGGTGTTCCTGCTAAGTTGAAATTCAAAACTAGCGATAACCTGGGCTGTCTAGATGAATTAGTTTTCAAGGAATTGGATCAAACATACAATTTAGAAAAGTCTTCAACCAAGGTAATTGAAATTCCAACTGATCAAGCTGGCGAAATCAATTTCGCTTGTGGCATGGATATGTTCCGCGGAAAGGTGATTATCGATGAAGCTTAGCAATATCCAGCGCTTCTGGATCTCCTTTGTTTTATCAATTCCAATGCTCATCCAAATGCTGGCTATGCCCTTTCACTGGATGTTTGCTGGCTATAATTGGTGGGCACTGATCACGACCACCATTATTATGGCAATTTCTGCTATTCCTTATTGGAAGAGTGCCTGGGCTGCTTTCAAGATGCATAATGCCAACATGAACACCCTAGTCGCAATCGGTACAGCTGTTGCTTACTTCTATAGTATCTTTGCCATGTTTACTGGCAGAGAAGTCTACTTTGAAAGTGCAGCTTTTGTCATTATTTTCGTGCTCTTAGGCGATGCCATGGAAGAAAAAATGCACAATAATGCTTCTAATGCTCTGAGCAAATTATTAAGCTTGCAAGCAAAAGACGCTGAAGTTAAGCGCGGAGATGACTTTGTTAAGCTTCCACTTGAACAAGTGCAAGTTGGCGATTTAATTCGCGTTAAGCCTGGTGAAAAAGTCCCAGTCGATGGCCAAGTTGTGTCAGGCACAACTAATATCGATGAATCAATGGTAACTGGCGAAAGCCTGCCTGTAGCCAAAAAGAGTGGCGATAGCGTAGTTGGAGCCACCATCAATGGCAGTGGCATGATTGTCATTAAGGCAACTAAGGTGGGCAAAGACACCATGTTAGCGCAAATTGTCGAAATGGTGCGCGTTGCGCAAACTAGCCATGCCCCAATTCAAAATTTGACCGATCAAATCTCCCATATCTTTGTACCAGCTGTGTTGATCATCGCTATTTTGACCTTTGTTATCTGGTATGTCTTTCTAGGCGCAACTGCAGTTCAGGCAATGTTATTTGCTGTCAGCGTAGTCGTAATTGCCTGCCCATGTGCTTTAGGCTTAGCAACCCCAACTGCTTTAATGGTTGGAACAAGTCGTAGTGCCAAGATGGGAATTTTGATCAAGAATGGCGAAGTATTACAAGAAGTCAGCAAGCTTGACGCAGTTATTTTCGATAAAACTGGGACCATTACTATCGGCAAGCCCGTTGTAACAGATGTAGTCGGCGATCAAACCAAGATCCTTTCTCTAGCTGCTAGCTTAGAGGCAAATTCTGAGCATCCCTTAGCTAGTGCAATTTTGCAAAAGGCTAAAGAAGAAAATCTGCCTCTTCAAGCAGTTGAAGACTTCAAGGCAATTGAAGGGCAAGGAATCACAGCAAGCATTGGGGGACAAGCAGTTAGCGTTGGTAGCTCGAAATTATTCGCTAAAGAAGCAATTTCGACAGAATTAGCCGATAAAGCCAGCAAATTGCAGGCTCAAGCAAAGACAATAATTTTCGTAGGCCTTGGGGGACAAGCACTCGGAGTAATTGCCATTCAAGACAAACCTAAAGAAAATGCCCAAAAAGCTATTGCTGCTCTTAAAAAGCGTGGCCCCAAAACCATCATGCTAACTGGCGATAACCCACAAGTTGCGCAAGCCATTGCCAATGAGGTGGGAATTGACGAAGTTGTTGCTGGCCTTTTGCCAAATGAAAAGGCTGAACACATCCAGCATCTAGTTCATTCTGGTCAAAAAGTTGCCTTTGTCGGCGACGGCATCAACGATGCTCCTGCTCTATCTAGCGCTGATGTAGGAATTGCCATGGGCGCAGGAAGTGACATTGCAATTGAATCTGGCGGAATTGTCTTAATGCAAAATGATCTAATGGGCGTAGTCAGGGCAATCGATATGTCCAAAAAGACCTTCAACCGAATCAAGCTCAATCTCTTTTGGGCTTTGATCTACAACACGATTGGCATTCCAATTGCGGCCGGTCTATTTATCAAGTTTGGCTTGCAGCTAAGTCCAGAATTTGCCGGCTTGGCCATGGCCTTTAGTTCAGTCTCAGTAGTAACTAGTTCTTTGCTGCTGAATAAAGCAAAAATTTCATAAAGCAAAAAAGCTGAGCAAATGCTCAGCTTTTTGTTATGGATTGGTATTATCTAAATTCTAATATCTTGCTTCCCACTTCATTGCTTCAGTTGCCTTTTTAGCATCCAAAACATCCCTACTAGCAATGCCAAGATCAATCGCAGTTTGGACTACAGCAACTGCCTCTTTAGCAGTAAAGCTTTGCAATTTGGCTACGGGTGGCAAAACTGCTGCTCCTGGTTTTTTAGGATCGACAATTCCACCTAGTGAATGTGCTGCAGCTGATAGCAATTCATCAGGAACAAGCTTAGCTTGACTAGCTAGCACTCCTAAACCAAGGCCTGGATAAATCAGCGCATTGTTAGCTTGGCCAATGTGATAAGTTACTCCCTTATATTCAACTGGATCTGATGGAATACCTGTAGCAACCAAAGCTCTGCCATCAGTCCACTTAATCAAGTCTTCTGCATGAGCTTCGATCAACTTAGTTGGGTTAGAAATTGGGAAAATAATTGGCCGAGCAGTATGAGCTGCCATTTCTTTTACAACTGCTTCAGTAAAGGCACCAGGTTTAGTTGATGTACCAATCATAACTGTTGGATGAACTGCCTTAACCACTGCTTCCAAATTGGTCAGTTCTTCTGAATTCTTAAATTCTGATCTTTCTCTGACAAAAGGCTTTTGTTCTGGAGTTAAATCTGGCGTATCGCTAAATAATAAGCCTTGCTTATCAACCAAATAGAAGTGTTTCTTAGCCTCTTGTGGATCCATCCCTTCAACAAGCATCTCTCGATAAAGCATGTTAGCAATACCCATTCCGGCAGTACCGGCACCAAAGATTAAGAAGATTTGGTCCGTAAACTTTTCACCCGAAATATTCAAAGCACCTAATACGCCTGATAGGCAAACAATACCTGTGCCTTGAACGTCATCATTAAAAATAGGCAAATCTTGGCGATACTCTTTCAAAATTTTAGTTGCATTGTCACGCCCAAAGTCCTCAAAGTGCAAGTAGACGCCAGGGAAAGCTTCGCGCGCAGCTTTAACAAATTTATCAACAAAGTCGTAATATTTCTTACCAGCTACACGCTCATGCTTATTGCCAAGATAGAATGGATCATCGATTAACTCTTGGTTATTAGTACCAACATCTAGTGATACTGGCAAAACTTCTCTTGGATCGATCCCAGCAGCTGCTGTATAAACCATCAACTTACCTACAGCGATGTTGACGCCATTAGCGCCCCAGTCGCCAATTCCCAGAATACCTTCTCCATCAGTTACGACAATTAATTTAATTTGGCGACCGCTGGCAGCATTTAGCAAGCTTTCCTTAATATTGTCAGGATCATCAATTGACAAAAAGGCTGCACCTTGTGGCTTCATAAAAATTTCGCTGTACTTTTCAACTGCTGGCGCAATTACTGGATCATAGACTACTGGCAATAGTTCTACCAAGTGTTGCTGCAAAACGTAGTAAAAGAGCGTGCGATTAGTGTTGAAGATTTCCATCAAAAATTTGCGTTTTTGCATTCCATCTGGACGAAGTTCGTATTGCTCGTATACCCTCTGAGCTTGTTCATCAATGGTTTGTACCTTAGCTGGCAAAGTACCAACTAAACCTAACTTTGCTCTTTCTGCCTTCGTAAAAGCTGTACCCTTGTTAAGAAATGGATCATTTAAAATTCTATCTGCATCGATCATTTAAAGCCTCCGATTTGAATTCTTGTACTCATTTGAATCATAATGGAGTATATAACCCCCATAAATTTATAGTCAAACTAGCAGAATCACTAAAGAAATGTTTATATGAGGAGGAATAGCTTTGAATATTCAGGATTTTCGTTATTATCACGATTTAGTGAAAGAAAAAAGTTATACAAAAACTGCAAAAAAATTTGGTGTTAGCCAGCCAACAATTACAGCAGCCATTAATAGATTAGAAGAACAGTTTGGTGGGCAGTTCTTAATTAGAGATCAATCACATAAAAGTATTATTATTACCCACTTGGGGATGCAATTTGACGAACATATTCAAACTATTCTCAAAGAAATTGAGATTGCTAAGCTTGAGATTCAGCGAAATTCCGCCAGCAAAATTTCTTTTGGCTTGCCACCAATTATTGGCCAAAACTATTTTCCAAAACTTGTACCAGAATTGTTGCATACTGGTATCCTCAAGAATTTAGAGGTCATCGAAGCCGGCTCTAACGACTTGATTGATTTGCTGATCCACGGCGAAATCAATTTTTCTCTACTAGGCTTAACTGATCCCAACCTAGCTTTTGGAATCGATGCCAAAATTATTGCCCATTACCCGCTTAGAATCATAGTTGCCAAGAATCATCCTTGGGCAAGCAGAGAGGGGCTATATTTTCGAGAATTAGCTGATCAAGATTTTATTGGCTTAAGCAGCAACTACATCCATAATCAATTATTGACGCAAATGCTCAAGCAAAATCAGATTAATATCAATACTATCTACCGCAGCCCAGACGTTGCAGTCGTAAAATCTCTAGTCGCCAAGAATCTGGGAATATCCTATTTGACTTCCCTAGCAATTGATGAAAATGATCAAGTTGTCGCCCTACCCCTGCTTGATAGCAATCAACCCGATTTCATTCTCGCAGCTGTTAGTAGACAGAATCATCTAATGACTAGCAAAGAAGAGCAGCTATGGAACATTTTGTCTAAACAAGCCGTTAATTAAAGAAAAAATCGCATCACTCCGGAGCGATGCGATTTTTATTTTCGATAAATTATCCTGCAATAATCATCAAGACAGGAATTACGACTATGAATACCAGCGTGCTCAAAACTACTAAATTGGTGGCATAATCAACATCGCCATGTGATTCATTGACCAATACTGGCAAAACTGCTAAAGCCGGCGTTCCTGATTGAACAATGAAAGTCCTACCCATCAGATCTGGCACAGACCAAGAAGTAGCTGGAGCGATGACTTTTATTAAAAGGATCATGATTGCTGGAGCGATGATAAATCTACCAATCAAAGCTAAAAGGCTATCGCGATCGATACGAATGTGCGAAAGACCCGAATCTGCTAACACAATTCCAATATAAATTAGCGCCAGTGGTGTCACTAGATTGCCGACATAAGTCAAAAATTGGCTGGCAAAAGTTGGCAACTGCCAACCTGTCAATAGCCAAGCAATCGCAAAGATAAATCCAACTAGGGGAGCTGGGAGCAGTTTTTTCCATTCAAGCTTGCGTCCTTTTGCTGGATTTTCTTGCATAGGATCGTCGTTTTTGATTAAAAATACCCCCAAGGCCCAAGTCGAGACGGTGTTAACGATGTAATAAACCAAAAAATATGGCATTGCTCGATTGCCAAATAGTGCAATATTTAAAGGCATCCCAATAAAAATGGTATTGGCATTGGCAATTACATTCATGAAAGTCCCTCGCCGGCCAACAGGGACCCTTACAGCTTTGACTAACAAATATGCTATAAAATACGAAATACCCACACCAAGCGCTGGCGAAAGCAAATTTTCAAAGAGTCTTGGCAAACTGCCTCGAGTCAAATTATTTTGTACTGAAATAAAAATTGAAGCTGGCAAAGCAATTTGGGTAGTTAATTTAGAAATATTACCCGAAAAACTGTCCGCAAACCAACCCTTGATTCTTAAGCTGTAACCCAATAACATAATCAAAACGATTACAGTTATACTTGAAATGGATGAAATGAATGCACCCACTTATCTCACTTCCTCATATAAATAAATCTTTAGCTGAGCTAAGCATAAATTATATGTTAGCTATCAACGCACAGTATTTATAGCATTCTTTTTCAGAAATGCAACTAATTGATTTATCTATTAGGTCATAAATAACAAACTAAAAAGTCACCAAACTGCTTGTCTGACAACAAGTTTGGTGACTTTTAATATTATTTTTGATAATCTATCCGTCTAATTCGACTTCCTGCAATTTTTTCAGCTTGTCGTAAACATAGCCTCGCTGGTTGGAGTCAACTGCTAATACCAGCATATCTCCGGCTGCAATGACCGTCCGACCATTAGGGATGATTTCTTCGCTTCCTCGGCGAATCATCTTGATCAAGGTATCCTTAGGCCATTCAATCTCGGCTACCTTCTTATCAACCAATTGGCTGCTCTCATATACCGGTACTGTCAATTGATCTTCCTTGCCGCAAGTCTTATTTTCGACTGACTTAGGCTGCATCCCTTCTGCCAAAACATCATAGATTGGCCGTCCCCCTAGGAGTTCATCGACTAACAAGGCAATAAAGGCAACAACTGCTAGCGGCATCAGGTGTAGCAAGGATCCCACCATTTCCGTAATCAAAATAATTGCCGTAAATGGTGCTCTGATGATAGCCGCAAACAAACCCGCCATCGAAAAGATCACTAGATTGATAATCAAGTGTCTAGGCAATAAACCAAGTTGAGCCATCAAGCTGCCATAAGTTGCCCCAATCAAGGCTCCCATGGTTAAGATTGGCAAGAAGATACCACTTGGCAAGCCAGAATCATAGGAAATAATTGAGAAGACAATTCTTAGCAAGTAGAAAAAGGCCAGCATGCCAACTGTCGCCCATCCCTGGGCGGTAATGGTTTTAGCTAGCGACAAAATCAATGGATTGCCCGGACCAGTTACGATTGGCCAAAAATATGCAATCGGGATCAAGAAGGCCATTGGAATCAACCCGTGTAGCCATCTTGGCAAAATCTTGATCTTTAAATAGAGCTTCTTGACGCTGAATAGGCCAAGCTTATATAAGTGCCCTAACAATCCCAAAATTATCCCTAGCAAGACCAAATGCCAGTAGATCGTAATTGGAAAAGTATGTTCATAGGGAATCGCTAAAACGGCCTTTTGGCCAAAGATATTCGAAACAACGAAGTTAGCTGCAATTGCGCCTGCTAGTGCATTAAGCCAAACCCTTGGCGAGAAGTTATGAAAGACTTCTTCAAGTACAAATAACGGTCCACTAAGCGGAGCTCCAAAAGCAGCTGCCAGACCACTGGCTGCTCCTGTTGCCAGCAGCACGCGAGAGTTAGTTTTACTTTGCTTAAACTTTTCGCCAACGCCCTGTCCAATCGTTGAACCTAGCTGAAGCGATGGCCCTTCTGGTCCCAAAAATAGACCAGTACCAATGACTAGAATACCACCAATTAGCTTACGCCATAAAATTGGCAGCCAGCTCAGTGATAATTTGCCTTGCAGTTGCAATTTTACTTCTGGAATACCTGATCCACCCACATGCGGTTGCTGCTTGACAAAATAGCCAGCAATCACCGCTACAGCAATCAAGCCAGTCACAATGACCAATAGCCAAACTGGATTTTGATGTGCCATATGATACAAATCTAACCAAATCTTTGATGTTGTCTCAATTCCAATGCGAAAGATCCCAACAACAATTCCCGTAAATATACCCACTAAAAGAGCCTGTCCTAACAATTTTAGGCTGGTTCCGCCCTCAGTTTTCACCTTTAACCACCTCTGAAATTTAGTAAATTTATCATACACCAAAAAAAGAACTCTGATCAAATCGAGTTCTTTTTTGTGTTACACGTGTAACAACGATTATTTTTCTTCGTACCATTCCATGTGGTAAGTGCCTGGACGGTCGTTACGCTTGTAAGTGTGCGCACCAAAGTAGTCGCGTTGACCTTGGATCAAGTTAGCAGGCAAATTGTCATTGAAGATGGATTCTAAGTAGTTAAGAGATGCACTAAGAGTTGGCGTTGGAAGACCAGCTGAAGCAGCTACAGCAATCACTTGACGCAAAGCTGGCAAATTATTTTCCATCAAGCTCTTGAAGTATGGATCTTGGAACAAAACGCTAATAGTAGCATCTTTTTCGTAGGCATTTTCGATATCCTTAAGCATAGCTGAACGGATGATGCATCCTGCTTCCCAGTTTTGAGCAATAGATGGGTAGCGCAAGTTCCAGTCGTAAGCCTTAGCAGCCATGGTCAATTGTTGGAAGCCTTGAGCGTAAGCAACTGCTTGAGCCAATTGCAATGACTTCTCTAAAGCAGCGATCAATTCTGGAGTATCTTCTTTAACTGTTACTTCTGGGTGTTCTTGTCTAGTAGTTGCCTTTGACATGAATCTAGCAATAACTGCTTCTGCAACTACACTGATTGGAGCACCAAGGCTAACACCGTCTTCTAACATCCAGTTACCAGTCCCCTTGTAAGATGCTTCGTTAAAGATGTGATCTATAATGTGGTCTGAAGTTAGGTCATCCTTTTGCTTCAAGACAGCAGTAGTAATTTCAGTCAAGTACGAAGGTACCAAGCCCTTGTTCCAGCTATCAAAAATTTCTGACATTTCATCGTTGGACTTGCCAGCAACTTGACTCAAAATATCGTAAACTTCAGAGAATTCTTGCATGATTGCATATTCAATTCCGTTGTGAACCATCTTTACGTAGTGACCACTTGAACTTGGTCCAATGTAGCTAACGCATGGACGGCCTTCTGGGGTCTTAGCAGCGATTGCTTCTAAGATTGGGGCAACTTCATTGTAAGCTTCTTCGTCTCCACCAGGCATCAAAGCAGGGCCATTCAAGGCACCTTCTTCACCACCAGAAACACCCATGCCGATAAAGTGGATGCCTGATTGAGCTAATTCTTCGCAGCGTCTAGTTGTATCGTGGAAGTTTGAGTTTCCTCCATCAATCAAAATGTCCCCCTTATCAAGCAAAGGCAACAACTTCTTGATTGTTTCATCAACTGGGCGACCAGCCATAATTTGAATCAAAATCTTGCGTGGCTTTTCAAGTGATGCGACGAAGTCTTCCCAAGTGTAGCAAGCAGTCAACTTGTCATCTTCGTATTTTGCAAAGGCATCTACTTCAGGCTTATCAATACTGAAACCCGAAACAGAGAAGCCATGATTATGAACGTTTAAAGCTAAGTTCTTGCCCATTACGGCCAAGCCAATAACACCAAATTGTGACATAAAAAATCCTCCATCAAAAAACTCTCTTCTAATTATACGCAAACAAAGCAAACAAAAAAAGCGAAATCATTTGATTTCGCCTTTCTTGAATTCTACCGACATTAATTATTAATGTTGTGAAGCACCTGAAGTAGCTTCTGGTTCTGGATCTGGTTCTGGTTCTTCTTCATGTTGAGATGCACCTGAAGCAGCATCAGTTTCCAAACCATACTTTTCAGCAAAGTAGTCGAATGGCTTCAATGCTTCAGCATGGTAGAATTTAACGAATTCTGGGTCGTTAAGGGTGTTAAGTTCAGTTGAGTAAGCCATGTGCTTAGTGTACTTAACGTCAATAAGCATAGGACCATCAGTGTTCTTCCATTCCTTAACAGCAGCTTCGAATTCGTCCTTGGTACGTACAGTTACACCACGAACGTTCATACCTTCTGCAACCTTTGCCCAGTCGTTATCTGGCATAATAACACCTGACAAAGGTTGGTTTGATTCGTCTCTTTGTTCTGCTTCGATGTAACCAAGAGTTTCGTTAGTAAATACTACGTTCAATACGTGCATGTTGTAGCGAGCCATAGTCAACAATTCTTGGTTCATCATAGCAAAACCACCGTCACCGGCTAATTGCCATACTTCACGGTCAGGCATTGCAGTTGCTGCAGCAAGAGCAGCAGGAGCACCGTAACCCATGGTTGCGTGTAAGCCTGAAGTAGTCCATCTTTGGTCATCGTGAAGGTTCAACATACGGCAAGTGTCCATGTTTACGTTACCAACATCAAGAGCAAAGATTGCGTCATCTGCTGCGTACTTGTTGATTACGTCAAAGATTGGTTCTTGACGAACACGACCTTCATCCTTAAGGTGGTCATCCTTGAATGAGTCCATCCATGCATCCCAGTTTTCACGGTCTGCAAGAGCTGCCTTGTAAAGTGGGGATTCAGCACGTTCTTCACCTGCATCGATCAAAGCACGAAGTGACTTCTTAGCGTCTGCAAGCATTGATACGTCTACTGAGTGACGCTTACCAAACTTAGCTGGATCAACGTCGATTTGGATAACCTTAGCGTTCTTGTTGAACCATAATACTGAGAATGGTGAGTTGTTACCTACCCAAACAACTAAATCTGCGTGACCTTGAATTTCGTTAGCTGGCTTAGCACCGATACGTCCGATAGTACCCATGTAAGCTGGGAATGCTGGTTCAACGATACCTAAACCAAGGTATGATGAAAGAAGTGGAGTCTTGTACTTGTTAGCGAATTCCTTCAATTCTTCGCCAGCACCCTTAGCACCTAAACCGTAGTAAACAACTGGGTTCTTAGCTTCTTTAATTAACTTAACAGCTTCTTCAACTGAAGACTTAGTTGGAGCTGCGTAGTTGTCTTCAACGTGTGCGTCGTAGTTTACGCGGAAGTTGTCTTCGATTGGTTGCCAACCAAGATCCTTAGAAATAATAACAACTGCAGGACCCTTTCTTGCGTAAGCTTGACGGATAGCTTCGTCAACAACTGTTGGAATAAGTTCAGCAGTCTTAGGTTGACGGCACCATACACTAGCGTTTTGGAACCACTTGTCTTCGTCAAATGCTTGGAAGAAGTCGATGTCTTGACGACCTTCTGGAACGTTAGCGATGATTGCTACCATTGGAGTCTTGTCGAACTTAGCGTCGTACAAACCGTTGAACAAGTGAGCAGCACCAGGACCTGCTGAACCGAAGCAGACACCAAGCTTACCAGTAAGCTTGTATTCTGCTGAAGCAGCTAAAGCACCTGCTTCTTCATGACGAACTTCGATGAACTTCATCTTGTCTCTAAAGTTGTAAATAGCGTTCATACTTGAGTCAAATGAACCACCTGGGAAACCATAGATGTGGTCAATGTGCCAGTCGTATAAAACTTTTAACATAGCGTCTGAGCCATTAATTTTTGCCATTTTAAGTGCATCTCCTTAAAAACTTTTTATTTATCACAACTCAATTAAAACACAAACTTTATTTTTTGCAAACATTATTTTTCCCAGTGCAACAACGATGTAAACGCTTTTTAAAAGATTGTGAATTCACAAACTTTGACGTGTAATACAGTGCCATCGGCTGTATGATAGCGTTTTTAAATGTGAATTGCTTACCAAAAGCAAGTACTATTTTTTAAATATGCTATATTTGTATAAATACGAATAGTTTAATTTTTGAAAAAATTTTTTTGTTTTTTGAAAAGTTAAAGTTATTTTTACCCGATTCAGAGAGTTTTACTTCTTAACTTATCAGCAATAATTAAAGCTCAAAAGCGTATTAGTCATGCCTAATTTTATAATTTTCTATTTTCCAAGAATCGAAGCCATATTCTTTCATCAATTCAAAATTAATATGATGAGCACTTTCAATAATCGTCTTAGGTGTATTATAGAGAATTTTTCTAATTGCATCTGAATTTTTATCATCAAGTGCCGCCGTAATTTCATCTAATAGGATAATTGGGCAGTCGCGTAAAAGTGCCCTTGCAATCACTAATCTTTGCCTTTGCCCACCTGATAAATCTTCTTTTTCCGGATGAATGACCCTGTTTAAAGGTTCCTTTCCTAATTCACTAGCTAAACCTACCTGTTCCAAGAGATCTAACAATTGTTTATCAGTAAAGCTCTCACCTAAAGACAAATTATCTTTAACTGTTCCCTGAAATATCCAAGGAATTTGAGCAATGTAAACTGATTGATTTGGATTAGGGTCAATACCGCCAATCCTTATCATGCCACTATCTGCTTTAAGCAAACCTGAAATTAGATTAAGTAACGTGCTTTTCCCTGATCCTGAAGGTCCTTGAAGTAAAATTTTCTTACCATAGGGTAGATCAAAATTTATATTTTGATAAATTGGACTTCCTTCATAAGATAGATTAACATCAACAAATTTGATATCTGGCTTAACACTTTCTACCTTACTGTCTTCAAAAATGTCATCCCTAACCAATTTGATTTTTCTAATTTCGCTAGTGCTGGCAACTTGTGCCCAATATTGCATTAATCCTCGAAAATTTTGAACAACACTATTAGCTGATAATGTTAATGAAAGCAAAGAACTGATCGTCACTGAAAATTGATTCGTAGTAATAAAATAAAAACCTATTGCCCAAGGTACAACAATTGCCAAGACGGTAAACATTAAGTTAGCATATTGGATCCACCATTGTAGATTTTCTTGTTTCAATAGCGTGCCTTCGCTAGTTTCCACATCTTGGCTAACCTCTAACCTTTTTAAAAAATGGTAATTGGACTTGATACTGCAAAATATCACGTAAGCCATTAAACCAATCGCTAGCTGATCGCATCATTTTACTATTTTCATCGCTCCATTGCTTACCTAATTTTCCTAATTTATTTTTGCCAAAAAGCATTGGAATTAAACTTAAACATGAAAAAGCGACAAAAATTATTCCCATTAACAAATTTACTCGTAAAACATAGACTGTAGAAATAATTGCTGCCGTACCAGTTGATAAAATTCCGGCAATGACAGCAAAATATTGCTCATCAATTTTAGTTGCATCATTACTAATATGGTTCAAACCACTGCTAGCATCTTCTCTCAATGCAAAACTATTGATTAGCATTGCCTTCTTTAGCTTAACCCTTAGACGCTTGCGTGCAATATTGATGAAAATATTTTGCAAGACAATCGCAGTATAAGTGGCGATAAAAATCACCGTGCTTTCAAGCAAAAATAAAATTAGATCTGCACTGCTTTTACCAACTAAATTTGGAAATTGTCCTAAAATTATCCCATTAATAACCCCTTCAAAACCACCGGCAACTAGCATAAGAACAATAAAAAATAACAACCATACCGGTAAATTCTTAATAATCCATTTGAAATTTACATTCATAATTATTACAGCTTTCATTATTAAAAATATCATACAGTTTACAGCTCTTATCATGCTAAAAAATGTTTATCTAAATATTGTATTGATAAAAAAGACAAAATAAAAACCAGTCCGCATTTTACGAACTGGTAATTAATTTAAGATCTTTTTCTGTTTAGTAATTATTTTTTCTGGTAGCGTCCATTTTGAATATAAACACTCAAAATTGCCAAGTCAGCTGGATTTACACCAGAGATTCTTTCTGCCTGAGCTAGCGTTTCAGGACGAATCTTTTCAAACTTTTGTCTAGCTTCAGTCGCCAAGCCTTCAATTGCATTGTAATCAATGTCTACTGGAATCTTCTTGGCTTCTTGTCTACGTAGACGATCAATCCGGATTTTTTCCTTCTTTATGTATCCTTCATATTTGATATTGATTTCAATCTGCTCTTTGACATAGCGATCATCTGAAATCTTTTCACCAGTCAAACGTTCAATATCATTGATTGTCACTCTAGGACGACGCAAGAAGATGTCCGCCTTCAAGCCGTTGCTGAGTGGATCTTCGCCAACATTAGCCAAGTAATTTTGAATAGCTTCTGTTGGGTGAATGGTAATTGTTGCTAGGTGTGCTCTAGCAGCTTCGATTTCTGCTTTCTTAGCTTCAAATGCTTCAAAGCGATCGTCTGAAATCAAGCCTAATTCTCTACCATAAGGAGTCAAACGCAAGTCTGCATTGTCATGACGCAAAATCAAACGGTATTCTGCTCTAGAAGTTAACAAACGATATGGTTCGTCAGTTCCCTTGGTTACTAGGTCATCGATCAAAACGCCGATATAAGCTTCATCCCTACCCAAAGTAAAGCCTGGCTTATCTTGTGCTCTCAAAGCTGCATTGATTCCGGCAATCAAACCTTGTCCAGCAGCTTCTTCATAGCCGGAAGTTCCGTTCATTTGACCAGCTGTAAACAAATTCTTGATGTTCTTGGTTTCCAAGGTGTGAGTCAATTGCCATGGGTCGATCACGTCATATTCGATTGCATAACCTGGACGCATCATTTCCGCATGTTCTAAGCCTGGGATCGTGTGGAGCATTTCCAATTGAACTTCTTCTGGCATTGAAGTTGAAAAGTCTCCAACATAGACTTCCTTAGTATTGCGACCTTCTGGTTCCAAGAACAATTGATGACGATCCTTATCTGCAAAGCGCACTACCTTAGTTTCAATTGATGGACAATAACGCGGGCCTACTCCGACAATATCGCCACTGAACATTGGTGAACGGTCCAGATTGGCATTGATAATGTCATGGGTTCTGGTATTAGTGTAGGTCATCCAGCATGAAATTTGATCGCGCAAGTAATCTTCGTCTTTTGATTCATAAGAAAAGTGTCTTGGAATTTCATCCCCTGGCTCTTCTTCAGTCTTAGAATAATCAACGGTATTGCCGTTAACTCTTGGAGGAGTACCAGTCTTAAAGCGGCGCAACTTAAAGCCAAGTCTTTCCAAGTTTTCTGACAACTTAATTGCTGGCAAGGTGTTGTTTGGACCAGATGAATAATTCAATTCACCAATGAAGATTCTGCCTCGAGCGGCTGTCCCCGTAGTAAGGACGACACTTTTAGCATGGTATCTAGCACCGGTATTGGTAATAACACCCTTGCAGATTCCATCTTCAACTAACAAGTCATCAACCAATGCCTGACGCAAAGTCAAGTTCTCAGTGTTTTCGATTACGTCCTTCATATGTTCGTGGTATAGCCACTTGTCAGCTTGAGCTCTCAAGGCTCTAACTGCTGGTCCCTTGCCAGTGTTAAGCATCCGCATTTGGATGTAAGTGGCATCGATATTTCTACCCATTTCACCGCCTAGAGCATCGATTTCTCTAACTACGGTTCCTTTAGCAGGACCACCAACTGATGGATTACATGGCATAAAAGCAACCATATCAAGCCCAATTGTCAAAAGTAGCGTCTTTTGACCCATTCTGGCACTGGCCAAGGCTGCTTCTGAACCAGCATGACCAGCCCCAACCACAATTACATCATATTCGTTTGAATCGTATTTCTTCATTAAGTTCTACCCCTTTACTTGCCTAAACAGAATTGACTAAATAAAGCATTGACCAATTCGTCAGGCGCGCTATCACCGGTAATTTCGCCTAAAGTTTCCCAGGCTCCGGTAAAGTCAATTTGTGCAATATCAACTGGCACTTCATCTTCTAGTGCCTTAATCACATCAAGCAGCTCCTGTTTGGACTTATTAAGTAGGCCAGTCTGGCGCTGGTTGGTAACTAGAATTTGATCGTTAGAATTTTCAATGCCGGCAAAGAACAATTTCTTGATCATGTCTTCTAGATCAGCCATATTCTTTTGCTTGAGAATAGAAGTTGTCACAACTTCGCTACCAGTTAATTCTTTGACTGCGTCAACCGTCAATACTTGACCAAGATCCATCTTATTCAAAACGATAATTCGCTTCTTGTCAGCTGTCATCTCGAGCAGCTTGCGATCTTCTTCAGTCAAGTCATGGCTAGCGTCGATCAATAGCAAAACTAAGTCTGCTTGACTAAGCGCTTTTTGCGAGCGCTCAACCCCAATTTTTTCAACCTTATCTTCAGTGTCATGAATCCCAGCAGTATCAATCAACTTCAATGGAACGCCTCTGACTGAAACGTATTCCTCCAAGGTGTCTCTAGTTGTACCAGCAACGTCAGTTACGATTGCCTTATCGCTTTGAGTCAAATAGTTCAATAAGGAAGACTTGCCGACGTTAGGCTGACCAACAATCGCTGTAGCTAGGCCATTGCGCAAGATAGTTCCTTCCTGGGCAGTTTGCAATAATTGATCGATTTGGTCGATAACCTTTTGCGAGGTTTCAGTCATTTGCTTAGCGGTAATCTGGTCGGCATCGTATTCAGGATAATCAATGTTAACTTCAACATTGGCCAAAGTGTCCAAAATTTCCTGTCTCATCTGGCGAATCTTAGTCAGAAGTCCTCCGGCTAACTGTCCGACAGCCACTTGACGTGCTTTATCGGTTTTGGCACGGACGATATCCATCACGCTTTCGGCCTGAGTCAAATCGATTCTGCCGTTAACAAAGGCCCGCTTGGTAAATTCTCCTGGGTCAGCCATTCTAGCGCCATTTGCTAGTAAAAGCTGCAAGATATGATTGGTAACCACAATTCCACCGTGGCAATTAATTTCAACGATATCTTCGCGAGTGAAAGTCTTAGGCGCTCTCAAGACACTTACCATCGCTTCATCGATCGTCATCTTTTTAGCTGGATCTACGATATGACCATAATGAATCGTGTGAGAATCAACTGCTTCAAGATCCTTGCCCTTGAATACTCGATTGGCAATCTTGATTGCATCTTCGCCAGACATCCGCACGATTGAAATACCACCTTCGCCAATTGGAGTCGAAATGGCAGCAATTGTATCAAATTCAGTTAAAGTTCTAACCATAGTAATCTGTCCTTTTTTCAATAAAAAAAGCGCAATATGCCATCACGAAATAGATCATGATGGATAAAGCACTTTGACTACTTTATCTAAAAATGATTTTTAGATTCATTATTTACTTTTTACGTCCTATACGTTTGTATGCCCTACGCAATTTACGCTTACGCTCACGTTCTGCCGTAGCTTTAGCTTCTTGCTCACGTTGATACTTGAACGGATTTTGCAAGAAGAAAGTTTGAATTGCCTGGAACAAGTTGGAAACTACCCAGTAGAGTGAGATTGCTGATTGGAAGAAGATAGCGTAAACACCAACCAGTAAAGACATTGCATACATCATGATCTTAGAAGTCATGTTTTGGCTCGACTTTGGAATTGACATCTGACTGATGTAAGTTGAGACAAAAGTAAAGGCAACTGCTAAGACTGGCATTACGTAGTATGGATCCGGCTTACCAAGGTCCATCCATAAGAAATGTCCGTTTTGCAATTCCGGCGTCTTCACAATAGAATCATACAATGCATACATAACTGGCAACTGAATCAATAAAGGTAGGCATCCAGCATATGGATTGACTCCTGCCTCTTTATATAGCTTGTTGGTTTCTTGGCTCAACAATTGTCTTGATTCAGCATCACGACCTGGATACTTCTTTTGCAAAGCTTGTACTTCTGGCTGAATTTGTTGCATCTTAGTTGAACTCTTGATTGACATTGCGTTCAGTGGCAACAAAATCACTCTGACGATAATGGTGAAGACAACGATTGTCATACCATAATTCTTGCCCATTAGGTCAGATAGCCACAACAAGAATTGCGACATATAGTAGATAATCCAACGATCCCACCAGCTGCCGCTAGTATGGGAAACTGAATGAGTCGTTGGCTGACCATTAGAAGCACATCCAGTAAGCACAACAGCAAGCCCAACTACTGCCAAGACAGCTAACAAGCGCTTGATATTTCTCTTATTCAGAATGTCTTTCACTCTCATTTTCCTCGATTTCATCTGGCATTTCATCAATGACGTGAGCTAAGGACAAAGCATGCAATAAATTACAACGCACCTTAGTCATGTCAAAATTACGAGCGTATGGCCGAGCAATTATCAAAAAATCAATTTTAGGATTAATTTTTGCCTTTTCCTCGGTAAGTACAGCCCGAATGTAACGTTTGAGTCGATTACGAGCTACAGCCGTATGACCGACTTTCTTGCCCACAGAAATTCCTACTCGAAAGTGTTTGTTTTCTGCTCGTTCTATTTTATAGATAACAAATGCTCGATTAGCGACTGAATCACCAGCTTCAAATACCTGCTGAAAATCCTTTTCAGATTTTACACGATAAGATTTTCTCAAAACGTTTCATTCCACTCTAAAGACTAAAAAAACCACTGGGATTTCAGTGGTTTAAGCAGATAGTACTTTTCTACCTTTTGCACGGCGTCTTGCTAAAACCTTGCGGCCATTTGCTGTACTCATACGCTTCATGAAACCATGAACACGTGAACGGTGACGCTTCTTTGGTTGGTAAGTTCTCTTAGTTGTCATTTATTGCACCTCCATATAATTTTGCGCTAACTGCACAATTTATTACTAAGGATAGCATGATTCGCCCAAAAATCCAAGTAAAAAATATAAAAAAATGATTGACAGAATAACTCAAACCTGATTTTTTGTCCGCTATTTGTGGATAAATCTCAGAAGAAAAATTTGAATTTGCCAAAAGCACACATCTTCTCCAGAGAGTTATCCACAATGAACACCATGTTGAAAACTGATTCCACAAGGTGTGGAAAAATAATTAAAAATCCGCATCTATTTGCGAGATTTCAATATTTTTTGTGCACAAGTGGCTTGTTTATAAGTCCATCTATTCAAATAGTAACATCTGTTATTAAAAGAATGTTAAATTTACTTTCCACACCCTGTTAATTCTGAATAATATTTATTCACTTGTGGAAAACATCGTCTTAAAATGCTAAAATTAGTTTGCTTTAATATTTGGAGGAATTAACTTTGTTTGATCTTGATAAATTTTGGCAACACTTCAACGATGAAATGCGTACGCAATTTAATGAAGTTGCCTACAATGCATGGTTTAAAAATACGAGGCCTTTGTCCTACGACAAAAATAGCCATGAATTGCTGATTGCCGTCCAAAATCCTGTATCTAAAGGTTATTGGGAGAAAAATCTTTCTTCTCAATTAATTCAATCAGCTTATGGTTATGCCGGTTTAGAAATCTTACCTGTCTTTCAAATCGAAGGCCAAGCCGGCCCAGAACGTCTTGTTACGCCAAAGCCTCATCACGAAATCCCTATTCCCAAGGCAGAACCTCGCCGAGATGAATTTACCAAGGATTTAAAGCTAAATGACAAATACACTTTCGATAATTTTGTCCAAGGTGAAGGCAACAAATTAGCTGCCGGAGCAGCTCTAGCCGTAGCTGATTCACCAGGTAGCTTTTACAATCCTTTATTTATCTTTGGTGGAGTAGGTCTTGGTAAGACTCACTTGATGCAGGCAATCGGCCATCAAATGTTATCGGAGCGCCCTCATGCTAAGGTAGTTTATATTCAGAGTGAGACCTTTGTAAATGACTTCATCAACTCAATCAAAAATAAAACACAGGACCAATTTAGAGAAAAATATCGGACCTGTGATTTACTTTTAGTAGATGATATTCAATTTTTTGCAAAAAAAGAAGGTATTCAGGAAGAATTCTTCCATACCTTCGAAACGCTTTATAACGATCAAAAACAAATCGTTATGACCAGCGACCGCTTGCCAACTGAAATTCCTGACCTATCTGAGCGTTTAGTATCTCGCTTTACTTGGGGCTTGCAAGTCGAAATTACGCCACCTGACTTAGAAACTAGAATCGCAATTTTGCGCAAAAAGTCAGAAGGAGAAGGCTTAACTATCGACGACAATACGCTCGACTATATTGCTTCGCAAGTTGACACCAACATTCGTGAACTTGAAGGAGCCTTGGTCAAAGTTCAGGCGCATGCAACAATTGAAAGAGAAGATATTAATGTCACTTTGGCTAGAGAAGCCTTAGCCGACTTGAAACTAGTTCAAAAAACGCGCGGCCTGCAAATCTCGAAAATTCAAGAAGTCGTGGCTAATTATTTCCAAACTTCAACGATTGAATTAAAAGGAAAAAAGCGGGTGCGGCAAATTGTTATTCCGCGCCAAATAGCCATGTACTTATCGCGCGAATTAACTGATTCCAGCTTGCCAAAAATTGGCCAAGAATTCGGCGGCAAAGATCATACGACCGTGATGCATGCCGTTGAAAAAATTCAGCGTCAGGTAAAAACCGACTCTGAAATTAAGGCAGCCATTTATGATTTGAAGCAGATGCTTGATCGGTAGATTGTGGAAAAAGCTCAAAATTATCCACAAACTATTAACCGGCGCTTTTTTGAAATATTTGGGTTAATTAGAGTTTTCCACAGGATTCACAGACCCTACTACTACTAATTACTTAAATATATAAACAATAAATATACCGTACTCAGAAATTCTATTAAGGAGTTTATATGAAATTTACTATCAATCGTAATTTATTTATCGAAAACTTGAACAACGTTATGCGCGCGATTTCTTCACGTGCATCAATTCCAATTTTGGCAGGTATCAAGATTGACCTTTATGAAGATCAATTAGTATTGACAGGTAGCGATACTGATATTTCAATTGAAATTACCTTGCCAAGCAGCGATGATTTAACCATCGAATCAACTGGTTCAATTGTTTTGTCAGCTAGATTCTTTAGTGAAATCATTAAGAAGTTGCCAGGGAAAGATTTTTCATTTGAAGTAATTAGCAACACCCAAATCAAGATCAAATCTGAAAATAGCGAATTTACAGTTAATGGCCTAGATGCAAACAACTATCCAAGATTGCCAGAAATTTCAACTGAGTCCGCTTTTGTTATCGGTGGAAAAGTTTTAAGAGAAATTATCAATGAAACTCAATTTGCCGTAGCTACTCAAGAAAGTCGCTTGATTTTAAGCGGGGTTCACTTTACTTTTAGCGCCGATGCGATTAAGGCCGTGGCAACTGACTCACACCGTCTGTCAGAAAGAAGCATTGCTTTGAATAACGGACCACAAGTTGCTACCGACTTGATTATCCCAGGTCGTAATTTACAGGAATTATCAAGAATTATCGGCGAAACTGATCCGGAAATCACAGTTTGCCCAGGCGAAAATCAAGTCCTATGCAAGATTGGCAATATTTCATTCTACTCACGCTTATTAGAAGGCAATTATCCTGACACAGATCGCTTGCTTCCAACTGAAAGCACTACTAGCGTAGAATTCGACTTGGCTGATCTTTCTAGCGCACTTGATCGTGCCAGTCTTTTGACTCACGTTGGTCGCAACAACGTGGTTGATTTGAACTTAGACGTTGAAAACCAAAAGGTCATTTTGAGCGGTACCTCTGCAGAAATTGGTAATGTTGAAGAAGAAATTAGCTTCAAGAGCTTAACTGGAGACAACTTGAAGATTTCATTCAACCCTGACTACTTGCGCGATGCCTTGCGTGCTTCAGTGACTGATGCAATTATGATGAAATTTACTCAACCATTGCGTCCATTCACCGTAACTCCAAATAAGAGCGATATTGAATTTATTCAATTGATTACGCCAGTTAGAACATTTTAGTAAAAGCATCCTGATTCAGATCTAGATAAACTTGCCTGAGTCAGGATGCTTTTTTGATGTAAAATTCGCTACAATTTCAAAAAATTACGCTGAATTAATTTTATGATCATTGACTATGAAAAGGCTTATTATAAAAAAAACGCTCAGATCGGCTAAAAATGGCTAATAAGTTTGTTTTTTAATTGATTTACTAATATAATTATATAGGTAAGTAAAAGGCATAGAAGGTGAGTATTATCAAGGTTTTTGTAGTAAAAGGCGAATATATAACTTTGAGCCAGTTCTTAAAAGAAGAGAGCATTATTTCATCAGGTGGTCAGGCTAAGTGGTATTTGCAAGATAACCCCGTAATTTTAAATGGCGAGTCAGAAAATCGTCGCGGCAAGAAATTGCGCGCAGGAGACGAGCTGGAAGTTAATGGGGAAGTTTACAAGTTCCAGGAACAATAATGTATCTTGATCATTTTATTGCGCAGAATTATCGAAATTTAACGATGGTCGATACCCATTTCGATAAGAACGTGAATATTTTTATTGGCAAAAATGCGCAAGGAAAAACCAACTTGTTGGAGTCGATTTATTTTTTGGCTTTGACTAGGTCACATCGAACTAGCAGCGATCGAGAATTGATTGCCTTTGATAAGGACTATACCAATATCATGGGCCAAGTTCATAAACATGGGCGCGAATTCGATTTGCGCGTGCTCATTAGCAAAAAAGGTAAAAAAGTTTGGATTAATCGGGTTGAGCAAAGCAAACTTTCTAAGTATGTTGGACAGCTCAACGCGATCCTTTTTTCGCCTGAGGATTTGGAATTAATCAAGGGTGCTCCAAGCTTGAGGCGCAAGTTTATGGACCAGGAATTTGGCCAAATCAATTCTGAATACTTGTATTTTGCAAGCAAGTATCGCCAGGTTCTGCAACAAAAGAATAATTATTTAAAGCAACTAGCCAGAGGGCAAGCAAAGGACCAAATCTTTTTAGATGTTTTATCTGATCAGCTGGCAGGAATTGCGGCTGAGATAATTTTTAGGCGAGTGCAGTTTTTGAATTATCTAAATGATCAAGCCCAAGAGGCTTATGAGCATATCAGCTTAGCTAGCGAAAAGCTAACCATCCGGTATCGTCCGTCAGTTAGCGAGATTAAGCCGAGCGACAGCGTAGAGGAGATTTATCAAAAGCTGCAGCTTGCTTTTAAAAATAATAAAGCAGCTGAAATTAAGAAGGCTACGACCTTGCTTGGCCCTCATCGCGATGATATTGCATTCTTCTTAAATGGCAAGGATGCTCATCTGTATGCCTCACAAGGACAACAGCGCTCAATTGCTTTAAGCATCAAGTTGGCTGAAATCAAATTAGTGCATCATGTGACCAAAGAATATCCATTGTTGCTATTGGATGATGTAATGAGTGAATTGGATCATGGGCGTCAGAGTGCGCTTTTAAATTATATTCATGGCAAGACTCAAACGTTTATTACAACTACAGATTTGGAAGGTATTTCCTGGGAAATAATAAAACAACCCAAGATCTATCATTTGGAATCTGGCGTAGTTAGTTTAGAAAAGGAGTAAATTAAATGGCTGACAATCAAGATCAGAAGCTTGAAGAAATCAAAAAATACGAACAAGAAGCTGATAAGTACAACGCTAGCCAAATTCAAGTCTTGGGCGGACTAGAAGCTGTTAGAAAACGTCCAGGAATGTATATTGGATCAACTAGTTCGCAAGGCTTGCACCACTTGGTTTGGGAAATTATTGATAACAGTATCGATGAACGCTTAGCAGGCTTTGCGACCAAGATTGAAATCACTGTCAACGAAGATGGCAGCGTAACTGTTCAAGATGATGGTCGTGGAATCCCAGTCGATATTCAAGAAAAAACTGGCCGTCCTGCGCTAGAAACTGTTTTTACAGTGCTTCACGCCGGTGGTAAGTTTGGCGGCGGAGGATACAAGGTATCTGGTGGTTTGCACGGGGTAGGTGCCTCAGTTGTTAACGCCTTGTCAACTAAGTTGAATGTAACGGTTATGAGAGATAGCAAAGTTTACGCTATTTCATTTGATCATGGCCGCGTTAAGGAAGATATGAAGCAGGTTGGTACTTGCGATCCAACTGAACATGGTACAATCGTTCATTTCTACCCAGACCCAGATATTTTTACCGAAACTATTGTCTTTGACGACAAGATCTTAAAGAATCGTATTCGCGAGTTAGCCTTTTTGAACAAAGGCCTTAAGCTAACCTTTACTGATAAGCGCAAGGAAACTGCCGAAACTGACGTATATCACTTTGAAGGTGGTATCAAGGAATACGTTGCCTTTTTGAACAAAGACACTAGCGTTTTATTTGATGATCCAATCTATGTTGAAGGCGACTATGATGGAATTAATGTTGAAGTTGCCTTGCAATACACTACTGGCTATAAGACGACTTTGATGACTTTTGCCAACAACATCCACACTTATGAAGGTGGGATGCACGAGGCTGGTTTTAAGAGTGCCTTGACTAGAGTGGTTAACGATTATGCCCACAAGGCTAAGCTGCTTAAGGAAAATGACGACAATCTTTTGGGTGAAGATATCCGCGAAGGAATGACTGCCGTTATTTCTGTCAAGCACCCTAACCCACAATTTGAAGGTCAGACTAAGACTAAGCTTGGCAACTCTAATGCTAGAACTGCAGTTGACCGTGCCTTTTCTGAAACCTTTAACCGCTTCTTGATGGAAAATCCAGCAGTTGGCCGCAAGATTGTTGAAAAGGCGCAATTAGCTGAAAAAGCTAGAACAGCTGCTAAGCGTGCGCGTGAAGTTACTCGTAAGAAGTCTGGTCTAGAAATCGCCAATTTACCTGGGAAATTAGCTGATAACACTAGTAACGATCCAACTATTTCTGAATTGTTCATCGTCGAAGGTAACTCAGCTGGCGGTTCTGCTAAGCAAGGCCGTTCTCGTTTGACACAAGCTATTTTGCCAATCAGAGGTAAGATCTTGAACGTTGAAAAGGCCTCAATGGACCGTATCTTGGCTAACCAAGAAATTAGATCTCTCTTTACGGCTTTAGGTACAGGCTTTGGTGCAGACTTTGACGTTGAAAAGGCACGCTACCACAAGTTGATCATCATGACTGATGCCGATGTCGATGGAGCCCACATTAGAACCTTGCTTTTGACGCTATTTTACAATTACATGCGTCCAATGATCGACAAAGGATATGTCTACATCGCTCGTCCACCTCTTTACCAAGTTCGCCAAGGTAAGGTGGTTAAATACCTAGATACTGATGAAGAATTGCATGATTATCTTGGCAGCTTGCAACCAAGCCCTAAGCCAACTGTTCAACGCTACAAGGGGTTAGGTGAAATGGATGCTGATCAACTTTGGGAAACTACTATGAATCCTGAAAACCGTCGCTTAGATCGTGTTAGCCCTGAATATGCAAAGAATGCCGATGAAGTATTCGAATTGTTGATGGGTAACGAAGTAGGTCCAAGACGTGATTTTATTCAAAATAATGCTAAATATGTCGAAAACTTGGATGCTTAGGGGGCAAATTGATGGATAACGAAAATCAAACTCAAGATCATAGAATTCGCAACGTTGATCTGACTGAAACCATGCGTAGTTCTTTCTTGGACTATGCAATGTCAGTTATCGTTGCCAGAGCTTTGCCTGATGTTAGAGATGGATTGAAGCCAGTACAGCGACGTATTTTATACGGAATGAGCGAATTGGGTTTAATGCCAGATAAGCCATTTAAAAAGTCAGCCAGAATTGTTGGGGAAGTAATGGGTAAGTTCCACCCACACGGAGACTCATCAATCTATTTAGCAATGGCGCATATGGCGCAAGACTTCTCATACCGCTACATGCTAGTTGATGGACATGGTAACTTTGGTTCAGTCGATGGCGATGAGCCTGCAGCCATGCGTTATACTGAAGCTAGAATGAGCAAGATTGCCGTTGAAATGCTTCGCGACATCAACAAAAATACGGTTGATTGGCAAAGAAACTACGATGACACCGAAAATGAACCAACAGTTTTGCCAGCTAGAATTCCTAACTTGCTTGTAAACGGAACTAACGGTATTGCCGTTGGTATGACTACCAACATTCCGCCACACAACTTGAACGAAGTTATTTCTGGCTTGCACATGTTGATGAAAGATCCAGACGTAACAACCAAGGACTTGATGAAGGCTATTCCTGGACCAGATTTCCCAACCGGCGGAATTATTATGGGCCGGGGCGGAATTTACCGTGCTTATGAATCAGGCAAGGGCAACATTGTTGTTCGCGCTAAGACCACCATTGAAACTGAAAAGTCAGGTCGTGAAAAGATCATCGTGAGCGAATTGCCTTACATGGTCAACAAGGCTGAATTGATCAAAAAGATCGTAGAATTGGCTAGAGCTAAGACCATTGATGGAATTACTGGTATTCGCGATGAAACTGACCAAACTGGTATGCGCATTACGATCGATATTCGTAGGGATGCTAGTGCGAGCGTTGTTTTGAATAATTTATTCAAGGAAACGCAAATGCAAACCAACTTCGGTATGAACATGGTTGCCATCGTTGATGGCGCACCACATTTCTTGACCTTAAAGGAAATGCTGGTTCACTACCTTAACCACCAAGAAAACGTGGTTACTCGCAGAACCAAGTTCGAATTAGCTAAGGCCGAAGCTAGAGCGCACATCTTAGAAGGTTTGCGCATTGCCTTAGATCATATTGACGAAATCGTTAACTTGATTCGCTCAAGCAAATCAAGCGATATTGCCAAGGCTGGTTTGATCAGTCGCTTTGGCTTAGACGACAAGCAAGCACAAGCCATTCTTGATATGCGTATGGTTCGCTTGACTGGCTTAGAGCGCGACAAGGTTGAAGCTGAATACAATGAATTGCAAACCAGAATTGCAGATTACAAGGATATTTTGGCTAAGCCTGAAAGAATCGATCAAATTATTTACGAAGAATTGCTTGAAATTCAAAAGCGCTATGGCGACGAGCGTAGAACTGAAATTGGTGCTAGCGAAGTTGTTTCAATCGAAGATGAAGACTTGATTGAAAAGCAAGATATCTTGTTGACATTGACTCACAACGGCTACATCAAGCGCATGCCAATTACTGAATTCAAGACCCAAAACCGTGGCGGCAAGGGTATCAAGGGTATGGGCGTTCAAGATGGCGACTTTACTGAACACTTGATTTACTCAAGTACGCACGATATGCTCTTGCTCTTTACTAACGCCGGCAAGGTTTACTCCAAGAAGGCTTACGAAATTCCAGAATACGGTAGAACTGCCAAGGGCTTGCCAATCGTTAACCTTTTGCAATTAGATAAGGGCGAAAAGATTCAGACCGTCATCAATATTCCAGAAGACGCTGACGACAACTACTTATTCTTTATCACTAAGATGGGTGTAGTTAAGCGTACGCACGTTAGCGAATTTGCGAATATTAGAAACAGCGGTTTGATTGCCTTGTCATTGCGCGACGGGGATGAACTAAGCAACGTCTTGACAACTGATGGTCAGCAAAACATCTTGATTGGTACTCACCTTGGCTATGCGGTAACGTTTAGCGAAAGCGATGTTCGTCCAATGGGTAGAACCGCTACTGGTGTTCGAGGAATCAACTTGCGCGAAAATGACTACGTAATTGGTTCTGACGTAATTAAGCCAGATGACGAAGTTTTAGTAATTTCTGAAAAAGGTTACGGCAAGAGAACTTCTGCCAGCGAATACCCAATCAAGGGCCGCGGCGGCAAGGGTATCAAGACTGCCAACATTACCGAAAAGAACGGTCCACTTGCTGGTATTACGATTGTTAACGGTGACGAAGATTTGATGTTGATCACAACCGACGGAATTATGATCCGCTTTAAGGCACAAAATGTTTCCCAAACAGGTCGAAGCACTTTGGGCGTTCGTTTGATCAAGGTTGAAGAAGATAGCCAAGTAGCAAGTCTAGCAACGGTTCCGGCTGAAGAAATCGAAGAAACAGAATAAATTTTTTGAAAAAATTTGAAAAATAAAAAAATTATCGGCATTTTTTGCGTATATATACTATGGGGAATAAATTTTCCCGGATCACGTGAAAATTGTTGGTAATTTTTTATTTATATGCTAGAATTAAAAATTGCGAGTAATAATTTTTCATTACTCCTTGTTCTTGATTCTAGCAAGAACCATTTAGTCCATAGGGAGGTGCAATAGTTTATGGCAATTACTAAGTACGAAGTAACTTACATTATTAAGCCAGACCTTGATGAAGAATCAAAGAAGGCTCTCGTTGAAAACTACGATAAGGTTATCGTTGACAACGGTGGTACTATGGTTGAATCCAAAGACTGGGGCAAGCGTCGTTTTGCATACGAAATTGAAAAGTACCGTGAAGGTGTTTACCACATCATGACTTTCACTGCAGAAAACGCTGAAGCAGTTAACGAATTTAGCCGTTTATCAAAGATTGACTCAGCAGTATTGCGTTCAATGACTGTTAAGTTAGACAAATAATTATCGTTAAATTTTTATCGTAATTTAGGAAAGGGAGGACCTAAGTATGATTAATAGAGTTGTACTTGTTGGCCGATTAACACGTGATCCTGAATTGCGTACTACTGGGAGTGGAATCTCGGTTGCTACGTTTACTCTTGCTGTTGACCGTCAATTCTCGAATGCTCAAGGCGAGAGAGGCGCAGACTTTATCAGTTGTGTAATTTGGAGAAAGGCAGCAGAAAATTTTGCTAACTTTACTTCCAAGGGTTCACTAGTTGGTATCGATGGCCGAATTCAAACCAGAAGCTACGATAATAAAGATGGGCAAAGAGTTTATGTGACTGAAGTTATCGTTGATAACTTCTCACTGCTTGAATCACGCAGAGACCGTGAAGCCCGCATTCAAAATGGTGGTTATAACCAACCTGCTGGAAATAATTCTTTCCCAGCAAGTAACGGAACGCCAATTGCAAACAGCAATCCTGCTCCTGCTCCTGCTCAACCACAAGATCCATTTGCTGGTTCAGGGGATGCAATTGATATTTCAGACGATGATTTACCATTTTAATTAAATAGAATTTAAAGAAAGGACCTAGGGATATGGCTCAACAAAGAAGAGGTGGCGCACGTCGCCGTCGTAAGGTTGACTACATTGCAGCTAACCACATCGAATACGTTGACTACAAGGATGTTGATCTGTTGAAACGTTTTATCTCAGAAAGAGGTAAGATTTTACCACGTCGTGTCACTGGCACTAGCGCAAAGAATCAACGTAAAGTAGCAAATGCTATTAAGAGAGCTCGTATTATGGGCTTGTTGCCATTTGTTGCTGAAGACTAAGATAGTCAGGCGAAAGCTGAGGAGAAATCCTCGGCTTTTTTTATTCGGAAAATCGAAAACATATTTTTTGCGAATTATCTCCATAAGGTATAATAATAGTTAAGTGTTATTAACAACTATAGGAAGGACCTTTCATGCAAGATTTTTTACGTAAGCTTGAATTGCCCGTCTTTATTAAAGATTCACGGCTAACAGCTTCCTTGATAATCGTTATCGGGCTGTCGTTTTTAGGCAGTATTATTGGGATGCTGATGGACCCTTTGTTTGGGTTAGCATTATTCTTGATCTTTATTTTGACAGTTGCTTTTGCAATTTATGGTGTTTACGTTTTAGCTGGCAATGCGAATAATTTCGCGGTTAATTTGTCTTATCGGATAAAACGTAGCGAGCAAGAAGCAATGATTAAGATGCCGTTGGGTATTCTGCTTTATGACAAAGATTTTCAAATTCAGTGGGTTAATCCATATTTGCAGCTTTATTTAAAAGAAAATGATCTGATTGGACACACGATCGAGACTGTCGATCCTGATTTGTTCAAGTTGTTAAATGAAGCTTTGGAGGCAAAGACTGCAGAAAATCATGTGGTTTCCTGGGATGGTCACCAATTCGAAATGGTGGTTCAGGCCGATTTGGGAGTAATTTATCTGCTAGATATTTCGCGCTATGCCAAGATCGAGGCTAAATATAAGGCAGAGAGATTGGCAATTGGACAAATCTTTATCGATAACTACGACGAACTAAGCGAAACTATGCACGACCAAGAGCTCAGCCAGATGAGTTCTTATGTGCAAAATACGCTAAGCGACTATGCGCAAAATTATCATGCTTATCTAAAGCGAATTGATGAAGATCACTTTTTGCTGATCACGCACATGCAAGATTTGCTGCAGCTTGAAAAAGATAAGTTTTCAGTTTTGGATAAAATTCGTCAGGAAACTAGTCGAAGCAATACTCCTTTGACTTTATCGGTTGGTATTGCCTATGGCAGCTCGTCACTGACAGAAATTGCAAATCAAGCTCAATCTAATCTAGATTTGGCTTTAGGCCGAGGCGGAGACCAGGTTGTTTTGCGGGCTCCAGGCAAGGAAGCTAAGTACTACGGTGGCAAGTCCAATCCAATGGAGCGCCGGACTAGAGTTAGGGCTAGAATGGTTTCGCAAGCCTTGAGTGAATTAGTCAAGGATGCAGACAGAGTCTTTGTTGTGGGACATGCTCGGCCAGACATGGACTCAGTTGGTAGCGGGATCGGCGTAGTCAAGATTGCTCGCTTGCATGGCGTTAAAGCCAACTTTGTGTTAGATGCTAACAAAACCAACTACGATGTTGGCCGACTAGTTGCTAGAATTGGCCAGCAAAAAGTCGACAGCGATATTTTTATCGATCCTAGTCTGGCCTTAGAGCAAGTAACGGATAAGTCCTTATTAGTAATGGTTGACCACTCGAAATATTCTATTACTTACTCAAAGCCGTTGTATGATCGACTAAAAAATCGGATAATTGTAATTGACCACCATCGCCGGGGCGAGGAATTCCCAGAAAATCCGATGCTGACCTATGTTGAACCTTATGCTTCTTCTGCTTCAGAGCTGGTAGCAGAAATGATCGAATACCAGCAGCCAGCTGGATCGCAGCAGGTTCTAACCGACCTAGAAGCAACGGGGATGCTGGCCGGGATCGTGGTGGATTCCAAAGAATTTTCACTTCGAACTGGCACCAGAACTTTCGATGCAGCCAGCTATTTGCGCTCAATTGGTGCAGATACTTCATTAGTTAGCGTGCTATTGAAAGAAGACAAGGAAAGCTTCTTGCAGCGCACCCATTTGGTTGCAACGCTAGAGATGGTTCGACCAAAGATGGCTGTTTTGGCTGGGCCAGACAATCAGATCATCGATCCAATCATTACCGCTCAGGCAGCTGATACGGCGCTAGATCTAGAAAATATCGGCGCAAGTTTTGCCATTACGCGTAGAAGCAGCGACATGGTAGGTATCTCGGCTCGGTCGATGGGCAAAATCAATGTTCAATTGATCATGGAAAAATTAGGCGGAGGTGGCCATTTATCCAATGCGGCAACGCAACTCAAGGATGTAACAGTGGATCAGGCCAAAGAGAAGCTTTTGCAGGCAATTGATCAATACGAGCAAGAAAACGAATAAGGAGGCAAAATTATGAAGGTTATTTTTACACAAGATGTTAGAGGACGTGGCAAGCGCGGAGAAGTTAAGAACGTACCAGATGGATATGCACAAAACTTCTTGTTCAAGCAAGGCTTAGCTAAGCCTGCCAGCAAGGGAAACATGCACACTTTAGAGCGAGTAGCTGCTAATGAAAAGGCAGCATACGAAGCTGAAAAAGCTGAAGCTCAAAAGGTTAAGGCATTGCTTGAAAAAGACGAAACGGTTGTTAACTTCAAGTCTAAGGCTGGTGCAGATTCTAGATTGTTTGGTTCAATCTCAAGCAAACGAATCGTTGAAGGCTTGGAAGAACAATACGGAATTAAGATCGACAAGCGCAAATTAAGCCTCCCTGAGCCAATTAAAGCTTTGGGTTATACAAATGTACCAGTCAAGCTTTTCAAGGGCGTAGAAGCTACTATTCGCGTTCACATTACAGAACAATAAAAAAGAAGTTAGGTGCGATTAATGGATAATATTGTATCGCAACAAATTCCTCGCGATGCCGAGGCTGAAAAAGCTGTTTTGGGTGCGATCTTTATCGATCCAGAAGCAATTGCAGATGCCAGTTCGATTGTTCAGCCGGAAGATTTTTATGAACGAGCAAATCGGATCATTTTCCAGGCAATGCTGGATTTATCCGACCGACAAGATGCAATCGACTTATTGACCTTGCAAGATGAACTTAGCAAGAAAAATCAATTAGACGATATTGGCGGAATAGCTTATATTTCCCAATTAGCTTTAGCAACGCCTACAGCAGAGCATATTAACTATTATGCTCAAATCGTGCACCGCAAAGCCATTTTGCGAAACTTAATTGCGGCCAGTCAGAAGATCATTGCTGATGCAATGGAAGATTCTGATGATGTTACAGATATTCTCGACAACGCTGAAAGCCAGATCATGAATGTCTCCTCAGAAAACAATACTGGGGGTTTTAGACAGATTAAGCAGGTCATCAATGCCACGCTGGAAGAAATCAACAATATTCCAGACGATGGAAATTTGGTGACGGGCCTGCCAACAGGCTTTTCTGAACTAGATAAGATGACGACGGGTTTTCATGAAGATGAATTGATCATCGTGGCTGCTAGACCTGGTGTTGGTAAAACTTCTTTTGCCATGAATATTGCTCAATTCGTTGGACTTCATACTGATAAAACAGTGGCTGTCTTTTCTCTAGAAATGAGCGGCGAGCAGTTAGTTCAAAGAATGATCGCTTCAGAAGGTTTGATCAATTCGCAGCACTTGCGAACAGGAAAGCTGGACGAAGAAGAATGGAGCAAGTTGATCATGGCTTCAGGGTCGCTAGCTAATACAAGCATTTATATCGATGATACGCCCGGAATCAAAATGAGCGAAATTAGAGCCAAATCTCGCCGGTTGGCTAAAGAAAAGGGCAATCTAGGGTTAGTCGTGATCGACTACTTGCAGCTTATTGAAGGTCCTAGAAGCGAATCGCGGCAACAAGAAGTCTCGGCAATTTCGCGTCAATTGAAAAAGTTGGCCAAGGAATTGCACGTGCCAGTAATTGCCTTGTCACAGCTATCTCGTTCGGTTGAACAAAGACAGGACAAGCGACCAGTTTTGTCAGATATTCGTGAATCTGGATCAATTGAACAGGATGCGGATATCGTTTCATTCTTGTATCGTGATGATTACTACCGCGATGAACAAGAAGAGGGCGACGATGCTGGCAACGTAAGCAAGGATGGCGGCGAAGATGATAGCGGGGAAATTGAAGTTATCATTGAAAAGAACCGTTCTGGTAGTCGGGGGACGGTAAAATTAATGTTTACCAAACCTTACAACCGCTTCTCCAATTTGGATTATGCACATACAGAACCATAAAAAAGCAGATGTTCGTAGAGAGCATCTGCTTTTTTGCCTGCAATTTTACCATTCAGTGTAGGCATCGGTATTTTTGACTGGCTTTTTGACATCGCCAGCAATGCGGATATTGTCGTCTAAAGTCTCAACCTTAATATTCTCTAGATCTAAGCTGCGGGAAGGAACAGGACCGCTAATGCCGATCTCGCCAAAGTAAATTGGCTTGACATAGTCAACGATCGCATCGACTAAGCCTTCATCCATAAAGGACTTTTCAACGCTAGGACCACCTTCAACGTAAAGGGATTGAATTTCTTCAGCGCGCAAGAGGTCAAGTACTTCGCCTAAAGTGCCAGTCGACATTTCAAAGACGCGGACATGGTCTTTGAAGTTGATTTTCTTCAAGTTGAGATTTTCGGTAAAAATCCAGGTAGGAGCTTTTTCATCGTTTAAGGCATTAAGTCCTTGATGATTCAATAGGCGTCCTCTGCGATCTAAAATCACGCGAATTGGTGGAAAATCAGTCTCAACGCTAGTCAAGAGGTTAGGATTGTCTTGAATCACGGTTGAACTGCCGATGATAATTGCTTGATAATTAGCCCGCTCTAAGTGAATACGATTGATTACGGCAGGGTTGTTCAGTACTACTCTAGGGCTGTTAGCAGCACTTACCATGTGATCCAAGCTGTTAGTTTGCTTAACGGTGATAAATGGACGACCATTTTCGTAGAAGTAATTGAAGTGTTGGTTTAATTGTCTAGCTTCTTTTTCCAAAATGCCTACTTTGACGTTAATCTTCTTGTCTAATAGGCGCTCAACTGCGTGGCTGCCTCTAGGGTCAGTTTGACCAATCACAACTTGATCAATACCAGACTTGATAATCAAATCGGTACATGAGCCACCTTCGGAAAAACTAGCACAAGGTTCAAAGTTGGTATATAAAGTTGCACCTTGAAGTTGAGCTGAATCAAGCGAAGAAATCAGTCGCTTGATAATGTGGTCTTGGCCAAAATTGTCCTGGTGACCTTGAGCAATGATTTGATCGTCTTTAACGATGATTGCGCCAATGATGGGGTCTTTATGAGTTTGGTAACGTCCCTTAATTGCTTCTTCTAAAGCAAGTTGCATATATTTTTTATTGTCCATATTCTACCTTCTAACATAACTTTCTTAACAAAATCTACTCCTATCATAAAACCGCTTACATAATTATGTCAACTTGAAAGGCTTGAATTTTTAGAATTGGTATAACTAAATAGATTAGCCATTTCATGTGAAAGCCTTTACATGGATGGGATGCATTTTTATAATTAAATTAGTTAAATTTAGAGAGTGAAGGGTTTTAACATGAACAAAAAATTTGTCGGAAGTATTGAAGCTGGTGGAACCAAGTTCATTTTGGCAGTGCAAGATCTTGAAAGTGGAGAAATCGTAGCAAAAGACAGAATTCCTACCACTACAGCAAGTGAAACTTTGCCCAAGTGCGTTAAATTTTTCAAAAAATATCCAGTAGCAGCATTAGGAATTGGTACCTTTGGCCCAATTGATATCAATCCAAATTCAAAGACCTTCGGCTATATTCTTGATACTCCGAAAAGAGGCTGGTCAGGAACTAAATTTAAGGGCTATTTCGAAGAAAAATTGCAGATTCCAGTAGCCTTCACTACTGACGTCAATGCCTCTTGCTACGGCGAATATATCGCTAGAGGCAAGGATGATACTAAGAGTTACTTCTACGTAACAATTGGAACGGGCGTTGGCGCAGGGATCGTGCAAGCAGGCAAGTTCGTTGGCTTGAACAACCACCCAGAAATTGGCCACACCTTGATCAATCCATATCCTGGCGATAATTATGAAGGCAAGTGTCCATTCCACGGCAATCGCTGCGTTGAAGGCATGGCAGCTGGTCCAAGCTTAGAAGGCAGAACAGGCATCAAAGGCGAAGATTTGCCAAGAGATCATGAAGTATTTACTTATGCAGCCTACTATGTAGCGCAACTACTCTACAACGTTTATATGACTGCTCGCCCAGATGTAATGGTTGTGGGGGGATCCGTTTTGAGCGAGGATGATTTAGTTAAAGTAAGAAAGTTCTTTGACGAATTTAACAACAACTATGTTGCAACGCCAGATCTTGATGAATTGATCGTAACGCCAGCTGTGGCAGACAATGGTTCAGCTACTTTAGGCGACTTTGAATTAGCTAAGGCTCTGTTATAAAAATTTGAGTTGAGCAAAAGCTCAACTCTTTTTTTTGCACTTTGATGTTGACAATAAAAATACATGTAGTAAGATAAATAATGTAATTAATAAAAATACACGTTTGAAAAATAAAAGGAGAACACCACATGATTTATGCAATTTCTGCAGCAACTGGTCATTTTGGCCAAGCCGCTGTTAAAACTTTAACTAAGCTCGTTGATCCAAAAGATATCGTAATTATTGCCCGCAACAAGGAAAAGGCTGAAAAGCTTTATCCAGACCTAACTGTTAGAGTAGCTAGCTATGATGATGCTGCAACAATGCAAGCTGCTTTAAAAGGCGTTGATCGCTTGCTCTTTATTTCATCGCAACCAGGCGGCGAAGTTTCAAGAGCTGATCAACACCGCAATGTGGTAGAAGCAATTAAGGCAAGCCGGCTTTCTTTTGTAGCTTATACTAGTTTTCCTGATGCACAAAATTCAGTCAGCGCCTTAGCAGCTGACCATGCTTTAACTGAAAAGCTATTAGCAGCTAGCGGCGTCAAGCATGCCTTCTTGCGCAACAACTGGTATTTGGAAAATGAAACTTCATTCATTACTGCTAGTGGTGAAACTCCAGCTATCTACTGGGCTAAGGGCAAAGCAGGCTGGGCATTAGAACATGAATATGCGGAAGCTGCTGCCAAAGTTTTGATAGGCGATTTTGATCAAGAAATCTTTGAATTTGCTGGTCCAGCTAGAAGCTATGCAGAACTAGGAGAAGCAGTTAAGGCAGTTGACAGCAGCGTTCAAGTAGTTGAATTGAGTCACAAAGAATATGTTGAAGCACTTAAAAAGTCTGGCTTGAGTCATGAATTAGCTACGCTTTATGCATCATTTGAATTGCCAATTGATAATGGTTCACTTGATGAAGCTAGCGATGACCTGCCTAAAGTATTGGGTCATGAATTAACCCCATTAGGGGATGCAATCAGAGCAATCCGTGCAAATTCTCAAAGTTAGTTTTGTGTGATATACTTGCTGGTAGATTTTGAATGACAGTGAGTTGATGAAATGAGATATTCATACAAGCTAAGCGATGCGGTACACATTTTGGCTTATTTGGAAATTTTCGCTGATGAAGATCATTCTAGCGTGGCCATTTCTAAGAGTATTAACTCTAATCCTAGTTTAGTTAGAAGCTTGATGAGCGATTTGCGCAAGGCAAACTTAATTGAAACTAAGCAGGGTTTAGCCGATACCAAATTGACCAGGGACCCAGCAGATATCTCTTTGTATGATGTTTTTCAGGCAATTGAGATGAATCATGATCTGCTTCATGTCGATCCTAAGACGAATATGAACTGCCAAGTAGGAAGCAGGATCCAGGGCGTTTTAGATCAGCAGTACCGCGCAGTTGAAGAAGCTGCTTTTGAAAAGATGAAGTCCATCAGCTTGAAAGAAATCATTGATGGCATTGTAAACAAATAAGAGACAGAATTTCCTGTCTCTTATTTTTGTTTCATGTGTAACATTATTTGTTTTTGTCTATATCTGGAATCGGTAGATTAGGTGTATTGCGATCGTAAAACTGAAAGAATACTGGTGCTTTGCGCGAATCATTGCTCTTAGGGTAGTGTTGGAACTCACCATCGATAAAAGGCAGGTTGGCATTGGCCCGGTAAGTGTTCCAAATATCGTTAAACATGCTGGTGATTAGCGATCTAGTAGCCGGATCAAGGCTCATGATCACCTTGCTTAGCCGATAGGTGCCAAGGAGTTTATGGGCAGTCAATTGCGAAACATCGCTGATCTCAGAATTTTCGAAAGCATCAAAAACTGCAGCAATCATTTCGCTACGCTTGTTTTCAGGAATCGTATGGTTGAAGTGAATCAAGGCATGCCGCAAAATTCTTGCTCCATTAGATAAGCCCTCTGCCATGACAAAGCTGTCTCGTCCAACGCTCCAAAGGCGAATATCATGTTGTTGTTTCATTGGATAGCTGCTTTTGACAATGAGAACTGGTTCAGGGTGATCCAGCATGGTACCAATAACTGAGCTTTCAGGTAGGTAGGTCTTCATCTTATCCATGACATTTTGAAAGCCGGGATCATTGAAGACGCTAGGATAAAAGCCAGGTCCATCAAAGTTATAGGCCTTGATTACGCGAGCTTGAATCTCGGGGCTGACTGCACCTAGAGCATACTGGGCAAAGTTGCCACCTTTAGAGTGGCCAACTAAGTAGATTTTATCTTTAGGAAAACGTTCAGCAATCTTGCTTAGATAGTCAGCTGCGACATTTTGACCATAAATTTCGGGCATGAAGTTCATATGCATGTCTTCTTGCCAGCCGATCATTGAACTGTCGGTTCCTTGATAGGCTACGCAAATACTATCGTCAGTGATTCTAAAAGCAGCTGCGGTAAATTGGAGGGGATGGGGCGTTTTTTCGTGGCGGTTGACCCAGTCTAAAATTTCAATCTGGCCGATGCGATCTGCATAAGGAAGCAGATTTAATTCTTCCTTAGTTAACTCGTCCATTTGCTCTTTGAAGCTGGCTAACTTTTGCAAAGACTGCGCTACTTCTTTCAAGTTGTGGCCGACTGCGCTAGGGTCAACTGGAAGATAGATAATTGATGCAAGCAGCCCAGCATCTAAACTGTTGAATTTGAATTGATCGAAAGTTAAATCACCACGCCAACGTAGGTAATCAAGAATTCCTGCCATAAAATCACCTCATCACTTAAAAATAGTTATAGTACTATTTTAGCAGGAATTTTGCCTGGTAAAAAATAAAAGCCCAGTTTTCTAACTGGACTTAAAAGCTTTACTTGCCCCCGCGCGTGTAGCTAATGCGGGTAATGTCTGGATATTTGCGCAAGGCCATGATGATGTCATTTTCGTTAGCCTTGTTGTCGATGATGCCGTCAACGTTGAAGACGATCTTTTCATCGCTAACATCGAGAATTTTGACAGAGACGTTTTCAACTTTGTTTCGCTCTAGCTCTTCTTCAATCTTAGGCAAAATCTGATGCTTGTTGACCGCCTCGATCTGAATGTTGAAGCGGACATGAACAATGATCTTGTTGATTAAGGTGTCGTCGTGGAAAAGCATTTGGATGATAAATAAGAAGATTGTCGCCAAAATACCGATCAGATATAGTCCAGCACCGATGGCCATACCGATGGCAGAAGTTGCCCAAACGCCGGCTGCGGTTGTTAAACCAGAGATTTGTTCTCGTCTGACTAAGATAGTACCAGCTCCAATAAAAGAAATACCGGTAACGATCTGTGCAGCGATTCTTGAAGGGTCAAGAGCTATATCGTGAGTCATTAACAAGTCGGCAAAGCCGTACTTAGAAACAATCATAAATAAAGCAGAGGCGATTGCCACGACAATATGCGTTCTAACGCCGGCACTTTTTCGCTGGATAGCCCGCTCATAACCGATAACTCCGCCACACAGGGCAGCTACAACAATTCTCAACAGCCAATCTAGTTGGACAGATACAAGGGATGACATTTTGTGTTTGGTCCTTTCCGCTGAAATTTCTTAAAACATACTAGTCTACATTAACTTATTGTAGTAAATAACTGCGACAAATCAACGAAAGTTATCTGATAAAAAATTTTTTGAACTTTTTTTCAAAAAAGTACTTGCGCAAGGTCAATTTATATGGTTTAATTAATATCGTTGTCGGATGAGACAACACGAAGTTGCTGACTTAGCTCAGTTGGCAGAGCACGTCACTAGTAATGATGAGGTCGGAGGTTCGAATCCTCTAGTCAGCATTAAAGATAATCATTTAAATTGATTAACCTTGATTTATCAACGTTTTACGAAGGTAAGTTAAGGTTAATTTTTTTGCGTAAAGGTAAATGATGCACAATAAGTGCACTATGTTAATTTGTTAAAGTGCAATTTTTGCACGCGGTTTTTTGAGAGTGGAATAATGATCAAAAATAAGAAAAGACTCTTATCTATGAGAAAAGTAGGTAAGGGTCTTTGTATTTACTAAAAAAATAAATATGTGTCTAATCATAGTTGACATATTTGAAAAATAGTCTAATATATGAGACATAAAGATGTTAAATATATATGACATCTTAGAAAAGGATCGATCCATGAATCAAGTGAAATATTATCGTAAACAAAAAGGTCTATCACAAAAGGCATTAGCTAATGAAATTGGCGTTGCCAGACAGACAATAAACCTAATTGAAAAGAATAAGTATAATCCATCATTAGATTTATGTATGAAGTTAGCCAATGCTTTAGGGACAGACCTCAATTCATTGTTTTGGTCTGGAGGCAAAATTATGTCTGAAAAGAAATTGAGTAATGATAGTTTAGCTTTTAAAAATGAATTGGAAGAGTTGGCTTCTAAACAAGAGGTACTGGATAATAAAAAATTAACTGAGCTGTTTGATCAAGCGATTGATCGGATTACTAATAATGAATCAATTCAATCAGTTGCCTCAAATCTGTATCATCAATTGCAAGCTAATTTTTCAGAAAATGACTTACCAAGTTATCTTGTCAGTTTCCAGTTAGAAATTGCTAAGTATGCTCAAATCGCAAGTTCTGGTATTACGATGAGAATTTTTAAGAAATAGTCTGATCTAGGACTGAGTAATTATGGAAAATAAAAATAGGCTCTTATCTATGAGATGAAGTGAGACCAAAAGGCGCTTATAGATATTGTTTACCTATTAAGAATAATAAAATAATTGATTTGATTAAGGAATTTCAGATTAAACAAAAAAAGTATCTCAATGAATATGGTTTAAAAAATACATCAGGATACATTTTTCTGAACTTACATAATTATAGATCAATTAGTTCAAATAACCAATTACCAGTTACACAGGCAAGTTTAAATGATATGCTAAAAGCCGCATGTAGTAAGTCTGGAATTGAAAAACAAAAAAATTCTGTTTTAGCTTTATATTCTTTGAGAGTATATTTAAGTAGTCTACTTGGAAATGATAATCGCATTTCTAATATGTATGCTTGTCAAAGAATGGGAAATACAATTCAAGTTTTCCTTTCAACTTATGTGAAAGAAAATCGAGAATCATATAAGCAAAATTCCCGACTTTGGAGCTGTTAATAACTATGCACTTTGTCTGCACTTTACAAATAGCGTGCAGGCTATAAATGTTGGTAAATCAAGTGATGTTGACTAAAACCCTTTACCTTCTAGTCAGCATTTATATATACGGTTATCCTTAATTCATCTAAGATGAGTTAAGGATTTTTTTGTGTCTATTTTCCAGCAAAAAAAAAGCAGAATGTTTCATCTGCTTTCTTGTTAATTATTTCCCAGGCAATATTATTTCTTGAAAACTCTAATCAAGGTTACGATAAAGATGATCAAGGCGATCAAAATAAAGAGATAGCCAATTGGCAAAAGGAAGAAGTTCTCATGTAGAATCCCATTTTTGTCAATGTATTCAACTGACGCTGCTTTGATCATGAAGCAAAATAGGCCAATGATCAACATGAACACGCCCATTAACCATGACATTGCATAGTGCTTCAACTTGCTACCTTTTTTGCCATCGTCGATCAACTTTTGCGTAAGATTGTTGAGTTGATCTGGTTTGTTCAATAACTTGTCTAGAGAAATGTTGTAGCGATCAGAAATTTGCAATAACATTTCTAAGTCTGGCAAGTTGCGGTTGTTTTCCCAATTTGAAACTGCCTGTCTCGTAACATTTAAGTTATTGGCGAATTCTTCTTGAGTAAGTTTGTTGTCTTGTCTCAATTGTTTAATTTGTTGTCCAAAATCCATGGTTTTTACCTCGTGAATAAATTTCTTAACTAAGAAAATAATAAGGTGAACTGCAGAGATTAACAAGCTAGCCGTGCTTGCTAAAGAGATACTAGGGCGCCATTTTAGCTAGCTAGTAAGACATTTCAGCAATTTAAAGCAAAAAATGCTAAAATGGTCAAAAGAAAATTAACTAGTTGGAGGAAGGCAAATGAATTCGGCCTGGCAAAAATTTCAAGCAAACGTTCCCTTGCGAAGGTTTGCAGTTTTATTATTGATCATGCTCTGCCTTTATGAAGTTAGGGCGATGATGAATACCATCTTATTGACCTTTATCTTTACCTATTTGATCGTGCACTGGATTAGGTTGGTGCAACGATTTATCCCTAAGCTATCTTCAAAAATAATCGTTAGCCTCACTTATATCCTGATCTTGCTCGGGCTTTATTTTGTAGTTACGGTCTACATGCCGATGCTGGTCAATCAAATATCAAGCATGATCAAATCTTTGGTTGAATTTTATAAAAATGAAAACTTAACGAGTCTGATGCTAAACTTCAAGCAGCTTTCGAGCAGCAGCGAAGTGATGTCGCAGGTGAAAAACGGCATGAAGATCATGATGCACACAGTAACTAGCGTGGGCAGCGTGACTTTTTCAGTCTTTATGGCTTTAATTTTGAGCTTCTTTTATACTATTGAACTAAAAGAGATGAACAAGTTTTCTGGTCTCTTTGTCAAAGCAGGCGTACTTAAATGGTTCTTTGAGGACTTGGCCTTTTTCGGCAGAAAATTCACCAATACCTTCGGGGTTGTACTCGAGGCGCAATTCTTTATTGCTATCTGCAATACAGCCATTACCTTGGTCTGCTTAGCCATTATGGGCATACCACAACTAGTTGCCCTAGGCTTAATGGTCTTCATCCTTAGCTTGATTCCAGTAGCCGGCGTCATCATTTCGCTAGTTCCACTTAGCTTTGTAGCTTATTCAGTTGGCGGCATTCGCTATGTGATCTACATCTTTATAATGGTGATGGTCATTCATGCCATCGAGGCCTACATTTTGAATCCAAAATTTATGTCTTCAAAAACTGAATTGCCAATTTTTTATACCTTCTTGGTTTTGCTGGTGGCAGAACACTTCTGGGGAGTTTGGGGCTTGATCGTTGGTGTGCCGATCTTCACTTTCTTCTTGGATGTCTTAGAAATCAAGTCTGCCGACAATAACTGAAAATAAACAAAAAGAGCTTGGATTTTTTCCAAGCCCTTTTTCTTATCTAGTTGCCAGTGCCCACAAGCCGTAGCCAATACCAAAAACAATTAATACTGGTATCAGCAAGTAAGCAAAAAAGGTAGCTGTAAGAAGTATTCCAACAATAAAAATTGTTAATTTAACGAATCCTACTCCTAGCTTGAAAAATAGCCATAGGAGAAAGAATGCGAAAAGTAATGTAAACATTTGTATCCTCCGATGTGAGCCTATTCTACAGCAAAAATAAGCCAATCGACAAGTATTTAATTCGTAAAAAATTCTAAAATTTTCTCTTCGGTTAATTGCTTTTTCTCTTCGCCATAAGCATCAAGTACAATTTTTCCAGAGTTTAGAATAATCGTGCGATTGCCATATTTTAACGCATCGCTGAGTTGGTGGGTGATCATGATGCAGGTGATCTTTTCCCGGCTAACGACGTCATTGGTCAAGGCTAAGAGGTTTTGACTGGTCTTAGGGTCTAAAGCAGCAGTATGTTCGTCTAATAAGAGCAACTTTGGCCGGCGAATGGTTGCCATCAAAAAGCTCAAGGTCTGGCGCTGACCACCAGACAAGTTGCCAACAAAAGTTTGCAAGTGCTTGCTTAAGCCATTAGGAAGCTGGGCAGTTTTTTCTTTAAATTCTGCTAAGTGCTTCTCAAGTCCGCGCATCTTTAAGCTTCGGCGTAGTCCGCGCTTAGTCGCCAGAAGCAAGTTTTCGGCTACAGTCATTCTGGGAGCTGTGCCAAGCTTAGGATCTTGAAAAACTTGGGCGATGTCTTTTGCTCGCTTAACTTCAGATAGATTGGTGATGTCAGTGCCATCAAGCAAAATTTGACCGCTAGAAGGCTTCAAAGAGCCATTGATCACATTGAGCAGGGTCGACTTGCCGGCACCATTGGTTCCAAGCAAGGTGACGAAGTCGCCATCTTGCAATTTGAGATTGATTTGCTTGAGAATCGTCTTTTCTTCAGGCGTTCCTTGATTGACGACTGTAGTGATATTTTTGAGTTCTAAAGTCATGGCTTTTGAATTCCTTTCTGTAGAAGTTGCTTCACTCTAAATTTCTTTTGCAATAAAGGCAACATCAAGCAAATAGCTAAGATGATGGCTGACAACAATTTGAAGTCGTTGGTGCTAAAGCCTAGCTGCAAGACGAGCAATAGCACTAAGCGGTAGAGGATACTACCGACAACAACTGCTACTAGTCTAGCCGTTAGCGATAGATCGCCATAGACAACTTCACCAATAATGATGGCGGCAAGGCCAATAACCATCGTCCCGATTCCCATGTTAACGTCGGCGTAGCCGCCATTTTGCGCTAAGAGCCCGCCAGCTAGGCCAATTAAGCCATTAGAAAGCATTAAGCCTAGAATCTTCATGCGGTCAGTGTTGATGCCAAGAGATTGGGCCATTTTTTCATTGTCGCCGGTGGCAATAAATGCCTGACCTAATTCCGTATTCAAAAATATCGCTAGTAGGAAAACGACAATTGTCGCAAAGATCAAGCCAACAACAATTGTTGGGAAGTTGGTGGGCAAGTTTTGCAATAGACGATTGCTTAACAGAGTAGGCCGATTTAGTAAGCCGAGATTGGCCTTGCCCAAGATGCGCAAGTTGATAGAATAAATCCCGGTCATGGTTAAAATTCCGGCTAAGAGAATGGGAATTTTGCCTTTAGTATAAAGTAGGCCAGTAATCAAGCCGGTAAGCATCCCTGCTAATAAAGCTAGTAAGGTAGCTAGTAGTGGATCGGCGCCCCTAGCAATGCTGCTAGCACAAACTGCAGCGCCAAAAGGGAAGGTCCCTTCGACCGTCATATCAGGGAAGTTGAGAATTCTAAATGATAGATAAAGCCCTAGCGCCAAGATCCCCCATAAAAGGCCTTGACCAATAGTTGAAGTGATAAGATTCATTTGATGATTCTTCCTTTCTTTTGCGCATCTTTGATTAAGCTAGCTGGAATATCAATGCCTAATTTGTCAGCTGCTTTTTGGTTGATGACTGTTTCATAGCTAGTTACTCGCTCAACTGGGGTCTTGGCAGGATCGGCGCCTTTAAGAATTTTGGCGGCCATTTTTCCAGTTAAAACGCCCATATCAAATTGGCTGACTGACTTAGTAATTAATCCGCCGGACTTGACCATGGTGTCAGCTGCTGGGATGACGGGGATCTTGGCAGCATTAGTTGCTTTTAACAAAGTAGCAATCCCAGAAGCGACATTGTTGTCAGTTGGCACATAGACGGCTTGAACCTTGCCCGCCATAGTTTGAGCGACTTGTTCAATATCGTTGGTAGAAGTGATGGTATAAGGGATGACCTTGATGCCCATTTTTTCAGCTAGTTGCTTGAAGTGGCGATATTCGGCTGTTGATGAATCATCGCTAGAAGTGTACATGACGCCGATGGTTTTAATATGAGGGATGATTTGCTTAAACAAGCTAAGTTGAACGGCAGTTGGCTGCATGTCTTGCACGCCGGTAACTTTTCCGCCAGGATGCTTTAAGCTTTTGACTAATCCGGTTCCCAGCGGATCGCTAACTGCTCCCATGATGACTGGAGCCAAGCCGGCTTCATTAGCTAAAGCTTGCACGGCTGGAGTTGCAATGCCGATGGTTAAAGCAACATGCTTATTTTGAAATTGATCGCTCATCGTCTTTAAGTTGCTTTGATCGCCTTGCGCATTTTCAAAATAAACCTTGAGATTCTTGCCTTGATGATAGCCTGAATCAGCTAGCCCCTTGAGAATGCCCTGATGAATTTGATCAAGAGCGGGGTGGCTAACAGTTTGCAAGATACCGATAGATAGATTTTTAGATGATGATTGTGGCTCTTCTTTAAAAAAGGCCAGTACCAAAAAGGCAAATAGTGCCACGATAGTTCCAATTAAACGTTTCATTTTTATTCCTCACTGCTAATAAAATACTCCTCGAGATCATAAAAAAAGCACTTCCTTGGCAGGAAATGCTTTTTAAAAGACAAAACCCGCACGCTTTTTCCGTGCGGGCAATGATTATTGAGATTTACCAGCACAGACATGATCTCTAAACAGGTCATATCTGTGCCAATGCATGCAGAATGACCTAGTGCTGGAATTGCCAACGATTAATTGTCATAAATTCTACAAACATGATAAATCTCCTTTCACAATTAATAATTACCTAGAATTCTAATTCTAAAAAAAGACCCTGTCAAGTCTTAGTTATAATTGCTGTGTTATAATAATTTTTCAGACTATCACATAGAAAGGGTATGGTTATGCGCTATAAACAGATAATTTTTGACGTTGATGATACTTTGATTGATTTTGCTGATACTGAAGATTTTGCTTTGCGCAGTTTATTCAATTCGCATCACTGGCCATTGAATGCGGACTTGCAAAGACAGTATCATGCCTATAATCAAGGATTATGGCGCGAATTAGAATTAGGAAAAATTAGCTACGAAGAACTATCAGAAAAATGTTTCCGCGTCTTCTTGAAGCAGACTTTAGACTTAGATGTTGATGGAAATGAAATTATGAATGAATACCGGTCCTACTTTGGCGAAACGCACAAGTTGCTGCCTGGGGTGGAAGATAGCTTGATCTATGCCAAAAGACAGGGCTACAAGTTGACGATTTTAAGCAATGGCGAAAAATTCATGCAGCGCCACCGTTTGGAACTGGCTGGAATTAAGGATTATTTCGACTTGATCGTGACTTCGCAAGAAGCGCAATATTCTAAGCCTGATTCACATATTTTCGACTATTTCTTCAGCCGAACGCAGATTGGGCCAAGCGAGACCATCTTTTTTGGGGATGGATTGAAATCAGATATTCTTGGTGCTAGTCTTTATCACGTTGATAGCATTTGGTTCAATCATCGTCATCGCAAGAACAATATTCCAGACTTGCATCCCCTATTTGAAGTGGACACTTATCCGGAGTTTATTGCCCTAATGAAGCGAGATTTTCAAAAGTAGGGAGTTTTTCAATTGAAAGTAGTCAAAAAAATCGGCAAATACCTAGCTATTTTCTTAGGAGTAGTTGTCTTGCTGCTAGCGGGCTATGTTGGTTATATGCAGATGCACTATTACCGCTTGCCAGACAAGGAGAAGCTGAGCGTTGGCAACCAGCAAGAGGCAAGATTGAGTCTTAATAAAGATTACAGTGCGCTGACTTACAATGTGGGTTTTGGGGCTTATAATCAGAAGTTTTCTTTTTTCATGGATCAAGGAGAACTGAAAAATGGCCAGAAAACTCAAGGCACTCGCGGGACGGCTTTTTCTAAGCAGGCAGTAATCAAGTCGACTGATGGAGTAATTTCAACTATCCACCAGCAAAAGCCGGATTTTGTTTTATTGCAAGAAATCGATACTCATTCGACTAGAAGCCACTACGTCAATCAGGTAAAGATGCTCGAAAAAAATATGCCCGGATATGATTATACTTTTGCCAATAATTTCCACTCGGCCTATCTCTTTTGGCCACTCAACGATCCACATGGCAGCGTTGAATCGGGGCTGTTAACTTTGAGCAAGTACCATGCCGATCGCGCAATCAGACGCAAGTTCCCAATTACCAGTGCCTTTATTTCCAAGTTTACCGATTTGGATCGCTGCTTTGCTGTTATGCGTTATCCAGTCAAGGGTGGCAAGCACTTGATCGTCATCAATAGCCACATGTCGGCTTATGATAAGGGCGGCAAGATGCGCAAGGCTCAGATGAAGCTTTTGTCTAAGGTAATTGAAGCAGAATACCGCCTAGGCAACTATGTCATTGTGGGCGGAGACTTCAATCACGCCCTTGGTCCTGACATGCTCAAGCATTTTGACCATGAAGAAAAAGTTCCAACTTGGATTTCAGTTTTAAGTCAAAAGATGTTGCCAAAGGACTTCGTTATGGTCAAAGCCGAAAATCGAATGAAGGTTGCAACTGTGCGCTCGACCGATATGGCTTATCATCCTAAAGTCAACTACCAAACAGTTGGGGATGGATTTATCGTTTCTAAAAATATTCAGACTAAAGCAGTCAATATCAACACCAATTACCGCTATGCTGACCACAATCCGGTAAGGCTGGAATTTAAATTATTGAAAAATTCGCCAAAATAGTTTATTATGTAGTTACTTATTTTTAGTTAGTTGATGTGCTTTTAGAAAGAAGGACAATTATACATGCTAACAGATACTTATAAATTAAATAATGGCGTAGAAATTCCAGTAGTTGGTTTTGGTACTTGGCAAACTCCTAATGGACAAGTGGCTAAGGATGCAGTTTTGGCAGCTTTGGAAAGTGGCTACCGTCACATTGACACTGCAGCCGCTTACGGCAATGAAACTAGCGTTGGCGAAGCAATCAAGGCTAGCGGCATCAAGCGCGACGAATTGTTTGTCACTACTAAGCTTTGGAATAGTGACCACGGCTATGAAAGTACTAAGAAGGCAATTGACAAGAGCTTAGAAAACCTTGGCCTAGACTACCTGGACTTGTACTTGATCCACTGGCCAAATCCAGTTGACATGCGCGAAAATTGGGCTGAACTTAACGCTGAAAGTTGGCGCGCAATGGAAGAAGCCGTTAAGGCAGGCAAGATTCGCAGCATTGGTATTTCAAACTTTAGAAAGCATCATATTGATGAATTGCTTAAGACAGCTGAAATCAAGCCAGCAGTTAACCAAAACTACTTGAACCCAAGCGATATGCAAGAAGATTTGGTTAAGTACAACAACGAATTAGGCATTCTTAATGAAGCTTACAGCCCACTTGGTACTGGTGGCTTGCTTGGCAACGAAACAGTCAATGCTGTTGCTGAAAACTACGGCAAGTCAGCTCCTCAAGTTTTGCTTCGTTGGTCATTGCAACATGGTTTCTTGCCATTGCCAAAATCAGTTCACGCTGAATACATCAAGTCAAATGCTGATATCTTTGATTTTGAACTTAGCGAAGATGATATGAAGAAGTTAGATGGTTTACACGGCGCAGCTAAGATGGCGCTTGATCCAGATGAAGCAACCTTCTAAAGATTAGAATGATAGTTAGCAGTAGTGGTCAATTTTGGCTACTTCTGCTATTTTTTTGGAAAAATTATGATGAAAAAAATTACGATTGGTTTAGTTGCCCACGTTGATGCTGGGAAAACTACTTTGTCAGAAGCCTTGCTTTATCAAGCAGGCGACCTTAGAAAATGGGGCAGAGTCGATGCTGGGGATGCTTTTTTAGATCCAGAAAAACTTGAAAAGCAAAGAGGAATCACGATCTTTTCTCACTTGGCCCATTTAGCAAAAGATGGCATTCAGTTCAATCTGATTGATACTCCTGGACACATCGACTTTGCTGCTCAAACAGAAGCTAGCTTGAGCGTTTTGGACTATGTGATTTTGGTCGTTTCGGCTAATAGCGGAATCACCAGCTACACCAAGGTCTTGTGGGATTTGTTTGCTAAGTATGAATTGCCGGTCTTTATTTTTGTCAATAAGACGGATCTAGCTTATGACAAGGACAAGCTCTTGCAAGATTTGCAGGAAAACTTGTCGCAAAACTGCCTCGACTTCACTGATCAAAAAGATCTATATGAGAATTTGGCTACAGCGGATGAAGCCTTGCTAGACAAGTACTTAGCTACTGGAAAGTTAGACGATGAAGATATTAGTCGATTAATTAAGCAAAGAAAAGTTATGCCGGTATATTTTGGCTCAGCTTTAAAATTGCAAGGCACGCAGGAATTAATGGCAGGGATGGCGAGATTTTGCCAAGCAGAAGAAGGCGGAGATGATTTTAGCGGCCAAGTTTATAAAATTTCCCATGATCCAAAAGGCGAGCGACTAACTTGGCTGAAGATCACTGCTGGCAAATTGCAAAATCGAATGGAATTAGTCGATGGCGAAAAGATCAACCAGATTCGAATTTATAATGCTAATAAGTTTGAAACAGTCAATCAAGCAATAGCCGGCGAAGTGGTTGCCCTGACTGGACTTAAACATACTTATCCAGGTCAAGGCATCAATCAAGAAGACGCTCCCCAAGCTAGCTTAATTCCAACTTTGCGCTATCGCTTAAAGCCCCTGAATATGGATGTACATACAGCCATTGATAAGTTAGCTTTGTTAAAAGATGAAGAGCCTCAGCTTCATCTGACTTGGTCAGAGGCTTTACAGGAAATTCAGTTGGAAATCATGGGTCAGATTCAGCTAGAAATTTTGCAGCAAGAATTGCAAGATCGCTTTGGCTTAGAAGTGGCTTTTGATGAGGGCGGAGTTTTGTATAAGGAAACAATTACCCGCAAAATTGAAGCTGTCGGCCACTTTGAACCTCTGCGTCATTATTCTGAAGTTCACTTTTTGCTTGAGCCGGCACCAAGAGGTAGTGGGGTCATTTTGGCAAATGAGTGCAGTTTGGAAGTTCTAGCTAACAATTGGCAACAACAGATTATGACCGCCTTAGCCAGCAAAGAGCACTTGGGCGTTTTGACGGGCTATCCTTTAACCGATGTCAAAATTACCCTAATCGGTGGCCGAGCTAGCAACGTTCATACCGTAGGTGGAGATTTCCGTGAGGCAACTTACCGCGGAGTCAGACAGGGCTTGATGGAATTAAAAGTCAGAAAAGCTTGTCAACTGCTGGAGCCATGGTATAAATTTAAGTTGCATCTGCCACAGACTTTATTAGGCAGAGCTATGAATGATATTCAAAAAATGCACGGAGAATTTTCCGAACCAATTATGCTTGGCGACAGCGTTGTCTTAGAGGGACAAGCACCTGTATCAGAAATGCGCGACTATGCCAGTGAAGTTAGAAACTACAGTCATGGCCAGGGACAAATTGAATATAGCCTAGCTCAGTATCAACCTTGTCATAATGCAGAAGAGATAATTGAACAAATGGCTTACAATCCAGTGGCCGATTTTGACAATACGCCTAATTCAGTCTTCTGTTCACATGGGGCGGGGCATACCGTTACTTGGGATCAAGTTCCAGAAGCTGCACAATTTCCATATCAATATCCACTAGACTAGAAAGGACAAGAAAATGATCGATCTTTACTTAGTTCGTCATGGACAGACTTACTTCAACTATTACCACAAAATCCAAGGCTGGTGCGATTCGCCGCTAACTCCGCTAGGAATCAAGCAGGCAAAGGCATCGAGCGATTATTTAAAAAAATCTGGAATTAAATTTGACTATGCTTTTGCTTCAACCGCTGAAAGAGCCAGTGATACGCTAGAAATTATTGCTGACATGCCGTATCAACGTGTCAAGGGCTTGCGCGAATTTTCTTTTGGACGCTTTGAAGGACAAGATGAATTTCTTAATCCTAAACTACCTTATGGCGATTTTTTCAAGCAATATGGTGGCGAAAGTCAAACTGAAGTCGAAGAGCGGTTGTATAAGACAATCACTGACTTGCTTCAAGACATCCCTGATGGCAAAAAAGTTTTAATAGTCTCACATGGCGGGGCCTTAATGAACTTCTTGCGCCGAGCACTAGGAGTCGATAAACCCTTGGGGGACAAGCACTACGGCAATTGTGCAGTTGCTCATGTAACTTATGATGGGCAAAAATATTCCTTGCTGGATGTAGCTGAACCAGCTAAGGACGTAGAATAGAAAATTTAATCGAAAAAAATAAGCATATCCATCACAGATGATGAGATATGCTTATTTAATTATCAATTTAAAATTAGAACTTGTTCTTGTCTAAAGCAACTGGTGATTCAGGTTCTTCACCCTTAATCATAGCCAAGTTGTTGTCAAATGCCTTAACTACCATGTTGCGTACAGCGTGAGTAGTGTAGAAAGCAGTGTGTGGAGTTACCAATACGTTTGGACGGTCGATCAAGTCAGCCAAACGAGCGTCTGGGAATTCTTTACCTTCCCAGTCTTCGTTAAATACGCCAACTTCGTCTTCGTAAGTATCCATAACGAAACCGAAGATCTTGCCTGAGTCCAAACCACGGATAACAGCATCAGTGTCAACAAGTGGACCACGTGATACGTTAACGATAACAACGCCGTCCTTCATTTCAGCGATTGACTTGTCGTTGATCATGTGAACATTAGCTGGAACGTCAGGTACGTGAAGTGAAATTACGTCAGCTTGCTTGTACAAGTCGTCAAGTGAGTCTACGTAGTAACCCTTCTTTTCAAGTTCTGGGTTTCTGAAGAGGTCGTAAGCAATAACCTTAGCACCGAAACCTTCCATGATTTGCATAAATACTTGACCAATGTGACCAGTACCTACAACACCAACAACTTGGTCACGAACTTCACGACCAATAGTTGGAGCCCAACGCAAGTCGCGCTTAGCCATCTTCATGTCCATTGGCTTAGCTTGACGCAATACACGAGCTGCTTGGATAGCTGCGTGTTCAGCAATAGCGTTTGGTGAGTAAACAGGAACGTTAGTGATCTTGAAGTTTAATTCCTTAGCCTTAGCCATGTCGATGTTGTCAACACCAACGTTACGTAATGACATAGTAGTAACGCCAGCATCTGCTAATGCTTGAAGAGTTTCAGCGGTGTAGTCCAATTGTTGGTATACAACAGCACCGTCTGCGCCCTTAGCTAAAGCAGCAGTTTCAGGAGTTAAAAGTTCGCTGGTGTAATCAACGTCAATATCCTTGTGAGCGTTCTTCCATTCTTCTAAGAATGGCTTTTCGTCGTCACGAATAGCGTAAGCAAAAATCTTTGTCATAAATCAAACCTCCGTCAAAATATAATATGACCGTCTACTATTATACACACTTGGGCTTGTTAATTAAAACACAAAAGAGGAAGTTTTTTGAAAAATTTATCAAGTCTGGGCATTCTAGTTTTAGTTGAGGGGTGTTTTTGGTTATAATTGAGGGAAAAACGAGGTGGATTATCGATGAAATTAATTTCTTGGAATATTGATTCTTTAAATGCTGCTTTGACTGGGACTAGTCCTAGAGCAGAGATCACTAGATCTATTTTAGAAAAATTGCACGACTTGCATGCAGATATTATTGCAATTCAGGAAACCAAATTAAGAGATAGTGGTCCGACGAAAAAGCACCAAGAAATTTTAGCAGAAATTTTTCCAGAATATGATTACGTTTGGCGCTCTTCTAGGGAGCCTGCTAGAAAGGGCTATGCTGGAGTCATGTACTTATATTTGAAGAACCTGGCTCCAGAAGTTTCATATCCTAAGATCGGCGCACCAGAGCCAATGGATGAAGAGGGACGCATTATTACTTTAGAGTTTGACGATTTTTATGTAACGCAAGTTTATACTCCTAACGCTGGTAGCGGCTTAAAGCGCCTAGCTGAGCGTCAAGAATGGGATCAAAAGTATATTGCCTACTTGAAGGAATTAGATGCCAAAAAGCCAGTTTTAGCTAGTGGCGACTACAACTGCGCGCATGAAGAAATCGACTTGAAGCATCCAGAAAACAATCACCATTCTGCTGGCTTTACTGACGAAGAAAGAGCTGGTTTTAGTCAATTACTTGAAGCTGGTTTTACGGATTCTTTTAGAAAAATTCATGGCAATGTTGAAGGAGTCTATTCTTGGTGGGCTCAAAGAGTCAAGACTGCCAAGGCCAACAACTCTGGCTGGAGAATTGACTACTGGCTAACTAGCGATCGCATCAGCGACAAGATCATCAGTTCAGACATGGTCGATACTGGTGACAGAGCCGACCACTGCCCAATTGTTTTAGAAATCGATTTATAGCAGGCGAAACGAAATTAGACATAATTTCGTTTTTTATTTTGAATAGGAAAAATTATGAAGCAAGTACTACAAGATGCAATTTTGCATGGTCTATATGATCTAGACTATCCCGGGCATGAATTTTTGAGCCCCAAATTATTGACTAATAATAAAGATGAAAAAATCTGGTCGACCTTACGCCAAGAGTTGTGCTCTTGTGAGCATTTTACTTGGGCAGTGGCTTTTATTACGCAGGATATGCTGGTGCCTTTTAAGCTAGTGATGGAGGACTTAGCCCGCAAGAATATTAGAGGGACAATCATTACCGGGTCTTATTTGAATTTCAATCATCCGAAGGTTTTTGCGGAACTAGCCAAAATTCCTAACCTCGATTTGAAAATTTGCGATAAAAATTTCCATGTCAAAGGCTACTTATTCGACCATGGCGACTATCAAACTTTAATCATCGGCAGTGCCAATTTTACCCGGTCGGCCCTTTTAAGCAATTGCGAATGGTCTTTGAAATTAAGTTCAAAAAATAATGCAGCTTTAGCTCAGCAAATTAGTCAGGATCTGCTTGAGCTTGAAGCAAATAGTCAGACTTTTAGTTATGACTGGCTAAAAGAATATGCCCAAAACTGGCAGCCGGTCAAACAGAGCCATTCAGTTAATCAAAAGTCGCGCCAGATTTTGCCTAACCAGATGCAAAAAGCGGCCCTAGAAAATTTGCGGCAATTAGTTCAAGCTGGCAGTCGCCGCGCCTTGGTGGTCTCGGCTACGGGGACAGGCAAGACTTATTTAGGAGCCTTTGCAGTCAAGGACTTTCAGCCTAAGCGCTTTTTGTTTTTGGTTCACCGCCAGCAGATTGCTAAAAAGGCCATGAAGAGTTTTCAAAAAGTGATCGGCGGCCCATCAAGCCAGTACGGTCTATATTCTGGCTCGCATCATGATTTGACAGCCAAGTACTTATTTTCAACGATTCAAACTATGGCCCAAGCTGAAAATTTGGCCCAATTTGCCAGCGATGAATTTGATTATATTTTGATTGATGAGGCCCACCGCTCAGCAGCTAAAAGCTACCAAAAGATTTTCGATCATTTTCAGCCTAAGTTTTACCTGGGCATGACCGCTACGCCAGAGCGGATGGACCAGCAAAATATCTATCAGCTCTTTGATTACAACCTAGCCTATGAGATTAGATTGCGGGATGCCCTAGAAGAAAAGATGCTGTCGCCGTTTCATTACGTGGGCGTAACAGATTATGTCCTTGATGGCGAAGAGATCGATGAAACAACGGATTTACGCTATTTAACAACCGACAAGCGGGTCGATTATCTGCTTAAAGAAATCGACTACTATGGCTATTGCGGAGAAAGCTTGCGGGGGTTGATTTTTGCTAGTCGCCAGCAAGAAGCGCGCGAGTTGGCGGAGATTTTTAGTCAAAGAGGACATGCATCAGTAGCTTTAACCAATCAAGATAGTGAAACAAGAAGGCAGGAAGTGGTTGACCAGCTTGAAAAAGGGCAGATCGAATACATCATCACGGTCGATTTGTTCAATGAAGGGATCGATATTCCCTTAGTCAATCAGTTGATCTTTTTGCGCAATACCCAATCGCAGATTGTCTTCACCCAGCAACTAGGCCGGGGGTTGAGAAAGTATCCAGGCAAAGACTATGTAACGGTGATCGATTTTATTGGCAATTACAAAAACAACTATTTAATTCCACTGGCTTTACACGCTGACACCAGCAGGGACAAGGACTTAGCTAGAAGAGAGATTAAGCTGGCGAGTTATTTAGACGTTTCGACGATCAATTTTAGCCAGATTGCTAGCGAAAAGATTCTGGCTTCGCTAGAGAAGGTCAAGCTAGATTCAATCCAGCAACTACGTCAGTCTTATCAAGAGCTCAAAGAGAAGCTAGGCCGAATGCCACTTTTATATGACTTTTATCAATATGGTTCAAGTTCACCTTTGGTCTTTAGCAAGAATGCTGGCTTCAAGAATTACGGACAATTTTTGCTTAAAATGGGCGAAAAAATTGATCTATCAGACTATGGCGAAAAGGTCTTGGACTTTGTCACCCAGGAATTATTAAATGGCAAAAGGCCCCATGAGTTATTGCTGCTGGAAAAATTGCTTGTTCAAAAAGAAATAGCGGCTGATGACTTCGTCAAACTCTTAGAGGGACAAGGAGTCTATGTTAATGAAGCAGTACTTACTTCAATTGATCAGATCCTATCCTTGGACTTTTTTGAGGTGAAGGCGGGCAAGACCACCAGAAAGATGCAGTACGGCAATTTGCCTTTGATTGAGCATGATCTATTGACCTATCGCTTTTCTAAGCAGCTAGCAAAAGAACTGCATCAGCCAGACTTTAAACTTTTGCTAGCTGATTTAATCAAAACTGGTTTAGCTTTAAATCACTCTTATGACAATTTGAAGCAATTCACCCTCTATAAGCAATATGATCGCGAGGATGTTTGCCGCTTGCTGAATTGGCCACTAGATGTTAGTGCGCCAATGTATGGCTACCGGGTGGGCGAGAATGAGACGCCAATTTTTATTACCTATAAGAAAGAATCCGAAGAAAAGCGCAATGCCATTTACGACAATCGGCTGATTAACGGCCAAAGCCTGCGCTGGTATACGCGCTCGCCAAGGCATTTGTATTCTAATGAGGTAAAGAAATTGCTTGAGCCAGGGATGAAGATTCATTTGTTCGTTAAACAAAGCGATCAAATCGGCAAGGAGTTCTTCTATTTAGGTCAAGCAGAGATTGTTTTATCTAGCGTAAAGGAAGAGCAAATTGGCCCTAAGCATAAAAGCGTAGTAGGGATGGATCTGCGCTTGAAGCAGCCGTTATCAGGGGCAGTTCATGATTTGATTTTTGAATAATAAAAGAGGTTGGCCCAAGTTAATAATTGGGCCAACCTTTTTAATTGGAGGAAAATGTATTTGCTTTGATGTGATTTAAGATCTGATAGCCGACTGCCTTGACTTTAGGTTCATTATCGCCGCTTTGATTCAAAAACATGATCAAGCCATTTTGATTGTCGCTAGTCATTTGGAACCAATTGGCAAAATGATAAGCTGAAAAACTGCCATAGGCGAGCTTTAGCTGATCGTTTTTTTCTAAATATAAGCCACCGGAATAGTTCGTGATTTTGCTCTTTAAATGAGTCAAATAGTAGAAATCAGATTTTGACAAAATCGTGCCGTCAGTTAAAGCAAGCAAAATCTTGTAGTAGTCCATCGGCGTCGAGAATAAGTTGCCGGCACCTGGAATTTGCGAAGCAAGGCTAGCTTTCATATAAGAAGGTTTTTGATAATTTTTGCCAAGATAAGCGTAGGAAATCGCATCGGTCATCGTGGAAGGGATGTTTTGATACAGGTAAGTATGAGTTAAACCAAGTGGCTGGATAATTCGAGTTTGAACATTTTCTGCATAAGAGTTGCCAGTAAGCTTGCTGATAATGCCGGCTAGCAAAATGAAGTTGGCATTATTGTAGTAGTAGCTGCCGATCATGCCGCTAGAAGCATTGTTGATGTGATTTACTAGCCAATCGATTGCACCTTGTTCAGAATATACATAGCCGCGGTTGACTTCAGTTTGCCTAGCAGTAATGCCAGAAGTATGAGTCAGCAAGTTGCCAACGGTGATTTTGTCTGCGTTTTTAAGATTAGGATACCAGCGAGAAATCTTCGTATATTGAGAAAATTGCTGGCTTGTTCCATCATATTGATTGATCAGTTGCACGATGATGGCGCCGGTGATTACTTTTTGTAAAGAAGCAGTTGGGTAAACTACCTTGCTATTGCCGTTGCCATAGCGTTTGCCATACCAGGCCCAGCCGTAGCTGATTTGCTCAGGGATACCATCTTTGACGACAACTACGCTGCCGCGCATATGATTTTGCGCTAAAGTAGTGCGAACAAAATTGCGCATTTCAGTTTGCGAATCGTTGCTAGCGGCCAAAGCTGGATGAGAGAAGAGGGTTAAGATTAGGCAGAAGCTGCCTAGTAATAGGAATAATTTTTTCAAGATGAATTTCCTTTCATACATAAAGATACTCTAGCTATTGTAGATCAATAACTTTAACGATAACTACTCAATTTGGTTAAGATTTGATAACATTGAGGAAAATGAAAGGAAAGACCAATGACAGCAAAAACTATTATTAAGGACGCGATGATTCTAAGTAAAAAATCTCAATTAGCAACTAAGGCCGATCAAGCTGCCGGAGAAGACTTGCTTGATACTCTAATTGCTAATAATGACAAAGCAGCAGGTCTTGCTGCCAATATGATTGGCGTAAACAAGCAAATCATTGCCTTATATATCGGACCTTTTCCCGTACTGATGTATAATCCAGTTATTACTAATAAGAAAGGCAAGTATCTGGCTAAGGAGGGATGCCTTTCTTTAATGGGAGAGCGCGAAGCAGTTAGATATCAAGAAATTACCGTTGAGTATCTAGACCGCAATTTCCAAGCTAAAAGCCAGGTATTTAGCGACTTTGTGGCCGAGGTTATCCAGCATGAAATTGACCATGGCGCAGGAATTTTGATTTAAAACAAAAAATTTTTCTAGCATTTTAGGGCTAATGTTCGATTTTTGCGGATCAATATTAGATCTTTTGCTTTTAAAGTAAAGAATATAGCTAATATTATAATTAATAGGCACCATAATAAGCAAATATAAGCTTTATATCCGAATATAAATAAGTGTTGACTTATTTAGAAAAGGTGTGTAATATATTTAACTGTCGTCGGGCGCAAGACAAAGAGCTCGATCGGCGGGATAAAAAAACTTCTTGACAGGCAAGAAGACATCTGCTAAAATAAAAGAGCGGTCTGCTACAAAGCAGACGAGCTAGTACTTTGAAAACTGAACAAAGTTTCGCTAAAAGTGTGCGGGTGTAACAACCCAAACAAAAAATAAGCGAAGTCAATTCGCAAGCAATAAATTTTGAGACAAAGATCTTAAAGAACTATTATTTTATAAAAAATGAGAGTTTGATCCTGGCTCAGGACGAACGCTGGCGGCGTGCCTAATACATGCAAGTCGAGCGAGCTTGCCTATAGAAGTTCTTCGGAACGGACATAGATACAAGCTAGCGGCGGATGGGTGAGTAACACGTGGGTAACCTGCCCTTAAGTCTGGGATACCATTTGGAAACAGGTGCTAATACCGGATAACAACTCTAGCTGCATGGCTAGAGCTTGAAAGGCGGCGCAAGCTGTCGCTAAAGGATGGACCCGCGGTGCATTAGCTAGTTGGTAGGGTAAAGGCCTACCAAGGCATTGATGCATAGCCGAGTTGAGAGACTGATCGGCCACATTGGGACTGAGACACGGCCCAAACTCCTACGGGAGGCAGCAGTAGGGAATCTTCCACAATGGACGAAAGTCTGATGGAGCAACGCCGCGTGAGTGAAGAAGGTTTTCGGATCGTAAAGCTCTGTTGTTGGTGAAGAAAGATAGAGAGAGTAACTGATCTTTATTTGACGGTAATCAACCAGAAAGTCACGGCTAACTACGTGCCAGCAGCCGCGGTAATACGTAGGTGGCAAGCGTTGTCCGGATTTATTGGGCGTAAAGCGAGCGCAGGCGGAAAGATAAGTCTGATGTGAAAGCCCTCGGCTCAACCGAGGAACTGCATCGGAAACTGTCTTTCTTGAGTGCAGAAGAGGAGAGTGGAACTCCATGTGTAGCGGTGGAATGCGTAGATATATGGAAGAACACCAGTGGCGAAAGCGGCTCTCTGGTCTGCAACTGACGCTGAGGCTCGAAAGCATGGGTAGCGAACAGGATTAGATACCCTGGTAGTCCATGCCGTAAACGATGAGTGCTAAGTGTTGGGAGGTTTCCGCCTCTCAGTGCTGCAGCTAACGCATTAAGCACTCCGCCTGGGGAGTACGACCGCAAGGTTGAAACTCAAAGGAATTGACGGGGGCCCGCACAAGCGGTGGAGCATGTGGTTTAATTCGAAGCAACGCGAAGAACCTTACCAGGTCTTGACATCTAGCGCAATCCCAAGAGATTGGGAGTTCCCTTCGGGGACGCTAAGACAGGTGGTGCATGGCTGTCGTCAGCTCGTGTCGTGAGATGTTGGGTTAAGTCCCGCAACGAGCGCAACCCTTGTCATTAGTTGCCAGCATTGAGTTGGGCACTCTAATGAGACTGCCGGTGACAAACCGGAGGAAGGTGGGGACGACGTCAAGTCATCATGCCCCTTATGACCTGGGCTACACACGTGCTACAATGGGCAGTACAACGAGCAGCGAGCCTGCGAAGGCAAGCAAATCTCTGAAAGCTGTTCTCAGTTCGGACTGCAGTCTGCAACTCGACTGCACGAAGCTGGAATCGCTAGTAATCGCGGATCAGCACGCCGCGGTGAATACGTTCCCGGGCCTTGTACACACCGCCCGTCACACCATGGGAGTCTGCAACGCCCAAAGCCGGTGGCCTAACCGTAAGGAGGGAGCCGTCTAAGGCAGGGCAGATGACTGGGGTGAAGTCGTAACAAGGTAGCCGTAGGAGAACCTGCGGCTGGATCACCTCCTTTCTAAGGAAGCCAAAGCGGAGGAGAGTAGAGATACTAAGAGAATCCGCAAGGTACGGAAGCACACTGAGAAACTTTGTTTAGTTTTGAGGGCATTAGCTCTC
>NZ_CAKD01000007.1 GCF_000297025.1 Lactobacillus pasteurii DSM 23907 = CRBIP 24.76
CCTGAAGAAATCATCCAACTTTATGGTCGTAGATGGCAAATTGAAACATATTTTAAGACGTCTAAACAATATCTTGCTTTAGATAAATCTCAAGTTCAAAGCTATGACGGCCAATGTGGCTATATCGCAGTTACAGCAATAACTTATGATCTATTGGCCTGGCAGGAAAGACAAAATACAGATGATAAGACAATCGGAGATTTATTCTATCTAATGAACGAATCCTTGCCTGATATTAGATTCGTAGATGCATTGGTCTACTTAATTTCAGAATTAAAAGAGCTTAAGCAGACAAGTTTTGAAAAGATAGATGAGGTAATTAGTGACTTTATTAACCAACTGCCACGATTCATTCAAATTGCACTGAAACAGATCATATAAAAACTAATAAAGCGCAGAAAAGCTCAACAGCGACAAGACTTGAGCTTGATTTTGGTGCTTTCAAGTTTCAGTAATTTAATTAAATCACAGGGAGAATATGTGGTAACAACTATACAAACAGTGCCTTGGTTCTCCAAGTACCATGATGCCACCGGTAGATCATCAACATTGCACGCAAACTTTCATCGATCGCATACGCAATCCATACACCTACTAACCCCATATGAAAGACAATTGCCAATAAATATGAAAATGGCAAGCTAATTAGCCATAGCACAGTTAAACTACATGCAAGCGGAAATCTAACATCCCCACTCGCATTTAATGATCCTACCAAAGTCATATTAACCGCTCTTGCTGCTTCAAGAATAATTTCGACCAAGAAAACCCAGCGTGCCAATTCAATGATTTCAGGTTTATTTGTATAAATATGCATAATTGGCGTAATAAAAATAAAGGTCACGACTGAAATTGAAGTTGAAATTCCCACATTTTGCACCATTGACCGAAAGCCTCTTTGATATGCTCCTTCGAAATCTTTTGCGCCAACAGTACGACCAATAATAATTTGATTTCCTTGACATAAGGCTGAAGCCGTTAAAAATACAAATTGGGTAATCGCTGAAACATACGATTTGGTAATCAATACATTAGTTCCTAAAGTAGCAACAATCATTGTGACTACCACTTGAGCCCCAGAATAAGAGACTGATTCACCTGATGAAGGTAATCCTAACTTAAGAATTTGTTTTAAAAATGGTATCGAAAACCGTTTGAAGTTAACTTTTAACACATTGAACTTCACATATCGCTTAACTAAATAAATTGCTACAATCCCCGCACAAAATTGGCCAAAGATACCTGAGATTGCAATCCCTCTAACGCCAAAATTAGGTAAGCCGAATGGTGAAAACAGCACCACATAATTCCCACAAACCGCAAGAATATTAGCAATAGTTGGCACAATCAAAGCTTGCAAGGTTAAACCATGCGTTCTCAAGCAGGCTAACATGACAGAATTTAACGCCAAAATAATCGTTCCTGCTCCATACAGCTGCATATAAGGGATCGCAATTGCAATTACATCATCTGGAATGTTCAAGAAGCGTAACAGAGGGTATGGCAAAAGAATAAAAATAGCTCCTAAAAGCAAACCAATTCCAATTGCTCCAAAGATTGCTGTATTCATTACCTTAGGAATCTCTTTGTGTTTTTTGGCACCAAGAAATTGCGCAATCATGATTTGTGTACCTACCGTTACAAACCCATAAACATTATATGACAAGCCAAAAAATTGGTTGCAGGCACCAACAGCAGCTACAGCCACTTCATCAAAGTGAGAAATCATCCATACATTGACGTTTCCCACCATCACATTGAAGAGAAATTCAATAAAAATTGGCCAGCTTAGAATGATTAATTCTTTGTCTGATCGGTTTAAAAACTTCATGGCAATACCTAACCTTACAAAATAAAATTGAAACCGCTTTATTCGATTTATACATATTTTACTCTATACACATAAAAGGTAAAGACAAAAGCTATACTTTTTTCAATTAATCTTGATATCTTGATATATTTTATCGAATCAAGTTTATTTTTTATCATTTGCACTTACTTATATTATTCGCCATAATTAACTTTATAATGTAAGCGATGACATAAAAGGAGCAAAAGATGACAATGCGCAACTTGGGATTATCAATCTATCCCGACCACAGTGAATATCAAAAAGATGCCGAGTATCTTGAACTCGGCCATAAATACGGCTTTACAAGAATCTTTATGAGTATGCTGGAAGTTCAAGGAAGCGTTGAAGAAACCAAAGCCAAATACAAAAAAATCATTGGCTTTGGTAACAGCTTGGGCTACCAAACCTTTATCGATGTTTCTCCTAGGCTCTTCAAGAAGCTCGGCATCTCCTACTCGGATCTGAAGTTTTTCAAAGAAATCGGAGCGACTGGCTTAAGACTCGATCAAGCGTTTGACGGTGCCACTGAGGCAATGATGTCTTTTGACCCTTATGGCTTGATTATCGAACTCAATATGAGCAACGACGTCGACTATTTGAACAATATCATCAGCTATCAACCTAACACGCCATTTCTTTATGGCTGCCACAACTTCTATCCGCAAGTAGGAACTGGGCTACCTTTTGATTACTTTATCAAATGCAGCCAGCGCTTTAAGAAGCTCGGCATCCATTCTGCAGCCTTCGTATCGAGCAAGGTTGGAGAAAAGGGGCCTTGGAGCGTGAGCGACGGCTTGCCAACCCTTGAGATGGATCGCAAACTCCCGATTGACGTTCAAGCAAAGCAATTGTGGGCAACTGGTTTAATCGATGACGTAATTATCGGCAATGCCTATGCTTCAGAAAGAAGCGGAATTGGCAGCCTTGGCTCAAGTAGACCGTTACCTCTTAACGCTAGAAGTCGATTTTGTAGCAGACATCAATCCAATTGAAGAAACCATCGTTAAAAAGCCGCTACATTTCTGGCGAGGCGATATTAATTCTTTAGAGATTCGCTCAACCATGCCAAGAGTAACGTATCGAGAAGAAGGAAATCCAGCCCATGACAATGAATTGGAATTTCAACCTGGCGACGTTTTAGTAGGCAACGATGGTTTTGGTCCATACAAAAATGAACTTCAGATTGTACGCCAGGCGCATCGTGAACCAAGAAAGAACAAGGTAGGAAGCATCAAGCAAGAGCAGCTATTTCTGCTTGATTTCTTGAAGCCATGGAGCAAGTTCAAATTAAAATAATGTACTGAAACTTGAAAGCCAAGATTAGTGCTCCTTCCCCGCGCCTCTTGGCTGATGTCGGTACATTTTGCTCGGCTTTCTTTATTCAGAGCTAAAGATGACAAACGTTTTTCCGTTAGAACTGCTCGCAATGTACTTAACGATGGCAGAATTAACTGGCAAAAACTATTATGTTTGATTGCAGCCCAGCTCATTGGCTGCTTCAAGCATCTGTAAAAGGAATCATCATCTTTATTCAAGCATAGTAGAGGCTCAATATCATGGGCATAGCTTTTTATTAAAGCTGGTCTTTGTCTCCAACCGTGGAAGCAAGAACAAGTATTTGGTTTTAGCTACTACTCAGACAAAGCTTAGACCTGAAGAAATCATCCAACTTTATGGCCGTAGATGGCAAATTGAAACATATTTTAAGACGTCTAAGCAATATCTTGCTCTGGATAAATCTCAAGTTCAAAGCTATGACGGCCAATGCGGCTATATCGCAGCTACAGCAATAACTTATGATCTATTGGTCTGGCAGGAAAGACAAAATACAGATGACAAGACAATTGGAGATTTATTCTATCTAATGAACGAATCCTTACCTGATATTAAATTCGTAGATGCATTGGTCTACTTGATTTCAGAATTAAAAGAGCTTAAACAGAATAGTTTTGAAAAGATAGATGAAG
>NZ_CAKD01000006.1 GCF_000297025.1 Lactobacillus pasteurii DSM 23907 = CRBIP 24.76
GAGGAAACTTCATGTCTCATGAAGCAAAATACGTTCCGCCAAAGAGGTATCCTTTCACCGAGGATAAGATTTTTGGCTGGGTGATGGAAAACCAGGAGTTTTGCCTATATCTCTTGCAGATCATCTTGCCTGACTTGAACATTCAGAAGATTGTTGAATTCCATAAACAAGATGCCATGGGCAATGATGACCGCGAAGCTAAGGATATTCGCTTGGATATCAAAGTGGTTGATGATCAAGGCAGAATTTTTGATATCGAGATGCAGACCACTCCCAGCGCTTATTTAGGACGCAGAATGCGTTACTATCAGTCGATCATTGATGGAGATGGAATCTTGAAGGTCGGCAAAGATTATTCACAGCTTCCAGATACTTATATCATTTTTCTTTGCTCGGAAGATCCATCCGATGCTTTTAGCAAGAAGGATGATCGAGCAGTACATTTCTTCAAGACCATCGATACCAAGGACGGTGACTTAAAGTTGAATGATGGTGCTACAAAGGTTATCATTAACTCAAAAGGAGACTTTGCCAGCGAAAGCGCAGAACTTAAAGAGCTGGCGAATCTCATGAATGATAAAGAAGTTAGCCTGAATGATCAGTTTATTTGGGCTCAAAATAGAGTTAATGAACTAAACAAAGATAGGAGGTCGGACATTGTGAGTTACGAGGCAAAATTGATGGATCGAGAGTTGTACGGTAGACAAGAAGGCATCAAGAAAGGCCGTGAAGAAGGTAGACAGGAAGGCATCAAGAAAGGCCGCGAAGAAGGCAGACAAGAAGGCCAAAATGAAGAGCGCCTTGTTGGTGTGAAGAAATCTATTGACATTGCTTTATCATTTACCCAAGATGATGATGCTATCTTAAATAAGGTCAAGTCTCAATATGGCGACCACTTCACTGATGATGATCTAAAAGAGCTCATTGCTAAAGCTAAAGGTAAACTTCTACAGGAAGCATAAACTATAAAAAGACGAGATTTCTCTCGTCTTTTTTCTATACAAACTAAAAATCCTTATAAAAAAGGTGTTAAAGAAATACCCTTAACACCTTTCACCCCCACTTACGTGGGGACTACGATTCGACAACTTTATAGTTATAAGAAATTATCGGATCACCCCCATTTGCATGGGGAATATTTATATCAATATGATATTATTCTTTATCAGCTGATTCAACAAAAAGCCGAGCTACTTAGTTAACTCGGCTTTTTCATACTCAATTATTTTATCAATTTAGTTCTTTTTTCTGAAAAATAGCATTCCTGCCAAAGCAGTCAATCCAAGGCCGGCTGCGATCAAAGCAGTAGCTAAATTGTTCTTTTCACCAGTTTGTGGTAATTGAGCATTAGCCTGATTTTCAGAAACAGGGCTTGCACTAAGCTTTTGAACTTCTTGCTTGCCATTTGCCTTATTAGTCAAATGTTCTACTTGCTTAGTTGTATCGCTGCTATCAGCATCTTTATTTCCGTTATCCTTTGAGCCATTATCTTTATCCTGATCCTTAGGAATTACGATATGTTCAGTATCAGTAGTCGTATCTGGATTGTCTGGGGTAACAGGTTTTACAGGAGTCTGATTCTTCTTGTATGTAACCTTGACCGTCACATTTTCACTATCAACAGTAACTGCTTGAGCATCAACTTTAGCTTGTGTTGCAGTGTAGCCAGGAATTGTTGGAGCTGTCACTTCCGCAAAGCTTGCACCATCTTTAGCAGTCCAATCAGTGTAACTGATCTTGCCAGTTTCAATATCAACGCTCTTAGTTCTGGTAAAAGTTACAGTCTGAACTGTTGGGTCATGCAAAACATTGCTTTCATTTCCATCTTCAACATAGTTGATAGTTCTAGTAACTTGCTTAGTTTCAGTTTCTGGAGCTGGATCAACGTAAACCTTACCTTGGTTAAGAATCATTTCGCCTTGCTTGCCGCCATTGATTGCAATCAAGTTGATCAAAGAATTATCTGGACGAGTTTGTGGACCAAAGAATACTCTACTGTAAGTTACAGTGTAAATTCCTGCCTTAGTCAAATCTACCTTGTCAACTAATTCTCCCTTAGCATCTTTGCTTGCTTGGTAAACGATAGTTACCGTTAAGCCAGGATTGTCTACTCCATCAGCTCCCTTATCGCCACCACGAGGATTCAAAGCAGTCAAAGACTTCTCACCTATTACACCGAAGAAGTCCCCAGGATTGCGCTGCTTGAAACTGTCATATCCCGCATCGTTATATGCCTTTAAGAGTGCATCTTTATTGGTATCTGGCTTACCTTCATTTAACGGATCCCAGTCGGTTGTTTCGTTTCCATTAACATCTTTTACTTTATCGCCAACTGTGTAATGCAAGTCAGGATTTACCAAGATCGTTGGAATAACTGAAATATACATCTTAATCCCTGTACTAGGAGTATTAGGATTAGGTTTTACATTGTCGTCATCGTGATCTACCGGTATCGCTCCATCTATCTTATCATATAGATAGTATGGCATTGCTTCAAAGCTACCATCTTTGTTGCTTTTAGCAAATTGAACACTATAACCATGTTTGGAGAGTACATCTTGAGCTTTTCTTAAGCTTATGACAAAACCACCACCAGTATAAACCATACTTAAATTATCCTTAGGAGTCACCTTAATATCAGGAGCATGATAAATTATGTAATCTAATTTATAAGTATAAGTCGGATCATCAATAAATAAATCTTTCCCAGTTATACCTGCCTCCTCAAGCCATTTATCTGCTTCGGGTTGCAAAACCCATGTTTGGCCCTTTCCATTTTCGGTAAGAACGTGCCCCATGACTCTAGCAGTCACCTTTTGATCCATATTCGAAATCTTAAACAATGGTTGCGCAAATCTAACAAAGAGACGCTTAGTTGTAAATGTATTGTAATCAGTCACACTAATATTTCCAGAATCTGCATTTTCTCCTGATGCATAGCCATTGAATTTTAGTGGGATTGTTACTTTGATAGTTTCTCCCTTTTCGTACCCCCCATCATTAAAGTACAAGTTCTTAACGTCTTCTAACTTACCGCCCTTCTCAAGGTATTCATCATAAGTTTTATATTTACCAGCATCTGAAGGTAACATATATTTTAGATCGTGCTTCTTGCCTAAAGAATCTTCAACCTTAAAACCAGTCTTTGCATCTACTCGCCTAGTATCAACAGATAATTGCTTACTATCACCAAAACTAAACCAAAGCATTGGATTCTTCTTAGTATCGTCTGTTTGATGTTGGTAAACTACGATCATTTCTAAAGAATTAGGATCTAGCTTAGTAGTATCAATCAAAAATTGATTATGATTATCCTCATTCAAATACCGGGTTGTATACTCTTTACCATCTTTACCCCTAAATCTAAGATATTCAGCAACTTGACCGGTAGTAATCTTATACCAATTAGAATTCTTATCTAAACTATCTTTATCCCTATACCCATAAAGAAGTGGATTAGTATCTGTTTCTGGATCCGTCATACTAGTACTTGGTTTATCAACAACTATATTTCCTGTCTCAGTTGGATTATCCGGTTTTTCGATATTTTCAGGTCCATTTATAAATGATACGCTTACTTGACCAGCAGGAATTAAGTTATGGTAACCCTCAACAGCATAGTAGTATGTTGCAGCACCTGGAATAAAAGTCAAACTACCATTGTTGACGTAATTAATCTTGGCCTTAATTCTGAGCTTATCACCCAAGTTTGTCTTTAAGTTCCAAAGATTAATACGATCATTAGAATTGCCACTGTAGCTTGGAATCTTAACATCGGTTACTTGATCGCCTGATTTTTTCTTGGCCATCAATATATCACCATAAGTTGCTACCTTATCGTTCATCGAAGTATAAAAACCAGGATCGATATTGTCGCCTTTCTTGTTTTCATAGATTAGGTTATAAGACACAGTATCTAGATCTAGTTTGCTGGCGTCAAGAACAATTGTAGTATTGTCACCAATCAAACCAGAATTATATTCCTTGCCATCCTTACCTGTTCCAGATATCCAAATTTGAAATTCACCTGTGCTGTTCTTAACTGGCTCGGTCGCATTGCTTCTGTTTTCAATTGGTGAATCAGCTTCTGTACTTGCCTTTGGCATAGTGAAGTCATCATCTGCTTGCGTATTTTGCGCAGCAGCTGGTGCGGCCGCTGGAGTAATAGCAAATGCTTTAGTCCTTTTAGCTTGAGTTTCTGAACTTCCCTTTTGATTTGGATCTACAGGAGTCCCGTCTGGCTTTGTTTGTTCCTTTTTTTCTGTTGAAGGAGTTGTAGTTTCTGCCAAATTAGAACTAGTAACTACAGGTTTTGAATTTTTAGTATCTTCACCAGTTGTACCAGATTCACTAACTTTTTTTGTTTTACCAGCCTGATATTCTGGAGTAGTCTTTTCAACATCCCCAATTTGAGTAGCACTACTATCTACAGTTCCAGCATGTACCTTTGGCGAGTTAACCATCAGCACTGTGCTTCCAATCATTACCGAGGCTAAGCCGACGGATAGTTTCCTCAGAGTATATTTTGGTCTTTTTTCAAACATGATTTTTCTCCTTATAAAAACACATATCTCTATTACACTTTGAATGTATCACATAACTATACACTTAACAAACAATAACACTCGAATTATCAACTTTTTGCTCAAAAAGTTGAATAATCAAAAAAATACTCAATAATTTGATAACACTATATCAAGTTATTGAGTAATTCTATCGTTTATAACTATAAGCATATAGAATAATTTAATTGCTAATTTTAATCTGCTACTTTATGCAACAATTTTTTAGTTCTTTGAACTGGAATCACCTGCAAGGCTGTGGCCAAAATGATCAATATTCCACCCAAAATTTTCATCTGATCAAAATCGCTGCCCAGCAGTCCCACTGATAAAATCGTTGCCACCAATGGTTCAAATGCTTCTAAAATGCTGGCTAAACCTGCTGAAATATAAAGAACGCTGGACAAATAGAGCGTATAAGCAAAGACAGTGCCAACAACTGCAATGTAAACAATTATCGCCCAGTTCAAAATTGTCGGCCTAATTGCGGGAGCTATGAAAAAACTCGGCGAAAATAAAATTCCACCCCAAAGGCTGGACAGACTGATAATCGTTAAAGTTCCATACTTCTTAAAAAGTTTGCCCGGCATCAAAATGCTCGCTGCCTGAGTAGTTGCAGCAAGAAAACCCCATCCTAAAGCCTTAGGCGTAATGGCCAAATGAGTAAAATTGCCACCTGTTACCATCACAACTGTTCCAATCAAGGCAACCAAAACCGAAATTAAATCGATTCTTCTAGGAATCTGCCTACTTTTAATTGCTACAAAGGCAATAATCAAAACCGGAGCTAAAAAGACTAGAATTGTCCCAGTTGGAGCATTGGAATTCTTGACTGTCATAAAATAAGTGAATTGTGAACCAGTAATGCCGATCGTTGCATACAAAATTCCAATGAGCAAGTCCCGTTTATTTTTCAAGATGGCAAAAGCCTGCGGACCATTTTTCCAGTAGATAAAACTCGTTAAAATTATTCCCGCAATCCAGGCTCTAACGCCGATTAGCCAAAAAGTATCAACCTCCGTGGTCTTGAATAGAAATTCAGCCGCCGTACCAGAAGTTCCCCACAAACTAGCACCCACAACTGCTAGCAATACACCCTTTTGCTTATTTGTCATGCTTTGTCCTCAATGTTTTTACGAATGTTCAACGACAAATTGTCTTAATTGACCCAATTGATCAATCTTGAAAGTAAAGCCATACATCCCCAGCTTTTCGGCAGCTTGCGTGTTTTCTTTCAGATCATCGACAAATACACATTCCTTTGGATCTAATTCATAACGATCAATCAGCTTTTGATAAATACGCTCATCTGGTTTAAGCAATTTTTCTTCAGCTGAAAAAACATAGCCATCAAAGTAATCCCCAAAGCCGGAATTCTTCACAAAATTTGCAAATTGCATCCCAGTATTGGACAAGCCATAAATTTTCAACCCTTGTTTGCGCCAAGCTTCAATCGTTAAAAACATTGGTTCATAAAAGTCGACATTCTCTGGCCAAGTAGCCATGATCTGCTTGGTCTTTTCTTGCAAATTTTCTGGAACTCGCTGTAAAAAGATTTTTTCTGCTTCTTGTTCAGTCAGCCGGCCAGCATCAATTTGTGGCCATTCTTTTGAACCAAAAATATTATCTTTAAGTATGTCATGTTCTTTAGGAGTCAATTCATAGTGATTGAGAATTTGATCAGGGCTCCAATTCATGATGACATTGCCAAAATCCAAAACTATATTTTTTAACATTGAAATTACGCTTTCTTTCTACTGCTTTTTTCGACTCCAAGTCATAGTCAAGTCAATTTCATCAGCCTCTTCATCAACTTGCTCAGAACTAATTATAAAGCCTTGCCTACGATAAAAATCAATCGCACGCTGATTTTTTTGATAAACTTCTAAAAGCAAAGCCTCATGCCTATCCTTAACATAATCAAGCAGCTTTTGCCCAATTCCAGTCGAGCGACTATTACGATCAACAAAAATTCCTGCAATATAATTGCCCATTAAACCAATAAAGCCCTTAATCTGACCATCTTGTTCATAAACAAAAACTTCAGCATCCAGCAATTGCTTTTCTACTTCTTGGAAATTAGCTTGCCAGTATTCTTTCTCAATGAAAGGATGGGCATCTAGGTTGCCATTAAGCCACAGCTGCATCACTTCAGCAGTGTCTGAATTTTCAAATTTTCTAATCATTAATTCTACTTATCTGTATCAAGATCAGCTAGACGCAGAATATGCTTGATCTTGTCTAGCGGATATGGTGCATCTTCTTTTGCATAGTATTCCACCGACTTTATTTGTGCTAAAGTCTCATGATTGTCGCTACCTGTAGGAACAATCACCTTGTCGCCTACATAATACTTATCTTCGTCAGCCAAATAGCAATATTCCCGGTAGCCATCCTTAAAAATCACATTGCAGAAAATCAGATCCTGCTTACGGCGCTTGACCTTGCCATAAAGCTTACTATCAAGTAAGTCAGCTTTGCTATAAAAACTGAGAAAATCAGCCAGGCTAGTCGCAAATTTTTCCCAATCATCTGGCAAGCCCTTCTTGTCAAAAGTTCCAAAGACTTCTCGTCTTTCTCTTTTAGTAGTAATGACAATGCGATAGCCATCTTGGCGGTCTGGATTAGTGCAGACATCCTCGGGATTTCCTTCAATATGGGAAAAAGCAGTCGGCGAAATTTCATCAAGAAAATCTTCTACTGCACCAGAAATATGATAAGTCGATTTAACATCGCACTCGTCAAAAATCTTGCGTGAGTGTTCGACTGTTTCAGTTTTTCGATCTAGCTTTAATTCTTCATGATAGTCCCAAACTGGTTTAACAAGATCTGGTGGAATTGGACCACTTAGATGAATTGTCTGATAGCGATCATAGAATACTTCGATTCTTTCAACCCTGTCTGGATTGCCATCAAAGAGATAAAGGTCCTCTCTAGCCATGTTCTCGCGAATGTAGTCCGACAGATCTGGGAAAACAGTGTCGATTAGCGATCCAGAAATTCTGAAAGTCTTGCCCTCACTATTAACTAGCGACAAGCCCCAAACGCCAACATCAGTTACATTAGGAGTCACCATTTTGCCTTCGAAAGTTTGCTCAATGGCATTAAAGATATGTAAAACAACATCAGAATTAAGTCGCAACTTTTCTTGGCTAATTATGCCTTGAGAATTAAAAATCGTTCGCTGACTATAGTGCACAACGTGCGCTGTACCATCTTCTGAAATCGTCAAAACTTGCTCATAATCGCTATCAAGACCAACCTTTGGTAGAGGCTCATAACCTCCTTGCGTTGAAATCAGTCTCAACTTTCGAATTTCACCTTCAAATGGTGCGACTGCTTCTTGATCAATTTGTTGCAAGCGTTCTAGATATTTTTGAACCAAATCAGCTTCAAAGTTTGAGAGCGTTGATTTTTCATTAAAATGATCGCTTCCAACCACTTTGAACAAAAGCGCCACAATTACTTGTCCATCTAACTTAGAAATATTATCGGCCTTATCTGGAAGATCAAGAATCAAATTTCTGTTTAGAAGTTCTACATAATTATCTAGCTCATATTCTGGATGGCTATTGCCAAATTGATAAATTGCTTGTGCTAGTCCAGCTATAGATGAACCTGCTTGTATATCTGTTCTTGAACTGCCATGTTTTGCAGCTTTTCTATCTTTTAGTTTAGGTAAAAATTTTGTTAATGATTCGTACATGTAACTCACCTCGATTGTTAAATTATAGATAAAACTAAATATTTTCGTTATGTTTTTTGCTTACTCTGGCTGCTGTTGTGTCACGCAGTGAATCATGCCACCGTTTTTATATAGCTTGGCAACATTGATTGGGACCACTTTCTTGTCAGGATACCATTCAGACAAACGCTTTTCTGCTAGCTTGTCATTTGCATCCCCATAAATTGGCAAAAGCAGTACCTTGTTTCCCAATTAGTCGCTAGTAAAGTGCCATCTGGTCTCAGCTCGACTGCCCCCTTCAAGGACCATCCCCGGAACTTTAACTAATGGAAAGCCTTTCTCTTGAGCAATCTGCTTTCTTAAAGCTGCATCCTTGCGATATGGCGTCTTCTTGCCCCAACCATCAAAGCTGAAGTCAACAATTTTCAACTGTTGATTTTTATCGCGTACAAACATCGGACCCATGTCTCGGCTCCAAACATCATTGGTTTTAGCTAGCAAAAAGTCTACTCGATCTAAGTAGACCCCTTCATCAGCTAGCTTAGCCTGAATCTTTTTCTTAGCTGACTGATCATAAGCCACAATATGAACCCGCTCGCCTGGTGCTAGTGCTTTAGTCATTTTTAACCAAATCGGCTCGATTTCTTTTGCATACTTTCTGCCATAAGTATGTGAATGTTGCCATACTAGCCAGGTTCCCTCGTGGCGATCAGTCTCTTGCGGAAATTGATATTGAGCATCAGCTTGCTTATGCATGCCAAAAAGTATTCCAATTCCCATCAAAATCCCTCCCAAAATCAACCACTATTTCTTCATCTTTTTCTCCTCGAGTAAAATTATGTCTATCTACAAATTTTACCTAAAAGTCCAACGACTAGCAAAAACAACATTATGTTGGTAAGTATCAGGATAAACTTGTCTAGTCATTCTTCTTTTGCTATACTGAACGTAAATTTATAAATAATCTTCCGCCGGGAAGTTAATTGGACTGGAATTGGGGCTGTTGGTTCAGTTATCGTAGGCAGCGTGTGGTTTCATGATCAATTAAGTCCTATCACTTGGCTATTCGTAGTATTGTTAATTGTATCCATCGTTGGCATCAAGCTAACTTCAACTCATTAAAACAAATTTGTACTCAGCAAGCTTGGCTGAGTACTTTTATTTTCTTTACTTATGCAAAAAGCTCCCTTTTGTAGTGCCGTAGTTTTTAAACAGGTATTCAAACAAGTCGAAGCCTACGCGGCTCAAGCGATCCTGATGGGCAACAATGACGCGCTTTACCTTGCCTGCTAGGATTAGATCGAGCATTTTAAAGAACTCCCTGCGCTTTGAACTTCATACTTGTTTTTCAAAAAAATCTTAGCATATCCTTCTACCATTTGACTACGACAAGAGTTGCCTGTACATAAAAAATATATTTTTTCATATTGTATTCCTTCTTGTTCCTTATTTGTGAAACCAATTTTCCATAATGAGTTAAACTAATACCAAAAATAAAGACTGCAGTAAATTCTGCAGTCTTTATTAATTACATGTCAGCTGTATGCTCAAGACGGTCAATTCGCTTATCCAAAGTTGGGTGATCAGACAAAAGATTAGTCCACCAATGTTTAACTTTATAAGTATTGAAAGCTAAAGCTTTAACCATTAAATCGTCTTGATTTTCAATGTATTGAGAATCTATTTGTTGCAATTTCCGCAAAGCAGACATGATACAATCTGGATTACGAGTCAAATCAACTGAACCAACATCTGCAAGATATTCACGTTGTCTGGAAGTTGCCAAGTTCAAAAGCTTAGCAATTGGCAAAGCAATGAGCAACAAGCCACCACCTACTATTAGGCATAGCCCGCCAAGACCATATTTGATCGCCTTTCCAAGCAAACTTTCAGCGGAAGTGGTGAGCAAAGTCCAGCCAAGGCCTAAAAGCCAAATGGCAGCTAGAAAGATAAAACTGTATAAACCAGAGGAAATCGTTGTTACCCGCACATCATAATTACGAATATGTGACATCTCATGTCCAATTACCCCTAGCAATTCATCCTGGTTCATGACATCTAGCAGACCTTGAGTTACTGCTAAACTTGCATGTTCTGGATCACGGCCTGTCGCAAAAGCATTAGGTATTGGATCTGGTGTAATATAAACCTTCGGCATTGGCAATCCAGCAGCTAAGCTCATCTCTTCTACTAATTCATAGAGCTTTGGATTATCTGCTCGCTTGATTTCTTTTGCATTAGTTACAGTCATGAGATGACGAGTTGCATTGAAATAAACGCGCCAAAGATAGATTAAGCCAGTCCCCAGAAAAATTAATCCTACGATCGGGGTCAAGCATGCGGAAAGCAAAACCGCGATTGTTAGTAATAACAGAACAAACATAATCATCACAATCCAAGTATTACGCTTATTCTGCTTAATTTGCTTGAATAACATTATTTTTTCTCCCAAAATTCTTATTTCATGTTTATTTTATGATGGGCTGTGAATTAGTGTCAATATTGTTCCCGGTGTTTGTAACTTATTTATCCTTCCTATTTTTTCTATTTTTGTCTATCCGACTAGCAGTTAAAGGATACTTTGAATCAACCCACTTCAGGGTAATTAACTTTTGTAATGGCCGCATTAACATCCGGCCACCAAGCCAAAAAACTCCCTCTAGCATTTAATCTGCTAGAGGGAGTTTTGCTCTCTATTAAAATTAATTTTTTTACTACAAGTCCAGCAGGCCGTCTTCGTCGAGGATTTTCACCTGCTTACCTGTCCTTTTCAGATAGCCCATTTTTTCAAGGAGTTTGAATTTGCGGGAGAGGGTTTCGGGAGTAGTTCCCAAGTAAAGGGCGATATCTTTCATCTTCATGGACAGCTGAACCTGGTCGCTGCCAGCCACCTTAGCCAAGTCCAAAAGGTAGCTGGCTAGTCTTTCTTCAACCCGCTCCATGGCCAGGAACTGGGTCTGTCTTTCCGTTTCCAGCAGCTTCTGGGTGCTGAGTTCCAGCAGTTTGAGGGAGAGCTGGGGATTTTCCATGAGAACCTGGTTGAAGTCTGCCTTGCTCAAGCTACAGATTTCCGTGTTCTCCATGGCCTGGCCGAAAAAGCTTTCATTTTCCAAGCCAAAAAGCTGCTTTTCCCCTTCATAGTCACCCGGCTGGGCAACCCGGAGCAGCTGCTCGCGGCCGCTGGCAGACAGCTGGTAAACCTTCATGTTTCCCCGGGCCACGATCTGTAGCTTTTCATCCCCTGGCCGAAAAATCGTCTCACCTTTTTGATAGCTCTGGTGGCTGGCCAGGGAATTGATCTTAAGCTGGTCTTTTTCTGGCAGGTCCGCAAATAAGGGAACCAGACTGACACATATATGCTGCATTTTGCTCTCCTCTGCTGGTAAAAATTAGCCCTGAACCAAGTGGTCGAATTCTTCCAGGGTCTGGTAGGTCTTAGTCATCGCCCCGCAGGCATCAGCCGGGATGGCGTAGTTCGCGGTCAAATCCCGCAGCTTGCTGAAGTCGGCAGTCAAGTCTTCCTGGCCGGATTTCACCTTCTTTTGAATGTCTTCGTAAACCTTGCGGACTTCAAAGACTTCCGGGTGGTGGGCGCCGTGGGCCTTGGTAATTGCCTGCGTATACAAGTCTAACATTTCATCGTTCTTGGCAAAAAATTCCTTGATCATCATTGTTCTCCTTTTTTCTTTATCAGTCTTTTTTCTTGTTTTTGCTTTTGCTTTTTTCTCTTATTTAGCGCTAGCCTTCAAGACGTCATAGCCGATATTTTTGACGGCTTGTGTGATCGTGTCCAAATTGGTTTTATCTGGATCAAAATTAGCCTTGGCCTTGCTTGCGTTGAAGAGGACCTTGACGCTGGTCTTTTCAACCCCGTCGACATTGGCGATGGCCCCCGCGATCTTCTGCATGCAGGTCGGGCAGGCTAAAGTTTCGAGTTGTAAAATTGCTTTTTGCATGATTTCTTGTCCTTTCTTTTTCCTATTGGATACTTTTGATACCCTTAGTATACGGGCCCTCTGCTTGCGAAAAATTGTTTTCTATCAACTTTCGTGATTTTTGCAATTTTGACCGGTAAGCCAGAAGGCGCATGGCGTTTAAGATCACGACTAGGATGCTGCCTTCGTGGACGAACATCCCGATGGCCATGTTCATCCATGAGCTGGCTAACACGCTGACCAGCAGGACGGCTACGACAGCCAGGGCGATGGTGATGTTCTCAATCATGTTCCGCCGGGTGGCCTTAGCCAGGGCCAGAGCACGCGGAATCCGGTCAAAGCTACCGTTCATCAGGACCACGTTTGATGTTTCAATCGCCACGTCAGTCCCGCTGCCCATGGCAATCCCGATATCTGCCCGGGCCAGTGACGGACTGTCGTTGATCCCGTCGCCGACAAAGGCCACGATTTCACCGGCTGCCTGCCGCCTTTTGACAAATTCCGCCTTGTCTTCTGGCAAAAGCTGGCCATATGCCTCAGTGAGGCCTAGTTCTTCCGCTACCAGGTCAACCGTCTTCTGGTTGTCGCCGGACAAAAGGAGCAGGTTCTTGACACCCAGCTTCTTTAAAGCAGCCAGGTCTTCCTTGACCCCGGCCCGGATCTCGTCCTTTAAGCCTAAAGCAAGTTCCAACTGCCCGTTTACAGCCACTAGAACCAGGGAATTGCCTACACTTGCCAGCTCTTCCAGGTTCTTTTCCATTTCCTTTGTGACTGGGACATGGTACTGGTCAAGCAGGTAGCGGTTGCCAACCAGGACCTGCCGGCCAGCTACTTGAGCAACGATCCCGCCGCCCTGGAGGACCTGGGAAGATTCAACTTCTTTAGCTTCCAGGTCTTTATAGTAGCCAGTGATGGCTTTGGCTAAAGGGTGGGCAGATTCTTTTTCCACGCTGACCAAAAGCTGTTCAGCCAGCTGGCCCTGGCCGTACTTTTTCACCTGGCTGACCCGGGGGTCACCGTAAGTCAAGGTCCCGGTCTTGTCGAACATGATCGTGTCGACCTTGCTAAACTTGGTGATGACTTCACTGCCTTTAAAAAGGATCCCCTGCTTGGCCCCATTCCCGATCCCGGCCACGTTTGAGACCGGAACCCCGATAACCAAGGCGCCTGGGCAGCCGAGAACCAGGATAGTTACGGCCAGTTCCAGGTCTTGGCTGATAAGGCCAACAATGATGGCTAGGAGCAGGACGACTGGGGTGTAGTACTTGGAGAAGCGGTCAATTAGACGCTCAGCCTGGGACTTGGAGTCCTGGGCTTCTTCGACCAGTTCGATGATCTTGCCAAAAGTCGTTTCATCCCCGACTTTTTCCGCCTTGATCCGGATGGTCCCGTTTTCCAAAATAGTACCAGCATAGACCGGGTCACCGGGCTTTTTGCCTAAAGGCATAGACTCACCGGTAATGCTTGCTTCGTTGGCCGTCCCGGAACCGTAGACGACTTCCCCGTCGACCGGGATCTTGCCACCGGTCTTGACCAAAAGGATGTCCCCTTCGTCCAGGTCGTCTAAGTCGACTTCTTCAAAGTCGCCATCTTCGGTTTGCCGAAGGGCGGTTTCTGGCACCATCTCCACCAGTTCCTTGATGGCTGACCGGGTCTTGGCCAGGGTCTTTTGTTCAAGGTAAGCCCCGAACAAGAAGAGGAAGGCCACGATGGCGGATTCTTCAAATTCCTGGATGACGAAGGCACCTAAGATGGCCAGGGTCACCAGCAAGTCGATACTGATGACTTTGACCTTTAAGGCCTGCCAAGCGGATGCCGAGATCGGGAAGCCGCCGATGAGGGAGGCGGCCAGGAGCAGGCCGGACGCCCCTGTTTCACTTTTAAATAACCACTTAGCGGCAAAGGCCAGTACGATTAAGATGCCCGAAATTGCCGTCAGCCGGTTACGATTTTTCATTAACCATTTTTGCATTGATCTTTCGACCTCCTTACTTTGATGCTTTTAATATACCGGGAAAGCGGAATTTCCCAATTGATTTCTATCAAGATCAGGATTTTTGCAAAATTTTTTACGAAAAAAGCCATCCAGGGGAGCTGATCCTCTGAATGGCTTTTATAGTTGCTTAGTCAATCCGCTTGATCTTGCCAGCAGCGATTGGCAAGGTGACGTGTTGGTCATAATGGTCGTTGATCTTGCCGCCAACGCTTTCTGGCAATTCCAAATCAGCTGGCACGCCGTGAATGTAGACCACCCGCTTGTCCAGGGCTAGGTCCTGGTCGTTGAAGACTTCCTTGAACTTGGTTTCCAGCTTGGCTAAGTCGACGTCTTTTTCATAGCTGTAGTAGCCGTTTGCGTCGGCAACTGGGTAGTTGTCGTGGGGGATGCACATTTCGTGCGGAGCCGCATCCAAGGGCACCATAGTCGTGCCGGAGACCGGTTCGGTTTCCAAGAGGTCGATAAAGCCATCCTGGTTAGTATCCTGGGCAAGGGTTGGCACTTGGGCATCCTTGCCGTCCGGGAAGCCATGGAAGTGTTCCCAGTGCTGGATGTTAGCCGGGGTGTCGAACATCTCCAGCTTGATGTGGAGCTTGTCAGCAACAGTCGTGAATTCTACGTAGCCGTGAGCCTGGCTGCCAATTTTTTCTGCGTTAAGAGCCGTAATGTCGGCGCGGTATTTAGTCATATTTTTTCCTCAACAAATCATGGTTATCGCTTTAACGTTAAAGAGAGTTTTAACTACTTAAAAATAGCTGTCTCACGTTATGACTATATTAAGCATACCACATAATAAGCTTGCTTGCTATTTATAAAATAACGATTTAATGGAATAAGTTTTATATAAAAAATGTCATCAACTTTCTTTCAGCTTGAGCCAGTCATCCCCCAAGATAGCCATTATGATATCATCCGCATATTGGCCCCTATCCAAAACTGCATCCCGCAAAACGCCCTCCCTCTTGAAGCCTGCTCGTAGGTAGGCTTTTTCGGCGCGGGGATTAAAAGAAAAGACGTCCAGTTCAAGCCGGTGCAACTAGTCAAAGGCGAAATCCCTGCTCACTTCCACTGCCCAGCTGCCAATGCCCTTCCCTCTTTCCGTCGGATGAAAGATGCAGATCTGGAAGTTAGCACGGCGCAGGTCCCAGTCGATTTCATTAATCACGCTCTCGCCAATGATTTTTCCAGCCAGATCTAAGATCAAAAAGAAGTATCTGTCTGTTTCTTCGATCGCTTTTAGGAAAAAAGAAGTGACTTCTCCCTTGATAAAATGCTCTTTGCAGCCAGTCAGTCTGGCCACTTCTTTGTCCAAAGGGCAGTAGTTCTGGAAATAATAATCTTCCACATCACTGGCTTGTGCCAGGCAGATTGTAAAGCCGTCTTTTTGCCAAGTTGTCTTCATGTACTGTTGTTTCTTTCGTCCAACTAGCTCTTTTTTCGTCCGATTTTGGACGAAAGAGCAAATGATTGGACTAAAAAAGTCACTTCACGATTAAACATGAAGGGACTCTTCTTTATCTTGGTCGATAACTTAGTCGCTTGACCGACCAAGTTATTTTCGCCAGTATTTTTGATTCCTGCTTTTTGGTTTCTCTAGAATGGCCATTTCTATAAAATCAGAACTACGATCCAAATCACAGTTCCTATTATCAACCAAAAGAAAAGAAGGAAACGGTTTTGAACTAAGGCACTCAATTTTTTTATAAACGCGTTTTCGACAGTAAGCTTTAAATTCTGGCGACGAAGTTCTTCGTTTTCTTTTTTCAGCTTCTCTAGTTCTTTGTTTCTTGAACTTTTCATGAGTAGGTCGTCCTTTCGGTTTGATAATGACATTATGCCCATTTTCTTTGTAAGATCGAATCCAATTGATTAACATACTTTTACTTGGTAATCCTAAGTCTAGTGATACAGCATAAGCAGCTTCACCATTTAAAAGGACACGTTTAATGGCCTCTTCCTTGAATTCTTTAGTATAGGAAGTATAGCCTTTATCTAGAATAGAAATATCATGCTTATTAATTAAGGCGATCAAATAACTAATTCCAGCTATATTAATATCATATTTTTTACTTAAGTAAGTAGTACCTTTACCTTTTAATTTCCACTCTTCAAAAATGTGAAGTTTATCTTCTTTAGATAATTTAGCCATAGTAAACCCCCGAAATTCATGTCCGAATTTCGGGGGTCACTACATATTGCGCTTGACTTTACGTAGAAAAAAGACCAGAAACCATGCAAAAAGTATAGACTCTGGCTTTCAAATTTCAGTTCTATAAAAATTAATGTGCCAATTAAGATCCGCTGGTACACCGTGAACATAAACTACTCGTTTGTCTAATTGAAGATCGTCACTACCAAATGCTTACTTAAATTTTGCTTGTAAATCCTTTAATGGGACATCCTTATCATATTCAGTAACCATCACGGGGAATGTTCATTTCTTGTGGTGCATCATCAAAAGGAACCCCAGATACTGCCTCTGTTTCAGGTAAATCAATAAAGCCATCATGATTCACCTCCTTTTCTGATTTTTGTAGGCATACCAGAAAAACGAGGCGATGAACACCCTTTTTGACTAATAAATTGTTCCTTTGATTGCCGTCTTGACACGCTTAATAGGTAACGGAGCGATACCTTGTAATAATTGCTTGATTTGGTATGAAGTTAAGCTAACGGCATCATTACGATGCCCTGGCCAACGCAAATTACCATTTTCAAACCGCTTATAGAGTAAGATCAATCCTTCCCCATCCCAATATAAGCCCTTAAAGCGATCAGTTCGACTACCGCAAAAGAGAAAAAGTGAATTATTGTCTAATTGAAGACCATAATTTTATTCAACTATTAGAGCTAAGCCGTCAATTCCTTTCCGTAAGTCAGTCTTCCCGCAAATGATATAGACATGCCGCGGCGCGGTCCAGTTAATCAACATGGTTTATCATCACAGTTAGTAATTTAGCAGCTAAGTCAGGATCAGCACCTTGATAGAGGTTTACTCGTAGCTTATTTAAGGTGACTGAAGCAGCTAACATTTTTGCCGGATGACGCTTGTTGGAAATCGGCGCAACTGCCTTGGTCGTTGGCGTTCCCACCTCTACAATATCATGAATCATAAATAAAGACCTCCTATAGTTAAGTTTCCCTAAGTATAGAAGGTCTGGATTGAGGTTTAAATCCGGTCGGTTATGCCGTGCTTACCGCCCTTTTCTCATTTACCAACAAAAAAGAATCAGACTAATGCCTAAGGCTGATTAGTCTAATTCTTCAAGTTTTCTTCATTTATGGAAGAATCTTCAATTTTTAGTGCTTAGTCACGCTTGCGGCGCTTACCGCCCAGGCCGAACAGTCCCATCAGGGAAACCAGACCCAGAGAAGCCAGACCCAGACCTGCCAAGGCACTAGCATCATGGCTATTACCAGTTTGTGGCAAGCGGCTATTAGTAGTGGATTCTGCCTGTTGAGCAGTTGCCGTCTGTTGGCTAGTTACAACAGTAACTGCTGGCTGGGCATTGCTGTCCGCCTTCTGGTTCGTTGCTTGCTGGGCGTCAGTCGTATCTGAAGCCGTCAGTGCTAGGTGCTCTGGTTGAGCAGGCGTGGCAACTGCCGCATAAGTGATGTCGACCGTCTGATCAGTCGTTTCACCATCAACCGTTACCGCTGGTACTTCCGCCAGACTTGGTGTGTAGCCCGCAATTGCTGCCGGCTTGAAGACATCCCATTGCGCGGTTGTCCATGGCTGCCAAGCAATTTGACCGGTAACCAGGTCCAGGTCACCGTGACGGCTGATCGTGACGACTTGCTTGATGGTCTTCGTCTGACCATCAGGCGTAGTTACCGTGATCGTCCGGGTAACTTTCTTGGTTTGAACCGGATCCTTCTCAGCGTGGCGAACAACCACGATGATGATCTGGCCGTTCTCTTCCTTGATCTGAACCTCGGCTGGAACCGTATCTGGATCTACCGGTACCCAGTTTTCTGGGAATTGCGGCGTTACCTTGATCGTCTCGCCAACATAGCCGGTGATCACTTGCTGGCCGATCTCGTTGCCATCGCGGTCGACGTACTTGATCAGAACCGTCCCATCATTGGCCGTGTACGTTACGTCAATGTTAACGCCCTTTTGACCATCCTTAACCGTTACCGCTGGAATACCTGTTTGACCGTCGGATTGGTGAGCGGTGTAGCCATCATGAGATGGAACATTTACTGCAGTCCAGTCGGCACTATCAGTCGACCATCCGCTGTAGGTTACCTCACCAGTGACATCATCAACCGTAGCATCACGGTAAATGTGCGCTACTTGAGTAGTCGTCTTAGTGGCTTGGCCTGGTTCTGTAATGTTGATCGTCCGCGTAATCGTCTGGTTCAGATCTTCATCATGAGCGCCCTTGATCTCCTTGCCAGAAGGTGTCTTGTCTCCTGGTATTACCGGATTGTCATGCTGAATACGCTTAGTGCCGTGTTCAACGGTAATCGTAATATCAGCTGTTGGCGTACCAGTAAATTTAATCGTCTCTGGTGCATAAGTCTGACCTTGAGAAAGTACCCAACCAGCTGGAACCTTAGCGTTAGTGGTAACGGTCTGATCCGTCTTGCCAGATACAGTAAAGCTACCACCATCAACGGGATGACCAGCCTTGTCAACATAGGTAATGTGCATGGTTTGATCATTAGCCGTGTAGTCAATGTCGACCGTTTGGTCTGTCCAGTCAGTGATTTGTGCTTGGCTTGGAGTTAAGGCCTGCAAATCATCAGCTGAACCGGACTTGATTTCAGAAGAGTAACCCGCAACCGTCGGAATGTTAAAGGCCTCAAAACCAGCTTGGGAACCGTCAACTACGGTCCAGTTGCCGTAAGTTACTTCACCGGTAACGTCATCAATCGTCGCTGTCCGCTCGTAGTGCAATGTTACCTTGGTGGTCTTCAAACCAGTGTGTGGATCAGTAACGTTGATTGTCCGCGTCATGTTCCGGTGCAAGGTTTCATAACTTACATCAGTCTTTGGTGTTCCATCACCTGGCTGCTTATTCGGGTTACCAGGAATCTTGTCACCCGGCTTTGGTTCATCACCTGGCGTTACGGTCCGCTTGTGGTGGTTGACTTGCACTGTAACAGTTGGAATCCCATCTGCCGTTGCCTTTTCAGTTGCTGGAATATTTTGACCGGCCACAATGTCATACCCGGCTGGCGCCTTTGGTGTGATCGTGACATCTTGATCAGTATCCCCAGTCAAATCAGTGTGACCAACTTCAGAATTCTGATTGTCAACGTCGACATAAACGATCTTACCGGTTTGTGAGTTCGCCGTGTA
>NZ_CAKD01000005.1 GCF_000297025.1 Lactobacillus pasteurii DSM 23907 = CRBIP 24.76
GATTCATTCAAATTGCACTGAAACAGATCATATAAAAACCAATAAAGCCCAGAAAAGCTCAACAGCGACAAGACTTGATCTTGATTTTGGTGCTTTCAAGTTTTAGTTATGTAATCAAAGAGTATTCAATACTGTTGACTTTTTATAATAAAGCGCTATCATGTGATATAGAAGTGAAGAATTATCGTATTGTTAACGAAAGTGCAAGAGCGATTTAGATGCCATTTTGTGGCACTAGGTCGCTCTTTTTTTCTTGGGAGGTTTTATGTGAAAATAAAACGAATTTTGAATAATAGTGCAGTAATTGCGGAAAAGAGCGATGGTACAGAAGTAATACTATTAGGAAAGGGAATAGCTTTTAACCAAAAAATTGGTAATTTAGTTGATAAAGCCAAAATATATAAAAGCTTCAGTCCCAGTTCAAAAATTCAACGGAAAAATGTAATAGATACTGTTCATGAAATAGATCCTGTATACTTTGAATTATCTCAAAAAATTTGTGAACGACTCAAAAGAGAAGAAGGAATTAGATTAACAGATAGTGTCTATATAACGTTGACAGATCACCTTGCTACGAGTGTAGAGCGAGCACAAAAAGGGCTTTATCTAAGCAATAAATTTTTATGGGATATTAAGGACTATTATCCAAAAGAATATAGCTATGGTGTCTGGGCTCTTAAGTTGTTAAATCACCAATTTGGTGTTGATTTTCCAGAGGATGAAGCGGCATTTATTGCTGTTCACTTGATAAGTGGAGAGTTGGGGCAGGATATTGATGAATTTCAACGATCCATGAAATTTATAAGAGAGATAACCAAGCTTGTTCGTCACTATTTCAGAATAGATTTGGATAATAAAACCCTGAACTATAAGCGTTTTGCTGTCCATTTGAAGTTTTTCTGGCAAAGAATGATGTATGAAACAGATAAAAAGCCCTACGGTGATTTAAGCAAGGAAATATTGGAGGTGATAAAAGAAAGTGATATTGATGCTTATCTATGTGCATTGAAGATAAAAGAATATATAAGGCATCAGTACAATTAAGAACTTAATAATGAAGAAGTAATGTATCTAGCAATTCATATCAATAAAATTACAAGGGAGGAAAGAAAAGATGAAGTACGATCAAATGATTGAAGAAATATTGTCTGCAATAGGTGGAGAAAAAACATTTCTTCTGTTGTACACTGTGCCACTCGTCTACGTTTTGTATTAAAAGACGAGTCTAAGGCAGATGATGAAGCTGTAAAAAATATTCCTGGAATTTTACAATTAGTAAAAAAGGCTGGTCAATACCAATTAGTTATTGGTAATGAGGTTGGCGATGTATATTCCGAATTAATGCAAAAAATTTCTATTAGTGATAGCACGACGGATAACAAGAATAAGGGTTCTATTTTTGATCGTGTAATTCGAGTAATTACCGGATCAATTGCTCCGGCTATACCTTTGCTTGCTGGAGCAGGTATGGGAAAAGTTATACTCCTTATCTTAACAATGTCAGGTATTTTAACGGAAACAAATCAAACATATCAAATTCTAAATTTGATCTTCGATACAGGTTATTTCTTCATGCCGGTATTTGTGGCTTTTTCAGCAGCGAAGGTTTTTAAGACAGATCAATACTTAGGTGCGTTCATGGGGTTGGTGACAGTTCATCCAATCTGGATGGATCTTATAAAAGCAGCTAAACCAGTTAACTTTATTGGATTATCAGTTCAATTAATTAAATATTCAGGTACTTTAATCACTGCGATTCTATCAGTTTGGATTATGTCGTATATTTACAAAGGTGTGAAGAAAGTTACACCTGGAATGATCAAAGTATTCATGGAACCAATGTTAACAATGTTAATTACGGCTCCATTGATTTTCTTAGTAATAGGCCCAATTTCAAACATTATTTCTGAGGCTATTGCTACTGGTTCGATGTGGCTATTCAACAATGTAGGAATTATTGCTATCCCTGTATTAGCAGCAATTTATCCATGGCTTGTTTCTGTAGGCATTCATAAAGCTCTATCTCCTATTAGTATTCAACTTGTTGCAACCCAGGGATTCGATCCGATTATTAGAGTTGTTGCTTTATGTTCAAATATTTCTCAAGCAGCTGCATCATTAGCAGTAGGTTTGAAGACTAAAGATAAGAAATTGAAATCGTTGGCTTTGTCATCTAGTGCTACAGCGTATTTAGGTGGTATTACAGAACCTGCCCTTTTCGGTGTTAACTTACCTTTAAAGAAACCGATGTATGGGGTAATGATAGGTTCCGCGATTGCTGGTTTAGTAGCCGGTTTTCTAAAATTAAAAGCGTTTATTTATGTAACTCCAGCAATTTTGAGTTTGCCAATGTGGGTTTCCAAAACAGAAAACTTTGTACTACAAGCCGTCCTAGTTATGATTGTTGCTAGTGTTGCAACATTTATTGCTACGTGGATGATTGGTTTTGAGGATCCAGTTCAAGAGAGTGAAAATAAAGAGATTATTATAAAAGGAGAAAAGCACAAATTATGTAGTCCCGTTGAAGGAAAGCTTGAAAATTTATCATCAGTGAATGATCCAACTTTTTCAAGTGGAGTAATGGGTAAAGGTGTAGCAATTGTTCCTACCAAAGGGACTATCGTCGCTCCTGCTAATGGAGTTGTTACTGCAGTATTTGAAACAAAGCATGCAATAGGCTTACATCTTGATAATGACGCAGATGTGTTAATTCATATTGGAATCGATACTGTTGAATTAAAGGGTGAAGGATTTAAACAGTTAGTTCAGAAAGGTCAAAAGATTAGCATTGGCGATAAGTTGATAGAATTTGATCTTGGAAGGTTAAAATCAGAAGGATATGATCCAACTGTAATAATGATTATTACAAATTCAGCAGATTTCTTGGAAGTATTGAATGTTCCAAAATTAGAAAATACAGACGTTAACAATAATAGTGGTGTGATGGTTTTGGTATGACAATGTCAAAGTTAGAAATAAAAAAAGATTTTCTCTGGGGTGTTAGTTCTTCGGCTAACCAGATAGAAGGTGCATGGAATGAGGATGGAAAAGGAATGTCAATTGCTGATTGTGAAAAATTCAACCCTTCATCTTCAAAAACTGATTATAAATCTGTCAATAAAATGACTACTACTCAAATTAAGGATGCAATTAAGGATTCATCTTCAAAATTATGGGGTAAACGTCATGGAATTGATTTTTATCATCAATATCCAAAAGATATAAAATTGTTAGCTTCACTAGGTATTAAGGCCTGCAGATTATCAATAGCATGGAGTAGAATATTTCCAAATGGAGATGATTTAGAACCTAATCTAGCAGGGCTAGAATATTATGATCATCTTTTTCAAGAATTGAGAAAATATAATATTCAACCGATTGTGACCTTGTCACACTATGAGATGCCTTTGAATTTGCTTTTGAATTACGATGCTTGGTATGATAAACGAGTTGCTGATTATTTTGTTAAATTTTCTAAAACGGTGATTGATCGATACCATAGTGTTGTTAAGTACTGGATTCCGATTAATGAAATTGATAGTATCTTACGACATCCCTATTCTTCTGCAGGATTAATTGAGGATCGATTTAAAGGGAAAAATTTTAATACTATTTTATATCAGGCTATGTACTATCAGTTTATTGCATCAAGTGAAATTATTGAGTATATCCATACAAATTATCCAGATAATAAAGTTGGTAGTATGATTACTAGTACGATGGTATATCCATATTCATCCGATCCCAGAGATGTTCTAAAAGCAGAGCAAATAATGAATGAAACACTTGAATTTAGCGACATACAACTTAGAGGACATTATCCCAAATCACTGATATTACGGATGAAAAAACTTGGAGTTGAGCTAAGAACAACCTCTGAAGAGTTAAGATTGCTAAAAAATAATACTGCTGATTTTATTGGATTTTCGTATTATTCATCAATTTGTGCAGCAGCTGATACACATGGCTTAAAACTAACGAATGCTAATCGAATAACTGGAGTTTTTAATCCCCATTTGGAAACAACTGAATGGGGATGGCAAATTGATCCTATCGGCCTAAGATTAACTATGAATAAGCTTTATTCTAGATATCAAAAGCCGTTGTTCATTTTAGAGAATGGGTTAGGGGCTAGAGATGATCTGACAAAGGATAAAAGAATACATGATAAGTATAGAATAGACTATTTGCAAAAACACATCGATCAAATGATGATAGGAATCAAAGAAGATGGTGTTGAAGTACTAGGGTATTGTATTTGGGGTGGCATCTATATGGTTTCAGCTTCTACTACACAAATGAGTAAGAGATATGGATTGATATATGTCGATGTAGATGATTTTGGTGATGGCAGTTATAAACGATATTTGAAGGATTCGTACTATTGGTATAAAGATTTTATTAGTGAAAGCGAATGATGATAGACTGCAAAAATACCTAGCCAGTAATTGGTCAGGTATTTTTAATTGAAGACTTATAGTATACTGCACGGACACACAAAAAGTAGACGATTTTTTGTTCTAACTAACAAAGGCTTGTTTCCGATATTCTACCGGAGCCAAGCCTTTTAGTCTGCTCATTTTCTCTATTATTGGTACTTATATAATTTAATCACCATTTTTGCCTTTCGGCATCAACTGCTATTTTTAAGTACTGGATTATATCAGAAAAATACGACTTATTGGTCGTATTTTTTAGGAAACTGGCGCCATAGACTATCGAAATATTGCAATCCAGAAAATTGTATACGACATTCGTATTTTTATTATCATAAGAAAAACTTGGTACTACTGAAATTCCTTTATTGGTTGCGGCATACATTTCACAACCAGCAACACTGTTAACTTTAGAAATATTTATCTCCGGATTTGCCTTTTGTAGCATAGTTTCAATTTTTTGAACGGATTTTACAGAATTTTTACTGTCCCAGATCCATATTTTTTCGTGCTTTATATCATCAAAATTAATGTATCTTTTTTTCGATAAGGGATTGTTTTTAGAAATAATTACAGAATATCCCGCTTCAAGTAGAGGCCTGAATCCAATTCTATTATCTCCTTGAAAAAAATCTTCCTGGATCAAAATAAAATCTGCTTTATTTTGAAAAAATAACTCTATGTTATCTTGATAAGGACTGGAAGGATAGAAGTTAGATAATTGAATTTTTCTACTTTTATTCTTCTCGTATAAGTTAACAAAAGTAGGTAAATAAGCTTTTTCAAAGGGAAGAAGAGAATGGCAAATTTTGATTGGCTGGGATTCTTTTTCGTTATAGATATCGTTTAAGCCAGATTGAAATTGATTATTCAAATTAGACATTAAATGATAAAATTCTTCACCTTGAGAAGTGAAATTAGTTGTATGTCCGATAACTTGAATCAATTTAAAACCTAATTCGTCTTCTAAATTTTTCAAATTTTTAGAAACTGTTGGCTGAGTTACAAATAGTTTCTGAGCTGTTTTAGTAATACAGCCTGTTTCACCAAGTGCCAGTAGGCAATTAATTTGCATTGAGTTCATATTAATATTCCATTTCGTTATGTTAACATTCTAAACAGTTTTCATCATATTACATTTAGTGCCTTAAAATCAATACTGTAATCGCTAACATACGAAGGGAGTATTTTTATGAGTTCAATGTGGATTGCCATAATAATATTATTGATGGTAATAGGTTGTTTCATTTCTGGAAAGGTTTCGCTATCTATAACGGGTTCTTTGGTTTTGGTATCTCTATTGATTTTTAATGTTTTACCACCAGAAAGGGTTTTTGCTGGATTTACTAATACTAGTGTAGTTTTATTTGCAGCAATGTTTGTTGTAGGTGCAGTAATTCAAAAGACAAGTATTTTAACTGCAACTACAAAATATATTGGTAGGTTTAAGGACAAACCACAAATTTTGATTTTAATAACATCTATAATTGCTACGCTCTTATCTATTTGTACTAGCGGAACAATTGCAACTGTAATTTTATTACCAATTCTAATTGGAATTTGTGATGAAACGGGTTTCCCCAGGAGCAAGATTCTTTGGCCTTTAGCAACGATTGCATGGTTTAGTGCAGGAGCTTGGTTTCTAGGTACGGGTGCTTTAAATATGTCTTGGTCTTCTGTAATGATGAATCTAGGTGCTAAATCTGCACTAAATATAAATGATTTTCTGTTTATTAGATTGCCATTCATTATAGTTATGATCCTATATTTAACTTTTATAGCTCCAAAGTTATTACCAAATATTGAAAATACAAAGCTAAGTGAGAGTCATACCAAAGATTCTTCGCAAGCACAAGCGTTAACACCAGTTAAAAATAAAATAGCTATTACCATAATCTTGGCAACTATTATTTTGATGATACTTTCTACATATATCCATATCCAAGCCTATGTAATAGCTATGGTAGGGGCCTTATTATTAGTTATTAGTGGTACGTTGACTAATCAAGAAGCATTAAAAGCAATTAATCTTAATATTATTTTTTTAGTCGCAAGTATGTTGTCGTTGGCTGATGCATTATCTTATACAGGCGCAGGAAAAATGATTGGTAATTTGTTGGCCAAAAGTATAGGTGGAATTAGTAATCCATTTTTGATTATGGGAATCTTCTTCTGTGTTTCGTTCATTGTTGCACAATTTATTGGAAGTTTGCCAACTGTAACTATTTTTATTCCATTGATTACCTTAGCCTGTCTAAAGATGGGGCTTGATCCTCGCGGTGCAGTATTAGCTGTTACTTGCTCAGCTGGAGCTGGATTTTTGACACCAATAGGTTCAGCAATGCATGCATATGTAATGGAGCCTGGTGGCTATAGTTTGAAAGATTACATTAAAGCAGGTTGGCCGTTAGCTGTTATTTTAATTATTATGGGTGCAATTGTTCCTCAATTGATGTATCCACTTTAAAAAGGAGAAAAATTATGAAAGAAGAAAGATACGATGTTGTTGTTGTAGGAGCTTCCAATGCTGGAGGCATGGCAGCTGGGGCTGCTAGACAAAAAGGTGCCAAAGTACTGGTTATTGATAAAGAAAGTACAGTGGATTATTTGTATAGAAATACTATTGCTTCTGTCAATAGTAGTGCGCAAAAACAAGCAGGAATTAAAATAGACAAACGTGAATTAGTAGAATTTTTATCAGCATTTGCACAAGATAATGTTAACCAAAAACTTCTATGGAAATGGGCTAATGAAAGTGGTGAAGCATTAGACTGGCTTGAAGAAAATATTTTAGAACCAAATGGTGACCATTTGTATGTTGAAGCTGACGCTAAGTATGAAACATTGATCAATAAAGCTTTTCCTACTGGAAATGAGGTCACTTCTGATGATAAATCATGGGACCGCGGCTGGGGTCGATACATGATAAAGGAATTGAAGAACATGGGGGTAGACTTTGCTTGGAAGACAAAGCTAGAGCATCTTATCACTGATAGTCAAAATAAAATTATCGGATTAGAAGTAAGAGATGAAGACACTAGTAAAGTTCGTAAAATATATGTAAATAAGGGTGTTGTGATTTGTACTGGTGGTTATGGAAATAACTTGGCTTTAATGCAGAAATGGGCTCCAACTTTACTTAAGAAAAATACTTTTGGACAGGGCCCAAGAGATGATGGGTCTGGTCAGATTGCAGCTATGGAAGTTGGTGCAGCCCGAGATGAAGAACCAGCAAGTATTATTTTTGATCGAGGAGCTGTACCAGTAGGTACCAATATCATAGATTTTTATATTAATGATTGGCAAAGTCATCAATTTGTTTTAGGATCATATCCTTTACTTAAGGTAAATCTTCGTGGTGAAAGATTCTTTAATGAAAGTGCCCCATATCAATTCGCAATGAATTCCTTAATGCATCAGCCAGGTCATCTTGAAGTTATGATTTGGAATGAAAAGACCATGGATAACTTAAAACAATTCCACACTTTAGGTTGTTCAAGATTAGGTTGGCCAGGAATTTTTGACACTGATGGAGAAAAGAAGCTATTGAAAAAATTCCTTGAACTGGGTTATGTTCAACAAGCTGATAGTATTGAGGAATTGGCTGAAAAAATGAATTTGCCAAAAGATACATTGATTAATACAGTTAAAAAATATAATGAAATGTGCCAAAAAGGTGAGGATACCGAGTTTGGTAAGGAAGCTTATCGTTTATTCCCAGTTGATGGAGCACCATATTATGCAGTAACTTTAGGTGGAATTTTGTTGGCTACTTTAGATGGGGTGCGTGTAAATGATAGCATGAACGTTTTAGATGAAAATTGCAATCCAATAAAAGGACTTTATGCAGCTGGTAATTGTGCAGGTGGATTCTTCTGGGGATCTTATCCAGATAGAGTTCCGGGATTAACGGCAAGTCATGCGATAACATTTGGTAGATTAGCTGGACTAAATGTTGTAAGTGAAAACTAATGAAATAACCAAGCAATCTGAAATGAAATCCTAATTTGGGCCATGTTATTGATTAACTTTGTTTAGAACCGTATTTCGATATTTTATCAATGTCACTAAGCTAAGTGCTTGACAAATTATTCAACTCAAGAATCGAATCGTTTTGATTCGGTTCTTTTTCAATTTAAATAAAAGGTGCACGCCCTCACCTCATTTTCCGCATAGAAAGGACATACACCTATGAATAATATTCATAAAAATATTCTAAAACTACTAAATGACATTATCAATAATATCGCATTGAATATCGGCAAATAGTCCGTTGTTAAACACGCTTTCACACGCTTTCGCAAGCTAAACGCTATCGACTTGATCAGAGTCATTCTAGGAATGGGAGCTGCTTAAGGCATTTCCAGACGTCAATCTTAGAATGACTGCATCTACTTTTGAGCAACAAAAGGCTAAATCTGATCATAAACTTTTGGATGATCGATATTTGATCTTGGTAATCGACGGCTCCGATTTCAATCCTCCATTCAATCCAAATTCAGAAAATCTCTTTCAACGCACTGATGAAAAAGAGTATTGTCAGATTCACGTCAATGCACTTTACGATATTTTAGATAAACTCTATATTGATATATCCATCCAGCCCAGGCAGAAAATGGATGAGCGTCAAGCTGCCCTGGAAATGTTAAAGAAGTTGAATGGAACTGATCAAGAATTTTTAGTCTTGATGGATCGAGGCTATAGCAGCTTCAATCTAATCGAGACTTGCAATCGACTTGATGGATGCAAGAATCTTATTCGTACTAAAATAGACAAGGGCGGAATTAAGGAGATAGCTAGTCTAGAAGATCATGAATATCATATCGACTTATTTTGTCGAGTTACGGATTCAAATTATTACTTCAAGACTCATAAAGACATGGAGAAGCTTCATCTTGTCAATTCTAAGCATAAAGTCTCCCTTTCAAAAAACGCCAAAGATCATCGGTAGGACTTCGAAAGACTTTGCACTGTCAAGTTCAGAGTCTGCAAGTTTAGGATCAATCCGCCAGGATCTGAGAATGAACGGGAAGTGCACATAACCAATCTAGACAGAGAAAGCTTCCCATTGTCTCGATTAAAGGAGGTTTATCATCTTCGCTGAGGAATCGAAACTTCATTTAGAGAGCTCAAGTATGATCTAAGTGCAGCACAGTTCCATTCAAAGAAGGATCAATTTGTTTATATGGAATTGTACGCTCATTTTTCCATATACAATGCAGTCAGCTTGTCCATGGGATTGGGCCAGCATACGAAAGGAAAAAGAAAATATCTGTATCAGTTCGACTTCAAAATGGCTTGTTGTGCATTCAAGTAGAGTTTTAGTTCAAGTGACAATTCTGAAGCAAGCTTCAAGAAAATGCTGGTGAATATCGCATACTATCTAACTTCCATCCGGCAAGGTAGGAAAGACAAGAGAAATATGAAAGCGAAAATGGTCATCAGTTTTCCATATCGATTGACAGCTTAAGCAAATATTTGAAATAAGCCATTGAGTGATATGAACCCCGAAATTCTTGTCCGAATTTCGGGATTCATAGCATTCATCGTTATTTTGTTTGGTTGATAAGATGTTATAAATTTGGAATTTATATCAAAGTTTCGAGATTTTTATTTATTATTTTTCAAAATTTCTTTTGCCTTATCTTGATAGTTTTTTGCTTGTTGCTTATCTTTCAAGGTTTCATATATATGAGATATAAGCATGTAATAGGCTACTCGTTTTTGAGGATCAGCTTCTGATTTTGACTTTTCTATTAATTGATCAAGCTTATCGGTTTCATTTAACACGAGAACTTTATATGGTAATTCAATTTGACCTCTAACTTTTGAAAAGTTCTTATTAGTTTTAATCTTTTTATATACTTTTTGAGCTTTGGTCTTATCTAATTGATCCATGTAATACATCAATTCACGAATATAGAAATCTAATTTTTGTCTTTCAGTAAAATGAGCTTTTTCAATTTGAACAAAAAGTTCTTCTAGCCTAATTCGATCGTTGTGATAAAGGTATGAATTTAACTTTAGCACAGCTCTATTATATTCGGGAATAATTCTGATAGTTTCTTTTTGATCAATTAACTGATCAAATGCTTTCGTATCCTCACTTAATGCCAAAGGCGTAATTTTATAAATCAATTTTTTTCTCTTATATTGACTATAAAACTGAATTATAAAAGTTAAAGCAACTAAAATTACAATTATTATTACATATGTAGAGTTCATATCTTTCCTCCAAACTTATTATCCAATCTATTATTACACAAATGAAAATACTTTTATCGATATTTTTAAATTAGTATCGGCAAGAAAAATCTCGAAATTCGGATAAGAATTTCGAGGATGCATATCAACTTCGAACTTTTTAGTCCATGAATATCTTTATAAGTCTAGGTAAGAATATTATATCCGTATGCTTCTAATTCTGTTAGTGCGGGGAAAGCATCTGAAGATGGGTCTTTTACCAGTTTAGTAAACGTCAATGAATCAGTAATAACAGAAGAAATTTCAAACTTTTGCCGTTTATCTGTCTTCTCCAAATGAATATCTTGTTCACTGCCATCTGAAAACCTTAATGTGGCCTTTTTCCAATAAGTATCGTGAGGATAATCTGCCCGTAAAACAACTCCTATGCCATCTAGCTTGACTTTCCTACCAAAATCAATCGTTAATTCTGCATCTTCACGACCATCGATTCCCCATGATTGGAAAGGAAAATTGCCATGCCCGTGATTTTCTAAGTAGCCGTCAATAGCATTTTTTGCCCAAAAAACTGTTAGATTACGTGTTTCAGCATTGGCTGATGCATGAGGAAAAGCGTTTGAATTATGATGTTGATCATGTGAGTTAACAGCTAGATTCTGATGCATGGCAATTTCTTCTGGATTTGCAAATCTTACTTTTGCATAAGAAAATCTGTTTGAAAATACACCTTTGCTGTAAGGCCATTCTCTTTGTAAGTCGAAGAATATATCATATTTCCAGATTTTATCTGTCAAATAAATTAGAGCTGGAGATAATGCAGGATCCAGTTGAACAACTATATAACAAGGGCAGTGATCTACTTCAACTTGAAAATAGTCGCCTAAAGCATATGCTCGTTTAAATCCAAGGTAAGTGTCGTATCCGTCAGAATTAGTTTTGACTACTTTATTATCCTTGTTGAGTAGTGAAAGGGTGATTTTGTTCATAATAAACCTCTATTCTAGTTCTTTAATGCCAAGGGGGTATGGTCAATGGTTGCAAAAGCTTGATGGTGGAATGGCGTATCATCAATCGAGAAAATCTTTTTTCCTGTAAATACTTCTTGATGAAAGATAGCGATGCAATATTCATGACTAGGAGTGATTATTTTCCATCCCTCAGCAGTTTCTTCTTTAACAGGCCGATCAAAGTTTTGTAAAATAGGAATTTTTTCAATTTTCAGATCAGTACTTGCTAAAATTGTTGAAAGAGAAACATTATCCGTAAAAGATTTTTTTAAAGTAATCATTTTACTTTGCTCAATTTCATTATATTTTGGCGAAAATGGGAAATCAGTTAATTCAATAGATTCAGAATGAATGAATTTCCAAGAGGAATTTGGAGTCTTAATAATGTCATCATTGTAATCTGTTGATGGATATAGGTGCCAAAGTTGGTTAATCTCGTGATTACCAGAAATTGAAACTTCATCGGATATAATCCAGACGCCACATTCTAACATAATAACCTTTCTTGTCCATATTTCTAACGGGTTGTTTCCAACTACTGATCCTTCTAGATAATGGATGCTTTCTTTAGTGTTATAGAAGGTTGGTAGAACTTTATAATAAGAATCAAAGTCCCAACTACTATTAGGTTTTGCTGGTTCATAATTGTCGATGAGTACAGAATTATGAGCCTGCATTGATTTTAGTAAGATTCTAGTTGGATGGTCTTCGCGATAAGTATATCTACCAGAATCAACGAAAATTGGCTCTCCTTTACCATATATTGAAAGGTGAAGGTTATCAGAGTGAGCATGACCACTACCCATTGAACCATTATTGAAAAATAGATAATTGGAATCTATTTGCCAATTGGAGCGCAAGGCAAAGTTACCACTCGAAAAACCTAGATAGTTTAGATTTGTAGGTTTTCGTTTTCCTATTTTTTTATATTCTAAGAAATTTTGACCAATATATATCAAATCTTCATATGAGAATTCGCCAAAATAGTTAATTTGTTCATCCTTGAGTAGATAGGCACTATTAGCCAGAATATCGTTAGGTGAAACTTGATCACTATCACCGAAGTTTGGCAATAATTTTTTAGGAGTAACTATTTGCTGCAGAGTATTGGACATTTTCTTAATGATAGGAAGAACTAAATTTTCGATAATCTTATTAGGCTTGAAAAACAATAAGTGCTGTAATGCTAATAATAATTCAACATGATACATTGGTGATTGTTCCCAATCCATTCCATCATCTAAAACTTGTAAATTTAATTGAAGTTTTAGTTCATTTAAAGCCCATTGATATAGATCATTGTTTTCAAAATCTTTATAGATGAAGGGAAGGGTGATAAGAATCCCACATACTTGAATACTTCCCCAATTGCTCAATTGGTATTTAGGTACGTAGTTTTCCTTTAGATATAAGATTTGTTTTTCTATGCTTGAGGAAATTTTTTCTAATTCAGCATCAGTTATCTGATTTGACCAGCTTAGATAGGTGAGACAGTTTATCCAATTGACCAGTCTAATACCAGTATCAAGAGTTCGAGTTGAATTTTGATTTATAATTATGGGGTGTTGATTAATCCAAGTTAAGATTAGTTCTTTTGCTTTCACAAAATACTTGCTATTGTTTGTTAAAACTCCTGCTAAAAAAAGATAATTCAACCAATCCATCCGATTTAGCATAAAGTTCCATTCTGGATCATCATTTTTGATGGTTTCAAAATTTAACTGGTCTAAGTGATAAATCTTTGTACATCTCTCCATGTCCCAACGACGATCAAATTTGAAATCGTGGTTTAATAATAAATTAGCTTCTGAAATAAATTTAGACTGTTCATCCTTAGGTATGAGGGTAGAATAGGAATCTGGATTTAGAAGTGAAATTCGATGATCTATTTGCTGTTTTAAATGAATTAAATTAATCATGTAGCAAGTCCTTTCGAAATAAAAAAGCACTGAGATATACTCAGTGCAATATATTATTCTAAGCAGTAGTCAAAATCTTTAATGCACTTAATACAATACCTACGATTACAGTCAGAATAACTAATTTGTAAGTAGTCCAGTGACGTTTTTTGATCAAGTAGTACATTAATAATGTGTACAATACAGGTAATAGAGCTGGAGCAATCTTATCTAACATTTGTTGAATGTCGATAACTGATTTACCAGTAGCCCCTTTAGCAGTAACGGTGTAGGTGATACCTACTTTCATTTTGACGAACGTAGCAGCAAGTCCAGCGATAACGGTAATACCGATCATAGCTGCTGTATCAGAGATAACAGCCATTTGACTACTTAATTTATCAATCATGCTAGTACCAAGTTTGTGTCCGTAAGCTCCGACACCAAGCTTGATAGCTAACAAAGTAATGTTTTCAGCTAAAAGGAAGAAAATAGGAGCTAATGTTACACCACTCATAGCTAAAGAAGCAAAGATTGATGAGAATAATGGGGCAATACAGAATTGTGATAGTGAGTCACCAATACCAGCCAAAGGTCCCATGAGGGCCATCTTGATACCACGAGCTTCTTGATAGTCTGCACCACCATCAGCCATTGCCATGTGAATGGAAGTAATGAATGGTAAGAAGTTAGGATTAGTGTTGTAAAATTCAGTATTTTCTTCCAACGATTTAGCTAATTTAGCCTTATCATTACCGTATAGCTTCTTAAATGCAGGATACATGACAAGTGAGTATCCCAAACCCTGATAGTTACTGTAATTAAAGCCGTTTTGTAAAAAGTATGCTCTCAGAGTTGTAATTAAATAATCTTTTTTAGTAAATACTTTAGATCCAGTCATCTCTTGATTCCTCCGTGCTTGTGTTTGCTGAACTAGTAGTTGCATTGGCATCTTTCTTACCGCTGAAGAAGAATACCAGAAGTGCAACAATAGTACCAAATATAGCAATACCGATTACAGGGGTGGTAAAGTAGGCTGCTAACGCATAGCCAAGTAATGCAAATGGAATGAATTCCTTCTTAAGCATTACGCTCATGATCATTGCGAAACCGATAGCAGGAAGCATACCACCGGCTACTGATAAACCTGTCAATAGCCATTGTGGAATCATCTTAACTAATGTTTGAAGAGTACTCATACTGTAAGCACCAAGGAAGCCTAGGAAGAAACCAACAATTGCAAACAAGCAAACAGTCGCATTAGAAATCAGACGATATTTTGTAAAGTTCTGAGCTTTCAAAGCTTTCTTAGCTGATTCTGGGAATCCAGCACAAAGAGTATAAACAAAAGTTTGTAAGAATTGGATTGCAACAGCAAATGGAATTGATAAAGCCAAAGCGGAAGCAGCAGTAATTTTACCAGCAGAAGTAATTGCTAGCAAAGTACCAATGATTCCGGGGCCAATTGGGTTAGGTGGAACAGTACCACCAGCACCAACACCAAATCCCATAAAGGCCAATTCGGCTACAGCACCACAAGCTAATGCAGTAGGGATATCACCTAAAATAACACCAACCCCAAAGCTTAAAACCAATGCTCTGTTAGTATAAATACCCCAAAGCATACCAGCATAACAAAATGCGGTCCACAATCCAATTAGGATTGCTTGAATTAAAGATATATGCATTTTTACATCCTCCTATAGATAGTTTTTAATATCCACTTCAACAGATCCATCATTTCCAGATGGAGTGGTCTTGGTGTTGAATGAAACATTGTATTTTTCAGATAATGTTCTCAAAGCATTCTTGTCTTCTTCACCTAAAAAGATAGATCTGGTGATTTTTTCTTTTCCTGGAGCATTATGAATATTACCAATATTCATTTCGTGGATAGGAACACCGCCAGCTACAAGTTTCAAAGCATCTTCAGGGTCTTTAACAATAATGAAGATCTTTTGTGCTGGGTTAGCCTTATGAATAATATCAATAACTTTTTGTACGCTATAAAATCTCATAGCGATGTTACCTGGAATAAGGGCTTTCATCAAAGTTTGAGCAACAGGGTCTCCAGCTGCTTCATCGTTTGCCACAATACAAGTATTAATATCAAGTGTCTTAATCCACATTTGTCCTTGACCATGGACTAGGCGTTCATCAATTCTTGTCATTACAATATTTGGTTCAGCCATTTTTACATCCTCCTACCAATACATATTCCAATTATTATTTTGTTTAAATCTGGTTAATGCTTCTAAATAGAAGTAGTCACCCCATAGGTTTCCTTCATCTACTCCGTGACCTGAATGCCAGGAGTACACACCATGATTTAGCAAAGCGGTAATGCCTTGAGTCTTTTCATCTGTGTATGATTCAACAAGGTTATGAAGCATTACACTTTGTGCTTTCTCATAGATAGGGAAAAGTTCACTATCTGGATTCAAGAAGCGTTGCATTTGATTCATACCACAAACTGCAATTGCAGTTGCTGAAGAATCTTTAGATTGATAATCTCCATCGCTGAAGATTAAGTCCCAATAAGATACAAAATCTTTTGGCAATCTATTTAAGAAGTAGTTGGTTACTGATTCGAAAGTATCAATGTCCGAATCATCATGCAATCTGCTGTAGTTCAAAGCAATTCCGTAGATTAACCAAGCTTGACCTCTTGCCCAGCTAGAATCATCTGAATAACCTTGACGGGTTTTCCCACCCAAAGGCTCACCACTTACAGGATCAAAGAAGAAAGTATGGTATGCAGATCCATCTTCGCGGATTGCATATTTTAAAGTAGTAGCGTAGTGATTTTTTACTACTTCAAGATAATCAGTATTACCTGTTTCTTTATAAGCCCAGTATAGAAGTGGAATATTAAGCATAGCATCGACTATTAACCGGTAATTATCACTGTCGCCAATATTTCCCCAAGCTTGAATAAATTTTCCTTTTGGGTTATATCTTTCCATTAACTTATCCGCAGCCATTAGCGCAGCTTTTTTTCCGAGCTCATTGCCGGTTAACTTGTAGGCTGCAACACAAGATGGGATATATAAGAAACCAAGATCATGATGATTGACATCTACTTGGTTCTTAATTCTATCGTAAAAACTTTCGACATTTTTTTCGGCTAGTTTTCTAAAAACTTCTTCATGTGAATTTTCATAACATAACCATAAGATTCCGGTCCAAAACCCAGGTGTCCATTCAACATTTTTTGCAGTAGCATATGTATTATTGATTGTAGACGAGTCTGGAAAGGTTTCCCCAAGCTTAACGATATTACGCTTAACCTTCTTAATTACATCATTGATTGCATGATCAAGCTCAGTCTCAGAGATTCCAGATGCATTTTTGATTCTTGTAGGATCAACCAACATCTCTTTCTTGATTGTGCTCATCGTTTCCTCCTGATAAATAAAAATTATTGTTTCGATTCATCTTGCAACAATAGTATAAGCATAATTCTAAAAAATGTAAACGCTTTTTCTTTATAAGAAACAGTAAAAAAGACTATAAAAGTATAAAAATCGCATGATATCAATGATTTGAAGAAAAAATATTTTTTGGCTGTTCAAAAAATATATTTACCTTTTATAAAATTTTGATATTATTATTTCCAAATGAGAGACAATCTCGATTTTTTTGTGTAGGATAACTTATAGAATGTGTAGTTTAAATTTTTGAAGTTAAAGAAAAGAGGTAGGATTATTTTGGACTCTACTAAAGTAAAACCTTATGGGACGGTTCTTATAAAGCAAAAAGAAATTCTAGATTTCTTATTAAGTTATGAAGGAGCACCTACTCTTGCTGACATAAGTAAAGGATTGGGTCGACCAAAGCCAACTCTCTTAAAGATTTTGAACACTATGGAATTAATTGGCTTTGTGAGAAAAAATGGGGATACGAAACAATACAGTTTAGGAATATCCTTGATTCCTTACGCCCAAAAAGCAATATCAAGTTTTGATATTGTAGAGGCAGCAAGTCCATATTTACGAAAACTCCGTGATTTGACCCAGGAAACAGTTAATTTAGGCGTTATTAGGGATAATAAAATAGTTTTAATTCAAAAGCTTGAAAGCCCTCAAAGCATAAAAATGCAGTCACAAATAGGTGGAACAATGAGGCTGTACTCTTCAGCAATGGGAAAGGCGTCGCTTGCAACATACAGTCAAAGTAAATTGATACATTACTTTAACAACGAGTCTTTTGATGCAATAACAACTCAAACCATTACTAATCCACAAATATTGACTGATGAACTTAGGATTGTCCAGCGTGATGGATATGCTGTGGATGATGAAGAAAATGAAAGGGATGTTTTTTGTATAGGAGCTGCTTTATACAAAAATGGACATTTATATGGTGCCTTTAGCATCAGTACACCGAAATATAGGTTATCTGACGAAAGAAAAAGAGAATTTATCGATTTGCTGAAGAAAACCCAGCTTTCTATTTTAGAAACAATATAGGAAGAAAAAAATAAATCTGATAAAACGCTTGCATTTTTCACGTGTAAGCGTTAAATTTATTTTGTATAAAATGATAAATGATATTTCTTTATAAGAAATGAGGCTGAAAATGAATTTGAATTTAGTTTATAAATATGCTCATAGTCCGGAGGACATCAAACATTTTGACAGTGATAAAATGCGAGAAGAGTTCTTGATGGAAAGAATTTTTGAGCCTGGAAAAATTCTTCTCACATATACTTACAATGATCGAATGATTTTTGGAGGAGTTACTCCAGCAGATGAACCACTTGAGATCACTTTATCAAAAGAATTGGGTGTTAATTACTTCTTGGAGAGACGTGAGTTAGGAGTAATCAATATAGGTGGTGAAGGAACTATTGAGATAGATGGTGAAAAGGAAAATATGGTTAAGCAAGATGGCTATTATATCGGTCAAGGTGTAAAGCATATTATTTTCTCATCTAAAGATAGTGCTAGACCAGCTAAGTTTTACATTGTATCAACTCCAGCTCATAAACATTACCCCAATAAGAAACTCCCATTTAAGGATGCAATTTCAATGAAGCTTGGCGATCAAGATCATATGAATGCTAGAACGATTTATAAATATATTGATGCATCACAAATGGATACCTGTCAGCTTCAAATGGGTTATACCGTTTTGGAAAAGGGTAATGGCTGGAACACCATGCCAGCTCATACCCATGCTCGCAGAATGGAAGCTTACATGTACTTCGACTTTGAAAATGAAGATACAAGATTGTTCCATATTATGGGTAGACCTGATGAAACTAAACATATCGTAGTTCAAAATGAACAAGCGATTGCTAACCCAAGTTGGTCAATTCACTGCGGTATAGGTACTACAAGCTATTCATTCATTTGGGCTATGTGCGGTGAAAACCAAACATATGATGATATGGATGCAATTCCTATGGAAGATTTGAAATAAAAATAAGATAAAAAGAAAGAGGATCTAGAAATGGTAGAAATTCACCAAACTGAAGAAGAAATTAGACGTCATGAAGAAGAATTAGACAAGTTCAAGATGAGTCAATTTGACTTGACTGGAAAAGTTGCCATTATTACTGGTGGTAACACTGGTTTGGGACAAGGTTATGCAGTTGCCATGGCAGAAGCTGGTGCTGATATCTTTATTCCAACTTTCGGTAAGCTTGAATGGGAAAACACCCGTAAATTAATTGAAAAGCGTGGTCGCAAAGTTGAATTTATGGATGTTAACTTAACTGAACCTGGTATTACTGACAAGGTAGTAGAAGAAGCAGTTAAGAAGATGGGCCGCATCGACATTCTTGTAAACAATGCAGGAATGATTAGAAGAAATCCTTTGCTTGAATCAAAAGATGAAGATTGGGACCGCGTAATTTCAATCAACTTATCAGCTGCTTACCACATGTCATTGTCTGCAGCTAAGGTCTTTGCTAAGCAAAAGTATGGAAAGATTATTAACATCGGTTCAATGCTATCATTCCAAGGTGGTAAATTTATTCCATCATATACTGCATCTAAGCACGGTGTTGCAGGACTTACTAAGGCATTTGCTTCAGAACTTGGCGTTTACAACATTACTGTAAATGCAATTGCTCCAGGATACATTAAGACTGAAAACACTGCTCCTATTAGAGCTGATAAGGAACGTAACAAGGAAATTCTTGATCGTATTCCTGCAGGACACTGGGCAGATCCATATGAATTGATGGGTATTGCTGTATTCTTAGCAAGTGATGCATCAAGTTACATTAATGGTGCAATCATTCCAGTTGATGGTGGTTACTTAGTTCGTTAGAAAGAAAAGAACAATGGCAGAGTTAATTACAATTGGAGAACCTCTCGTCCTCTTTGCTTCGACTGAAGAGGGGGTGAGCCTTGATAAAGCAACAAGTTTTACCAAATATTTAGCAGGTGCAGAAGTAAATGTTGCAGTTGGTTTGACTAGATTGAACCATACTGTTGATTATGTGAGTGTGGTTGGCGATGATCCGTTTGGGCAATTCTTAAGGGATGCAATCGCTGAACAAAAGATTGATACTAAGTACTTATATACTAGTTCTAAATATCCAACGGGCTGCATGTTTAAATCTAAGACAAGTACTGGTGATCCTATCACGTTTTACTTGAGAAAAGGATCAGCTGCAGCTCATCTATCAAAAGAAATTATTGATCAAATTGAACTTGCTGGCGTAAAGTGGGCTCACATTACGGGAATCTTACCAGGTATTTTGGAGACTCCAGATGTAATTTTCCATCTGCTAGAAAGACTTAAAAAAGCCAATGTTTCAATTTCTTTTGATCCTAACTTGAGGCCAGCAGTCTGGCCTAGTCAAGAAATTATGATTGAAACAATCAATAACTTAGCTAAGTCAGCAAAAATGATTATGCCAGGAGTTAAAGAAGGGGCCATTTTGACAGGAGAAACTGAGCCAAGAGCAATTGCAGACAAGTTCTTTAGTCAAAGTGAGATTACTGAAACAGTAGTAATTAAGATGGGCCCTGAAGGAGCGATGATCTTTAGACGTGGGCAAGCAGATGCTCCAATAATTTCTGGATTTAAAGTGGATCATGTTGTTGATACAGTTGGTGCTGGTGATGGCTTTGCTGTTGGCTTATTGAGCGGAATTTTAGAAGGTAAATCTCTAGAAGAAGCCGTTAGCCGTGGCAATGCGATCGGTGCGATGGCTGTGATGTCGCCAGGCGATAATGACGGCTATCCAGATCCAAGTATGCTAGATAAATTTTTGAAAGAAGCAGAAAACTAATTATGCAAAAATCAGAACTATTAAATAAACTAGTAAATTCTGGTGTGGTAGCTGTTATCCGTGGTGATGATAAGGAACAAGCGCTCAAAACAGTTGATGCAGTTATTGCAGGTGGAATTACTGCAATTGAACTTACTTTTACTGTGCCAGGAGCAGATCAAGTTATTTCAACTTTAAGTAAAAAATATCAAGATCGTGAAGATGTGATTATCGGTGCGGGAACGGTTTTGGAGCCAACTTCGGCTAGATTAGCTATTATTAACGGTGCTAAATTTATCGTTAGTCCAAGTTTTAATAGCGAAGTTGCTAAGCTTTGCAATCTATATTGTATTCCATATACTCCAGGCTGTATTACACCAACTGAAATTCAATCAGCCTTAGCCTATGGTGCTGAGTTGATTAAGATTTTCCCTGGTAATGTTGCAGGTAAGGGTGCGATCAAGGCTTACAAAGGACCATTTCCATATGTAAATATTATGCCAACAGGTGGTGTTGATTTGGATAATATGGCAGAGTGGTTCAAAGCTGGAGCTAGCGTAGTTGGGGCTGGAAGTAATTTGACTAAAGATGCAGCTACTGGAAATTACGTAGCAGTTAGTGAAATGGCTAAAAAATATCGCCAAAAATTCGAAGAAATTAAATCATAAGGAGAGAGCTTATGCCAACAGAATTAGTACTTATCAGTCATGGCCATCTTGCAGATGAAATGAAGAAGAGTTGTGAAATGATTATGGGATCGCAAGATCATATCCGAACAGTTGCTCTTCTTCCAGAGGACAGTCAAGAATCTTTCTATGAAAGATTTAAAGAAACGACAAAAGATATTAACGATCAAGAAATTCTTGTTTTTGCTGATTTAATGGGTGGTACTCCTGCTAATACCATCTATAAGGCAATTGCAAGTGGAGCTAATATTCATTTGATGACAGGGATGAATTTGGCAATGATAATTGAATGGGTAAATAGCCAAATATTATCTCAAGAATCAGATTATCTTGATGCTGCCAGAAATGGCCTCGTGGATGTAAATGAATTAGTTAAATCTCTGAATAATTAATAAACTTAAAAAATCTCCCCCTCTAGAATAAAGGCAGTAATTCGTAACTAGAATTGCTGCCTTTTTTATCTAAAAATATAGGTATACAACGATGTTAAAGAAAATTAATTTTGGTACACAAAAACGCTTTTCAATTCGTAAATTAACTGTTGGTGCTTGTTCAGTATGTTTAGGAGTATTTTATTTGAACTTTACTCCAAATCAAACAGTTTTAGCAGCAGATGATAATACGAGCAATCCGGTTTTAACCAATAATTCAGCTACAACTATAACTAATACAAATAGTACAAATGACAGTACAGATAAAGATAACGAAACTACAGTAGAAAATTTGGTGAAAAATGGTGATTTTTCTCAAACTGCTTCAAAAACTGGTAAGTGGACAGGGGAAGCTGCAAAATCATGGGATAGTCCGTGGATTCCAACTGCTACTGAAAATGCTAAAGTGGAAGTTGAAGACGGCAAATTACACATTTCTTCTGATAGCAAATTCAGGGCAGCAGTAACTCAAACAATTAAAATTGATTCAAGTAAAAAATATGTTATGGATTATGATGTTGAAACTAAAGACTTAGAAGGTGCTGGCGTTAGAGTTAGGACTAGAAGTCTAGATGACAGTGGTAAGGAAATTTTGCCAAAAGAGCAATTTTTTACTCCATATACTAATAAGACAAGTACCAAACATATTAATCAGCAATTTCAATTTTCACCAGAAACTAAGCAAATTAAGTTTGAAGTGTTTTTTGAAAATAGTACAGGAGATGCCTATTTCGATAATATAAGCTTTAAAGAGTATGTTAAAAAATCCGGAAATGTAAAAGAGGAACCTAAAGCTGAGAATGGTGAGGTTAATCTTGAAGATAACAAGTATTATCTAACTAATTTATCTAATGCAGATTATAAAATTGAGGATTCGGAAGTTGCGACTGTTAAAAATAATTTGATTATTCCGAAAAAATCAGGAAGCACGAAAGTATTAATTACCAAAGATCAGAAAGAAATTGGACAGTTCATGCTAAATATTTCTGATCATCAACAGAGTGTTTATGATAAAATCCTAGATTCTTGGGAAAATGTTTCCTTAGGTAATGAAAACTATGATGATAGTAATCCATATATGAAGTCATTGCTTGATAAAACTGAAAGCGATGTTGCTAATAATTTGTCTAAATGGGATGCAACTCAAGAAAGTAATAGTATATTCAGCGACGTAACTGATTTTAATAAATCAGCAAACATAACTACAATTTACCGCAGACTAGAACAATTTTCTCAAGTACTAACTAATAAATCTTCTAAATATTATGAAAATGGTGAGTTAGCATTGAAATTGAAGGATGGGATGTCTTACTTATATGCTAAAGTTTATAATGAAAATAAAGATATCGTTGGTAATTGGTGGGATTACCAAATAGGAGTACCAAGAGCGATTGTAAATATTTTAACGTATGCTAATCTATATTTTAGTGATGCAGAAGTCAAAAAATATTTATTACCGGTCGATAAATTTTTGGCAGATCCTACACATTTACTATCTGCAGATCATGCTCCTGCAATTGGTGGAAATGCAACAGATTTAAGTAAAGTTACTATCCTAGCAGGTGCACTTAAAGGAGATAGTTCAAGAATTCAAAAGGGTGTTGATGTTCTTTTACCAACTTTAACTTATGTTGAAAAGGGTAATGGCTTTTATAAAGATGGATCGTATATTGATCATGTTGATAAAGACTTACACGGTGTGGCATATACTGGAGCTTACGGCAATGTGTTGATGGATGGCTTTTCTCAAATTATGCCGATGATTTCAAATACAGAATTTGCCTTACCAAAGGAAGAGACTGATATCGTGTACGGATGGACTGATCAAGCCTATTTCCCAATCGTTATAAATGGTGAATTGATGGATATGACTCGTGGGCGTTCTATCAGTCGAGCTACTGCTGAGAGTCATGCAGCAGCAATTGAAGCTTTGCGTGGAATTGTCAGAATCGCTCAAGCAAGTGATGCAAATATAAAATCACATTTATTATCTGTAGTTAAGGGAAAGATTGCAAATGATACTTTTTATGTTCCTTATCAAAATCTAAAGTCATATACTGATATAGCATTATTTAATAAGTTATTGACGGATAAAAGTATTATCACCGAAAAGGGTAAGAATTATATTCAATTCTTTAATAACATGGATAAATTTGTCTACAATAATGTAGATGATAGTTTTTCTTTTGCAATTAGCATGTTTTCTGATAAAACTAAAAATTATGAGGATATGAATAATGAAAATCGCCATGGTTGGTATACTTCAGATGGCATGATTTATTTGTATAATGGCGATTTGGCACATTATAGTAATGGATATTGGCCAACTATTGATCCATATAAATTGCCGGGTACAACCGAATTAACTACTAAACGAGAAGATGGAAGCGGTCAAGCTGTTTTACCTAATAGTTTTGTAGGGGCAACAAAGCTGGGTGAAAAATCAGCTACAGTTGCTATGGATTTCATAAACTTTAATAAGGAATTAACGGCTCGTAAAGCATGGTTTATCTTTGGCGATAAAATTGTATTTTTGACTACTGATATTCAAAATAATAGTAATGATCCAAGTGTAACTACTGTTGAAAACCGAAAGATTTCAGATCAAAATCGTAAGGTCTATGTTAATGGCAAAGAAGTAGATCTAACTGATCCAACTACTGAAACGGTACAGACCTTGTATATCGATGCAGACGATAATAATCAAAGAATTGGATATATATTCTTAAAGCCACTTACCTTAGAGATTAATAAAGATCAACGAACACATAGTTGGAGGGAAATCAATTACGGCCAATCAGATGATCAGATAACGAATACTTTTTTAACGGCAATACATACAACAACCGAAAATGGTGAAAATATAGCATATGTGTTAGTACCGAATAAAGATCAAAATGCTCTTAAAAAAATTCAAGCTGACGTAAAGGTTGTTGAACAAACAAATGATATTCAAGCCGTATATGATAAAGAGAATAACATGTATGGAGTAGTTAAATATAACGATAATCCTTATATGCTCTCAAAAGACTTGGTTCTTAAGCAAGCCGGAATATATATTATTAAAAAGATAAATGATGGATACGAATTAAGTTTCTCACATCCAAGAGATGAGTTCGATTATTCAACATTGAAGAGAGAAAATGCTTCTGATAATTTTAAAATTGTAAAGGAAGCTACAGAAAAAGATGGATCTACGGTTGTAAAAATTATTGTCAAAGAAAAGCATAAAAATAATTCACAAACTAATGATATAAGTAAGGGAACTGAACTTGAGATAATAAGTAATAGTGATGAAAACAATAATGCAACTACTAACTCAGACCAAGCAGCAGTTCCAATAATAAAATATCTATATCATAATGCTTATCTTTACGATCAGGCAGGTAAAAGAACAAATACATTAGTTTTGAAACGATTCAATTTTATTAATACTTACGGTAAATTAACGATTGCAGGTAAAAAATATTATCGAATTGATAAGGCCCACTATGTAGCGGCTAATAATATTGATCCGATTAAACGAACTTTGAAGAGAAATTCTTTTATCTATGATGAATTTGGAAAGCTAGTTAAAAAGACAACTAACGCAACAAAAAAGGGTCGTAAAATTAATACCTATGGCTCAATTGTAAAAATTAATGGCAAGAAATTTTATACTGTAGGTAAGAATCAATTTATTAAGGCGATTAATTTTAAAAAGTAGTTCAAGTTATGTAAGTTCTAAAATTTTTTCGATAGATCAAAAGCAACGGCTAAAAAGTCGCTGCTTTTTCTATGCTTTAGCGAAACCTGTCCGAACAGAATAGGCGTCAGCAAAAATTCTAGTCATAATCTGCAATGGAAGCCTGGATCGCACTTCATAATCTGGAAAATAATTTGTTTTTGAAATATAACCATTAAATAGTAAAGTAGATGGTTTAGCTAATGAACTATCTCTATTAGTTGTAAAAGTTAAGATTGGCACTTCATTATGATTTAATTCTCTAGCTGCTTCAACCAATTCTTCAGTTTCACCGTTTAAAGATACAAAGATAACTTCTTCATTCGCACGAATATTTTTAGCAACAGTTTTAATGATATTAGGGTCAGTATGTAATTGGGCATATTTGCCAGTTAACTGTAATTTGATCATCATTTCTTTTGCAATTGCTTCCGAAAAACCTCGGGCCAAAAGATAAATACTGGAAGCTTGTTTAGTCATTGAAATACTATCTTCGATTGTCGAGTAACTTAGATTATGAAGAGTGTTGTTCATTTCGATTTCATTTTTAGTAATAACTTCACGTATTTTGTCATCTACATCATTTAATATGCTAAAAGCACCCTCTTTAAGTTTCAGTGATTCTCGATAAGCGGTGTAACCACTATATCCCATTTTTTGCATTGTTCGAACAATTGTTGCAGTTGAAACATTAGAAAATTGACTTAAAGCAACAATTGACATTTTAGCAATTTTTTCGGGATTGTTTTGAACTAGATTCCATAAGTATAATTCTGCATTACTTAAGTCTTTATTAGCCATTTTGTAAACCTTTACATAAATTAATAAAAAAACGATTTATTTGGAAAATCCTTACATCAATTTTTTCTTATATTGAAGATGTTGATAAGTTAGAAGGGAGCATTATAAATGATCTATACAGTGACCTTAAATCCTGCGATAGATTTAGTTATTATCACTAAGGAGCTTAAAGCAGGAGTAGTTAATCGAACCGAGAGTTTTGAACTTCAGCCTAATGGTAAGGGTGTAAACGTTTCTTTTATCCTTCAAAAATTAGGTATATCTAATATTGCTACTGGTATTGGTGGAGGATTCACTCTCGATTATGTCAAAGAGGGATTAGAAAAACAAGGTATTCCAACTAAGTTTTTGAAGGTAGATCAAGCTACTAGGGTTAATGTTTTTACTAGAGTATTGAGTGAAGGAAAAGAATATAAAGAAGTTAATCCTGGGCCAATTATCTGTGAAAAAGTTCAAATAGATTTTCTAAAGATGTTATCAAGAGAATTACAAGAGAATGATCTATTGATTGTATCGGGAAGTTTTGGAACTGGAATTGAACATAGTTATCTTGTCAGGATAGCAGAATTATGTCAAAAGAAAAAGGTTAAATTAGTTATTGATTCTAGCTATCCAGAAGTATTAGATACTTTACCATACCATCCATTTTTATTGAAGCCAAATGATGAGGAATTAGCGGGTTATTTTGGTGAATTAACACCAATTGATGATAAAACAGTAATTAATTTGGCCAGAAAGTTAATTAAACAAGGATGCCAATATGTATTAGTATCTCTTGGAGAGCGTGGAGGTGCATTGATTAGTAAGGATAAAGCTTATTTTGGTAATGCACCTAAAATCCAGGTTTTAAATACGGTTGGTGCGGGAGATACGATGCTAGGGACTTTCATTGGAAAGTATTTAACTGATGGTCAAGTCAAGAAGGTCGATTGCTGCTGGTAGCGACACTGCTAGCAAGATGGGATTGACAAATTACCAAATTGAAGGATTATTAGCAGATGTTCAAATAGAAGAGAGGGAATATTAATGTCTAAATATGATTTAGTAGCCGCTACTGGCTGTGCAACGGGGGTATCCCATACTTTCGTGGCTGAAGAAGCTTTAGAAAAGGCTGCTGAAAAACTTGGTTATACAATTAAAGTTGAAACTCATGGTCAAACTGGTGTTGAACATAGGTTAACAGATGAAGAAATTAGAGCCGCTAAGGCGGTAGTTATTGCTTCTGATATTGATGTTGATCCTGATCGTTTTGCTGGAAAAAAGCTTGTTATTGTACCTGTAGCTAAGGGTATCAAAGATCCAGAAGATCTAATTAAATCAGCGCTTGATGAACAAACTCTGATATATAAAGCGGGAGAAAAGGCTAACACTTCAGAAACTAAAGGTACATCTATCAGTTTGGCAACTACTATTTATCAATCGCTGATGAATGGTGTTTCTCATATGTTACCGTTTGTAGTTGCAGGTGGGGTTTTAATTGCTGTTTCGTTCTTTTGGGGTATTTTTTTCAGCTGATCCAAAAAGTGATTAATATAATCAATTTGCTGCAATGTTAATGACTATTGGTGGGACTACAATGAATTTAATGGTTCCAGTTTTATCAGCTTTTATTGCTGAAGCCTTAGCTAAGAGAACAGGTTTAGTAGTTGGTTTTGCTGCAGGTATGATCACATATAACGGTGGCGGTGGTTTCTTAGGTGCCATTGTCAGTGGCTATTTATCAGCAATTGTAGTTTTACTATTGCAAAAATTATTTAAAGCTTTGCCAGATCGGCAATTTAGAGGTTTGAAATCAATTTTTCTCTTTCCTGTATTAGGGGTATTTATTACAGGGATGTTGATGTTCGCCTTGAATACACCAATTCATGCTTTAAATACTTTTATGATGAATTGGCTAAAGGGTTTTGAAAATAGTAATCCCATTTTACTTGGTATTATTATTGGTATCATGTGTGTAGCTGACTTTGGTGGACCGATCAATAAGGCTGCATATGTAACGGGAACAGCCTTGCTAGCCCAAGGCAATTACTTTTTCATGGCAGGGGTCTCCGCTGCATGTATTGCTCCTCCACTTGCAACGGGTTTTGCAGTTTTGTTTAATCGGAAGGCATATTCAAATGATGAAAGAGCAGCTGCTTATGTTAACTTTTTGCTAGGTTCAACTCATATCACTGAAGGGGCTATTCCATTTGCTGCTAAAAATCCATTGCTTAATATTCCTGCTTTCATGGTTGGTTCCGCTGTAGCAGCATCTTTGACTTATATTTCAAAAATCCAAGTTCCTGCTCCTCATGGTGGCTTTATTGTTTTACCGTTAGTTAATAAACCATTTTTATGGGTATTATGGATTATAGTTGGTTCAATAGTTTCAGGTCTTTTATTAGCGATAATTGCTAATAAATCAAAAAATAGTCAACCAGTTGTAGCTAGTCCAAGCTTATTTGAAGAAGATACAAAGTCTGCAGAGGTAGACATTGATACTCCTAAAGTTGAATATGATCCTGACGAAATTTTAAATGTAAACAATATTGAACTTGATGTAGACGTAAACTCTCGTGATGAAGCTTTAAAACATTTAGCTAAATTAGCAGTTAAAAATGGTTTGGCAAGTGATGAATCAGAAATTTATAAACAATACCAGGTTTGTGAACAAGAGGGCTCAACTGGAATGACAGACGGTTTTGCTATTCCACATGCTCAATCTAGAAATATTACTAAATCTGCTATGGTAGTGTTAAAGCTTAAACATCCCGTTGATTGGAATTCTTTGGATGGTAAAAAGATTGATACTGTAATTTCATTCCTAATTCCAGATAATGATAGTAAAGATCATCTAAAATATCTCTCTAACACTGCTAAATTACTCACACATGCTGATTTTGTACATAAATTAAAAGTCAGCCAAACTGCTGATGAAATTAAAAAGTTATTTAGCGATAAATAATTTTAATTAACTGGTACGAACCACTTTATTTTACAAAATGTAAATGCTATCATTATATATGTAAAAGAAAGCGGATTCATTTTAAGGAGAAAAATATGCGTAAAATTACATTTGAAGTTGCTAAGCACATGGAAAAATTATCGAATAAAGCTGGAGTAATCAGTGCTCTTGCAATTGATCAACGTGGATCACTTAAGAGAATGTTAGCAGAAGCTGCAAATAAGCCAGCTGATGAAACAACAATTGTTGATTTTAAGAAGGCTATTTCTAAAGAATTGACACCATATGCATCATCAATTTTGACAGATCCTGAATATGGCTTGCCTGCTACTAAGCTAAGAGATAAGAATTGTGGCTTGTTACTAGCTTATGAAAAGACAGGCTATGATACTACTGAACCTGGTAGAATGTGTGACTTGATTGAAGATCAATCAGGTTTGAGAATTAAGGAAGCAGGAGCAGATGCAATTAAATTCTTGGTATATTACGATGCTGATGAACCTGATGAAATTAATGATAAGAAGCGCGCTTTTGTCGAAAGAGTAGGTGCAGAAGCTAAGGCTACTGACTTGCCATTGTTCTTAGAATTACTTACTTATGATGGTAAGATGGATGATGTCAAGAGCCCAGAATATGCTAAAATTAAGCCTCATAAAGTAATTGAAGCAATGAAGGAATTCTCAGATCCTCGATATAATGTTAGTGTATTAAAGGTGGAATTGCCATTTAATCTCAAATATGTAGAAGGCTTTACTGATGGAGAAGTGGTTCATACCAGAGACGAAGCTTTACAATTATTGAAGGACCAATCGGATGCTACTGACTTGCCATACATTTTCTTATCTGCAGGGGTAACTTCAGAAGAATTTATCGCCGAAATTAAGATGGCAGAAGAAGCCGGTGCCGAATTTAATGGTGTCTTATGTGGTCGTGCTACTTGGAAGCCTGCTATCAAGCCATTTGCTGCTGAAGGAGAAGAAGTAGGAAGCAAGTGGTTAGCTGAACAAGGTAAGCAAAATATTGAAAATTTGAATGCTGCCTTAGTTGGTGCTAAGTCTTGGAAAGAAAAGTTAACAGTAGAATAGCAACAATACAAACATACTAACCTAGTGTTAGGGATTCATTCGACGGAATGTCTCCCTAGCACTTTTCTACGTAATATCAAATAATATTTGATTTTGGGTAGAAAATAAGCTAGAGCAAAAAGCTCTAGCTTATTTAGATTCCATAATAAATAGGCAATTTTTGATTAAATCCCTTCATCTGAACCCGGTCTGACTGATCATCAATATTAAACTCAGTAAAGGAAATATTATCAACCGTGCCGATTTTATCAATGTCAACTTGAAGTAAGGCGGCAATAAAGGCTCTAATAGTAAAACCATGACAAACAATCATAACAGTTTTCCCTTTATAGTTCGCTTTTAGATTGTCATAAAATGACTGAACTCGATCAATAACATCCTGGAAACTTTCGGCATCTTTGGCATATTTGAGGTAATTATCAGTGATTAAGCCTTCGCAATCAAAAGCATCGGGGTATAGATCGTATAATGGAGTAACAGATTTACCATCCCAAGAGCCAAAGTTCATTTCAAGTAATTTTTGATCTAGAATGATCTCTTTTTGGTCATTCGTCAATAATTTAGCAGTTTGAACTGCACGATTGAGTGGACTAGAAAAAACTTGGTCGATTTTCTTTAAGTCTAGTTTGGGATAAATTTTTTGAACTTTTTCAATCCCGACCGGGCTAAGGTCGGGATTGCTTTGAGCACCAGAAATAATATCGCCAGTATTGTGGTTGCTGACGCTGTGTCTAACTAATATTAATTCCATAAGATTTGACCTTTATCCTTTCTATTTATTTAAACTATACTCATTATTGTAAACGCTGTCAATATTTTATGAAAACTTTTACATTTGTATAAAATATAGGATAATAAAGTTAAGTTAATAGCAGGGAGTAGGAATTGAAATGAAACCAATTTTTTATATTATTTTGTTTGTTTTATTTGTTCTATATTTAATTTTCGAAGTTTATTTTAGAAGGCGGACACAGAAAAATACGTATAAATTAATTAACAGCTTGCAACAGGGAGATCTGAAAACTTTCAATAAGTTGGTTAATGATCCAGCAATCAAAAAAACTGTTTCGGCTTATACTCGCTTATCGCTGACATTCAATGCTGCAATTGCAGAAAATCATATTGAAGCTGCTGATAAAGTTTTTGATGAGATAGCTTCCTTGAATTTAACTAGCGAACAAAAATTAAGCTTTTTTGGCAATGCACTAAACTACTATATTGGTTTGAAAAATAAGCCAAAAGCAAAAATCTGTTATGACAAGGTCAAATCAGCTAGAAGAAACGAGGCTCAAAAGGATTATTTGATGACGATATATGAAGTGATGGTTGAAGATCAAACCAGCAAAAAGAAGCTCATCGAACAGCGTTTAAATCATGAGGCAAACGAGCAAAAGTTAGCAGATTATTATTTACTTGAGCATATTTATCAAGTTGAAGGTGATCTCTATAAAGCAAAAGAATGTAGTCAATTAGCTCAGAAATTAGCGAAGCAATTATGATAAGATAGAGAGTAATTATCGAATTTCGTATTTGATAATTACTTTCTATTCACAAAAAGAAAGCGCTTTTTTGAGTGATTTATGATATACTTGACTCATAAGTGGTACCAACCAGTTATAAAGGAGACGAAAAAATGGCTAATCCGCTTTATCGTGAGCTGATGGATCGGCTCGAGAAAGAAATCAAAGAGATGTATGCTCCTAATGATAAACTTCCTAGTGAGCGAGAAATGGTTAAACAATATAACGTTAGTCGTAGCACGATTCGCCTAGCTTTGGGGGATTTGGAACAAAGAGGAATTATCTATCGTTTACATGGCAAAGGAACTTTTGTTTCATCTTATTTTTGGGCTCAAGCTAGTTTATCTACCACTTATTCTTTTAGTAAAATGACTAGCAATGGTTTTAAGCCAAGCACAAAAAATATTTCTCTCGGTGTCGTTGCTGCTGATGAAGAGATTAGCGGTCAATTAAATCTGGAGCTTAACGAGCGGGTCTATGAATTGACGCGCTTGCGTATGGCTAACGGGGAACCATTTTTATATAGTAAAACTTATCTACCTAAGAAACTTTTTCCTGATTTTGTCTTGGAAGATGTTGAGCAAGATTCCTTATATAACGTTATGCAAAAGAAATATCATCAAATCAGTGTTTTAGCTTTTGAAGATATTAAGGCAGTTAATTTGGATGCTCGAGTAGCCAAAATTCTCGATGTTAATGAAGGAGATGCGGCGATGAAGATATATCGACGGACAATTAATGATAAAAATGTATCTGTTGAATATACCAAGGCTTTGGCTAGAGGAGATAAGTTTATTTATCAGTCAAAACAGTATAACAATATTTATTGATTTTATGAGGTGTAGACATGTTTGAAAAGACAGATGAACAATTGAAGGCACTAGGTGCAGATATTACTACTAGAGAAATTGCTCAACAACCAGATTTATGGCGCCAAACTTGGGATATTTACCAAGCTAAAAAAGCAGAAATTGAAAGTTTTTTAACTAACATTCATGAAAAGTTTGGCAAGGTTAAAGTTATTTTTACCGGCGCAGGAACTAGTGCTTATGTTGGTAATACTGTGATGCCATATCTTAGAAAGTATGGAGATCGCACTAAATATAATTTTGAAGCAATTGATACAACTAAAATTGTTTCTACTCCAGAATATTATTTAGAAGAAGATACCCCGACTATCTTAGTTTCCTTTGCTCGTAGTGGTAATTCTCCTGAATCTGTCGCAACTGTCGAAGTTGCTAAGCAAATTGTCAAGAATCTTTACCAAATTGCTATTACTTGTGCTCCAGAAGGGTTCTTGGCTAAGGATTTACAAGATGATCCTAATGGATTGGTTTTATTAATGCCTGAAAAGTCACTTGATTTAGGTTTTGCGATGACAGGTTCATTTTCATGTATGTCACTAGCAACCTTGCTTGTTTTTGACACTATTTCAGACGAATTAAAGCATAGTTTTGTAGAACAAATTGCAAAGATGGGTGAGGAAGTAGTAGCTAGAGAATCAGAAATTCAAGCTCTGGTAGATACTGATTTTGACCGAATTACCTACATCGGTAGTGGTGCACTTGGCGGCTTGGCAGAAGAAGCAAGATTGAAGATTCTTGAATTAACTGCAGGTAAGGTAGCAGCTTTGTTTGATACTTCAATGGGTCTTCGCCATGGTCCAAAGTCATTCTTGGATGATAAGACAATTGTTTTCGACTTTGTTTCAAACAATACCTACACTCGTCAATATGATTTAGATATTCTTGATGAAATTAAGAATGATGAAATTGTTCCATTAGTAATGGGAGTAGGACAAAATAAGGATGATCAGAACTTTGGTGGTAGATTCTTCGCCTTTAGCGAAGCAAGATTGTTGCCAGATGCATACATGGCCTTCCCAGACATTATGTTTGCTCAAACAATAGCCTTATTGACCTCAGTTAAAGTTGGAAATACTCCGGATACGCCATCTCCAACAGGAACGGTTAATAGAGTAGTTAAGGGTGTTACTATTCACGAGTACAGCAAATAGCAGGTAAGTTATGACTTATTATGTTCATGCAGATAAATTCTTTTTAGAAAATCGCACCGAAAATGGTGGATTTTTAGAGATAACAGATGATGGAAAATTTGGTCTTTATCACCGAGAAGTACCAAAATCAACTGCCGAAATTCATGATTATTCAGGCAAATGGATTGCTCCAGGATTAGTTGATACTCATATCCATGGCTCAGTAAAAGAAGATGTTATGAGTAGCGATTGGGAAGGAATCAATCGATTATCTGAGGCTTTGCTTAGTGCAGGAGTAACTTCATGGTTGCCAACAACAATTACTGCAGCTGATGAAACTTTGACTAGGATTTGTCAGATGTTTGCCCAGCATCATGGAGAGGAAACTGGAGCTAAGATTCAAGGATTACATTTTGAAGGTCCATTTTTTACAGAGGAACATGCTGGGGCTGAGAATCCCAAGTATATGTGTGATCCAGACCTTGATTTGTTCAATAAGTGGTTGAATGCTTCGGGAGGATTACTAAAAAAAATCTCAATGGCACCTGAACGTAAAGGCGCCAGAGAATTTATTCGTGAAGTGACTAAGCAGGGCATAGTTGTAGCTTTGGGACACTCTAATGCAGCTTTTAACGAAGCTGTAGCTGGTGTTGAAGCAGGAGCTAGGGTATTTACTCATACATTTAATGGAATGCCAGATCCCGCTCACCATGGAGCTACTATTGCCAATGCTGCAATGTTATTAAACAACGTAGTTGATGAATTGATTTGCGACGGACATCATGTTGAAGAAGCTCTTGTACGAGGGTTGATCAATGTAGTTGGCCCTGAACATGTTGCTTTGATTACTGACTGCATGGAAGCAGGGATGATGCCAGATGGAGACTACATGCTGGGAGAATTATCAGTTTATGTTCAAGATGGCATGGCTCGACTAAAGCAAGATAACAGTCTAGCTGGTAGTATTCTTCAATTAAAAGATGCAGTCAAGAATGTAGTAGATTGGACCATCGTGACGCCAGAAAAGGCAATTATGATGGCTTCATATGTTCCTGCTAAAAGTGTAAATATTTTGGCAAGTTGTGGGTCAATAAAGCCAGATAAGGATGCTGACTTTATCGTTTTAAACCCGGATATGACGTTAGTTGAAACATATTTGAATGGTGAGTCAAGATATCAAGCTACTAAATAGAATATTAATTATGACTAGTATAAGAGCTAAGACTCACTAAATTATTTAGTGTTTCTTAGCTTTTTTGATATTAAATATCAGAATTGATGAATGAGGTATAAATATGAATAATGATGAACTATTGTCAGCCTATCAGTCAGTTTTTGGTTCAGCTGGAGAAGAAATATATTTTTCACCAGGAAGAATTAATGTTATCGGGGAACACACCGACTACAATGGTGGTCATGTATTTCCAGCTGCAATAAGCTTAGGTGTTTATGGTGTATATGGAGCAAGAACAGATAAAACTGTTGCAATGTTTTCTAAAAATATTGCAAGTGGTGTGGTTGAATTCGATCTTGAAGATGAAACGATCGAAAAAGGCGATCGCTTTTGGATCAACTATTTTAAAGGAATGATAACTTACCTGAGACATAGTAATGATGGCGCCAAAATAAATCATGGCTTTAACCTGTACATCAATGCGACACTTCCATCAGGAGCAGGTCTTTCATCATCAGCTGCTTTAGAAATGTTAATGGGCAAAATCTTGAAGGATAAGTTTTTACTAGATGATGATTCAATTTCTATAGCAAAAATGGGCCAAAGAACAGAAAATGAATTTATTGGCTTGAATTCAGGTATTATGGATCAGTTTGCATGCATTATGGGTAAAAAGGATGCTGCTATTTTCCTAGATTGCAACAGTATGGAATATGAGTACATGCCGTTGAAATTGGGTGACTATGAAATTGTGATCATGTCGACTAATAAAGAACATACACTAGCATCCTCAGCATACAATGATCGAGTTAGAGAATGTCAAAGTGCACTAAAGAAATTGCAAAAGAAATTAGATATTACAAGCTTAGGTGAACTTGATGCAAAAACTTTGGATGAGTACAGTTATTTGATCAATGATGCCGTTGAATTGAAGCGAGCTCGACATGCAGTTTTGGAAAATGAGAGAACAATTCGTGCTACCAATGCCATGAAAATGAACGACTTATCACAATTAGGACATCTATTGAATGCTTCACATGTGAGTCTACATTATGACTATGAAGTTACGGGTGCAGAACTAGATACTCTGGCAGAAAGTGCATGGGCTAACGGGGCAATTGGCGCTAGAATGATCGGCGGAGGATTTGGTGGATCAGCTATCGCCATTGTAAAGAAAACTGATGCTGCTGAATTTAAAAAGAAACTTACCAAAATTTACTTTGATAAGTTTGGATATAATGCAAGTTTTTATGATGCAGAGTTGGTTGATGGTACGAAAAGGATTTATTAACTATGACAGCAATAGAAGCTTTTGCACAACAAGTAATTGAGAGTGGCAGCTATTCGCCATTAGATCGTGTTTATGTAACAAACAAAATAAAGGCATTGGTTGGAGAAGATGATGAAGATATTTCTTCAAGTGATTTGGTTGATCAACTAGTGGCAATTGCTGTCAAGAATAAAAAAATAGTTGATGATACTACTTCTAAAGAAATTTTAAATGATTTATTGCACGATTTAGCTACGCCAATCCCTAGTGAGATAAATCGTACTTTTTGGGAAAAGATGGGGACATCTCCCAAAGAAGCCACTGATTGGTTTTACAACTTATGTATAAAGAATAATTACATAAAGAAAAAAGCGATTGATAAAAATATTGTTTATGAGGGAACCAGTAGCAAGGGGCATGAATTAGAAATTACTATTAACTTGTCAAAGCCAGAAAAAGATCCACAATCGATAGCTAAAGCTGCTCTTATTAAAAATAATGATTATCCAAAATGTGCGCTTTGTCTGGAGAATGAGGGATATCTTGGTGATTATGGTAAAAACTCTCGATCGAATTTAAGAATAGTCAGAATGACTATTGGTGGACAACAATGGGGGATGCAATATTCTCCCTATGCCTATTTTGATGAACACTGTATATTTTTAGATCAAAAGCATGTTCCGATGGTTATTGATCAACAAACTTTAATAAATCTGATCGAGATTGAACGTATGTTACCACACTATTTTGTTGGGTCAAATGCTGACTTGTCAATTGTTGGTGGATCAATGTTAGCTCATGAACATTATCAAGGTGGTAAACATATATTTCCAATGATGAAGGCAAAAATTAAACAAGTGATAGACTTTCCTACCTTTTCTGATGTGAAATGCGGGATAGTTGATTGGCCAATGAGCGATTTGCGGTTGATTTCTAGCGATACGAGGCAGCTGATTAAGTTGGCAGATCTAATCATAAATTTCTGGGATCAATATTCTGATCAAACGATAATGATTCACGCTTATGATGAATTTGGTCAAAGGCATCATACTGTTACTCCAATCATGCATCGGGAAGACGATAAATATATTTTAGATTTAGTTTTGCGTGATAATAATACATCTGATCAGTATCTTTTAGGCATTTTCCATCCTCATGAAGAACTATGGCATATTAAAAAAGAAAATATAGGCTTGATTGAGGTTATGGGCAGAGCAATATTACCTGGAAGACTTAAAGATGAATTACAAGAAGTGAAGAAGTATTTATTGCATCAGCCTAATGATATGGCAGAAAAGCATGAAAAATGGGCGAAGCAGTTGTTGCTTGAAAACCACATTACGGCCGATAATGTAGATGAAATAATTAGGCAAGCAGTTATTGAAATATTTGAAGCAGTTTTGCAATCTGCGGGAGTCTTTAAAGACGATAGTGACGGTAAAAAAGGACAAGATAAGTTTATTGAACAGTTAACCTATAGATTGAATAAAAATTAAAATATATTTTTATTTTGTATAGTATATAAAAATAGCTAATAGGAAATGGGGATTAAAAGCCTAACTATTAGCTATTTTTATTTTTAGTTATAGATATGTATAGATTTAAAGCTGTACAAGTAAAGACAAAAATAAATATAATTTTTTGCCATATTAATTTTCTGGTCTAGACTAATAAAATAATAATAATTTTTTGCATAAATCATTTACAAGGTGGTTATAACCAGTTATAATATAATTGTAGAAAGCGGTTACATTAATTGATGTTTTTCTAGTAGAGGAGAGAAATTATGAACATTGTTGGTGTAAGAATAGATGGGAGACTTGTCCATGGACAAGTGGCCAACTTGTGGACACCTAAATTGCAAGTTGACAGAATTATTGTAATTGACGACGCTGCTTCAACAGATGATATTCAAAAAAGCGGTTTAAGGATGGCAACACCTATGACCACTCGCTTGAGTGTTCTTAACTATAAAGTAGCTGCTGACCATATTAACAACGAAAGGTATGGTAAGCAAAGAGTATTTCTTGTAGCTAAAAAACCACAAGAATATTTGAAGCTACTTAATGAAGGAGTTCAGCTGAAATCTATTAATGTTGGTACTATGTCACAAACTCCAACAACTAAAGCTGTAACTAAACAGATAAATGTTGAGCAGGAGGATATTGAAGTCTTTGATGAGATTGCTAAAAAAGGTGTTGAATTGACAGCTCAATTGACTCCTAGTGATGAATCACATGACTTTATGAAGTTGTTGGATGCAGTTAGATAGGAGGAGTAATTACGATGGCTATATGGCAGATTATTCTAATCACGTTGTATGCAGGATTCCAAATTCTTGATGAATTAACCCTTTATACAGGCTTTAACACTCCTGTAGGTGCTGGATTTGTTGTGGGTTTAATCATGGGAGACCTTAAAACCGGTTTGATAATTGGTGCAGGTATGCAATTGATGGTTTTAGGTGTTGGTACTTTTGGCGGTGCTTCAAAGATCGACGCAACCATTGGTACTACTTTAGCAACTGCTTTCTCAATAAGTGTTAGCGGGATGAGCCCACAAGTGGCAATTTCTTCTATTGCTGTTCCAGTAGCTGCTATCATGGTTCAATTGGATATCTTGGCTCGTTTTACCAATACTTTCTTTGCTCACAGAGTTGATCACTACATTGAAACGTTTAACTACAAGGCAATTGAGCGTAACTTCTTATACGGTGCTTTGCCATGGTCACTATCAAGAGCAATCCCTGTATTTATTGCTTTAGCGTTTGGTCGTGGTTTAGTTCAAAGTATTGCAGATGCATTGAACGGAAGCTGGGCATGGCTTGGAACTGGTTTGTCAGTTGCCGGTGCTACTTTACCAGCTGTCGGTTTTGCAATTTTGCTTCGCTACTTACCAGTTAAGAAGCATGTTGCTTACTTGATTCTTGGCTTTACTATTACTACCTTGCTTACAGTTGTATTTGGTAACATTCAAGCTCTTGGTGGCGGTGTTGCTGCAGTTAACAAGAACTTCGTTGGTACATTTAACTCATTGCCAATGTTAGCAATTGCTTTGATTGGTTTTGCTTTAGCAATCTTGTACTACAAGAAGGCTATTAGTTCAACTACAAGTGTTGCTGCAGCTCCAAAAGCAAGCAGTGTGAGTGATGAGGGGGAAATTACTGATGATGAACTCTAATTCAAACTACAAAATTACTGATGCTGACATTAAGCAGATTAATAAACGTTCATTATTTGCTTTCCAATTAGGCTGGAACTATGAAAGAATGCAAAATAGTGGCTATTTGTACACGATTTTGCCACAACTTCGCAAGATGTACGGTGATGGCACTCCTGAATTAAAAGAAATGATGAAGGCTCACGTACAGTTCTTCAACACTTCGCCATTCTTTAACACAATTGTAACTGGTATTGACCTTGCTATCGAAGAAAATGAAGGTATTAAAGGAAAAGAATCAGTTAACGGTTTGAAAGTTGGTTTGATGGGACCATTTGCCGCAATCGGTGACTCAATCTTTGCTGCTTTGATTCCAGCTGTATTTGGTGCGTTGGCAGCTGCTATGGCTAAAGAAGGAAACCCAACTGGTTTATTCATTTGGGTACTTGCTAACATAGCAATATGTGTTTTCCGTTGGAAACAATTACACTTTGCATACGAAAAAGGTGTATCGCTTGTTACTGAAATGAGAGATACCTTGAATGCATTGACTGATGCTGCAACTGTTTTAGGTGTGTTCATGGTAGGTGCCTTAGTTGCAACAATGATTAATGTTAAGTTTGGCTGGGTTCCAAACATTGGTGGAGTTTCTGTAAATATTCAAAATGACTTGGATATGATTATTCCTAAGTTATTACCTGCTGCAATTGTTGGTTTTGTTTACTGGCTTTTGGGTAAAAAGAATATGACTTCAACCAAGGCAATTCTAATTGTGTTAGTACTTTGTGTTGTTTTAGGTGGACTTGGAGTTTTAACTAAAGCATAGAAAAAATATAACGATCATGAGTAGTCTTGGTCGTTATATATTAGCCTTTAATCACTGTCACCTCTAGATTTGAATTATTTTAAACATGACTTCTTACCAAATCATATTGGATTGAAGGCTAATATATATCGATTAAGAATTTAATTGAATAAAACTAAATATGGAAGAGAGAAGAGTTATGAGTAAAGATTTAATATTGATTAGTCATGGACAAATGGCAGCTGGAGTTAAGGAGAGTTGTGAATTGATTATGGGACCACAAGAACATGTTCATGCAGTTTGTCTATTGCCTGAAGAAGGTCCTGAAGATTTTGAAGTTAAGTTTAATAAAGAAATTGAAGCTTGTAATGACGATGAAATCTTAGTTTTCGCTGATTTGATGGGTGGCACTCCTGCTAATACTATTAGTCGTTTGATTATGAGTGGCAAAAAAATTCATTTGATTGTTGGAATGAATTTGGCAATGGTTATTGAATGGGTAAATTCTCAAATGGTAGGTACAGAAGGAGCTTATGTATTAGCTGCTAAGAACGGTATAGTCGACGTAAATAATTTCTTAGCTAATATGAAAAAGTAGGATAGAAGAATTTAGGGTAATAGATTTTGAATGAAGCTGTTACCCTTTTTTAGTAAAGGAATATACAAAATGTTCGAGTACTCTCTTAGATATGTTTTTGATATAAGACACAATTCTGCGGAAAAGGATACAGCTTTACTCAATTTTGTTAAGAGTGCGCAGATTGATGATGTTTGCTTTATTATCAATGCGGAAGAGTTAAACCATAGTCACTTAACAAGAGAAGAAACTCAGCCCTGGCTAGATCAAATAAAAGAGCTTCAAGCTAAATTGAAAGATATGGGGATAACTACTAGTTTAAATCCATGGACTACCATCATGCATTCAGATAGAGGATTTAAAATAGATAATAAAGTTGGATTTGATACTTTTGTTGATATTGAAGGCAATAAGGCTAAAGATATGGCTTGTCCAGCTGATCCTAAATGGCGCCAATATCTTGTAGAAAGATATACGCAATATGCCTCAATCCACCCTAAGCGTTTGTGGCTAGAAGATGATTTCAGACATTATAATCATTCACCTCTAAAATTAATGTGCTTTTGTCCACGACATATGAAGATATATCAGGAAAAATTAGGGAAAAAAGTGACAAGGCATGAATTCGTCAAAGCGTTGCTAGCCCCAGGGCAGGTAACGGACGAGCGCAAGATTTATTTAAATCAAGCGCGCAAAGAAATGATTGAAGTTGAACAATTGATCGAGAAAGCAGTTCATGAAGTGAGTCCTGAAACTGATCTAGGGCAAATGACTTCGTTTCCAGATTGGCATGCAGTTGAGGCAAGAGATTGGGCGGGCTTGTTAGATGCTCAAAGAGGCAAAAAAGCGCAACACCCCCGAGTAGTTCGTCCACATTTGCCAGCATATAACGAAGTATCCCCGATAATGTATGGCCGAGATTTTGAAAAATATAGCGTCATTACAGCAGCTTATGCAGGAGCAAAAGCTGAATTATATCCTGAACTAGAAAATAGTATGTGGACTAGGCAAGTAAAATCCAATAATTTCATCGCCTTTCAAATTATTACTACTGCTTTATTGGGGGCTAAGGGTATTTTATTAAATATCTTTGACATGATGGGCAATGGTATTAACGATAGCTGGGATTATAGTCGCTTGTTAAGCCAAATTAAACCATTTGTCTCAAAATTGGCAGAAATTAGGATGGATGTTGGTGGTTTAGCTGGTGTTAAGGTTTTAGTTGATCAAGATGCTGTTTTTTATGGTCAGACTATCACAGGCAAGTTGGTTGATGAATTATTGCCACAGGATAAACAATGGGCTAGTTTATTAAGTTCATTCGGCATAGCGACAACGATATTGCCGATTGATCACGCTACTGTTAATAATATTCAAAATGAAACACTAGCAATTTCAGGTCAATTGCTTCGTGGACTGCCTAAGGCAGAAATTAGGTATCTTTTTGCAAGCAATAAGATTTTACTTGATGGTGAAAGTGTTCAAGCTATCATTGATTTGGGCTTGGCTAATGAACTTTTGCATATTGTCAAAGCTCAATGGTATCAACCTAAGACGGCTTATCAATCGTTTGAACAAGCAGATGGACGTCAAGTTAACAATGTTAAAGATCCAAGAGTCACTATGTTGCAACATACTGGAAGTTATCTATCTCTTGATTATGAAAAGGATGCTGACGTACAAGTATGGACCTCAGCTTATAACTCAATTGATCAGAAATTAGGAAATATGATGACGATAGTGGATCATAAGGCGATACTTTTACCGATAAGTGCAGATTTAAAGTATGGCTGGGAAGCACAATATTCATCTTATAAGGAGGGACTAATTAAGCAGATGCTTGATGAAATTGGACCAGTTGATTACTTAACGGAGATGCCAAATGTTAAACTGAAGATTGATCGTACGCGTCGTGAACTTTGGATAGCTAACTTTACTTTGGATGAATATGAACAAATAAATTGGCATTATACTCTTAAACCAAATCACCAGGTGGAAGTTACTAGATATAAAAAAGATGCATATCAAGTTGATGAAGTTGAAGTAGAATTTATGGATGACTTAGCAGTTATTCAGGTAAGGTTGGCACCTCTAGAATTGATAAAAGTAAAATATTGAAAAAGTAAAGCAAACATGATATGAACCCCGAAATTCGGACAAAAATTTCGAGGTTTTTATTTATGCCCAAATTATTTAAATAAGACAAAATCGGTATAAACAGAAGTATTATGGAATGTTATCTGGATGGGCAGAAAGAGGATGATACAACTTGGTATATCGAAATTAAGGAAACAGCTATCGAACGAAGATTAATATGCGACTGAAGAGATCAGATTTATGAGTTCATATCGATTACCTGATTATTTTTTGTTTCGATACCGACTTAAAAACTGCACGATATAAGACTATTTTACCTATATTATTCGTATTTTGTTGACTTAATAAGCTGATATTGTATAATTTTAGCTATAAAGGAGGACGAATATGAACAATAGATCAGCGATACATTTAATTGTTCCAGCTTTTTTAGGAGTTTTGATTTTTACCTTTTTCCCACTGATCCAAATAGCAATTCCTACTTTCCAAGCCAAAGGGAACGTCTTTGCTGAGTATGTTAGATTTTTACAAAACTCGTACAATCTGCAAGTTATTGCTAGAACGTTCATGATTTCAGTGATAACTGTCATCATTGTTTTAGTCTTAGGTCTGCCTGTTTCGCTTTGGATTGCAAGACAAAAAGTAGGAGTGAAGCAAGTTTTAAGTTTGCTGATCTTGTTTCCAATGCTGACTAATGCGGTCGTAAGAAACTTTGCCTGGATAATTATTTTGGGCAAGGATGGAATTTTAAACAAGTTATTTATGGCCTTGCATATTAGCAATCAGCCAGTATCTATTCTCTATACAAATATTTCAATTGTGATCGGATCTGTTTATCTATTTTTGCCAATTATGATTACTTCCCTGATTGGCAGTATTTCGGAATTGAATATTGAGGTTGAAGAAGCTGCTGCAGTTTTAGGTGCAACACCATTGACTAGCTTCTTTAAAGTTTTAATTCCTCAGCTTACTCCTGGAATTTTTACGGGATGTATCTTAGTTTTTGCCGGAACAATGACAGCATATACGACACCGCAAATTTTAGGTGGTAATCGTCATTTAGTGATGTCAACGCTGATTTACCAACAAGCAATGACCCTTGGAAATTGGCAGAGTGCTAGTGTGGTTGCAATTGTCTTAATTCTAATCTCGGCATTTTCAATGTGGTTAATGAGACGCATCAGCCATATGTTAGATAGGAGGCCAAGTCTTGCTTAATTCCAAAAACAAAATATTGACCGTAATATCCATAATTGTATTAGCAATTCTAATGTTGCCATTGATATTGGTTGTTATTACTTCATTCAACACGCAAAATTCAATTTCCTTACCTATCGAAGGCTTTACTTTTAATTGGTATGCCAATATTTTTCAACAACCAGATTTTATTGCTGGGTTTGAATCAAGTTTATTAGTTGCTTTGATTGCTAGTGGATTGGCCTTAATTATTGGCATCCCTGCTGTGTACGCCTTAACCCGGTTCAATGTTCCCAAAGCATCATGGTTTCAATCATTCTTCTTAAGCCCAACTTTGATACCAGAAATTGTTATTGGCTTTGCACTCTATCAAACCATCGTCATAACCATTAGAATCCCAGTGTTCATTGGCTTAATTATTGGACACTTTCTGCTTTGTTTACCTTATGTAATTCGGCTGATCACGGCTAGTATGTTGCTTTTAGATCGACATATTGAAGAGGCTGGTTGGGTTTATGGTTGTTCGCCAAGAAAGACCTTCTTTTTATTGGTTTTGCCGAATATTAAGACTAGCATTATCGCAGCATTCATGATGTGTTTTATTAATTCATTTAACAATATGCCAATTTCGCTATTTATGAATGGACCATCTTTGACAATGTTGCCACCTGCGATCCTTAATTATTTGCAAAATAACTATGATCCAACAGTTTCTGCAATTTCAGTACTATTGATGGTCTTCACTGGATTAATGATGTTTTTAGTAGAAAAGGCGATTGGTCTTAAGAGCCTAACCAAATAAGGAGAAAAACGTGGCAAATTTAGAAGTAAAAAAATTAGCAAAATCATATGATGGAAAAAACAAAATTTTGCAGGATATTTCTTTTTCTGTCAAAGATGGAGAGTTGGTTTCGATTTTAGGACCATCAGGATGTGGTAAAACTACAACCTTGCGGATTATTGCAGGCTTGCTAGATGAAAGTTCTGGTCAAGTGTTAGTTGATAATAAGGACGTGACGAAGGTTCCAGTATATAAAAGGAATTTTGGAATGGTTTTTCAAAGTTATGCCTTGTTCCCGCATCTTAATATTTTTGAAAATGTAGCCTTTGGACTAAAAATGCACGGCATGAATAAGTCAGAAATAAAAACAAAAGTTGAAGAGATCTTGGAAATTACTGGTTTAACTGAATACGTCAAAAAATATCCCGCTCAACTTTCTGGTGGACAACAGCAAAGAGTTTCTTTAGCTAGAGCTTTGGTGATCAATCCGCAACTTTTGCTAATGGATGAACCACTGAGCAATCTTGATGCAAAATTGCGCTTAAAAATGCGTGAAGAGATTCGTCGCTTACAACAGAAATTGAAGATGACAGTATTGTTTGTCACTCATGACCAACAAGAATGTTTTGCGATTTCAGATCGAGTTATGATCATGAAGGAAGGCAAGATCGATCAATTTGATACTCCGCAAAACATTTTCCATCATCCTAGGACTGAATATGTAGCCCGTTTTATTGGCTATGACAACTTTATTCATTTTGAGCAAACTCAGCTAATCGATAAGCATCGTATTCAAGTGAAAGGAAGAGTCTTTGAATCAGTTGATGAATGTAAAAATGCTAAGCTGCTGACAATTCGACCTGAAAATATTGAAATAACGAGCCAAGATGAAGCTGAAAATGTTATGTCAGGTACGATTATCAGCAATGAATATCTAGGTCAAAGTTTTAAATATCGGATCAAAACGGACTTAGGTGAATTTCAAGTTGAGGAAAGTCGCAAAAAGATGCGCTTAGTGGGAGAACAAGTAAGCTTGTTCTTACCAGCTAAACATCTCCATGCACTGTCAGAATAGTTATTGGGATTTTTGAAAGGAAATTTTATGAAGCTCAAAAAAATTGGCGTTTTAGCTGCAGGTTTAATTGTTGCTGGAGTTGCAGTGGCTACTTCCGCATGTTCAGCAGGCTCAAGTTCAAATGGTGGAAAGATCGTTGTTTCAACTTTTGGTCTTTCTACTAAGCAAATGCAAAACGATGTTTTAAAGCCTTTTACCAAAGAAAATGGCGTTAAGGTATCAACTCAATTTGGCGATAGCTCGACTCGATTGACGCAAATTCAACACAATCCTAATTCAGGCGTTGATGTAATTGAATTAGCTCAAAACAATGCAGTAACTGGCGCTAAGAAGAAACTTTTTGCCAAACTTGATTTCAGCAAATTGAAGAACTTCAAATATTTATCTAGTGCGCAACAAAAGTTGGCAAAGCAAACAAACTCTGTTCCTTATACTTTAAATAGTATCGGGATTGTTTATAACCCAAAAAAGGTAAATCTCAAGGAATGGAATCAATTATGGGATAAAAATCTAAAAGGAAAGATTGCAATTCCAGACATCACTACTACTTTTGGCCCAGCTATGCTTTACTTAGCAGGTGACCATGCCAAAACAGCCGTAACTAGTGATAATGGCGCTGCAGCTTTTAAGGCCTTGAAAGAATTGAAGCCTAATGTAGTTAAGACTTATGCTCAAAGCTCTGACTTAAGCAATATGTTTAAGACGGGTGAAATTGAAGCAGCAGTTGTTGGTGATTATGCAGTAGGGATGCTTCAAGCAACTAATCCAAATTTGAAATATGTAGTGCCAGCATCTGGAACTTATGCTAACTATGACAATGTAGCTATTTTGAAGAATAGCAAGAATAAGGATGCTGCTTACAAGTATATTGATTTCCGTTTGAGTCAAAAGATTCAAAAGAAGGTTGCAGGTGCCAAGTCACTAAACAACGCCCCTGTAAATACAGCGGTAAAATTGACTGATAGTGAAGCTGCTAATAAAACCTATGGTGATGTTGCCAAGAGAGCAAAGACAATTGATTTCTTCTATGTAAATGACCATATGTCTTCATGGATTAATCAATGGAATAAGATTATGAATCAATAGTTATTAAAGGGGTTGGCAATAGTCGCCCCTTTCTTTATAGGTGAGATTATGACCAAGGTAGATTTATTAATAACAAATGCCAACGTGTTCAATGTTTTTCTGCGAAAATTTGAACAGGTTACTGTGTCAGTTAAGGATGGCAAGTTTTATTGGATTGATCGAGAATTACCAAATATTGAAGCCAAAACGGTGATCGATTTATCTGGAAAATATCTTATTCCAGGATTGATTGATGCTCATATGCATATTGATAGTTCGATGACTACTCCAGAAATTATGGGTAAAACTATTGGCAAATATGGAACTACAACTATCGTAGCTGATGACCATGAAATTACAAATGTTGCTGGAATAGCTGGACTAAAGAACTTTATCAATCAACCATCGCCGATAGATATTTTCTTTGGTATACCTTCATCAGTCCCTTCAACAAGTGAAGCACTGGAAACAACAGGTGGAAAAATTGGTGTTCATGAAGTTGAAGAGTTGCTAAAAGATCCTAGATTTATTTGTCTAGGTGAGGTAATGAACTTTAAAGAGATGACGGCAGAAGGGCCAACTTTGATCAAAGATATTATTAATACCTGCCAAAAAATTCGACCTACAATGCCACTAGAAGGACATGTTCCAGCCTATTGCGGAGAAGACTTAGCAAAAGTTATTTTTTCAGGTGTAACAACAGACCATACTCAGCAAACGGCTGCTTTAGTTGATGAAAAGATCCGTAATGGAATGTTTGTTGAGCTTCAGCTTAAATCCATGCATCAAGAAGTGCTAGATACCATTATCAATCATCAATATTTTGAGCATGTAGCCTTAGTTACGGATGACTCTATGCCAGATCTTTTACTTACTAGTCATTTGAATGCTTTAGTCGAAAAAGCTATTGCAATGGGGATGAAACCAGAGGACGCAATTTATATTTCTACTTATACACCTGCTCGGCATATGGGATTATGGGATCGTGGAGCAATTGCGCCAGGAAGAGTGGCTGATTTTGTTGTTTTGGACAATCTTGAAAAGTTTGCAATTTCTAAAGTTTACAAAAATGGCCAACCATTTTTGACAGACTATCAAGAAGCAGATTATGAATTTTTACCAGAATTAAGACATTCAGTTATTGCGACTAAATTATCTGAAAAAGATTTAGAATTAACCACCAACTTAGTCCAAAATGGGGCAGTTTTAGCTAATGTCATGCAACTTAATGAAGTGGGCACATTTACCAACTACGTACAGAAAAAAGTTGAAGTTAAGGATCACAAAGTTCTATGGAAACAAGCAGGCCTGGCGTTAATTCTGGTTCAAGAGCGCTATGGAAAGTCTGATGGACGGCAATACCAATTAGGATTGGTGGATCGTGCTATTAGTGGAGATGGCGCAGTGGGAGCTACTTGGGCGCATGATCATCATAATTTGATGGTGATGGGTACCAACATTTCAGGCATGATTAAAATCCAGCATAAACTGATTAACCAGCAAGGCGGCTACATTGCTGCCAAAGGGGATACGATTGTTGCAAATGCTCCACTAGCAATTGGGGGAGTTGTTAGTGATCAACCAATTGAAGTATTAGGTAAACAAATTGGCGAAATTAGACAAACGATGAGAGATTTGGGATACAAAAATACTAATGAAATTATGTCCTTTTCAACTTTATCGCTATTAGTTTCGCCAAATCTAAAAATCTCAGATAAAGGTTTATTTGAGGTTAAGAGTCAAAAGAAGGTTGAACTATTTGTAGAAAAATAGAAAATCTAGCGTAGAAAATAGATAGACATTGATTCAGGTTTTTAATCAATGCCTATTTATTTTGGGCAAAAGGTATACTTTTTTCGATACAAATATTTGCTATTGAAAAGGCTTTCTTTATAATAAAAGCATAGATTTCATGATTAAATATGACAAAGGAACATTAAGGATGAGAAATTTAGCAGTTATTGACATCGGTGGCACCAGTATTAAGTTTGGTGCATGGGTTGATGAGAAGTTGGTTACTATGGATAGTGAACCAACACCTGATAATCTTGATGATTTTTATGATGTATTAAAGATTAAAGTTGAAAAAATCAAGAATATATATGGTGATATTAGTGGCGTTGCCATTAGCTCTCCTGGTGCAGTTAATAAGTCAGCAGGGCGCATAGATGGTGCAAGTGCTATTCCATATATTCATGGATTTCCTATTTTTGATAAATTAGAAGCATTATTTGGTTTGCCTGTAAGTGTTGAAAATGATGCTAACTGCGCCGCACTAGCTGAAGTTGCTTACGGAGCTGGAAAAGATAACCAGAATATTCTTTTCTTAGTTTTAGGAACAGGAGTCGGCGGAGCTATTATCATCAATCGAAAGATTTTTCATGGTAGTCATCTCTACGGTGGTGAATTTGGTTTTATGCAGGTAAATGACCACGAAACCTTGAGTGAAGCATGTTCACCAGTCAATTTGGCGCGGAAGTATAATGAAATTACGGATGAGGATTTAACTGGCAAGGAAGTATTTGATCTTGCAGATCAAGGCAATCAGCTTGCACATGATTTGCGTGAAAAAATGTTAGAATCTCTTGCAGTTGCAATTTATAATCTACAATATTCTTATGATCCTGAAAAATTTATTTTGGGTGGCGGAGTATCCAATAATCCACGATTGCTACCACTTTTGCGTGAAAAAATACAACAAGTTACAGCTCGAGTATCCATTGCAGACATTGAACCTAAGGTTGAATTATGTAAATTTAGAAGCGATGCCAATCTTTATGGCGCAGTAGTTGATTTTTTGCAAGAACATGAATAAGTATACTGTTATAGTGAATGAACCAATGATGTATGATATGCCAATCGTATTTAACTCAGTTTATGCAATTCCATTTGTTTTAACGCCAATGGTAGCTACTACTTTAGCTTATATCGCAACTTCTTTGCACTGAGTAAATTCAACTTACATCATCATTCCATGGGGCACTCCTCCAGTAATTTCTGGTTACTTAGCAACTGGTGGCGATATTGAAAAAAGATAAGTAAAACTAGATCTCCCCTCTAGCTAAAATACCCAGGCAATCGATTTGATTACCTGGGTATTTGCTTATAAAAGTTTTATATCTACTTAGTCAAAAAGTTGACAACTCTATCATAAACTTCGGCTCTATTTTGATGCAGTCCATGGTCGCTTTCAGGAACAAGGTGATATTCACAGTTATCCAAAACAGCTTCAAAGTGGCGGCTTGCATATGGATTTACAATCTTGTCATTTTCACTATGCAAGGCTAGAACTGGACCATGAAATACCTTAGCTGTTTCGTAAACGTTGATAAATTTCGCCGTTCTGAAGTACCAGCCATTCAACTGAAAATCTTTGAAATCAAGCTTTTCAGGGACGTTATTTGGATCATAGTCAACGCCCATGCAAGTGCCGATCTTTGCATCATCGACTAAGGCAGCTGCTGGAGACATAATAACCAACTTATCAACCAGATCATTGTAGTAGCCTGCCATCATTGAAGAAACAACGCCGCCTTGAGAGTGACCGATTAAATAAAGATGATCTCTTCCTTCAAGCTGAAGGGCATAGTTCATAATTGCTTGATAGTCTTCTAGCTCATTGAAAATTGACATATTGTCAAGCATTCCATCGCTAAGGCCATGTCCATTAAAGTCGAATCTAATTGTAGCTAAGCCTTTTTTCTGCAATAGAACTGGAAGTAGGTCATTTACTTTTGGATCCATCATACCGATAAAGCCGTAAGCTAGGATTACGACATCATATTTTTCAGTATTTGGAATTGACACTTTAGCTGCTAACTTCAAGCCATCTCGCATAATTATAATATCTTTTTCTGACATTTTACCTACCTCGTATATTACTAATGATTTTTACTATCGCGTTTAACTAATAGTGCTAATGCAGTACTTAAAACCATATTGGCAACATTCAATAAAAGGATGTATTTAGGAGCTGCATTGCCTGCGATTGCCGTAATCCAAGCTGCCATTGAAATAATGCCAAATTGAGCAAAAGCTGAAAATAGTCCCGCCCATGATTGAGTCGTAGCTTTCATGGTTGGGTATAGATTTCCCAATACAGCTGAAGTTAATTGGTAAAGACCATTAGCTGCAAAGAAACCGACGCATAGACTAGTTACATATAAAATCCATGGAGCATTGATAGCATATGCCAATAATAGGCTAGCTGCACTAATTAGTGGGTAGTAGATTAAAATATCTAATTCTTTAATGCCTTTTTTCAAAATAAATGAATTGAACAAAACAGCAATTGAGGCACCAATTGCGTAAACAGATTGCAAGGTACTTGGCTGAGCAATCCCGTATGATTTTGCAAGCTCTTGGTAAGTATTGATCCAAAGCAAAAAAGCTGCAGTGGTGGTAAAGCCCATAAAAACTAGGCAAATTGTACCAAGACTAAACGATTTTTGGACAGAATTGTTGCTATTTTTTTCATTGTTCGCAGTTTTTTGAACCTGTTTAGGGTAAGGCAGAAATGCTAAAAGTGTAGCAAGTACTAAGTAGACAATACCAGTTGACATAAAGACTACCCTAAATGGTACACCAACAAAACCACCGAGCAGAATTGCTACTGGCAAGAAGAACTGTCCTAAGTTAATTGCAAATTTTGACATTAAAGCGGCTGCTGATGAAGATTGAGGAAAAATTTCCATCAAGGTTGGAAAATTAGATGCATTCAAAAATGAATTGGAGATACCGCCAATTATAGCAATGATATAGGCAACAGTTTGATTTGGTGCAAATAAAAGCCTAATGTAGTAGATTGTCTATCCTAAGTGGCCGATCACTGCCGATGCACGCCGACCAAACTTATCTGAAATTGGCCCAGTAATCAAAGTTGATAAAATACCACCGATACCAACAGCCCCACCAACTGCTAAAACGCCAGCGATATTTGTATGCCAAATTTGTGCAAATTCTGATTTAAATTGTGCAAGTAGGGACATCCCCCAAACCCATCACAAAATATGAAAAGTAGACTGAACCAGCAGTCCCAAGATATTTATTTTTCTTATTGCTCATCTGCAACACCTTTTCTCATCAATACAAAATTAATTCCTTCACAATCTATGGTATAAATAACCGAAAGCGTTTTCTAATAGAATATACATGGGAAATGATAGAAATATTTTATTGATTATATTTTCTATATATGGCAAAGTTATTTGAATAAAACCGCACAGCTAAATTATTAGCTAAAAAATAATTACAAAAACATGTTGACAAACACCGATAACCGATTAAAATAATTATTAACAATTTAATTAACCGAAGACAAAGATAAAGAAGAGTAACCTAATCCAAGTTTTCAGCGAGTCTCGTTAGGTGCAAGGAGATAAATAAAGTTTAGGCGAAAATCACTTTTGAGTTCAACTTCTTAATTTATAGTAAGAAGGAGTGGGAGCACCCATTACAGTGCCGACGTATCGCCAGGATTACTGGCTGCACGTGTAGAGATATTGCTAGCAATAGTGATATGAAGACAGGGTGGTACCACGCTCAAGCGTCCCTCAATCAGACTTTATTCTGGTTGAGGGATTTTTTGTTTTCAAGAAAGTGAAAAAGGAGTTGTATTTATGAAAGATTCAACATCAGAGAAATTAACGTGGAAGGGATATTTAGTTGTTGCATCCCTACTATTTGGTCTATTTTTTGGTGCCGGGAACTTAATTTTTCCACTTCACCTTGGACAACTAGCTGGGAAGAATTGGCTCTTAGCTGCAGCCGGCTTTTTGGTTACCGGAGTTTTGTTGCCACTTTTATCGGTATTGGCTGTTTCAATCACTCGCTCTGAAGGAGTTTATGATATTGGTAAGCCTTTAGGTAAAGTTTTTGCAGTTGTTTTTATGGTTTTGATTCATGCGACCATTGGACCGTTGTTTGGTACTCCAAGAACAGCAACTGTTTCTTTCACCGTTGGTATTGCACCATTTGTACCACAAAATGCTGAAAAAGTATCTTTGCTCATCTTTTCAGTATTATTCTTTGCAGCAGCTTTTGCGTTTTCCTACCATCAAAACAATATCTTGTCTAATATCGGTAAGGTTTTAAATCCACTATTTTTAGGCTTGTTATTTTTGGTATTTGTTGTTGCTTTTCTTAATCCTCTAGGCAATCCTCAAGTGGCTACAGTAACTCAGGCATATCAACATTCTGCCTTAGTTAATGGCTTTTTGGAAGGTTATAATACAATGGACGCTTTAGCCGGCCTTGCATTTGGTGTTACGGTTGTTACAGCAATTAGGGGAATGGGCTTTAAGAGTTCAAAAACAATCTCCAAGGTAGTTGCTCAATCAGGTTTTGTTGGAGTATCGGCAATCGGTTTTATCTATTTGCTATTAATCTTAATGGGAGCCATGTCGCTAGGTCGCTTTTCAGTATCTGACAATGGCGGCGTTGCGTTTAACCAAATTGTTAATGTTTATGGCGGGGTATTTGGGCAAGCACTACTAGCATTGCTATTGACAGTTACTTGCTTGACTACAGCAGTTGGTCTAGTAGCAGCTTTTGCTCAAGACTTCCATAAACATTTTCCAAAGGTAAGCTATCATACTTGGCTTTTCCTAAGTTGTTTTTCTTCATTTCTTGCTGCTAACTTTGGCCTAGATCAAATCATCGCTTGGTCAACGCCAATGTTGATGTTCTTATACCCATTGTCAATGGTATTAATTTTGTTATCAGTATGTTCGCCACTATTTAATAAGGATAGCGTAGTTTACTTCTTTGTAATTCTATTTACAGTCGTACCAGCTTTGGGAGATATGGTTGTAGCCTTTCCAAGTGTTGTTAGTCAGAGCAGTTTCGGTCTTGCTGTAGCAAGTCTTCGAGCTCATTTGCCACTTGCTCAAATGGGCATGTCATGGCTAGTACCAGCACTTATCGGTTTAGCAATTGGCCTAGCTGTACACTATGCAAAGGGAAGAAGTATGGCTGTAAATGTAGAATCTTAAAAATTTTCAGCTAATCAAATAGAAGCCATTTATCTTTATGGCTTCTATTTTTGTATAAGTATGTCTGAAAACGATCAATCAAAATGAGATCAAATTTTCTATCTTTAAAAATTCCTAGATAAAAACTATAATTTTAGTAATCCAAAAGAAAGGTTTTACCATGTTACCATGTCAAAGTACACTTTACGCTCGATTCTATTTGTCTTTGTAGCTTTTATGCTGGGATGCAATGAATACATGATTGTTGGTGTTTTGCCCGATATTGCCAAAGAATTTCATGCTTCGCTATCAAGTTTGGGTTATATCGTAACTTTATTTGCACTTGTTTATGCAATCTCAACGCCGATTATCACAAGTCTAGCGCATCATTTTAAGCGCCATCAATTATTATTTGTTCTAATTATGATTTTTTTGCTGGGAAATACTTGGACTGCGATGTCTAGCAATTATTATTCTTTGCTCTTTTCGCGAATTGTTACAGCTTGCACTGCCGGGACAATTATCTCTATTGTGCTCATTTTCGGTAATTTTATCGCTCCAATTAATAAAAGGGCTTCGCTTTTATCTTGGATTTTTGCTGGATTTAGTATTGCCTCAGTCGTTGGGGTACCACTTGGGACAATGATCAGTACTTATTTTTCTTGGCATATGAGTTTTTGGCTGATTTCTATCTTGACTGTAATTTGTCTGCTACTATTGATTGGGTTAGTGCCAAGAAATACCGATCTTAAGCGCAAAAACACCACTGAAAAAAGCAATCAATTCGCCTTGATTGCCGATCGCCGGATTCTTTATTCAGTTATTTTCGTCGTTATGGTTTGTGCAGCTCAATATACATATTACACTTACATTCGGCCATTGATCACTAATGAAATGCATTTTAGTTATTCTTGGCTAAATTGGCTACTCTTGGGGCTCGGTTTAGCCTCAATTATTGGGAATAAAGTCGGAGGGGTAATTGCAGACAAGGGTGGCATGAAGCTTTTGCCTTACATTTACTCTGGAATGACTTTGACTTTGATTTTGCTAAGTGTGTTCATTCATTTCAGCTGGTTAGCTTATGTGCTTGCATTTTTGCTGTCGAGTTTTATTTCAGCTTATGGTGCATCTACGCAAGTATTTTTCCTTGATGTGGCAAGCCAAGACTATCCACAGTCGCTTGATTTGGCTTCATCGCTGAACTCAATTTTTGCCAATGTAGGAATTTCGCTTGGATCCTTCACAGCAGCGCAAGTTGCGGGAGTTACCTCGATTACTACCACGGGATATGCAGGTGCAGTTTACAGCTTGATTGGTGTAATCTGTCTAGTCGTGGTAAATAAGACTTTGAAGAAATAATTTCTATACAAAAAAGCAATAGATCACGACAATTAGTGATTCATTGCTTTTAGTTTGGAGTATTATTTTTGACGTTTTACTTCAAGCTTGCGAAGAAGGGGCAAAATAAATCCTGTTCCGAATAGGAATAAAACAACAATAATGTTCATCCATAATTGATGGAACCAGGTAGCAGTTCCGAATTTTCCATTTTGTGGCAAAAAGGCCATCGTGGCACAAATGAAGGTTAGAAGGAAGCACCACCAACCAACTGCCAAGGCACCTTTACGGTTCTTGATGAAGACAAATTCATTTTTGCTGAATTGCTTCTTGTTATATCTCATGATTAGGAAGCATAGGAAGACAACGGAGGTCTTGTAAGGCGAAACGATGGTGTTGATGTTCAATAACCAGTTAACGAAGTCATTGATTTGAGGTAAGGTACCACCTAAGATAACTAGGAATAGGGTCGTACCTGCTGTAAAAATGTAACTGTTAATTGGGCGACCATTCTTGTTCTTCTTCAATAACCAACTTGGCATGTAGTTAATTGCAGTATCAGAAGCAAGGAAACGACTAGCTGCATCGATTAAAGCTGCGATTTGTGCTAGCAAACTGACCAAACATACTAGTGAGTAAGCTAACATTAAGCTGTTACCCATGCCGGCTTCTTGACTCAATAATTGGAAGGCGTAGTAGTCACCGTTCATCTTGAAGTCGTTAGGGATGTGTTTTGCATCAAACAATACTGCTAAACCTAATGTTTCTAAAATTACCATTAAAGCAGTAACAAAGAATAATAACCACATAGTTCTTGGGAATTCTTTGCGGGGATGCTTTAAGCGAGAGATGTATGGCGCAACTAGTTCGGCACCAGACATGGCAAAGATCAACATGCTGGCACTTGAGAAGTAGTGTAAGTCAAGGTGTGGCTTAATGTTATCCCAAGTAAGCTTAGTTGCAATATGTCCGCCGTGAGTCAATGACCAAACGATCATGCCAAAGAATACAATCGTCATCACAACCATTGCAATTCCACTCCATAAAGAAGTAGCGTCTAGCGCATCTTTAACCGTATTGTCAAAGATCAAAAATAGCAAGATGATCAAGAAAGTAATCAAACTAAAGACCATTGGTGACATACGGTCTCCCAGGGATCGGTCTCCTAGGATAACCCATGAAATTGAAACTACAACTGAACTAGCACAGTCAATCAAATAAGGAATGGTCTGAGCCCAATACATCCAAGCAGTTGCATAACCCAAAAAATCGCTCCCAGTTCCGCGTCTGATCCAGGATGCCATACCACCTTCTTCTTCTCCGGCATATACAGAACCAAGTTCTGTGGCAATCATAGTGTATGGCAATTGGTAAAACAGCAACATGATGATCCATAATACCAAAACAAATAGTCCATATTCTTGGTAAGGATAGAATGGATCTTCAAAACTAATAACGGTGATGTAGACGAACATCGAGAGGGTTATCCAACCCATATAATTATTTTTACTTTTTTCCTCAGTCATTTTTTCTCCTCTTATCACTAATATTTAGACCATTGGTGATACTAAGACGAAGGCGACTTGTTTTTTCTTTTTAAAAATCTATCTAGTAAATACATACTTTGTCCTTTTTTACTCCGAAGGTTATTTTATAGAAAATAAAACTACAATACCAGAGTTTTTACAATGTATAATTTACTTATCAAGGATATGAAGGGAAAAATACCGATGCATTATTTAAAGATTGCAGCAAGAAAAGAGCTATTGCCATTTTTACCTAAAAATTGGCCGGCAATAGAATTAGAGGAAAAGCTTAATGGTGCGGACCTAGCGGCAGTTGTCATCAAAGAAGGTGACAACCGAGCACGAGCTATGCACAACTTGTGGACGACAGAGTTGAGGCTGGATGTGCCTTTAATTGTTTACGATGAAAAAAAGAACATGACTGAGCTGATTGATCGATTAGCCAGCAAATATGAACTAAAAGTTGTCCCAGAATTTCTACGTGATTTGACTGCTTTTGCGGACCAGGATGATTTAATTTTGAGTACGCCTGGTCACCACAACGGCCATTTCTATGATCGCCATCCAGCTGGAGCGGTGATGAAACAATTTTTTGGCGAAAATCTCTTCAGAGCTGATGTTTCTGATAGTGTAGCAGAGCTTGGCGACATGATGACCCATGAAGGTGGCCCGCTTGAAGCTGAAAAAGAAGCCGCTAAAGCTTATCATGCCGATAAAGTTTACTTCTGCACCAACGGTACCACTAGCGCCAATACAATCTGTAGTGCAGCTGCTTTGACTGAAGGAGATTTAGTTTTATTTGATCGCAACAACCATAAAAGTCTTTACAATAGTGCCTTAGTGATGACAGGTGCACGGCCAGTTTATTTGCCAACTGATCGAAATGCCGATGGACAAATTGGACCAGTAGTAGCTGCTAGCTTAGATGAAGACAAGATCAGGGCGGAAATTGCTAAGGTTGCGCCTGAAAAAGCTGATGTAGAGAGACCATTTAGATTAGCTGTTTTGCAGCTAGAAACTTACGATGGTATTTTTTACAATGCAAAATATTTGATTCAAAAGTTAGGAAAATTGTGCGACTATATTTTATTCGATTGTGCTTGGGGTGGGTATGAACAATTCGTTGATGTCTTGCGCGATTCGTCGCCAATGCAATTAAACTATGGACCAGATGATCCAGGAATCTTAGTCACCCAGTCAATTCATAAGCAGCAAGCTGGTATTGCTCAAGCTTCGCAAATTCTCAAAAAAGACGGCCATCTTAAGGGGCAAAAGAGATATATCGATCATAAACATTTCAACCATGCATACCTTAAATACGTGACCACTAGTTATTCTTATCCAGTTTATTCATCCCTGGTGGTGAATGCCAGAATGGCCAATTCTGCTGCTTGCCAGACTTGGTGGAGGGATGCGATCAAGCTCTCAATTGAGTTTAGAAAGAAGCTTTTGAAGAATAGTAAATTGTTCAAGCCGCTCGTTAAGCCTGTTGTTAATGGTCAAAAGTGGGAGAATATCCCAACAGATCTTTTAGCTGATGATCCAAAGGCCTGGGAGATTAAGCTTGAAGACAATTGGCATGGCTTTAAGCAGCTTGATGATGGTGAAGTAATGCTTAGTCCGCTCAAGTTGACGATTTTAAATCCTGGAGTTGATCTGGCAAATGATGAGTTTACTGATGAAGGTATTCCAGGCGTCGTGCTAGAAACCTACCTTCATGAGCAGCGCATTATTCCTGAAAAATCAGATATTTATTCGACTTTGTACCTAATCACACCTGGTGAAAGTCAAGTAGATATGGAGACGCTATATCTTGCTTTGATGGACTTTGAAAGAGCATATTTGAATAAGACTTCTTTGCAAGAGGTTATGCCTAAGCTTTTCCAAGCATATCCTGAAAGATATCAAGGTTACACTCTGTATCAACTATGTCAAGAAATTCATGAGTATTACCGGACAAATAGAATTTTTGACCTTGAAAAGAAGCTTTTTGTAAAAAATGATTTTCAAAATTATTCAATCAAACCAAGTTTGGCTGATCAAGAATTCAATAAAAATAATAGCAAGTTAGTTGGACTGGATAATTTAGTTGGTGAAATCGCCTTAGAAGGAGCTTTGCCGTACCCACCAGGTGTGTTCATCGTAGCTCCTGGCGAAGTGTGGCATCAAGACGATGTTGATTACTTCAAGTTATTGATTGGCGCTTCTAAGAAGTTCCCTGGATTTGAGCCGGAAATTCAAGGCGTGTATGAGCAAGCTGGCAAGATTGTTGGCGAAGTTTTGAATAGGAAATAAGAAAACAGCTCTCAAAAACGGAAGCGATCATCCGTTCAAGGGAGCTGTTTTTGCTATAGTTGATTATTCAAAAAATTTTTATATTCAACAACTGTAACTTGGTGTTGTTTGGCATAGGTTAAGAACTCAGAATTTGCTTCCTTGACGAAGAAATAAAGATAAGACTTGTGAATCTTAGGTACAAGTAAAGCTCGCTCTTGAAGTAGGTCAATCATACTTGAATCTAGATTACTTGCATTGCGCCACTTACATTCACCAATAATTCCTTCGGTATTGTCATAATTTGGTGCAACAATATCAATTTCTTCTTGTCTTTTTTTTATTGGATTAGGTCCCCACCAATTTGAAACATCTCTTGGTTCAATCGGTAAATCTTTAGCTTGCCATAGCCATTCTTTACAAATTTGTTCAAAACTAGGCCCCAGAAAGTTTGCTAGTTGATTAGAGATGCGCTTTTCTAAACCAGCAATTCTTCCAGAGTTGATAGCACTTTGCTGGGTAGCAATAAAAAGAAACCAAAATCTGAATAAACCATCATTAATTTGATAAATTTTTTGTTTATTGCTTGTTGAATAAATCGGCATTTTGCTCTTAAGGATACCTATTTCTATTAATTCATTTAGATATCTTACGAGGCTGCTGTTGTTATTTAAATGAGTAGCTGTAAAAATATCATTAAATCTACTTTTTCCATGAGCAATTGCAGTTAAAATCGCAAAGTAAATTTCAGGTTTGTTAAATTCTTGTTCCAATAAAGCATTAGGTTCATTAAAAAGAATAGAATCTGGATAAAGAAATAATTCTTTGATGTTTTCTGCCAGGGTTAAATTTTGATCGATACCAGTTAGATACTGTGGAATCCCGCCAGTTATGCTGTAGTATGCCAGCAAATCATCTTCATTAACTTGAGCTAGTAACTTCTTAGTGTCAAAGATTGTAAAAGGATTAATCTTAAATTGAGCGGTTCTTCTGCCATATAAGGGGCTTTTGATTCCTAATACTTGTTTTTCCATAAAAGACATCGATGATCCACATAGAATGAGCATGATATTACTATTTTGTTTATATATGTGATCAATGACAAATTGCAATTCAGAGCTAATTGCAGGATTAGACTGTGCAAAATATGGATATTCATCAAGTACTAGGATTAATTTTTGATCTAGTTGATTGGCGATATTTTGAACATATGTGAAGGCATCGCGATAGTTTGAAAAATTTTCAGGACTAGGTGTTAATTCAGGGTGATCTTTAGTAAAAGAGGCAATATCATTGGCGAATAAGTTCAAATTCTGCTGTGGAATAGTTTGGATTCCTTGCGAATAAATAACCGGCTTATCTTTGATAAATTCTCTAATCAGTGAAGTTTTTCCAACGCGTCTTCGACCATAAATAATGGCCATTTGAAAAGATGATGATTGATAAAGTCGATTAAGTCTAGATAATTCATAACTTCTAGCAACGAAAGGATAATTTTGAATCATACTTTATACCTCACTTATCTTAATTTTACTATTATTAATTATACTATAAAAAATTGTACTATTAAAAATAATAGTAACTTAAAAATGAGTGTTAGCGCAAATAAAGGGAATGCAGAACGGTTAGTTGAAAATATCATTTGTAGCGAAAAATTATTTTAACTCATGAGCAATCTCGGTAATTAATGAATTGGAATCTTTCAAATATGAAATTCCGATGCTTAATTGAAGATGGCTAGTAGGAATATGAATGAGCTTTACTTTTTTGCTCTTTTGTTTGGCAATTCTTGTAGCTATGCTTTTCATAGCAATAGTATAACCCAGTCCTTCAATGGCTAGTTGAGTAGCAGCAATTGAATCTGCGACTTTTACGACTATACTATGGTTCATAATGGCTGGTTTGATGCAGCTTTATGGAAGATTTTGCGTCAGAAGATTTTAGATCGCAAGGATAAGATCGATGTTTGGTACAATGCTCGAGGTTTGCATTTAATTCAGGATCCTATTAGCAAAACTATCAAAGGTGCGCAAATTTTAAAGACTGGCCAAAAAATCAATGTTTTTGCTAAAAAGGGTGTAATTTTGACAACGGGTGGTTTTGAAAATAATAAAGAAATGGTTCAAAACTACTTAGGCGCATCAAAATTATCTCCATTGGGTAGTATTTATAATAAGGGTGATGGAATTAAGATAGCTCAAGAAGTTGGTGCCAAGTTATGGCATATGCATAACTATGAGTCATTGGGCCTACTTCATGGTTTGTCTTTCGATACTCCAGAAGGAGAACGCTCGGAACTAATTCTGTCATTCCCAGGATTGAACAACGGTAGTGTATTCATGATTGCAGATGACGGCAAGCGCTACTTCAATGAAACAGAATCTAACCGTCATGGTCACATCTTTAGTCATAGTATGTGGAGAATTCCACGGACAAATGAAAAGCCATATATCATTTTTGATCAAAAGCAATACGAGTATATTCAAGATAATCCGATTCCATATGATCAATTCAATGAAAAATTAGTCAAGGCAGATACAATTTCTGAATTAGCTGAAAAGATTGGCGTTAGTGCAACTGGACTTGAAGAACAGGTGGCTTTGTTCAACCAAGAAGCAAATGATGGTAGGGATGTACAATTTGGCCGTGATTCTAAGACCATGAAGGCCTTTAGCGAGGGTCCATACTATGCTATCAAGATGATGTACAATGTTCTGAATACTCAAGGTGGACCACAACGAAACGTTAAGGCAGAAATTTTGAATGTAAATGATGAGCCAATTCCACATTTGTATGGAGCTGGTGAATTAGGTGGTATCTGCGCTAACCAATACCAAGGTGGTGGAAACTTGGCTGAGTGCTTAATTTGGGGTAAGATTGCCGGAGAACAAGCAGCAGCTAACGAATCCTTGGATGAAACAGCATCTGATAAGTACAATGGAATCAACGAACTAGTTGATGGAAATAAAGTTGATGATATTGAACTTGGAAAAGATCAATATCTTGGCTCTTCTGAAGCTGGTATTGGTGGAAAATTAGTGGTTAGAGTCACATATTCTGACAATGCGATCAAGAAGGTAGAAGTAGTTCAAGATCACGAAAGTGAAGACGTTGGTAAGAGAGCCCTTGAGTTGATTCCACAAAGAATTGTTGAGAAAAACTCGGTTGATGTTGATGCAATATCAGGTGCATCGGCAACAAGTCGAGCAATTAAAGAAGCAGTCAAGGATGCCATTGAAAATAGATAAATAATAGTTTCTGATAAGCATTGAGTGATAAAATCAGTGCTTATTTTTTTGCCTAAAATCTTAAGAAATGGTAAAGACGCAAATCTTAAAAATT
>NZ_CAKD01000004.1 GCF_000297025.1 Lactobacillus pasteurii DSM 23907 = CRBIP 24.76
CTCCATGAAACGAAAGTACCACCGCTCATACTTTTTCGTGCTTTTGTTATTTTATCAAAAATATAGTTCCAAGGATAGCTTTTTCAGCTAATTATAGACATTAAAAAACACATCATAAAAGATGTGTTTTAATTTTTACACTATATTTATCTTACAAAATTACTTGCTCTAACATAACTTTCCTTACCGATTTGATAATATTTTTTGCCATCCTTCAAGGTTACTTGGCTTCCATATGTGATCAAATCCTCGCCTTCAGCAAACTTTTTCAAAAAGTTCTTTTCCGCTTTTGAATTATAGGCGTACGCTTTATGCCTTAGAGTGCGTTTTTTGCCTGCAATATTAATGATTTTTACATAATGATTATTATCGGCTAGTTTATAGTATGTCTTGTCTTTGATTTTAACTATACTTGGCAAGCATTTAATTGGTGTGTATTTATTATATCTAGTTATTATATCTAGCACCCGTATCATTACCAAACTTGTCATAGCCCTTTGACAAAGACATTATGATTCCACTTATCGTCTGATCTTGACTGGGCGCTTGAGCTGAGGTATTTTCTTTCAAACCAACCCAAGTTTGTCCATTCGCTCCTTGAACATTGCTAGTAGAAACTGCAAAAACAACACTTCCAAACAATACCGACGCCAGACCGACCGCCAAAGAATCAAGCTCCTTCACTTAAAAGATGGCACCTCTTCTCACAAAATTTATTGCATTACTAAGGCTAACCACTTCTTGACTCCTTCGATTAGTCGTTTCAGAGATTTCGCCATCAATTTCTGCCGACAGAATTACATCAATCAGAATAAGTTATTGCAGAAAATACCCTCGCTAATCATTTTTGAATTAACGAGGGTATTTTATTGAGAGTTGTTATTTAGATCTAAGGATTATCGATCTTACTTCTTATGAACTTTCATGTAATGAATGAATGCGTAAACTGTGAAAATTGCAAAGAAGCAACTACTAATAAGCAAAATCACCTTAGCATTTGAACTAATTGCGTTTAAAACCATTGGCGAAATAGCACAACCAACATTTACCAAAACTAAAACGATTGTTGTAGCCAAGTTAACAGAATTCTTGGGTGCTGACCAGTCTAGCCAATTATACATATATGGAAGCGCTAGTCCAAAGCCAATACCTAAAATCAAGTTACCGACTGCTAACATAGCAAAGTTAACGGCAAAAGTAATAGTGAAGAAACCTACAGTAAGGATAGTAAAGCCGAGTGGGAAAATTTTGTCATGTAATTTTTTGAAAAAGAATCCAAACGATGCACCGACAGGGATGCTGACAAGACTCAATACACCAGTCAAAACAGATAATTGACTAACCGTTCCTAATTTTTCTTGAACTACAAAAGTTGGAATCTTGAAGCTGATTGGCATGTAGAACAAGAAAATAAAGAACATTAAAGCTGAAATCCAAACTACTTTGCTATTGATTGTTTGTTTTTCCTTCTTTTCGCCCTTAGCAGCATCTGCTTTTTTAGGAAATTTAACGAATAAAGTAAACAAAATCAAAACTGGAATAACCAAGAAGTAAATAGCAAAAGCAGCATGCCAGGAGATAGTTATTAGGTAACTGATCAAGAATGAAGCAGCTGCTGCCCCTACACTACCCATGACATTTTGAAAACCGATCATTGAAGCTAGTTCTTCTTCTTCCCGGCTATAAAATTCAGGAATTAAGCTAACAGCTAAAGAATTAAACAAACCAATTCCTGCACCAATCAAAAATCTAGAAACTAAAATTGGCGTATAAGCTGTCGCGTACATTGGAAAAGTACCAGCTAACAAAGTAACAATTAAACCTGTGATGATTGTTGCCTTTTCACCAACTAATCGAATAAGAAATGGACTGATCAATAATCCCATAACAATACCAATATTAGGAATTGTTGCCAAAGTTTCAACTCCGCCTCGGTCAACGCCAGGAAAGGCATTGTACATTAATGGCAAAGCTGGCGAAATAGCTGGAGCCATCATCAAAAAGATGGAAATTGACAATAAGGAAATCTTAAAGATCAAATGATCTTGGGGTTGTTTTTCTTGCATGATCTAATCCCCCTAGCCCATATGGCTTCTAAAGAATTCTGCTTCCTCATCATTTGCTTGATCTGCAAGGTCATCGCGTTGATTAATCATAAAGACATGTCCGCGAGGATTCTCTGCATCTCCCCAGGACTTTTGAATAACTGCAACGCCTTTTGCTCTTAAAAAACCATCCAAGCGAATCGAGCAATCTCTGATAAAGTCTTGATTTGCTGTAGCAATAAAGGCTGGCAAAAAGTCACTAGTAATGTATTTTTCAACATCCATCTTGTCTCTATTTTCTGGGTCCTCCATAATTTCTTTAGTAAAGTAAGCATTAGGACCATCTGTAATAAGACCTGGATCAAGAATAAAAGAAGCCGGACAGTTCATTGCAACTGCTCTAAAGTTTAAGTCAGTCAATTCATAGCCAAACTTTGCTCGATATTCAGAATTGGTCAAGATTGTAGTATATTGTTCCGTCATTTGGCCACCAGCAGAGTCGCCGATTAAGAAGACATTATTTTTATCAAAATTATATTCATCCGCATGGTCAGCTACCCAATGAATGTATTGGTCAACTTGATCAAGTTCTTTAGGAAATTGTACTTCTGGTCCAAGCTTGTAGTTAGGATTTACAAAAGCAAAACCCCGCTTAGCCATTCCTAAACCATAGAACTGATAAGTTTCTTTTGTACCATAAATCCAGCCGCCACCATGGATGTTGATAATCACTGGAAGCTTGCCAGTTACATCTTCAGGCAAGTATAAATCAAGCAAATTCCATTTAGGATCTTCGCCATATTGAATGTCATCGATCCGCTTAACGCCATCAATATCATGTGGCAAGCCACTGTCTCTTTTATCATCGTTTTTCTTACATTCTGCCCGGAAAAGCTCTACTGCTTCTAAAATCTTTTCATCAACCATAATTTTTCCTTCCTCTCATGTATTCGCTTACATCCGATAAAATAATCATAGCTAATTTTCCAGAAAACAAAAAGATCAATGTTAGCCTAAATGTGGCGCACATTGATCTATTTTATTAATTTTTATTATTTTTTCGATATTCTGAAGCAGTAATTCCATAAAGCTTCTTAAAAGCTCGGTTCATTGTTCTAACTCCAGAAAAACCATTGTTCAAAGCAATATTGGTTAAGCTATCCTTGCTCGTCAGCAATACTTTATATACATGCTGTGCTCTAACGTTATTGATATAATTATCAACCGTTAGATTCATCTCTCGCTTGAAAAAGCGCGACAAATATTCTTTTGAAATATTGCATTCATCTGCTAAAACACCTAAGCTCAGGTCATTTTTATAGTTATTGTTAACGTATTGCGTAATTTCTTGCAGTCTCTCCGTGATATAGATCTTTCTTTGGCCAATCTGCTCACAAGTTGGCTTTTCAACCATAAAATGGCTAAGCAAAATAACCAACACTTGGTCGATAATTGCCTGCATACGAACGTATTTTAAACTACTATCGCTAAAATGTAATCTAATAAATTCCATCAACAATCCCTGCAATTGCGCATATGCTTGTTTTTGCAACTCTGTAAAGCTTATGGAATCATTGATTGAAATAATTTCTTGATCAATTTTAGGATACAAACTACAAACCATATCATATGGAAAAATGACTGATAAAGCTAAATCTTCCTTCTTTGATTGATTTTTGATCGTATGGATCTCTTGCGAATTCACCACTAAAATATTTCCGGTTTTAGAAGTATATGACTTATTGCCAATTTGAAAATTGCTCACATAGCCTTGCAAAATGTAGCTTAATTCAATCCCTCGGTGCCAGTGAGGTGCAATATAAGTCTGTCCTTCGGTATTATCAAAAATGTGATACCAAACATTCAACGGATCTGCAGGAATAACTACTTCATGCAAAGTTTTCTCAGACATTATAATTTTTCACCATTAACCTGTAACAACAAGTTATATAAAGCTCCAAATAGATTTGCATCATTCTTGAATTTTGCCTCAACAATCTTAGGGCGAGTCAAAGAATTCTTGTAAAATTCCATTTTATCCAAAAATTCATCATATGCCTGATTGATTCCTTCAATCAAAATCGGTTGGGCAGAAATACCCCCACCAATCGCAATTGTTGTTAAATCAACGATTGATTGCATATTTAAAATAATCATCACTACATCTTGGCAGAATTTGTTAAAGATCCTCAATGCTACTTCATCTCCGGCATTGATTGCTTCAAAAGCGGCTAAGCCATCTGTCTCATCGGCATTTCCTACGGCATGATTAACTTTTTCGATCATTCTCACGGCTGATCCACGCGTACCCGCTATATCATCCCAGCCAACTTCTGATGAGACATTCAAAATCATGAAGCTAAGTTCACCAGCTTGAAAATGTGCACCGTTAAGCAACTGCCCATTGGCAATAATTCCTCCGCCAACACCAGTTCCTAAAGTAATGGCAGCACAGTTAGGTAAATCTTTTAAATTGCCCAGCCAATTTTCAGCTAAAACACTCGCCTTACCATCGTTAATTGCTGCCACTGGAATATTTAGATCAGCATATCTTTCACCTAAATCAATCCCATCAAGAAATGGCAAGGCCCCACCAAAGTGAATTTGTGTATGTTCAATCTTGCCGGGAGCACAAAATGCTATTCCCTTGATCTTATCTTTATATTGTTCAATAATTTGATCAATTGACTGCAAAAAAGTTTCCTTCTCATGAGAAGTTTTGATCTTTTTCTTTTCAAGAATATTTCCTGCCTTATCTAGCAAGGCATATTTTACGTTAGTTCCGCCAATATCAATACTTAAGTAATTGTCCATTATATTGCACCCGCTTTCACCATTGATAAATAAATTTTAACTAAGCAAGCAAATGTAAACAAGCCAAATATTGACCTAATTCTGGCATTTTTATTTAATTTAATACTATTCTAGAATCAATATACAAAAAAATCCCCTAACGGGGAAATTTTTATTTTATTCACTTTTCTTTGTTCTTCTGCGATCTGGCAATATTAGCGAAATAATTGGAAGCACAATATACAAGGCCAAAGAGACTTTCCAAGCAAAAGTAATAATTAGTGCAAAAGGAATTATCAAAGTCATTGACCGAAAGATTGTCCTACTGAGGATTTGTTTCAAAGTAAAATCAGTATAATTGCCCAAGACGAAAACGACAATCAAGGACATCTGGGTCAATAAGTAGACAATCCCATAAGTTGTTAACCCTAACTTGCTAGGTGAGGTGATGATCCATTTAGTATTGACAGGAATCAATGACAAAAAGAATAAAAATGTTATGTCAGTAATGAATTCTCCCTTGCCCACCTTGTCAAAGCTGCGAAAAACTCGTTGAGATGTGTACCAAAAGTTTCCAACGATGAAAAAGCTGGCGGCATAGTTAGCAATGTTAACCAAAAATTCACCATATTCGGCATCCTTAGCTGGCGAAGGAATACTCATAATCATAATCGTCATAATGATCGCAATTACTCCATCATTTAAGGTTCCTAGATGCTCATATAGACTAGTTGACAAAGTTGATTTTCTGGTAAAATTCTTATTCTCCATGTTTATCCCACTTCCTTAACTTTTTGCAATCATTATAACCGAAAAAGCAATTTTGCACGTTATCAAAAACTTATTTTTTGAGCAAATTTTATATGTAACATTACTATCACTGTAAACTTATCGTCACATAATAATAAAATCGCTTTCATGGTATTCGAGATTGATCGTTAATATACTTGAATATGTAAGAAAGATTTTTAGGAAAGGTGACGATAAGAAGATGAAAAAATATCATTCGTACATTCTAATGAGTGCAGCTACCCTGTTAACTAGCGCTGTCTTTGCGATGACCGTGCCAAATGTGGAGCAAAAAACAGTTTTGGCTGCAACGGATATTTCAGCTACTAAATGGAATATGCATAATTTAGTTGCATTAAGTGGAACTGGAATTAGTATTTTCAACTATCAAGACTTAAACATTAAAAGTCTCGACGATGTCTACAATATCAGCAATCAAAATAAAATTGCCCAAATGCTAGATGAAGTCAAGGCTTCGAATTACTATAGCTTCGAAAATCCTTTGATTATTTCAAATCCATTTTTGACTAATCCATCTGGACTGTATGTCTACTTCCACACTAACCAGCCAGCTAAGATCAGCTATACTGTCAAAGCCAAGGGCTACGCTGATTATAGTGCTACAGCATACAATCCTAACGGAAGCTACAGCAATTTGCATGAATTTCAACTAATTGGTGCCGTTGCTGGAGTTGAAAATACGATAACTTTGACTGAAGAGATGGAAAATGGCAGCAAGATTTCTCGGGCATTTACTTTTAAACCCAATGACTTGCAGGCCAATATTTCAAACACTTATAAGGTCAAAAAAGGCTCAAGCAAAGCGCCAATGAGCGATGGCCTTTTTGCCGTAATCGGGATGCAAGATTCTAAAGTTATGCGTTCAACTGCTTTAGTCGATAATAATGGCGTAATCCGGGGCGGCTTTCCAATCAAGAGCTATAATTCTATGCGCCTAGTTTCAACTAATGACCATCAAATTTATCTCGGCATTAGCCCAACTGAAATGGTTAGAATCAATCGATTAGGACGAGTAACTCAGGTAGTCGATTTGACCAAGCAAGGCTATGAATTCCACCACGACTTTACTGTTGACTCTAACGGCGATATCTGGGCTTTAGCTAACAGTATTGATCGCTACAATGATGGCAAATATGTCGAAGACCAGATTATTAAAATTGACCATAACACCGGCAAAGTCGTCAGTGCAATTGATGCACAAAAGTTATTGCCAAGTTTATATAAAGTTGCCACCGGTAAAGTACGCCACCTAAGCGATAGTAGTATTGGCAACCGTGACATTATGCACTTCAATTCAATCATTTTGCCAGATGACAATAGCATGCTTTTGAGTTCAAGAGAAACTTCTACTATCATCAAACTTACAGACATTAACAGTAAGCCAAAGATCTCATATATGATCGGCGATTCTAGCGTCTGGTCAGGAGTCGGCTCATACAGCAAGTTACTTTTGAAAAAGTCCGGCAAATTTCTAAGTTCTGCAGGTCAACATAGTTTAGTTTACGAAAAGCCAAGTAACTTAAAATCCGGTCAATATTACCTATCTATGTTCGACAACAACTATGGAATCATGGACTCTCGACCAAAATTCAGTTGGGCTAACTACAAGAAGCAAAAAACTGGAAGTGTTACTCTTGGCAGCAAAAAGTCGCTCTACTACAAATATTTAGTCGATGAAAAAGCTAAAACTTATAAACTAGTTTCATCCCTGCCAGTAACCAATTCCCACTTCGTTTCAGCCATTGAATATCTTGGCAACAACTTAATCGTAGCTTCTGGTCAAGCCAATAGCTTCACCGAATACGATAGCAAGCATAAAGCAATTAAGACCTTTACTTACCGCGGAAAGAGTCCTTTGACTTACCGCACACTTAAGTATGACTTCAAGCAATTTTACTTTGAATAGATGGCAAGCAAATAAAGCGAGAATTAACTATTACCCGCTTTTTTGAAAAAATGCTATAATATCTGTAGAAACAAAAAGAGAGCTGCTGTTACGGCTCTCTTTGCACAGATCCGTTATAAACGGTGGTAGTTATTGATAACGAATAGTCGCTCAACACTGTCCAAAGTTATGAGCGACTATTTGTTTGCTTATTTTTTCCACAAATCGTGGAATGCTGTAGTCAGCTCTTTTAAGGCAATCAGCCACTTGGTTGTATTTTTGGTCAAAACCGTTAAATCAGTAACCAAAATTCCAAGCAGACAGACTACAACTATGACAGACCAAATAAAGGCTGTCATCAGTCAAACTGTACCACCTTTCAATGAAATTTGCGTCAATAGTTAATACACCATTGGCATCATCTCTAATGAATGAAAGTACCACCGCTAAACTTTTCTGTGCTATTGTTATTTTAACAAAACACTTAATAATTAACAGCTAAAATTTTATACACCATTATTAAGTATGAATTTTATGACATTTGTACTTAGATAATTTTTATATCAAATGCACATTCATCTTCCATGCCTGTAAGCTCGGCCCATCTTGCAGACAACAATTTAGCATATTGAATATCCATCAACCCATATGATGCAAGAGAATACCCATCATTAACCTCAATTAGTAAAGTTTTTCCCTCTCTTGTAACGCCGAAATCGACCGAACATCCCGCCGGAATACTCTTATAATCGTGTAAACATTTGTCAATCACCTTAGGATCATATGGATAGTACCAACTTCCCAGATATTGCTTTACACCCTCAACTTGACCATAACGAACAAAAACTCGCCATTCAGAAACAAAGTCAACAACTTCACTACAAATAATCCGAGGATTATCGAAGCTCGATCCTAAGCCGTTTAAATCTTCAACTGTTCGAATAACTTTACCTGTAATCTTTTTCCCTTCGACAGATTTTACAAAAACAGGCCAAAGATCAGGATTGCTAGCAACAGTGTCCATATCAGAAAACCATATTTTACGTCCTAAGTATTTTCGAATTTCTTCAGGATAATTAATTTCATCACTGCCAATATTTAATTCATTGAGTCTGCGTCTAACAGTCGCAATTCCGCCAACAACTATATCCTCCCTATTCATCATTGATGACACTTTATCTAAATTATCAAATAGAACAATTTCGAACCCCATTTTTTTGAAGCCGTTCATTGCTACAAAAACATTCTCGCTCAATGGTAGATTATTTCTATCAGTTTGAATATAGACTTTCATTTCACTTTACCTACAATTTCTCTGCTCGGCCAGCTTGAATATCATCTTCCATCAGCTCTCTGACGATTCTGATATATCGATCGGGGATGCGGTAGCCTTGATACGTGTACGGCTTATCCTCATCTAAAGATATAGTCGACGAACCCATAGCACTTGCAGAATCGCTAAGTCCACTCAAATAATCTGTAGTGGTCTCCAAAACCTGGGCTACAGCCTTTAACGCTGCTGATCCCGGCTTTTTTGATTTCCAATTATAAATCGAATTCACGCCCAGACCTGCCAGATCATTTACCTCTCTGACTGACAGGTGTTGTTTCTTGGCTAATTCTTTAACACGATCTAATTCAATCATTCTCTCACTCTTATTCAAACGGATAAACTAACTGCCACTTGTCACGAATCTGATCCATAATTTGAACAATCTTACGTGACTGCTCTAATTCGCCATCATCATGACCCACTTCAACATAACGATTGAAGTCCGCTACTTCATAGTTCCACGCTTGTTCACTATCGCCAACTACATATTCTTGCTTTTGTCCGTCAACATCAACAATGAATTTTTCACTTCTAGAAAAATGCTCAACCACGATATTGCCCTTAGTTCCGCTAAGAACAGCATCCCTTGGCAAAGACGTCAAAAATGATGACGATAAGCTAGCCAATCTCTTTCCATCATTTAGCACTACACTAGAGGCTACATCAACGCCATTTTGCTTTTGACAAACAGCTGAAATATCTTCAATTTCATCCATAAACAAACTTGCAAAACAAATTGGGTAACAACCTATATCAAGTAAAGCTCCTCCACCTAATTTTGGATTGAGCATCCGGCTGTCATCATTCAACTCACCGATATTTTCACAAAAGTCAGCTTCGATTAACTTGATATCGCTGATTACGCCAGAATCAACTATCTCACGCAATTTTTTCATTACTGGCATGTGAAATGGTGTAAAAGCTTCTTCCAAAATCAATCCCTGCTTCTTGGCCAAAGCTGCGCACTCATCAAACTGCTTAGTGTTGATGGCCATTGGCTTTTCGCATAAAACATGCTTGCCAGCAAGCAAGGCCTGTTTAATGAAGTCAACATGTGTATTATTAGTAGTTGCAATATAGATAGCTTGAATTTGTTCATTTGCCAGCATTTCATCGACAGCTTCATAAGCTTGCTCAATGCCATACTCTTGGGCAAACTTCTTAGTCTTTTCAAAATTTCTAGCAGCAACGCCGACCATTTTAGTGCCACTCATTTTCATATTTCCAGCAAAACGGTGAGCAATGCCACCTGTACCGATAATTCCCCAGGTTAAAGCCATGATTGTTCTCACTTTCTAGTCAATATTCTTATATATAAAACGCTATCATTTTTTATCTTGGTAGACAATGGTTTAGGGGAAATATTAACGAAGCATTTACAAATACTTATCGCCCCTAACAAAACAACCTCCGCCAAAACGGCAGAGGCTATTTTATACCCAAATTCTAATATTCATCTTCTTCAATAATAGGATGTTCCATAAACTCCTTATACTCCCGATCGAGCTCAAGAATAATTTCTTTTCTCAATTTTTCAATCTTGTCAGCCAAGCTCTCCCAGGCAAATTTTCTAGTAAAGCGATCGATATAAGAATATGTATGTGCTTGATCAATGTAGGATAAAGCCAACAAAGGCGTTGCCTCGATACCTACTCCGTTAAATAGGCATAATGCCAATCGATAATAAATATCTGATTTCAAATCATCGTCGCCGTCATCTAAAGCCATTTCCGCATTGCGGTAGTATTTGAAAGCTAATTTTGGATTTTTGCTAACAAAATTACCCCAGTAATAAGCATCGCCAACTTTGTAAAGTCCATTAGGATTGCCATCAGCTGCTGCCAAGTTGAAGTAGTAAAAGGCCTTCTCGTCATCTTGCTCGCCCGTTCTACCATAAGCATAGATATAACCCAAGTTGCAAGCAGCCTGTACACTACCCAAATCTAGTGCTTTTTCATATAATTCTTTTGCTATTCGATAGTCACCATCACGGTATGCTGCAGCACCTGCATCTAAATATTTATCAGCTTCTTCTTGCTCATCAAAATAGTCGTTGTAGTCGTCGTTCATATTGCTACCTTCTTCCATCCTAATATGGATAAAAACCATTAATGACAATATTTATAATCGTATTTTATCACTTTATAGAATTTTAGAAAGCGTTTTAAACCAAAAGAAAGTTATAAAAACTTCCTTCTCCATTATAATTCCTCGCCATTCGTAGCAATCACATGTTTGTACCAATCAAAAGAATCCTTCTTGTATCGCTTGCCAGTACCATTTCCTTCATCATCAAGATCAACATAAATAAATCCATACCTCTTGCTCATCTGGGAAGTACTTGCGCTAACCAAATCAATTGGTCCCCATGATGTATAACCCATTAAGTCTACGCCTGCATCAACAGCTTGCCTCATCGCCTTGAAATGTTCACGGAAATAATTGATTCGATATTCATCATGAACCTTGCCATTTTCCAATTTATCATTTGTTCCCATACCATTTTCTACAATAAACAAAGGCTTTTGGTAGCGGTCATATAATTCTAATAAAGAAATTTGTAAGCCAAGTGGATCAATACTCCACCCCCATGGTGTGGTTTCTAAATATGGATTCTTGCCTCCAACCACAGTATTGCCAGCAGTCATTTCAAGGCCATTTTCATCTCCAGCTGCAATCATCGACATGTAATAACTAAAGGAAATGAAGTCAACAGTATTTTCACGCAAAATAGCCTTTTCTTCGTCAGTGATATCTAGTTTAATGTGATTTTTGGCAAAATAATCCAAAACTAGTGACGGATATGCTCCCTTAACTTGTACATCTGCCGGGAAGTAGTTTAGCAAGTTTTTATTCAAAGCAACCAAAACATCATCTGGTTTCGAAGTGGCTGGGTAAGTTGTCAACTTTGTCAACATACATCCTATTTGACTGCCTGGGATTAATTCGTGGGCAATTTTTGTCACCATTGCTGAAGCAACAAATTGATTATGAAGTGCTTGATATTCATCCTGCAATAAGTTCTTGCTTTGATCAGGAATTATACCTGCAGAGGTAAATGGATGCCTAGTAACACTGTCGATTTCGTTGAAAGTTAGCCAATATTTAACATCAGGAAAGCTCTCAAAGCAAACTTTAGCGAACTTAACAAATTCGTCAATTGCTTGTTTGCTAGCCCAGCCACTGTACTTTGTCGCCATCGCCAATGGCATTTCATAATGAGATAGAGTAACTAGCGGTTCAATATGGTATTTCTTTAGTTCATTGATCACCTGACGGTAAAAGGCGATCCCTGCTTGGTTAGGCTCTTTTTCATCGCCATTTGGAAAAATTCTCGTCCAAGCAATCGAAAATCTCAGCACCTTAAAACCCATTTCTGCAAATAATCGAATATCTTCTTGATAATGATGATAGCCATCTATTCCCCGGCGTTTAGGATAATACTTATCATTGCCAGCTTGAATTGCTTCTTCAATATCTTTTGTAGTTACCGCAACATTTTTCTTATAATCTTTAACGTCAACGTCCGGCTTATAAGTCGCAACATCGGCTACTGATAAGCCTTTTCCATCAATATTCCAGGCACCTTCAACTTGATTGGCAGCAATTGCACCGCCCCAGAGAAAATCTTTTCTAAATCCCATTTTTTGCCTCCGTTTGATAAATTATTGAATTATATCGATAAAATATTACATTTTTATCATAGCACTAGAGAGCGACTTTTTGAACTCAATTACGCTAAAACAAAAACCTTTATCCCATTTTTGGAATGAAGGCTTTGTGTATATTATTTTTCTTCAGCTTTGTAAAAATCTTCTACTTGCGTTTCGATTTCGCGCTTAGCTTCAGTAAGAATTGCTTGTTCATCAACTGGTTGAACTGTAGTGCCTTGTGCTCTAGCAAGGTAGAATTTATCAAATCCCATCATGTTGACAAACATTTCACGAATATAGAAGTGGCTAAATTCAAGTGGAGTGTAACGATCATTGTTAGTGTAAATACCGCCACTAGCTTGCAACAACATTACCTTGTAATCATCAGTCATCAAGCCAACTGAACCAGTTTCAGTATACTTAAAAGTTTCTCTAGCAAGAAAAACATTGTCGAAGTAATCCTTGAATTGTGATGGAATATTGAAATTGTGCAATGGCATAACAATGACAATTCGATGGTTTTCTTTGAATTGTGCCAACAACTTGGCAGATCTATCGGCAATTTCGTTTTCTGCCTGTGTCAATTCTTCGCCAGCAGCTAATTTATTCCAAATCGTCAATAATTGCCCTTTGGCCACGCGTGGAATTTCCATATCATATAAATTGATAACTTCAACTTCTGTCTCAATTTTCTTTTCTGCCAATGCAGCAAGGAACATTTCTTGCATTCTGTTAGCGTAAGAATTCTTGTTATCAAAATCCGGGTGAGCGTTAATAATCAAAGTTTTTTGCATTTTAATCTCTCCTATTTCATCAATTACATTTGTTAACAACATTGTATTCGATAAAAGTGACATATTACGGCACCTTTGAATTAATTTTTTTACCAAAAAAGCAACCCCTACTTCATATCAGAAATAGGAATTGCTCGTGCTTTAATATTTTTGCTGGAGGCTATGTTATCTACACGCCTAGCCTAGCTTAGCTTCGTCCATGAACTGCTTGAGCTCTGG
>NZ_CAKD01000003.1 GCF_000297025.1 Lactobacillus pasteurii DSM 23907 = CRBIP 24.76
GATTTTGAGGAATTAATTGAGGGCACAAAAAAAGACGAGCATTGCTCGTCTTCTCTGAAATTATGACAAGGAACCAGTGATTCTGCTGCGACGGTCTTCGTACCAGTCGTCCCATGCATCGAAAGTAGTCATGGTTTCAGGTTCAATGTGTTCATCCTTAACGATTTCATCAAGGATAGCTTTGAAGTTGTAATCGTGGTATTGCAATACGTGCTTAACCAAGTTCTTGCGAGTGAAGTGGATGTTGTTAAGAAGGTAAGTGTTGATGTCAACGATGTTGTTGTGTTCGTTGTCGTACATACCCATAATTTCCAAGTCTTCTTCGCCAAACTTTGCAATATAGAAGTTAGCAAAGCTAGTCAAGTAGGCAGGTTGTTCCTTGTATTCTTCTTGTGGCATTACTACGCGGTTAGCTTCAGGCATAACAACTGTAAGATCAGGTTCTTTTTCTTCTTCCTTTTCTTCAGTCTTTTCTTCGGCTTCTGCAGTGGCAGCAATCTTTTTTTCTTCTTCAGTCAAAGCAATTCTCCTTATCTGTACATGAAAAATTAGCAAATCAATTATAATTTTACCTAGTTTAAGCTGTAAAGGCAAACATGTTCTTATATTTGTTTAGTAGGAGTCGACATCTTCCTTGGTGATCTGATCAGGACTGGTGTGGCCATTTTCGTATGCGTGGCGGTAGAGATCAATCAAGTCCTGCGGACTCCAGGCATTAGCGTTGTAGCCAAGCTCGTTTAAGCGGTCCTTAATCTCCTTAATAGTAGGCTGAGTAACGGTCTTGCCGTCAACTGTATGATCGCCCTTAGCCCCGGCGCCAGTAGAGCCAGCAGTTCCAGTGGCAGTAGAACTAGTAGAAGATTTGGAGCTAGAAGTAGACTCTTGCATACTCTTAAGTCTTTCAAGGGCGTCTTGAGCCTGCGTCTTATATTTCTGGTAAAAAATCTGGTCAATATACGATAGATCTAAGATTGCCTGGTAGTTATTTCTAGCTTCATCAATTTGGCCAGAGGATTCATTGTCTTGGGCCTTCTTTAGTAGAGGCTGGATATCTTCTTCATAATAATACTCGGCCGTCTTAAGATTGTTGATCAAGCGCTGAGCGTGGTCGTTTAATAGCCAGTAGCCGTGTGAATCAATCGCAGACTTAGCAAGGCTAGAAGCCTTAGTGAATTGACCTTTCTTAGCATAGCTTAATGCCTTAGTCATATCTTTAGCCTGCTTTGCGTAAACAGAAGCAGATTTAGTTTGCTTAACAGCATAGGCATCATCGAACTTAGCTTGGGCCTTAGCATATTCTTCTTCTTTGACTAAGTGCTTAGCTTGGTTCATCAACTTGTCGTATTTGACCTTGTTTTGGTCGATTCTAATTGGTTGGGGCTGATTTTGGCGGTAAGTGATATAAGAGCCGGCAGCAAGGATAGCTAATACAGCTAGGGCAGAGATAGCCCAGATAGTTTTATGTTTCATAGATTCCCCCTCGAAATTGTTTCTTTACCTTCAACTTTACCAGATGGCAATGCTTTCTTCAAAAATGTAAAACAAAATTTAAAAATCTTGGGAAAATCGCCCAGGTAAATTCGTTATTAATAGTGTAAGGCTTCTGCGCAGATAACTTACATTCACGATCTAACTCAAATTAAACATAATAATAAGGTAGGAATTGAAACAATGAACTTTGAACTTTTAGAACAAGCTGTTCAATACGGTATTTATAATAAGGAAACCGACAAGACTAATACTAAGGTAATGAAGTATGTTAAGGAAACTGCTAAGGCTGAAGAATTAGCTAGCGTTGGTAAGGCGATCAGTCAGCTGATGGGGGATGAATTGCATACAGCAACTTTAGTTAAGTATGAAGGCATTGACCTATTAGCAGACGATAATAATTAAGACCAGTAATAACAGAACTTGAAATTGAAAAAGGAGAGCATATAAATGGCAGAAACTACTAAAGCATTGAAACTAACTTTTACGAACTCGGAAGGAAAAAAGTCCAGCTTGACTTTATCTAAAGTAGCTAAGGACTTGACGCCAGAAATCATTGGCCAAGCAATGGAAAAGATCAGTCAGGCCAATGTCTTTAATAAAGAAGGGAAGGATTTATATATCTCACCTCAAGGCGCTGTATATATTGAACGCACTGTCACTGATGCTTATACTAACCCAGAAGCTAAGGACGATAAGCAGGACTAGTATAGGAATAGTCGAAGACTTGATATCGGTGATGGAGTTAATTGAGCGACTCCGAACAAAAATGCGTTGTTTCTTTACAGAGTAAGAGAATTTTTGTCAAAATTTTGTAAAATTAACGACTTATAAAGATATTAGTAAGAATTGATAAAGGTAGGGGAATCCCTACCTTTATTTGTTTATAGCGAATCAGGTTTGATATTACAGAATTTCATGAAAATAAAAATGGTAGTATAGCATTGTTACAAATCAAAAAATACGGCTATAACACTTGCTTTATACCCTAAAGGTAGGTACAATATGAATCGTGGTAAGTAATAGGACCCTCTGCTTCTGGCGCCTCGC
>NZ_CAKD01000002.1 GCF_000297025.1 Lactobacillus pasteurii DSM 23907 = CRBIP 24.76
GCTGCTATATAAAACATGGAAATATGTAGAAGAATACGCATTTCCTACATATCAGAAAGATATATTTTTCCTTTCTTTGTTTCATTTACTGTCGTCTTCACTAGTATTCTGATATTCCACCTGGGAGTAATCACATTGACCAGCTCTTACAGCTTAAGGACCTAGCCAGCCCCGTTTATTTTCTTTTTATTTTGCCAAAGCTAAAAGATTTAATACTGCATTTTCATCTCGATCGTTTGTATATCCACACTGATAACAGATATACTCGTTGTGTTTAGTGCCATGCTTTTGGTTGCCTTGCAAAGTGATCTTTTCATCACCTTTTTTGACATAGCCACACTCAGCACATCTTTGTGTTGATGGATAGGTTTTATCAGCTAAGATCAATTCTTTGCCATACCAAGCACATTTGTAAGTCAGAATTTGTCTAAACTTACTAAATACTGATCTCTGCATACCTTTTGAAGCAACATGCGTCATCATCATTTCTTTGACAGCTAAGTCTTCAATTACAATTTGGTCGTAATCATTAACTAGCTGCGTAGTAAACTTCTGTAAAAGATCGTTTTGGATATTAGCTACTTTACGATAATCTCTTTGCAGTTTGGTTCTCACTGCATAGTAATTATTACTTTTAATAGCTAACTTACCATTAACCTTTCTTTTGACTGCCAACGTTCTTTGATAATGTTTGATGCGCTTGTAAAGCTTTTGCAATTTAGCAGGCAAAACATTGATTTGACCTTCTGTATAGTTGAAGTGACCAACATTGACGTCAACTGCTGTCTTTTGTTGAGTTTTAGCCTTAGCTGAAATCTCTTCTTCATAAGGTAAAGCCGCGTAATAGCTGCCTTTTTCTTTGAAGATACTTACTACTTTGACCTCATCCATCTTTAGAGCTTCATAGCTTTTTAAATCAAACCAATTTTCCTTTGAGACACTTCTAGGCTTATCAAGCCGAAGTTTGCCATTAACAATCTTGGCTCTGTCAGTCTTAAAGCCTTGTCTAGGATCTTTCTTAGATTTAAAACTAGGTATACCCCAATCAGGCTGAGCCTTATCAAAGAAGTTCTTCCAAGCATTAGCTAAGTCTTTAACAGCTAGTTGCAAACATCGAGCAGACAAAGCATATTGCCAATCAGCTTTATTTGCGACTAATTCATCACGGACTCGGCGCTCATTGGGGCTTGGATTATCCTTTTTATTTAATGTATGAGCTTCATACATCAATTGCCAAGTTTCTAAGCCTTTATTCCAGCAATATCTGCGATAATCACACAAAGCATCAAGATGCTTTCGCATGGTTTTATTAACTTTTAGCTTTACTACTTGTGTTTTAATCATTGCTTCACCTCCTTGAATACAAACATAAGTTTATATAAGAAGACGAAGCAAAACAAGTAAACATTGGATCAAAGCTTATTTTCCATGTTTAACTTTCTAAATAAGCTTAATTATTATTTTTATCTATAATTATCTACATATTTCTATATTTTTGTTAACTGTTAATCAGCTCCTGGTTTACCGTCTTGGTTTTACGATTGTCTTTCGGACTTCGACTTGTATGGCAGTCTTATCCACCATTTGGCCTGACCAGGTTTCTGTTCGTAGGCTCGGAAAATTCGCTAGCCACTTCCTTCGCCCATAGCGTCACCGCTAACGGCTTGTGGTTCACTACACTTGGCGACAACTACCTATGGTCCAGACTTTCACTAGACTAGATAAATGCCATGCCCGATACACAATAAAAAAGACCTAGGCATTATTGCCTAAGTCTTTCCCCCACTTACGTGGGGAACACGATCTAGTTGTTCTGATGTTATATCCCAGTTCAGGATCGCCCCCATTTACATGGGGAACAATCATATAAATATGATATTATTCTTTATCAATCGATTCAACAAAAAAGCCAAGTTACCTAATGTAGCTTGACTTTTACATATTCGCCTATTTTATCAACCTAATTCTTTTTTCTAGAAAATAGCCTCCCTGCCAAAGCAATCAATCCAAGGCCAGCTGCGATCAAAGCAGTAGCTAAATTGTTCTTTTCACCAGTTTGTGGTAATTGAGCATTAGCCTGATTTTCAGAAACAGGGCTTGCACTAAGCTTTTGAACTTCTTGCTTGCCATTTGCCTTATTAGTCAAATGTTCTACTTGCTTAGTTGTATCGCTGCTATCAGCATCTTTATTTCCGTTATCCTTTGAGCCATTATCTTTATCCTGATCCTTAGGAATTACAATATCCTCTGCATCATTAGTCGTATCTGGATTGTCTGGAACCGTTGGATCCAGCTTTTCAGCACTACTCTTTTCTTCAACCAGCTTATTGCCTGGGATAGTGTCGACTGACTTGTCTGGGTAGGTTACCGTTACATCACCGTTGTCACCAACCGTGATCTTCGTCCCGTCTGGCAACGTGGAGTTTCCGTTATCGTCCTTGTTGGCATCTTCAACTGCCTTGATAACTTCGCCCTTTTCATCGTCCGTCAACTTGGCTGGGTCATCGACCTCCACCTTGTTGCCTGGCGTCTTTGGATCATTCTTGTCCGCTTGGGTCTTGCCGTTTTCGTCCCGAACCGTTACTGGTACTTCAACCGTTTCCTTCGAGCCGTCTGGGTAGGTGATTTCTACCGTCCCCGTGCTCTTGCCCGGCTTCGATACATCTGGTTCTTTCGTCCAGTTTGCTTCAAAGTCGGTGACTGGCTTCTTATCTGGATCCGTAACCGTTACAGAGTCCTTAGCAGCTGGTACCTTGTTCAAGTCTGTCGTCAAACCGTCCGTGGCCTTCGCGTCATTCTTATCTGCTTGGGTCTTGCCGTTTTCGTCCCGAACCGTTACTGGTACTTCAACCGTTTCCTTCGAGCCGTCTGGGTAGGTGATTTCTACCGTCCCCGTGCTCTTGCCCGGCTTCGATACATCTGGTTCTTTCGTCCAGTTTGCTTCAAAGTCGGTGACTGGCTTCTTATCTGGATCCGTGACCGTTACAGAGTCCTTAGCAGCTGGCACCTTGTTCAGGTTCGTCGTTACGCCATCTGCCGCCTTTACATCGTTCTTGTCGGCATCACTAGGCACCACATTGACCGTTACGTCCACCGTATCAGTCGTCTTATCTGGATAAGTGACTGTTACCTTCCCGGTTGCCTGACCATTATTAGTAACATCAGGTGCCGTTTCCCACGTTACCTTAGTGCCCTCTGGGAAGGTCGTGTCTTTATCATCTTTATCCTTGGCTACTACGATCCCGGCTGGGGCTTCATCACCTTTCTTGATTTCCACACCGCGTGGCACATCCGGCGTGTTACCAGCTTTAGCATTAATCAGATCCGTATCCGAATTTACGTGCACGGTTACACCCGGCACTTCTTCACTCGAGCCGTCTGGATAGGTTGCCACAACCGTCCCGGTCTTATCGCCTGGCGTGGTCGTATCAATTGGTTCCTTCCATTCGTACTTCGTATCTTCTGGCAGATCTTTGTTATTGCTGATGGCGCTTTGGGCACTTGGCGTTTCACCCTTGTTAACCGTAACCTTACCGGCTTCTGGCGTGTTGGTGTCCGCTTGGTTTGGCACGACGTTGTAGGTTACGTCAACTGCTTCGGATTCCGATTTATCACCATAAACTACCTTGGCTTGACCAGTCTTGTCGTTCCCAACTTCACTGGTATCTGGTGCGGTCGCCCAAACGACCTTCGCTCCATCTGGCAAACTTACCGCTTGTCCCTTGGCGTCCTTCAGGGTCACCGCGCTGCTATCAAGGCTGTCACCTGCTTGTACTTTTTTACCGTGAGTCAAGTCGACCGTTTGCCCAGCCGCAACGGTGTGCTTCTCAGCTGAAGTCTTTTTGACTACATACACATATTCATCGTGATGATCAATAGTATATGTTCCATTTACAGTATTTGCTTGATTTGTCGCCAAATTATAGTCCGTTGGTAAATTGACATTATAATTATATTTTTCTCCCAATGTACCACTAATCTTATCTGTTGCTACTTCTTTCCCATCTCCCGGCACAAAAAGAGAACTTTTATTCCCAGTTACATCGATATAATGAACTCTAACTTCAGACTTATCTTCACTACCATCCTTTGCATAATAGTAAACAATACCATCATTAGTCGATGTAATTTGATTTATATATGTGTACGATTTTCCATGCGGCGCAAAAAACGAGTAGTGATCGTTAACATTTGGTATGTTCCCCAAGTAACGTGTCGTATTATTAATCTCTTCACCATCATAATACGCAGTAACTCGAACCAACCCTTGAGAGTCAATTACTGTTTGCTTTACAACTACATGTTTATCAAGTCTAAAATCATACGATTCACCCACTTTATATGGGGAGATATATCCTGTGGTATTTGGCGATTTTTTCAATGTATATCCATCAATAGTTGGTGCCTCTCCGGTAATTGTGTATTTCTGATAAGCAACACCTTCAAAAGATTTTGGCACTGCAAGTTCGTCTCCCGTTGCTTGATCAACATAATGAATCGTAGTTGTCACTTTCGTTGGCATTGGAGTCATCATAAAGCCATTTCCCATTGAAGCTGGTTCTCCATAAATTCCGGTATCGTAACCATATGCAAAACCAACCACCATGCCATATGTGTTTTTATCGCCTTTTTCGACCCCATCAAGATCAATTGAAACACTAGTCCCATCATAATTAGTAAAAATTGGAGGATGAGTAGTTCCACCTGTCCCGTTATACTCAACCTTCTTTGATTCACCAGGTGCTACCACTTCTTCTTGTATATTACCCGTTAAAGTATGCAAAATTGTTACATATAACTGATTATCATTCAAATTATTTGAGCGGGCCAACAAATAGACAACATGGTAAGATTCATTATAGTTAGCAGCACCGGCAAAGTAGTATCTCCCGCTATCATCGTTGGTAGTGTGTTTTTTCAAGATTTCCTTTACTTCTTCTGTTGAAGCTCCCGGATACCACTTCATGTTCTTGTATACCCAGTTATCCTTGGGCTTATTAATTATCTCCGTTAACATGGGCTGGGAATCCAGCTTAATGTCTTGGTTTGACATCGGTAAGCTAGTCGAGGCTTCTTCATTGTTACCTCGTCGTGCAGCCAGTACTTTAAACTTGGCGTTTGTCTTTCGTGTTGTTGCGCCGTTAGCCGGCGTTACTTCAGGATCTTTTTTGTCGACATTGGTAGGATTTTGCGGAGTACCTTGGTGATTTGTTGCCTCTTCAGTATCGGTTGTAGGTACTTGCTGATTTACCTCTTGGCCATTTGCTTGTTTATCTGTACCAGTAGGCGTTTCCGTTAATGTCTTGCCCTGACCTTTATCGGTACTATCTCCACTAGTCTGCGGCGTAGATGTTGTACCTTCTGTTGTACCTTCTGTTGTACCTTCAGTAACCTTGTCCTTATTGCCCCCTTGAGTCGTGGTACTTCGTGTTACATCATCACTAGGACTAGTAACAGTATCGGCTAATACCGCATGGTTGCCATATAGCATAAAAGTTGTCCCCAACAATACTGATGCTACTCCTACAGATAACTTCCGTATTCCCCAACGTTGCTTCCCATCGGCATACTTTTGTTGGTAGAATTGATGATTGTTTTTCGAAACCATATCCGTTCCTCCTAAGCTCAGAAAACATATATAATTATCTAACACCTTTAGTGTATCATGTATTTCGTATAATCCATAAAAAAAGGATTTCTAAATTTCAAAAATAAGTTAGCCACTAAGCTAAAATAAATAACACTGACCAATTAATTATTGGTTGATGAGAACGTGACATCTCTTGATAGAATGCTTTACAGTAAACATCCATTAAATATGGCTCGTGGATAGTGATTCATCCAGTTATTGGTCGCTATAATCTGGGCACTACTATAATCATTAATAGCTTGGCCCTTAGTAATCTGTCCTAATTACAATAAAAAGGTTGATCGCGACGAAAATGCCATGGCCAACCTAACGCTGCTAGTAAATCATCCAGAGTTAAATCGAGCCTTATAAGATAATTGCGGGCGAGGCTCCGTCCGAAAAGATACCAAAAGAGCTAGTCAATGCGATTACTTCAAAATTGAAATATCGGAATACTAGCGTAGATGTTGGTAAGAGAAATGGAGGGCACGAATAGTCCAAAATGTATGAAAATAGAACATAGTCATACATTTGCCTACATTTTTTATAGCACCATCGACTGCTTGCAATATATCCGAGAATTAAAAGAACTTCATGTGGCCGTCTTCTTTGAAAAGAAAAATACCAACACTATGGACGCCAAGGGGGAAGTTCTGATCACCATTATGGCTTCCCTTGCCCAACAAGAAAGTAAATCCATTTCGCGTAATATCAAAATTGGCCTTCAGTACCGCTACCAACGGGGGCAAGTAATCGTCAACACCGCTCGCTTCCTTGACTATGACAAAGATGAAGATGGCAATCTAGTCATTAATCCAGAACAAGCCAAAGTAGTTAAGCGCATCTTCTACGAATGTCTGACTGGAAAAAGTGCGATTGAAATTGCCCGCGAATTAACCAAGAAGCGGGTCAAGAATGATGGCCAAGTACCGCAATATTATGTAGAAAACAACCACCCAGCAATTATCTCACGGGCTACCTTCTACCAAGTTCAGAAGATTTTGGACATGCGCCGAGAGGGCTTCACAACTGAAGGTGGCCATCACCATGGCTATACTAACGCCTACTGCTTTTCTTCGATTGTCTTTTGCGTACGCTGCAAGGATATTTACACCCGGTGCGTTTGGTATCGACCTAGGATTGGCGAAGTCGAAAAGGTCAACGTTTGGCGATGTTATTCTCGCCTTTATTGGAACCATAAAGGAAAACGCTGCATGGGACGGACAATTACTGAAGCAGACCTTGAAGAAGCTAGCTTAAAGGCCATGAACGAATTAATCCAGCAACACCAACTCGCCGATAAGCAAATCGCAGCCAATATTCTTAAAGTCACTAAGGGAACCACTGGCCCCAGTCTTGATGACCTTGACCAACAATTAGAAGACCAGCAGTTACTACTCTTGAGCATGAGTACCCACAATAAGAATGTCGAGCAATTAACCGAGCAAGTCCAAGCCTTACGGAAGCAACGTGAGCAACTCATCCAACAGGAAATCGACCACGATATCAAATGCTCCAACCTCAAAAACATCCAATCCTTCTTCCAGACCTACCAGGGCGACCTCACCAAATTTGATGAGAAACTAGTTCGCCTCCTGATAGAAAAAATCACCATCTTCAAAAGCAAAATTGAATTTACTTTCAAGGATGGTGAAGTGATTACAATTAAAGCATAGCCGTTTAATCTCGCACTCAGTCAATTTGGCTGGGTGCTTTTTGGTTTTGTGGGAACCTATCACCACTAACTATGGAAACAGGTCAACGTGGCTTGTGGGAACATATCACCACTGAGGATAAAGCCTATCAAATCAACGTTTCTAGCTTAGCAACAAAAAAGTGTATCTATTTGTGGGAACTGGTCACTAATAGATACACATTTCGTAATTTTATAAATGCCTTAACAGCGCCGTTTCTGGCGCCCTACTTTTTCCGCTCAAGGACTGTTACGCTCTCGACATGTGGCGTCTGTCTTATCTTATTCACATTCCTTCAAACGCTGAGACAGTGCGGTTTGTTACTTTTTTTAGGGATAAATTTCTACAATGATCTAAATAAGATAGCTGTTGACTCACTATCTTCAAGTACGACTAATTTTACTATTTTCAAAAAACAAGATTGAATTTTTCTCTCAAAGATAGTTAAGTGATTACTGTTAAGGTGTGCAATTTTAGCTGTCATCGTTCAAATAATTAGTAACCCGGTCTTTCAAGATAAATTCTCCATGGTTTAATTTCACTAGCCACTTCTTGATTTTGACCACTAAATCTACAAGCTCTTATTTATGATTTGCTAGAGTAATCTCGTTAAAGCAACAAACCTGCCCATGAGAGTTAAATCTGGATCATTATCAACTAACTTAATATCTGTCATTGCTTGACCGGTAAAAGGGGACGAAGGCCAAATAGGACCGTGCATAAATTCAAACATCAATTTGATTTTCTGCATTTAGTTTCTTCCCCCCTTTTTTTAATTTGCAAATTAAATCTAAATTCAACAATTTGGGTGGGAGCCTTTTGCATTCATCAAAGTAACCTAATTCTCATCTGGAGCTTGACCATTATGAGCTAACCATTTACATTCTGTCACTTCAAAATTAGTAAATGTCGCTTTAAAGGATGATTCCTCCGGTGAACAAGCGTAGATACCAAATTGAATTTCATCACTAGCTTTCGCCATGTGACAAATTCGCATCTGCTTGTACTTAACACCATCTTCTGAACATTCTAAACAAAAATCATCTTCTCGACGACTTAACCGATACCACATTTGCTTGGTATTAGCGTCTATCTCAGTCGTTGCCCAATCAGAATAGCCATTGTTGGTAACTACACTGCCTAGGTGTTGAAATTCTTGATTTTCATATTCGATTGATGCCTTCAACCAATTTTCAGAATCTAAATACATAACTACACCACATTGATCGAAACGGACTTTGCTATCAAATTCTGTTTTTACTACAAAGGAGAAGTATTTATCTGCCGTTTTTACTTGGAGAACTGGAGCGTTATCATTTCTAAAATGGTAATAAGTACGTTGCCATAAGTCGGTGTGGGGAGTCGTAGTAATTTCAATCTTATCATCCGAAATTGTGTAGGATTTAGGTTTTCTGATCCATTGCCATTCTGTTGTCTTAATTTTCATTTTTAACTCTACCTTTCGTAAACTTCTAGATCCAATTATATGGGAATTAACAAATTTGGTCTGTGGAAAATGGTCACAAAAAGATAAACATTTTTTATTTTATTACCGCCAGAACGACGCGATTTATGACACCTTACTTTTGGCGTTCAAGTACCGTTACGCTCTCAACATGTGGCGTCTGTGGGAACATATCAACTGGATCAATTTCTTCAAAACTGTACCCCAGCTCCATAAACATCTGCAAGTCTCTCACCTGCGTGGCTGGGTTGCAGGAGATATAAACAATCTTCTTTGGTTCAGTCGCAGCTGCTGCCTTAATAAAGTCTTCAGTCAAACCCTTTCTAGGTGGATCAACAAAGATAACGTCAGTCTTTAAGCCATCTTTTGCCCACTGAGGCATAATTTCTTCGGCCTTGCCTGTAACGTATGAAGCATTATTGATTGTGTTCAACTTAGCATTGTTATTAGCATCTTTAACCGCATCATCGATAATTTCAATTCCGCGAACTTCCTTAACATGCTTAGCTACACTTAGGCCAATTGTTCCAATACCAGAATAGGCATCGATTACGACATCTTCTTTTGTCAAGTTGGCCTTATCAATCGCTAATTGGTAAAGTCTTGGCGTTTGCAAAGAATTGATCTGGAAGAAGGACTTAGGCGAAATTCTAAATTCAACATCCCCAATCTTATCCACAATTTGAGCCTTGCCGGCAAGCAAGTAATCCTTCTTGCCCAAGATCACATTAGTCTTTTGTGGATTATGATTCAAAACTACGCTCACAACATCCCTAATTTGGCTAATTTCCTTAGCAACTTTCTTCAATTGTGGAAAATCCTTGTGCAAACAAATCAAAATTACCATGATTTCCCCAGTTGCCCGGCTTCTTCTAACCTCAAGATAGCGCACTTCTCCCTTGTGTCTAAGTTCATCATAAGCAGGAACCTGATTTTTGCGCAAAATATCCCGCACGGCTAGCAATACTCGATCAATCTCTGGATCAGTCGTAAAAAAGTTATCAAGTGGAACCAAATCATGAGAATGTTTTCTGAAAAAGCCAATCTCAAGTTGACCCTTCACTCTTCTGACTGGCACTTGCGCCTTATTGCGGTAGCCTGTTTCTTCTGGGCTAGCCACAGTCTGTCCCACTTTAATTTGATCTAGGTGAGCTTTTTGCAAAAGATTCACCACTTGCTTGCGTTTGAAGTCAAGTTGCTTGTCGTAAGTCAAGTGAGCCAAGCTGGCTAGTCCTGTTTGGACCCATTGATTTAATTTAACTGTGATCCGATCTGGGCTTTCCTTGATAATTGCTTCGATTCTAGCAAACGCAAATGACTTCTTCACCTTTAAAATTTTTGCTCTAACGATTTCTCCAGGCAAAGCATTATTGACAAAAACCGTGATCCCTTCGTAATGAGCAACGCCCATTGCTTCGTATGAAAGATCTTCGATTTCTAACTCAAGCACTTGATTTTTTTGCATATTGATTCCCCTAAAATTCTCAAAAATTTTGCATAGATAAATTTTATAATTTATTTGCGACAATTACCAGTCTATTAGCTTTTTTGGATAATTTGCCATGTGAATAAAATTAACTGTATTAAATTATTTTTAACTTTTTTCAGCAAAATTGTTGACATAGCCCAAGTTCCTTGCTAATATTTTTTCAACAACTGACGACAAAGTAGTTGCTTCGTTAAGCGTTCAGAGATCTGGTGGTTAGTGCGAACCAGTCAGGCGAAGGCAATGAATTACACCGTTTATTAATCTAGTTCGGAACTAATCAGAACCGTTATCATCTGATAAAGATCAAGCTATTTATGCTTGAAGTTGGGTGGTACCGCGGTCTTACATCGTCCCGTTGACTAATCTTAGTCAGCGGGATTTTTTCTTTTTGGAGGTTTATTTATGGCAGAAAAGCACAGAGTATCATTTTCAGAAGCCATCATTATTCTTGTGATCTTCCTAGGCATCCTAGGAACTTCCGTTATCAAATTTGGCCTTTCCCCAGAAGTTCCTGTCTTATTTACCGTTTTATTACTAAGTTTCTGGGCTAAGCTTCGTGGATTTTCTTGGACAGATGTGCAAGACGGAATCAAAGAAGGTATCGGCGTTGCGATTATTCCAATCTTCATTTTCATCCTGATTGGATCTTTGATTGGATTATGGATTCAAGCCGGAATTATTCCTTCCATCATGGTTTTAGGATTCAAGTTAATCAATGGTAGTTTCTTTGTTCCTAGCGTCTTCATCGTTTGTTCAATTGTTGGGATGGCCATTGGTTCTGGTTTTACGACTATTTCAACTGTCGGTATTGCTTTGTTCGCCATTGGTGCCAGCATGAAGGCTAACCCTAGCTTAGTTGCAGGCGCAATCGTTTCTGGGGCAGTCTTTGGCGATAAGATGTCGCCTTTGTCGGATTCGACCAACCTTTCTTCAGCTGTAGCTGAAAGCGAATTGTTTGCCCATATCAAAAATATGATGTGGTCAACTATCCCTTCATTCTTGCTTTCACTTGTTTTGTTCTGGCTACTCGGAAATAGCGGTCAAATGGACAGTTCAAAAATTGCTCACACTATGGCAATCTTGCAAGATCACTTTACAATTTCATGGATGGCAATCATTCCAATTACCTTGATGCTCCTTTGTGCTTGGAAGAAAATCCCAGCCATCCCTACCCTATTTATCAATATTACAGCGACAGTTTTAATGATTTTTGTGCAAAATCCACATTACGCTGTCGCTGACATGAACAATTTGATTATGAATGGTTTCGTAGCTAAAACTAGCGATCCAGCAGTCAATGCCTTGCTTACTCGTGGGGGTATTTCCAACATGATGGGAACAGTTGCCTTGATCATTTCTACCTTATCTTTAGGTGGTATGCTCATGAAGTTTGAAATTGTTCAAAATGCCATGGAACCATTGGTCAAGCATTTGCAAAAGCCAGCTTCATTGATTACTGTGACAATTCTTTCTGGTATTTCAATCAACCTCTTTGTAGGTGAACAATACCTTTCCGTAATTTTACCAGGTCGTGCATTTAAGCCAGCCTTTGACAAGGCTAACCTTGCTCCACTTGCTTTGAGCCGGGTATTAGAAGATGGTGGTAGTGTTATCAACTACTTGATTCCTTGGGGTGTTGCCGGTTCATTTGCGGCTTCAACTTTAGGTGTGCCAGTATTAGACTTTTTGCCATTTGCTTTCTTCAGTCTTTTATCGCCTATCTTCTCAATCCTTAGCGGAATCACTGGTATTGGTTTGAAGCGCAACAATGGCTTAAATAACTAATATAGCAAGAATCATCTTGCTTTCACCCTTCTTTGATTTTGTGATAATATATATTCAATATCACATTTTAAAGAAGGGATTTTTTATGGATAACTTTTCAAATGACTATGGTCGTCGTCAAGTTCGCGATGTTACTGAAGTCAATAGCTTCTTAACTAAGACTTACGGTATGATGGCCTTGGCTGTTTTTGTTTCAGCTATTACTGCTTATTTAGCAGATACAGTCTTTCAATCAGTTTTGATTGGACTTTTTACTAATAGAGCATCAAGTTTAGTACTTTTATTCTTGCCAATTGTGTTAACTTTTGCAATTAGCTTTAGTGCAACTAGAAAGCCGGTTGCTAGTTTCGTCATGTTGATGGTTGAAGCAGTCGTTTATGGACTAGTCTTTGCCGTAATTGCAACTGCCTATACTGGCGCAACCTTAGCAACAGCATTCTTAGCTTCTAGTGCCGTCTTTGTATCAATGGCAATCTACGGAAGCGTAACTAAGCGTGACTTATCAAACATTGGCGCTTATGCCTTTGCTGCTTTGATTGGTCTTTTGGTAGCAACCATCGTTAACATGTTCTTGAGAAACCCAATGGTTACCTACATCTTCTCCTACATCGGAGTGATTATCTTCACCGGCTTAACAGCCTGGGATGCTCAACGTATGAAAAATATTTATGCTCAATATGCTGACCAAAATACAACTATGGGATTGGCTGTAGCCGGTGCATTGCAGCTATATCTTGACTTCATCAATATTTTCTTGTATTTCTTACAAATTTTTGGAGTTAGCGATAACCGCGATTAATTCTAAGCAAAATAAAAAAGGAAGTTCTCTAAAAAAGAACTTCCTTTTTTGATTGCAAATTATTTTTGACCACCAACATAGAATTCAATATGTTGTTGCAAGTTTTGGAATTCAACTGGGCAATAACCACCAATTTCGCCATCAAGGTTAACTGGCAATTCGCTGCCCTTGCTTGAACCGATCAATTCAGCCTTCAAGCTCTTGGTCTTAGTGTAGATGATATTTGGATCATCGACATGGCGACCATTCAAAGCTAGTGCCATCAACTTAAGCAAGTTGCCTGGATCAGCTGGTTTTACCACGATCAATTGGAACAAACCATCGCTAAGTTGAGCATCGGGCATAATTTGTTCAAATCCGCCGATTGAATTAGTCATCCCTAACAAGAACATTGACAATTTGCCTTCATAAACGCCTTCATCATAAGTCAAACGCATTTTTTGTTCAGTTAGGTGTGGCAACATTTCTGCACCCTTGATCAAGTAGGCTGTATAACCCAAAGCTGACTTGATTTCTGATGGAACGCCATAGGTCAATTCTGTCAGTGATCCTGACGCAGCAATATTGACGAAGTATTGTTCTGTTTTGCCAAAAAGTGCTTTACCAACATCCATCTTTCTGGTGTTATTATTCAACACCACTTCAGCTGCAGCCTTGATATCATCGCGTGGAATAGCAAGTGCTCTGGCATAATCATTAGTCGTACCTGCAGGGATGATTGCCATCTTAGGACGCTTTTCCAAAAAGGCAATACCATTAACTACTTCATTGATCGTACCATCACCACCAGCTGCAACGATCAGGTCAAATCCTTCTTTAGCAGCTCTAGTAGCTTCATTTTTTGCACTATTTTCTTCAGGAGTAGTGCGGAAAGCACTAGCTTCATAGCCGGCTTGTTCCAATATATCCAGAATATCTGCAACATTTTTGGGCATTTGTTCATGGCCAGATACTGGATTATAGATTAATCTAGCTTTCTTCGTCATTTTTACTACCTTACAATCTTACAATCTATTTTTAGCGCTTAGCTAATTCTTGGTTGAGCAACTTGTTAACAACCTTAGGGTTAGCCTTACCACGAGTTTGCTTCATGATTTGACCAACTAAGAAGCCGATTGCACGGTCCTTACCATTCTTGAAGTCTTCAACTGATTGAGGGTTGTTGTCGACAATTTCCTTAACCATTGGTTCCAAAACAGAAAGGTCTGAAAGTTGAACCATACCCTTTTCTTCAACATATTTCTTAGGTGCAGTACCATTTTCGATAGTTTCTGCAAAGACCTTCTTAGCGATCTTGGATGAAATAGTACCATCCTTGATCAAGTCAATCATTTCAGCCAAGTGTTCTGGAGTCAACTTAACATCAGCCAAACTTACGCGGTTGTCGTTCAAGTAACCGTTAACTTGAGTGTTCATCCAGTTAGCAGCAAGCTGTGGATCAGCCCCAGCAGCTAAAGCAGCGTCAAAGAAGTCTGAACTTTCCTTAGTTTGAAGCAAAACATTAGCGTCGTATGGCTTCAAGCCAAACTTGTTAACATAGTCGTTGTAGCGTTCTTCAGCTGACTTAGGCAAGCTGGCAGCAATTTCATCGATCCATTCTTGACTAATGTGATCAGGAGCGATATCTGGTTCTGGGAAGTAACGGTAATCTGCTGCACCTTCCTTAACACGTTCAAGCACAGTCTTACCAGTTGCTTCATCAAAACGACGAGTTGATACTTGAATCTTGCCACCTGACAAAAGTACTTGTTGTTGACGCTTTTCTTCATAAGCAAGTGATAAACGTACATGTTCAAATGAGTTCAAGTTCTTCATTTCAACCTTGGTACCAAGTTCCTTTTGACCAGCAGGACGGATAGAAATGTTGGTGTCAACACGCATTGAACCTTCTTCCATCTTAACGTCAGAAGCACCAGTAAATTGAACGATCTTACGCAACTTTTCAAGGTAAGCGTAAGCTTCTTCTGGGTCTTCCATGTCTGGTTCAGAAACAACTTCCAAAAGTGGCACACCTTGACGGTTCAAGTCAACATATGAGTAACCGTTGGTTCCGTGAGTGTTCTTACCGGCATCTTCTTCGATGTGCATTTCGTGAATACCGATACGCTTCTTCTTGCCGTGAACTTCGATTTCAACATAACCATCGCGAGCAAGTGGTTGGAAGAATTGCGTAATTTGGTAAGCCTTAGGGTTGTCTGGGTAGAAGTAGTTCTTACGGTCAAAGTGAGTTGTTGGTAAAACGTGTGAGTGTGTTGCCAAAGCAACCATAATACCTAAACGGTAAACATCTTTATTTACAGTAGGTAAAACCCCTGGCATACCCCAGTCAATAACGTTGGTTGCGGTGTTAGGCTTTGCACCGTAAGTTACTGGTGATGGTGAAAAGATCTTACTCTTAGTCTTTAATTCGAAGTGGACTTCTAATCCGATAGTCGATTTAAAATTCATTCAATTATTCCTCCATTCCAGTTGGTGTCTTTTCGTAGAACTTGTTTTGTCTTTCGATGAAGTCAGCTACTCTAAAGATGCTTCCTTCGTCAAAGCGCTTAGCCATAATTTGAAGTCCAACTGGCATGCCATCAACTAAACCAGCTGGAACACTAGCAGCAGGGATACCAGCTAAGTTAGCAGAAATTGTCAAAATATCGTTGTTATACATCTTGATTGGGTCTGAGATTTCAGTTCCAATACCAAATGCTGGAGTAGTAGTTACTGGTCCAACGATTACGTCATTTTCAGCAAAAACCTTATCAAAGTCGTTGCAGATCAAAGTTCTTACCTTAGCAGCTTGTCTAAAGAACTTGTCATATGAACCAGCTGAAAGGGCAAATGAACCAAGCATGATACGACGCTTAACTTCAGTACCAAATCCTTCAGAACGTGACTTAACGTAAATATCAAGTAAGTTCTTAGTGTTCTTAGCACGGTAGCCGTAACGAATACCGTCAAAACGTTGCAAGTTGGATGAAGCTTCACTTGAAGCAATGATGTAGTAAGTTGGAACTACGTAGTTAGTATGTGGCAAGGAAACTTCGTTGATAATTGCGCCGTTTTCCTTCAAGACATCGATTTGGTCTTGAACAGCCTTACGTACGCCTTCGTCAACTGCATCGCTCATGTATTCCTTAGGAACAGCTACGCGCAATCCCTTAACGTCTTGACCCAAGAACTTAGTGTAGTCAGGTACTTCGCGCATTGAAACAGTTGAATCGTGTTCATCCCCACCGGCAATAACGTTCATTACTTCTGCTGAATCCTTAACACGCTTGGACATTACACCGATTTGGTCAAGTGATGAACCGAAGGCGATCAAGCCCCAACGAGAAACGCGACCGTAAGTTGGCTTAATTCCGAAAATACCATTGAAGGCTGCTGGTTGTCTAATAGAACCACCAGTATCTGAACCCAAAGCAGCAACAACTTGTCCACCAGCAACTGCAGCAGCAGAACCACCGGATGAACCACCAGGAACCTTGTCCAAGTTCCATGGATTGTGAGTTGCGCCAAAGTATGAGTGTTCAGTTGAAGAACCCATGGCAAATTCATCCATGTTAGTCTTACCAATCAAAGTAGCTTGAGCTTCCTTCAACTTAGTAATAACAGTTGCATCGTACATTGGAATAAAGTTGTCCAAAATGTGACTAGCAGCGGTAGTCTTAACGCCATCAGTAATAATGTTATCCTTGATTGCGATTGGAATACCAGCTAACTTATTCTTGTTAAAGTCAAGATCTTCTGCAACCTTTGCATCTTCATCAACGGTAATCCATGCATTCAACTTCTTGTCGGTTTCCTTGATATTAGCCAATGTATCCTTAGCTAATTGATCAGCAGTAATTTCTCCACCGGCAAGTTTCTTGTTTAATGAGTCAATTGTTTCATTTAAGTAATTCATTACTCGTTATCATCCTTCTCAATAATCACCGGAACCTTGATAAAGCCATTTGCTTCGTCAGGAACGTTCTTCATCAATTCCTCTTTGCTTTGCCAGTGTTCTGACTTGTCTTCTCTAAAGACAGTGTCACGGTCAACCACTTGAACAGTTTCTTCAACACCTTCAGTGTCAACTTCCTGCAATTGGTTAGCCATGTTGATAATAGAGTCCATCTCTTGAGTGAACTTACCGATTTCATCATCGCCAAATTCTAATCTTGAAAGTTCGGCAACGTGTCTGATCGTATCTTCTGTGATTGTGATCTTCACTTATATTTTCCTCCTATTCGCCACCATAAACGTGAACTTGATAGTCGCTATCGGCTGAATCTTTGTAAACAACCGCTTGGACATCATTAACTGACGCAATCTTTATCTCAATCGGAGTGCTTGAAGACAAGTACTTCTTAGCAGTAGATTGAACCAATCTAGTAAAACTTTGGATTTGTTCATAACCATAGAACTGCGTTGTGATTGAAATATTTTCTTGAGCTAATTTGCCATTGTCATAGCGCAAACTAGCAATTACCCCACTAATATTAGGGAAATAATTCTGAATTGCGGTCTTAAAGCTATTGAAGCCTGAAGCATCGTTACTGTTGATCGCCTTATCACCATTAATTGTTGGCAAAACTTGCCATTGTTCAGTGACTGACTTCCATCTAGTTATTTTACTACTATTTGCATTAGCTGTCCCATAGGCAAAATAACTTCCACCTACTAGTGAATCTTTACTAGTTTTCGAAAATAATCCTACAGTAATTGGGATATTTTTTAAAGCTTTTTTCTGGCGCAATCTGGCAATAATTGTATTAGCCATCTGCTCGCCTTGGCTTCTTTGAACTTTGCGTGAAATAGATTTTTGATATTGCGGCCCATCGGTGACTTTTTGGTAGTAATCAACCGAATTCATTGCTAAGCCCAAGCTAATACCACCTAAATGATAATTTGAACCTGAGCCAGATAAATAATCTTGCTCAAGAATTTCTTCCAGGTAATATGGATTGTAATGCTTGCTTGTTCCCTTAACTGGGTTAAGACCTAATTTGTTGCTTGACGACTTTCTACTTAGCCATTGCGATACGGTTGTCGTATCCAAGTATTGTCCTTCTTGGAAAACGTAGCTATTGGTTGGATAGATATTTTTTGAAATGGATACCAAGCCCCGTTCCAATTCGCGCGTATCAACCGAATTGTCATTGCTAGTTGCTGTTAGTCCTGAGATATCGCTAGTTACATAGCGTCCATTTTTCAATAAAACTGTATAGCCATTCTTGCTAGTGTTAGTAGTCTGATATGTTCTGGTTTTAGTGCTTGAAGTCGTCGTTGCATTATTAGCCAAACTTGAATTTTTCAAGTTGCCACAGGCAGTTAAACTAAGAGCAGAACCTACAATGGCGATAAATTTCCAATATTTTTTCAAAACTAATTGTTCCTCTTATCAATTTCTGCAATTGCTTCTTCTTCAGTCAACAACGGAATACCTAAGCTTTCAGCCTTGGCATATTTAGAACCGGCATCAGCTCCATAAATGACATAGTTAGTTTTCTTAGAAACTGACCCAGTAACTTTGGCGCCCAAAGCTTGCAATTTTTTAGAAAATTCGCTTCTTGAATAGTGCTCCAATTTTCCAGTCAAGACGACGGTTTGATCCTTGAAGAAGTTATCTTCCACTTCTTCAGCTTGATCAGCACCAAGATATTCCATATTTAAGCCGCTTGCCTTCAGTCGATCGATCAATTTCAATACTTCTGGTTGGGCAAAATAAGTTGTTATCGATTCAGCAATCGTCGTTCCTATTGTATCGATTGTAGCCAATTCTTGCACGGTTAAATTGGAAATCTTTTCCATATTTTTAAATTTTTGGGAAATAAGCCGTGCTGCCTTTGCACCAACATGATCAATTCCAAGACCAGTAAGCAATAATTCGACGGAATTTTTCTTAGAATTATCTAGTGCCGTCAATAAATTAGAGATTGCCTTGTCCTTGAAATGATCAAGCTGAGCCAAATCTTCTGGCGTCAATTGATACAAGTCAGCTACATTGTGAACAAAGCCCTTGGCAATCAATTGCTTGACAATCTTAGGGCCAAGGCCAGCAATATTCATAGCTGGACGAGAAGCAAAGTGGATAATTCCTTCTTCAACTTGAGCTGGGCAGGATGGATTGATGCAGCGCAAAGCCACTTCATCTTCCAAATGCACCAACTCTTCTTGGCAAGACGGACACACAGTTGGGATAACGTATTTTTCAGAATCAGCTGGTCTTTTAGCTAAAACAACTTCAGAAATTTCTGGAATAATATCGCCAGCTTTATGCAATTTAACCGTATCGCCAATTCGGACATCTTTTTGCATCAATAGGTCTGGATTATGCAAAACAGCCCTAGCTACAGTTGTACCAGCCAATTGAACTGGATCCATGACTGCAGTTGGAGTAACTACTCCAGTTCGGCCAACTGTCCATTCAATCTCGCGTACGATCGTTTCTTGTTCTTCAGGTGGGAACTTGTAGGCAATTTCCCATCTTGGAACCTTGACGGTGTTGCCAAGCTCTTGTTGCAAGCTTAAATCATCGACTTTAAGTACGATTCCATCGATACCATATGGCAAGCTGTCGCGCTTTTTTGTATATTCATCAATGTAGTCATAGACTTGATCCAAATTTTCTAATCTTTGACCAGTTTCATTGATATGGAAACCTAACTTACCCATTTCGCTAATCGCTTGATGTTGACTGGCGATATTCTCTGGTGGATTGACCCAAGTATAGATAAAGGTACTTAATTGACGCTTTTTGGTTACTTTAGCATCAAGTTGTCTTAAAGACCCAGCTGCCGCATTTCGCGGATTGGCAAAAGTTGCTAGGCCACTTTCATCACGCTCAGCATTCAGCTTGGCAAAAGCCTCCTTGCCCATATAACATTCGCCGCGAACCTCAGTAGTTAAAGGTTGCGGCAAAATTTGCGGAATATCGCTAATATACTTAGCGTTTGCCGTTACATCTTCGCCAACTGTTCCATTGCCCCGAGTTGAAGCTCGCACTAACTTGCCTTCTTCATATTCAAGCGACAAGGATAAACCATCGATCTTCAATTCAACGTTATAAGCAACTGGATGTCCAACTAGCTTTTGAATTCGCTGGTCAAATTCTGCTAGCTCTTCTTTAGAAAATACATCCCCCATCGACAGCATTGGAATAGCATGGGCAACCTTGGTAAAGTCTGAATCAATCTGGCCGCCAACTCGCTGAGTAATTGAATCAGGGGTGACTAATTCCGGAAACTCGCCTTCTAATTCAACCAAGCGGCGATATTTTTGATCGTAGACATTATCCTCTACTTCAGGCGCATCCTGTGTATAGTAAGCTTGCGCCCATTTGTCTAGCTGCAAGCGCAAGGCATTAATTTCTGTTTGTGCTTCTTTTCTTTCCATCATTTTTCCTCTGACAAAAAAATCTTCAACTACTTAAGATTATACCTTTTTAATTGGAGCAAAGGCAGCTAGAAGGCGTTTAACTCCTTTTTCTTTAAAGGCAATATCTAGTTCCAAATCTTCGCCTTCGCCCGTGATCTTGACAACTACGCCCATGCCCCAGGCCTTGTGGCTAACTTGATCGCCGACATGCCAGCCTTCTTTTTCGGCACCGACTGCACCAGAGGCCTTCTTAGCTCGAGTATAAACTTGGCTTGAAGCTGAATCTGTACTTTTGACAAATGGAGCAGTCTGAGCAGTAAAGCCAGCAGAGATAATATTTCCTGCCGTTGGATTTTCTTGATCGAGATCCTTTTCATCGATTTCTTCTAAGAATCTCGATGGTGGATTAGCTTGACTGCGACCATACATCATTCGCGTAGTAGCACTAGTTAAGTAGAGTTTGCGCTTGGCTCTAGTAATCCCAACATAAGCCAATCTGCGCTCTTCTTCGATTTGCTTTTCGTCCATCAAGGCTCTTGAAAGTGGGAAAATTCCTTCTTCCATTCCAATCAAAAAGACTACTGGGAATTCCAAACCCTTTGCAGCATGCAAAGTCATCAAATCAACTTGATTGTCGTCTTCAATGTCATCTTGATCGCTAAGCAGTGAGACTTCAGCCAAAAAGTCGCTCAATGGGTTAGAATCATCTTCTACAGGTTCATAGCGTTCATCGAATTTTTCGGTCACGCTTTGGAATTCGCTCAAGTTTTCAATTCGAGTTTCTGCTTCAATAGTATGTTCATTCTTTAAAGCAGTCACATAACCAAAGTCTTCGAGAATCTGCTGGGTTAAACCAGTTACTGAATGATCTTGAGCAAAATCAATTGCATCATGAAGCTTAGAGGCAAATTCACTAAGCTTGTTAGCTGCTCTAGTAGAAATATCTGACAAGGCAACATTATCCATTGCTTCTAGTACCGTATAGCCGTGACTATCCGCAAACGCCATCAGCTTATCAATGGTTGCTGGCCCAATTCCTCTTTTTGGCGTATTGATGATTCGGTTCAAGCTCATCGTGTCTGCTGGATTAGCGACCAATTTCAAATAAGCCATAATGTCTTTGATTTCCTTTCGGTCGTAGAACTTGTGACCACCAACAATTTGGTAAGGAATATTAGACTTGATGAAGGCTTCTTCGATCAAACGAGATTGAGCGTTGGTCCGATATAAAATTGCAAAATCCTTGTAATCTAGGCCATGCTTTTCTACTTCATCCTTGATTGTAGAAATAATGTAGTGTGATTCAGCTTCGCCAGATTGAGCCTGATAATAAGTAACTTTTTCCCCATCACCTAAATCTGTCCAAAGATTTTTATCTTTACGCTTGAGGTTATTCTTGATGACAGAGTTAGCAGCTGACAAAATATGGCCAGTTGAGCGGTAGTTTTGTTCAAGCTTAACTGTTTTGACGCCATCTTGCTTGTAATCATGCTCGAAGTTCAGAATATTTTCCATATTAGCCCCGCGCCAGCCGTAAATTGACTGGTCGGCATCCCCAACGACACAAATATTCTTATGACCAGCTGCCAACAAATGACAAAGTTCATATTGAGCTTCGTTAGTATCCTGGTACTCATCGACCAAAATGTAATGGAATTTATTTTGGTAATAGTGCAAAGTAGCCGGATCTTTTTTGAAGAGGACTAAGGTTTGCATGATCAAATCATCAAAATCCATAATCTGATCGCGCTCTAAGCGTCTTTGATATTCTGCATAAATCTTAGCAGCAGTTTTTTCATATGGAGAGCTAGCTTGTTCTTCTAACTCCTTGACTGTCATCAGCGCGTTCTTGCTGTTAGAAATTACGGACAACATTCCTCTAGGATCATAAATCTTAGGATTGATGTTTAAGTCTTTTTCAATATGCTTGATCAAGGTCAATTGCTCAGCTGAATCCGCAATTGAAAAATTATGACTATAACCGATCTTATCTGCATCCCGACGCAAAATTCTTACGCATAAAGCATGGAAGGTCGACATCCAAATGCTTTCAGCTGCCGGACCAAGCAACTTTTGTTCACGTTCGCGCATTTCATTGGCAGCTTTATTGGTGAAGGTGATGGCCAGCACATTCCAAGGTGCAACATTTTGTTCTTCAATCAAATATGCGATTCTTCTTGTTAGAACCGACGTCTTGCCGGATCCTGCACCAGCAACTACCAATAAAGGTCCCTCAGTTGTTTCTACTGCGAGCTTTTGTTGTGGATTGAGGCCGGCTAAAATTGATTCTCTACTCATTGATAATCCCCTTCACTAATATTTATATTAACTAGAACATTATAACAAAGAAAAAAGAAGTCTTTGTAAATTTCGACTTCTTTTGTAATTATTTCTCATCGTATCTGTCCAAATTGTATTCTTCGATCAAATCAATCAACTTAGAAGCATAATCTGGATCTGTTGCATAGCCATCTGTCACCAATGCCTTGGCCTGACTGCGGTAGTCTTTAGCTACTAGCACATGCTTGTATTGATTCTTATTCCAAGTAGTGCCATTTTGGAACAAGCGAGCGTGAGCTCTGATTGAAGCTTCATATGAATCATAAATTTGGAATCTCGCCTTAACTGTGATCCACTTGCCCTTAACATATTCTTTGGTCGCTAAAACGGCTGAAGTATTGGGATTGCTTCCCTTAACGCCAAATAAATTGTTATATTTTTTAGATAAGTCGCTTTGGCCATAGTCGCTTTCAAGACAAGCTTGGGCGATGGTGATGCTAGGCAATAAATCGAATTCTCGGTCCACTGTTTGAGCAATTGGGCCGATCTTAGCAATAAAGGCCTTGCGCTTTTTGAGCAGTCTTGCTTGTTCAGCTTCTCTTGCTAGCTGGGCTTGACGAATTTGCTCTTGCTGAATTGCTTGACGACGATAATGACGAAAAGCAAGCAAAGCAACTGACAAAATGATCAATACCAAAAAGGTTCTTAAAACAATTGCTAGCTTCTTTGAAGATTTTCTTTTTTTCTTTCTTTTAGCCATAAATTATTTCCTTTATCATCTTAAATACAACTATAAGTATAACATCAAACCAGCCACTTGATGAGTTCGGTCTTTGCTAGAAAAATACAAAAAAAGAGGTTGCTCACAGCAACCTCTTTTTAGTGCGGGCGAGAAGACTCGAACTTCCACGATCTAAAGCGATCACAAGATCCTTAGTCTTGCGCGTCTGCCATTCCGCCACGCCCGCGGTACCTAACTATAGTACCCTAAAAACTCATTTTATGCAAGCGATTTTTCAAATTTATTTACTTTCAAGCAAAATCAATTGACCATAACAACGCCCGCAGCGATAGCGCTCAAGGTTCAACCGCCTTGTTCTAGGATAAATTTGACCGCAACTTTGACAGCGATATAGGTAGTGAAATTTTCTTTTTCTTCTAAGCCCAATATCTGGTGCATAGCGACTGCCTCCTACTTCTTTGAGCAAGTCTTTGAAATCTTGATCGCAGTGGCGGTAACCTCGATGTGCTAAGTGCAAATGATAATGGCACAATTCATGCTTGATGATTCCAATTAGTTCAGCTCGATATTGCTCACTTAAAAAGTGGGCATTGATTTCAAGATGATGATCATCCAAATGATAGCGACCACCTGTCGTTTTGAAGCGACGATTGATCTTGACTTGATGAGTAAACGGCCTAGCAAAAAAAGCCAGCGAGATCGACTCAACCAGCTTTTGCAGTTCTTTTTGATTCAGACTAGCGGAAGAGTTTGGCATAAAGTCCCGCCTGCCTTTTAGTCTTGATTCTGGTCTTTAGTCCTGTGACAATCTTGCGCTTGAGCGGCTTTTCACCTTCCATCCAAGTACCAGTAAAAACATGGATTGTCTTAGATTGACTAGAAGGATTGCACAAAATTCCATCAGGATAGACATGAATATCATCAGCAACCATTTGTTCTTGATTGTTGGTCTTAACGCCATATTGCTTAATCAAAATTTGCGAAACAGAAACCGTATTGACGCCAGCCATTTGATCATTTTTGTCAAATTCAAAATTACGATCATCATAGTATTCCAACATTTTGGCAATTAAAGGATGATGTGGCTCTGCACCAAAGACTGCCGTAAATGGATTGTCTTTATTTTCAAATCCAACAAAAGCATGATTGTCCAATAATTCATGCAGATCATCTAGCACCAAGACATCCGTGTCTAAATAGATTCCACCCATATCATAAATTACCTTTGCTCTAATATAATCAGACACAAAGGCCCATTTTTTAGCCTTGTAAGCTTGTTCTAAGTAAGCATTTTGATGAATATCGAAATTTTCTTCGTTCCATTCAATGATTTGATAATCTTTGAGATGTTTCTGCCAAGTTTTCATACATCTTTTGATTGCATCGGATTTAGGATTGCCACCAACCCATACGTAATGAATTATTTTTGGAATCATTTTTATTTTTACTTTCTAATAATCTTTCTAACTAAGGCCAAAATATCCTGATTGAAGTCCAGCTTCATCATAAACATCAATGCCAAATAGACTACTCCCATGATAATCGATTTAAGCATCATGTTCAAAAAGGCTGACGAAATCAATTGCGGCATCAACATCCCTAGCGCTAAGGTAGCGATTGCCACCAAGAAATATTTCGGAATATCCGCAAAAACCGTCTTAAAATCATAGGCATCGCGCACGATCCAAATTCTCAATACTAGCACGACGAATTCCGTAATCAAGATCGCTACCATTGCTCCTGCAGCGGCGTAGAAATAGTCTAAAACAGATGACAAGATAATTTCTAAAACTGCCCCAATAATGACCGGAATGGCATAATCTTTGTCGCGGCGATTAGCCAAAGCAAACTGATTGGCAAAAACTCCGCCCATTGGAATCATGATAATTGTTAAAGTAAAGAAGAACATCAAGGCCGTCATTGGCACATACTTTTGACCAAAGAAAAATGGAATAAATTCTTTGGTGTTAGCCATGATAATGACGGCAAACAAGGTCCCTAAAAAAGTCGTTGCCTCAAGTGACTTCTTCATCACTTGTTTCTGCTGTTCTGCACCTTCGCTAGCCATCTTAGGCATAATTACCAAAGAGATACTAGTAATCACGCCTAAAACCATATTAGAGATCTTCTGAGCGTTGTCATAGTAGGAGACCTGCGTTGAACTTTGGAAATAGCCTAATAGTGGCTTATCAAGCGAGGTATAAATCTGCGTGGCAATCTGGGGAATCAATAGCGTAATGATTGCTCTTACAGTTTCGCGGTATTTATAAAAATGCTTTACTGGCCGACCAACATAGCGCCTAATATCAAACCAAAAGACCACTGATCCCATCATAGTAGTGATCGACATGATCAATAAATACTTCCAGAGGTCACCTGGCTTTTTGACCAAAGTCAAAATCAAAACCACGCTGGACAACTTAACCAGCGTATTTTTAAGGACAACTCGGCCAAAATCAGCCAGGCCTTGGAAAAACCAACTGATATCAATCTGTGCTGAAATCAAATAAGGAACCATTAGCAACAGGTAATTCCAGTATTGGAGCTTAAAGATGGTTGAAATAGCAACTACGAGTACAATCGTTATTAAGCCTGCGATAGCTTCAAAATACCATAAGCCCCAAAATGCCTCAGTCAAATCCTGCGGACTTCCAGTTACCCGAACTCGCGAAATTGTGCGCATGCCAATGTAAGAAATCGACAAAGCACAGAAAACCATCAAAAATTGAGTCGTATTGTTAACACTTGAGTAAATTCCATAAGTCTTGGGTCCTAAAACTCTAGACAAATATGGCACCGTGATCAATGGTACTAAGACCAAGAACACTTGATAAATCGCATTATAAACGATATTTAACAGTGTTTTTTTCACTATTATCACCTAGTTAATTTTGTCATTGCTTCAAAAAGCAGATCACAATAGTTTTTATTTTGAACTTGATTCGTAAGATCATGCCAATAATGGCGACGCTCTTGATACATTGGCTTATCCAATTCATCCAATTGCTTAACAAAATCCGCCTGGCTATAAACAACTGGACCAGGAACGACTTGTTTATAAGGTCCAAATAAGAGCCCCCGGGTCTTGTCGTATTCTTGCAAATGGTTGGCCATAAATATAATTGGTCGATCTAGTTCAAGGTAGTCAAAGTAAATCGAGGAGAAGTCCGTCATCAAAAAGTCTGTATTTGCTAATAATTCATACAAATCATGATCATTTTTGAAAAGATAATCATTATTCAAAAAGGCCAAATTTGAGTATTCAATTTCTGAAGCAGAAAATAGTTTCATCTCATAGGGATGCAACTTCACGATCAAATACTGGTGTCGCTTTTTCAAGGCCTCATTTAAAGCCTCGATCTCAAAATCATCGCTAGCAAAGAAGTTTCCTTGGCCAATCTCCTTCATAATATTGTCGTCCTCTAATTCATACCTAAAAGTTGGCATGTAGATTCCTATTTTGGCTTGATCATCAGCTAAACCAAACAAGTCTTGCAACAATTGCTTGCGCGTAATTGGGCTAGTTTTTAAGTAATCCAATCTTGGAAAACCAGTCTTTTGATATTTCTGAGCTTCAACGCTAACACAAGAGCTCATCAAAGTTTCATACAAGTCAGAACTTGACGCAATCAAGTCAGCATTTTTATGCCATAACTTGGCATTGCGTTGATTGTCCTTATGACGAGTATTACTGGCCATAATACCCATGCGTTTGAGCGGAAAACCATGCCACAACTGAACGTTGACTTGACTAGCATGAATTTTAAAAGGTTGGTGGGTGGTAACCACATACTTAGCTGCTGCAATCTTCTTCCAGCTAGACCATGGCAAATGAGATGATGGCCAGGGTTCAACTAAAGTCACCTGATACTCAGGATGCTTTTCTTGAAGATATTTATAAAATAAATAGCCATTAGAACCCGATCTTCCTGCTCCATTCAAAATTACAACTTGCTTGTCTTTGATCGCTACAAAATGTCCTAGCAGCCTCATCAGCTGCAAATATAATCTAAACAATACGCTTTTCATTGACGTCTATTTTACCTTCCCGTTTTTCACTTATTTAAGAGTACAAAAAAAGGATTGAATAACTCAACCCTTTTTCCTTAAATTTTGAAAAATTATTCTTTTCCTAATTTGCGTTGGAAAAGCTTTACGACTTCGACAATGACGATCATTGCAACACCTGCACAGAGGACTACCAACCATTGTACAGGATCAAGTTCAGTTACGTCGAAGAACTTAGTCATAAATGGGATTTCAACAGCTGACATAATAATAGCAGCTAAAACAATCGCACCGTTAAACCACTTGTTTGACCAAGTGCGCTTGCGGAAGATTGATTGGTGGATGTACTTGGAATTGATTGCATGGAAGAGTTGAATCAAACCTAAAGTCAAGAAAGCCATAGTCAATGCATCACCATGTTGCAAGCTAGGTTCGTTGACATGTGGTCCGACATGCAAACCAATTTGGTAGGCGCTTAAAACTAATACACCTTCCAAGATACCTTGGTAAATAATTGAGCTAGCTACCCCACCACTGAAGAAGTTAGACTTGCGCCCACGTGGCTTGCGATCCATAATTCCGTCTTCAATTGGTTCAATACCCAAAGCAATAGCTGGCAAAGTATCAGTTACCAAGTTGATCCATAGAAGTTGAACTGGAGCCAAAATATCCCAGCCAAGCATGGTCATCATGAAGACAGTCAACACTTCACCAACGTTACAGCTCATCAAGTAAAGAATGGCTTTTTGAATGTTGCTGAAGACTTTACGGCCTTGCTTAACAGCTTCAACAATTGTAGCAAAGTTGTCATCTGCCAAAACCATATCTGCAGCACCCTTTGATACTTCTGTACCAGTGATACCCATACCGATACCGATATCTGCTTGCTTCAAACTTGGCGCATCGTTAACACCGTCACCAGTCATGGCAACGATCTTGCCATTAGCTTGCCATGCCTTAACAATTCTTACCTTGTGTTCTGGAGAAACGCGGGCATAAACATTGTAATCGCCAACGTGCTTAATGAAGTAATCGTCGTCTAATTCATCAAGTTGAGCACCAGTCAAGACTCTTTCATCATGACCTGCTTCCAGAATGCCCAATCTTTCCGCAATTGCTTGAGCAGTTACTTGGTGGTCACCAGTAATCATAACTGTTCTAATACCAGCACGATGTGCTTCTGCTACAGCATCTCTAGCTTCTGGACGTTCTGGGTCGATCATTCCGACTAAGCCAGCAAAGATCAATTCTTGTTCAACATTGTCAGTAGTTGGATCATCATAAGTATTGTCAACTACCTTGTAAGCAAGACCCAACACTCTCAAAGCTTGCTTAGCTAGCTTTTGGTTAGTAGCTAAAATTTCTTCCTTAGCATCGTCAGTAATTGGCCTTACGTGTCCATTAATTTCAACTGAAGCTACGCGCTTGAGCAATTCGTCAGGTGCACCCTTAACAGCAACGAAGTACTTATCGCCGTATTGGTTAACCGTACTCATCAACTTACGTTCTGAGTCAAATGGAACTTCTTGCACACGCTTGTAAGTATCAAGCATCTTGAAGACATCAATCTTTTGATCAAAAGCGTATTGAATCAATGAAGTTTCAGTCGGGTCACCAAGAAGACTATTGCTGCTTTCAATCTTAGTATCGTTAGCCAAAACCATGGCCATCAAAGCAGGGTTAGCTTGATCGATTGCAACCTTGTTGTCAACTAACTTTTTATCGTAGAAAAGTTGTTCAACAGTCATCTTATTTTGAGTTAAAGTACCAGTCTTATCTGAACAAATAATGTCAGTTGCACCTAAAGTTTCAACTGCAGGCAACTTTCTAACGATAGCCTTGTGCTTGGCCATAGTTTGCGTACCTAAGGCCAAGATAATAGTTACGATTGCAGGCAAACCTTCTGGAATAGCTGCAACGGCCAAAGAAACAGCAACCAAGAACATGTTGATCAATAAGGCAGAATTGCGATCAGCAGGACTTGCCTTAAGCACTCCAACAGCGAAGACAAAGACACAGATAAGTAAGATCATAATTGTCAAAGTCTTACCTAATTGGTTCAAGTTCTGCTTCAAAGGAGTATCAGTTTCGTCAGCTTCATTCAACATAGTTGCGATCTTACCGACTTCTGTATCCATACCAGTCTTGATAACAATACCTTCGGCACGACCGTAAGTTACGTTAGTGCTTGAAAAAGCAAGGTTAACGCGTTCTGCTAATGGAACGTCTTTTTCAGTCAAAGTTTCGCTATTCTTTTCAACCGGAACTGATTCACCAGTCAAAGCTGCTTCTTCAATCTTCAAGCTGTGAGCTGACACCAAACGCAAGTCAGCTGGAACAACATCCCCAGCTTCAAGCATAACAAGGTCACCTGGTACAAGATCTGTACTTGGGATCTCGATTACCTTGCCATCGCGCTTGACGTGAGCACTTGGTGTAGCCATTTCTTTCAAAGCTTCAATTGCTGCTTCTGAGCGAGCTTCTTGGATTACCCCCAAAACAGCATTCAAGATTACTACGATCATGATGATCGCTGCATCAGTCCACTCACCAGCAACGACACCAGATAAGATTGCTGCTGCAATCAAGACGATAATCATGAAATCTTTAAATTGATCCAAGAAACGCATGAACATGCTTTTCTTTTGCTTAGCTGCTAATGCATTAGGACCATGTTCAGCCAATCTCTTCTTGGCTTCTTGACTACTTAAACCATCTGTAGTTGAAGTAGTTAGTTCTTTTGCGATGTCATTAGCATCTTGATCATAAAAGTTCTTCAATTAAAACCACATCCTTTATACAAAAAAAGAGACTCACATGCATAATGCACATAAGTCTCACCATTTCAGATAAGTCCAGAAGATTGATCTTCGGTTGTTGAACTTATCGCAATTGCTTGCTGTTACTCCCTTATGATAGGAATAATTATATTAAAAAAAGCAATTATATTCAAGTTTTTGGTTTACTTTTTGTAGAAATCGTCAAAGACTGTGACAGGTAAATGACGCTTGTGTTCACTCTTAGCCCACAATTTTTCGATTTGCTCGGCTGCTTTTTCAGGTACTTCTCTACCTTCCAAGTAGTCGTCTACTTCTTCATAAGTTACTCCTAAGGCTACTTCATCTGGAAGAGATGGACGATCTTCTTCAAGATCAGCTGTTGGTGCCTTAAGATATAAGTGTTCTGGGCAGCCTAATTCTTTAAGCATTTGCTTACCTTGACGCTTGTCTAAGCGAAATAGTGGGGTCAAATCAGCTGCACCATCACCGTACTTAGTGTAGAAACCACTGAAGTTTTCGGCAGCATGGTCAGTTCCAACCACTGCACCCTTGTTTGCACCAGCAATTGCATATTGAACGACCATTCTTTGTCTGGCCTTGATATTTCCTTTATTGAAGTCGGTGATCTTTTGACCAGTTGCTTCGACAGCTTTCACCATTGCATCAACTGGTTCTTTGATATTAACAATCAAATCTTGGTCTGGATGTTGAAAATCAACCGCATCTTGAGCGTCCTGGGCATCAGCTTGAACGCCATATGGCAATCTAACAGCAATAAATTGATATGATTCATCGCCAGTTTCTTGGCGCATTTCTTCAATAGCCATTTGACAAAGCTTACCAGTCAAAGTTGAATCTTGACCACCAGAAATTCCCAAAACATATGACTTCAAAAATGGATTTGCCTTCAAATAATCCTTCAAAAAGTCGATTGAACGACGAATTTCCTTTTTAGGATCAATTTCTGGCAAAACATGTTCGTAAGCAACTATCTTCTTTTGTAACTCTCTCATTGGCTAATGCCTCTTTCCCTAATCTTACGTCGGATGTCTTGAATGAGGTTCATCTTGCTCTCGTATAAATCTTGAGATAGGTCAACAGGATACTCTTGTGGATTCAAACTCCGCTTGTATTCATCCCAAAGGCCATCGAGATTTTCTGCAGCAAAATCACGAATTTCATTCAAGCTAGGTTCATTGTAAACCAGTTTTCCGTCTATAAAAATATCTTGAAGCAACGGAATTGCTGTGTAATCAGTTACAACCTTGTTGATGTAAGTGTATTGTGGATGGAACATAAATAAAGCTTGGTACTTACGTGGATCTTCATCTGAACGAGCAATCCAATCGCCTTCGTTCTTCTTAGCAGTATTAGCGCTAATTCTCCAAACTTGCTTCTTACCTGGAGTTGAAACCTTGATTGCATTTGAAGAAATCTTCAAAGTATCGTGCATTTGACCATTATCATCTTCCATTGAAACCAACTTGTAAACTGCACCCAAGGCTGGTTGATCATAAGCAGTGATAAATTTAGTACCAATTCCCCAAACGTCAATCTTTGCCCCTTGCATCTTTAAGTTAGTAATAGTAGTTTCATCAAGGTCATTAGAAGCAAAAATCTTGGCATCAGGATAGCCAGCGTCATCTAATTCTTTGCGCACCTGCTTAGAAATGTAAGCCATGTCGCCAGAGTCGATTCTAACGCCTAAGAAATTGATCTTGTCTCCCATTTCATTAGCCACTTTAATCGCGTTTGGCACGCCACTTCTTACAGTATCGTAAGTGTCAACCAAAAATACGCAGTCGCGGTGGGTTTCAGCGTAGGCTTTGAAAGCTTCATATTCTGATCCAAAAGCTTCAACTAAAGAATGAGCATGCGTACCTGAGATAGGAATGCCAAACAACTTACCGGCACGAACATTACTCGTAGAATCAAAACCACCAATATATGAAGCTCTTGCACCCCAAATAGCAGCATCTGCTTCTTGAGCCCGGCGAGAACCAAATTCCATCAATGCATCCCCGTCAACAGCTAATTTGATTCTAGCCGCCTTAGTTGCAAGCAAAGTCTGGAAATTGATTACGTTTAAAATGAAAGTTTCTACCAATTGGCATTGAGCAAGTGGACCTTCAACTTGCATCAATGGTTCATTAGCAAAAACTAATTCCCCTTCACGCATTGAGCGAATACTCAACTTCAATTCAAGATTGCGCAAGTATTCAATGAAGTCATCATCATAATTTTGCGTTTCTTTCAAATATTCTAGGTCGCTTTCTTTGAATTTAAGCTTTTCAAGATAGCGAATTACCCGCTCTAGTCCAGCATAAATTGCAAAGCCGTTACCAAAAGGTTCTGTTCGATAAAAAGCTTCAAAAACCGCATTTCTATCAGCAATTCCCTTTTTAAAGTAGCTGTACATCATGTTGATTTCGTACAAGTCAGTATGTAAAGCTAGCGAATCTTCCTTATCAAAATCTGTATAAATCATTATATATTCCTCATATCACTATTATTGTGACCTATTATACTCGTTAAATGCAGACTAGTTCAAGCTTCGATAAACTTGCAAGATCGAAGCAAGTTGCCTTTCAAGTGAAAAGTTTTCGCTCACATAGGCTTTTTCTCTTTGAGCCATTTCTTCTAATTGATTTTGCGGCATCGCAATAGCTGCTCGAAGTTGCTGGGCAATTGATGAAATGTCACCATTTTTGGCAATAAAGCCATGATCAGAATCTGGGATCATCTTCTCAATGTCGCCAACTTCAGTCGATAAAATTGGCACCAAATTGTCGCTTGCTTCCAAAAGAACCAATGGAAAGCTTTCAGAATAAGAAGTCAAAACTGCCAAATTCATTCGCCGATAAAGGTTTTTAAGTTGTTTTTGACTCATAAAACCGTGAAAAGTGATCTGTGGCGAAATTTCCAGCTGCCGAGCCAAAGACTTCAAGGCTTCTAATTGACTGCCATCTCCTGCAATATGCAATCTAATATGGGGATCATCTAGCTCTTTTAGTGCCCTTAGCAATAAATCCTGCCCCTTAACTTTCTCAGCTCTAGCAACATTAATGATATTAAAGTACATATGTTCATATTTAGCTGGAACATCGCTAGCTCCATGGAAAAAGATTCCGTTGTAAATTACATGCACCTTTTCGGGGTTTAAACCAACTTTTTTGATTAATAAATTAGCAAAACGCTTAGTCACTGCAAAAATGCAGTCAGCCTTCTTTAAAGCACGAAGATTGAGCTTAGTAAACATTTTGCCCTTCCAGCCGCGACCCTCAAAGTCCAAGTATGGATCTGAGTGAACTGTAATGCACCACTTTGCTGCAATTTTTTTATGAATTAACGACAAAAATAAATTTGCTCTTGCCCCGTGGGTATGAACGATCTCATAGCCACCATCATTAATAAACGCTTTTAATTTTTTCAAAATCGATAAATCATAGCGACTGCTTGTTCCTAAAGTATAAGTCCTAATCCCAGCCTCCCTTGCCGCTTTAGCAACCGGGCCTTCGCTTAGCGTAAGCAAGGTGAAATCTTGCTTTTCCTGTTTAGCTTCCTTTAACAGATTGACGATATGAGACAAGCCACCGCCATTTTCCAGACCAGCATTAATATGCAAAATCTTCATCGAGTTCTTTTTCCTCTCTTTGATTGTTGAACTTTAATTACAAATCTTGGCAAAACCAGCATTCTACCAAATCGACTTGGATTCCTGATTAGTCGATAGAACCATTCTAAATGGGCCTTTTGAAAGGCTTCGGGTGCTCTTTTGACTTTGCCAGAGAAAACATCAAAGCTTCCTCCAACGCCCATCATTAAAGCAGGCACTTCTTCTTTGCGCAAAATTGAAAGGAGCTTTTCTTGCTTAGGAAAACCTAATGCCGCAAAAACCAAATCAGGCTTAGTTCTAGCAATGCGATTGGCAACTAAATCTAAGTCTTCGGTAAAGTAGCCATTTTCAGCACCAACTAATTCAATACCAGAATATTGACCCGCAATTTTAGCTTGAACAGCATGAATTACGCCAGGCTTTGCCCCAATTAAATATACGCGTAGCTTGCGCTGATCTGCTACTTTCATCAGCCAAACAAACAAGTCGTAGCCTGTTACTCTTTCTGGCACAGGGTCTTTAAGCATTTGGCTGGCCTTGACGATTCCAATTCCATCTGGGGTAATATAGTCTGCGTCTTCTTTTAGGACCTTCATAAATTCTGGATTTTCATTGGCAGCCATTACAATTTCTGGATTGGCCGTTACTACAAAAGTTGACTTATGGTTCTCTATTCTTTCTATAAATTTTTCTTGAAATTGCTGCGAAGTCATTTTATCAAAATTTACTCCTAGCACATTTACCTTACTCATTGTTTCCCTACCTCAAATATTTTTTCTTTCATTTTATCAAAAGCAAGTCGCTCTGCAATTAAGTTTTATTTTTCTTCATACATTCTTTTAAAACTGTGATAAGATAATTGCGACACAGAATACGAGGATTTATATTTATCATGAAAAAAGTAATTACTTATGGAACATTTGACCTGCTTCATTATGGGCATGTTCGCTTGCTCAAACGAGCTAAAGAATTGGGTGACTATTTAATCGTCGCCTTATCAACCGACGAGTTCAATGAATTCAAGAAACATAAAGAAGCCTACAATAGCTATGCAGAGCGTAAATATATTCTTGAAGCCATTAGATATGTCGATGAAGTTATTCCCGAAAAAGATTGGGACCAAAAGATCGAAGACGTTCAAAAATATCAGATCGATACCTTTGTCATGGGAGACGACTGGAGAGGCAAATTCGACTTTCTTAAGCCTTATTGCGAGGTTGTCTATTTGCCAAGAACGCCAGGAATTTCTACTACTAAAATCAAATCTGATCTGAAATAAAACAAGGAGCCAGCAATTTTCAAGCTGACTCCTTATTTGTTATTTTGAAAAAGTAAATTCAAATCTTTCGGCTACATAGCGAGCTCTAGTATATTCAAAAGGCTTGCCAGTTGAAAGTTCTGTCACCTGTCTTCTGGTGATCAAGGCTTCGCCCTTCTTTACTTCTAATAGCTTAGCATCATTTTCATTAGCAATTGCGGCTGAGATATGTTCAGTAACTTGCCCAACTTCGTAGCCATTCTTACTCAAAGTCTCATACAAGTGCGTTGAAATATCTGACTTAGAAAGTCCTTCAACTAATTGATAAGGAATCGTAACCACTTCATGACAAATTGGCACTTGATCTGCGTATCTAATTCGCTCCATACGCAAGATCCTACTTTCTTCATCTAAGCCTAAGCGCTCTTTTTCTGATAGAGATGGTTGTCCAACCTTGTAAGAAATTAACTTGCTCGAAGGTAGCTGACCATTGGCTTGCATAATTTCAGTGAAAGACATAATTCCTGACATCTTTTCCTGAACTTTTCTGCTTGCGACATAAGTCCCGCTACCTAACCGTCTTTCAAGAATGCCTTCATCTTCCAAAGTCTTGATTGCTTGACGCAAAGTCATTCTTGAAACGCCGAATTCAACTGCTAATTGTCTTTCGGCCGGAATTCGGTCGCCAACATTATATACGTGTTCTTCAATATCACGTTTAATTTGATTATGGATCTTAATGTACATTGGTTCTTCCATCAACTACACCCCCACTTTCAATCTAATTATAAAATAAATTGGTCTAGATTGCATGTATAAGTATCAAAAAACGTTAATCCTTTTTAAAGGACCAGCTTACGCCGAATATTTTAACATTTGGTTCCCGGTTACTGGTAATTTCTAGGTCTGGCTGATCGCTGGCAGCAACGTTGGCCCGAAAATTTGCCTCATCAAACACAGCAATCTTGGCTTCATTGGCATTCAAAATCAGATCCTGCCCGGTCAATCTGGAGTGTTTGTTTAAGGCCAAATAATATTCAAAGCTTTGATTGCCGCTAAAGTTAACTCTAGTTGCATCTATCCAAGCATGATCTTGCAAATCTGTATGAGACAAAATGCTACAAGAAAATGCCGTTAGCTTCGCCTGATCAAGTGCCAAAAGTCTATCAACAATCGTATTTTGCATAATTACTCTGGTCAAATTTTCTAAACTTAAACCGCCTTTGATTTGGCAGCCAACAATATTAGCCCAGCAGCGATCACTAATAATCATACAAGTGTCCTCCGTTGAACTTATCTCAGTATTAAGCAGATTAAGCCAAGTCTGGCCATTCAAAGCTAGAGAATCTAGACGAGAATTATTGATATTGAACTCAATATTGGCGCTAGAAAAAGTATTGGTTGACCCACGAACTTCCGAATTGTTGATAATTGCCGTTCCTCTACCTTCAATTGCTAAAGCGCAAAAGTCATCAGACTGATAATCGATCAAGGAATCATTCATCTCCAAGCGAAAATCCGTATCCGCAAAAATAGATACCGATCCATTAATAATCTTGGTTGAGTACAATTCAAGCGTAATTTTTCCATTTAAGGCAATTGCTGCTGTTTCTGTTGCGGCAGCTTTGACAATACAATTGCGCAAACTCAAATAGCCATCCATATCATAAGGTACGTATAAGCTATTGTTATCAGTCAAGGTATTGATACATAAATTTTCTAAAGTTACGAATCTACTACCTTCAGCGATACCAATATAGCCTAAGATAGTCGTATCCTCAGGAACTGCTCCAGTCCCTTTAATAGTTATGTCGGCTAGGTTTACACCCTGAGGCAATTCATAAAATCCCGGCTGCAAGAAGATCACATCGTCTGCCTGCAAATCTTTGATAGCTTGATTTAGACTAATGCAACCACCACTAGAGCCTACTTTAATAATTCTTGGCAAACTAAAAAACCTCGCTTTATCTAGTTACCTTATATTTTACATTTTTTACGTACGAAAAAAAGAAACAAGCTCAAAGCGAGCTTGTTTCAATTCGGGTTGGGTTGTTCAAAATTTAGAACATATTGGGTTAGCTGGATTCGAACCAGCGCATGACGGTACCAAAAACCGTTGCCTTACCACTTGGCTATAACCCAGTGCCAGTCGAATTTTTACTTGTCATTCGACAATGGAGGAGGGTGGATTCGAACCGCCGAACTCAGAGAGAACGATTTTACAGACCGTCGCGTTTAGCCACTTCGCTACTCCTCCGTAATGCACGTTTATTATAATAACAAGCATCGAGTGAAAATGCAAGCCCTTTTTGCAAAAATTATTTTTCACTTCAATTTAGAAAGCAAAACCCCTCGAAATAATGATTCGAGGAGTTTTAGAGTTGCTATAGAATTATTGTTTTTGACTAACAAACTTCTTGATTCGCTCAAGACCGCGCCTGATTTCTGATAAAGAAATGGCATAAGACAAACGAATATATCCTTCTCCACCCTTGCCAAAATATGATCCGGCTGTCACCGCAACGCCGGCTTCATCAGCTAGTTGGTAGGCTAACTTTTCATCATCTTGCTCTAAAGTGGCTGGAATCTTAGCAAAAATGTAGAAGGCTCCTTGTGGATCGATGCATTCAAAGCTAGCTTCTCTTAAACCGGCTAAAAGTACATCGCGACGCTTTTGGAATTCTTGTTTCATTGGCAAGACATCATCTAAGCCATTCTTAAAGGCTTCCTGGGCTGCATCTTGCATTGGCGTTGGTTCAGTAGTGGCAATGGCTTGATGGACTTTAGCAATTTGGGTCAAAACTGCTTTTGGCGCTGCCAAAATACCAATTCGATAGCCAGTCATGGCCCAGGCCTTAGATACGCCGTTCATCAAGATCACTTGATCATGCAAAGTTTTTTCAATTGAAGCGTGCTTGCCTTCATAGACAAGTTCGCTATAAATTTCGTCAGCTAAGACAAAAATCGGCTTACCTCTGACCACATCAGCTAATGCATCAAGTTCTGCTTGACTATAAACCACGCCAGTTGGATTAGACGGATAATTTAAAACCAAAATCCGTACCTTATCGCCGTACTTATTTATTTCAGCTTGCAATTTTTCTGGCGTCAACTTAAAGTCACTGTCGCTTGTTTCAATCTCAACAACTTGTGCTCCTAGAAAAGCTGCATCCCCCATGTAAAGAGAAAAGGCTGGCGTAGGTACTAAAACGACATCTCCTGGATTTAAAACCGCAGTCATCAAATCATAGATTGATTCAGTTACGCCATTAGTAACCAAAATTTCATCAGCTGAATAATGTTGGTCATATTTTTTAGCCAAAAAGTCAGCTGCTGCCTGCTTCAAGCCAGGAGTACCGTTAGACGGCGCATAGTGTGATCGATCTGCATCGATGCTTCTCTTAGTTGCTTCCTTAATATGAGTTGGCGTTGCAAAATCTGGTTCGCCAATATTGAATTTGACGATATCTGCAATTTGATTGGCATAGGCTCCAAAAGCCAAAATTTTTCCTGGGGCTTGTTCAACTAAGCCCTTTTTCATGTATTTGGTTAAATCTACCATCTTAACACCTACGTTCTACCGCAATTACTAGATTTTTTGACCTGAAATCAATCTTTCATGATCTTTTATATTATTAATTTTACTCTCATCACGTTTGATGAGCAATAAAAACAACGCTTCAATCATCGTAAAGGCTGTCACACGCGAGAAGTAATATTGCGTCTGCAAAATTCCCTGTCTAACTCCAGTTCTAAGATGGTAGTCGCTAGCCATACCAATTGGAGAATCAGGTCGATTGGTTACAGCGATAATCTTCATGCCCTTTTGCTTAGCAACAGCGACTTCTTGCAATAAAGCAGCTGATTCACCGGAATTAGAAATCACCAAGAGACAGTCCTGATCGGTCAAGTTCATGCTTTGTGCAATTGCAGTTTCTACATTTCCGCCAGAGGCAAAAGCCAAAATGCCAATCTGGTTAAACTTATACACAGCATCAGCTGCAACTGGATAAGTATCGCCTTCTGCACTAACTTGAATGAGGCGACTAGTTTCTAATAAATGCAAAACCGCCTGCAAAGTTTCAGTATCAACTTTAGATAGAGTAGTTTCTATTTCTGCTAACTTATTAGCTTGAATCTTGGCTAAGGCTGCTTGCAAGTCATCTTTAGGGATACTGGTTAATGATTCACTTTCCTTCAATCCGCCAAGTTGAGCTAGTTGAATCTTGAGTTCATGGAATCCCTTCAAGCCCAAGTTGCGACAAAATCTAGAAACAGATGCATCTGATACCCCAGCCTTCTTGGCTAATTCTGAAATTGTATCATTAATAATTCCTCTTGGATTAGTCAAAATTACTTGAGCGATTTTTTGATCGGTTTGTGACATAGCCGGCAAGCGACTATTAAGTTCGTCAATTAAATTAGTCATGCTTAACCTACTTTCTTTTCTGTTACAAATAATTATATTCTTGGTAAATAATTTTCACAAATTCAAAGTAAGGAAATTTTTTTCAATAAAACTATTGACTGTAAATAATTTTCACACTACTATATCTGTGTAAACAATTTTCAGATGATTAACGACAAAAAGGTAGGTGTTCATCTTGTCAATCATTAGCGACTATGCGAGTCAGCTGATTGAGCCTAATATGAGCGTCAGTCTAGGCGGCGGGCATAATGTCTTTGACTTAGCCAAAATAATCAAGGATAAAGGCCTAGACCAAACAACTGAGCTATATTCACCTAGTGAAAAGATTAGCCAGCAATTGGATCCTAAAATTCCGCTCTGTCTGGAAATAGCTGAGCCTGCTTTAGATCAAATACTAAAACTAGCTGAATTGCTCGGCTTAGATGCACAAGTTCGCATGGCTCAAGCAACAGCAACCTATTCTCGCAGCCCTTTAGGCAATCTTTTTGTCGATCTTTATGCATCATCTTGGCAAGATATTGTTGCTATCGAAAACAAGTTAGTTAAAGAAAATGGCGTCATCAGCAGTTCGCTTTTTGCAAATTTAGTTACCGGCGTCATTAGCGAAAAGAATCAAACTGGATTTATTTTTAAAGGAGAATAATTATGACTAAGTATAATTGGGGAATCATCGGTACTGGTTGGATTGCACACGAAATGGCAGATGCCTTGAACAAGGTCAACGGTGAAATCTATGCCGTAGCTGACGTTAACGAAGAAATGCTTAAGAAGTTTGCACAAGAAAAGCACATTGATCGTACCTTCACTAATCCTGATGAAATGATCAATGATCCAGCAATCGACATCATCTACATTGCTACGCCTCACACTTTCCACTACGAATACATCAAGAAGGCTTTAAATGCTGGTAAGCATGTCTTTGCTGAAAAAGCCATTACAGTCAACGCTAAGCAATTTGATGAAGTTGAACAATTAGCTAAGGAAAAAGGCCTCATCTTAACTGAAGGCTTCACCCTTTACCACATGCCAATTTACCAAAAGGTCTTAGAAATGATCAAAGATGGTAAGCTCGGTCAAATCAAGATGATTCAAGTTAACTTTGGTAGCTTGAAGGATTACGACCCAAAGAACCGTTTCTTCAACAAAGACTTAGCCGGTGGTGCCTTGCTTGATATCGGCGGCTATGCAACTGCTTTTGCCAGAACCTTCTTGTCAGCTACTCCTGAAAGTATTCTAACCACTGTAAAGTTCTTTGAAACCGGCGTTGACGAACAATCAGGTATCATCTTGAAGAACTCCAAGGATGAAATGGCAGTTATGGCTTTGTCAATGCGTGCTAAGCAACCAAAGCGTGGCGTAGTTTCTGGTACCAAGGGTTACGTCGAAATCAGCAACTACCCACGTGCAGTTGAAGCAGATATTACTTATACTTCTGATGCTCATGGCGAAACTCACGAAAAGATCATTGCTGGTGACAGCGCTAAAGCTTTGGAATACGAAGTTGCTGATATGCAACGCTATATTGAACAAGGTCACGATGATGGTCAACTTGCCTTGTCACGCGATGTTGCCCACATCTTGAATAGCGTTAGAACCTCATGGGGCATGAAGTTCCCATTTGAGGATCAAGACTAATTTTTCAAAAACCAATCCAAAAAAAAGAAAGTCGAAATAATTCGGCTTTCTTTTTTATTTTGGGATATTTCGTATTCTTTATACTATCTGTTGTTTTTCTTTTCAGTTGTATCCAAGTCTTCTGTTGGCCAATCATCGGTTAGACGTTGAATTTGTAACTCATCCCTTTCTCGTTTTTCACTGTTTATCCACATGTTATTAACTTTGTAAGGCATATCGGTATATTGCATGACTTCGAAGCAATTTCTTCTTAATCTAATTATTTATGTGGAATCTTCTTCAAAATTGCACTTACCAAAAAGCAAACAGCCACAATTGCGGGAATAAATTGTACTGGCAATAAGAATAGCAATAAAGTTGCCACCAAAATTGGCTTAGGAATGATGGTAGTCACGCTAGCTGCAATTACAATTGAGACGATTAATCCTGGCATGTGTGGGAAAAACTTCACCAAGGCAAAGCCAAGGGCTGCACTAGTAAAAATTGCTGGGAAGATTTTTCCACCGCGCCATCCACAGATAAAGCAAAGATGCGTCAGCAAGGTCTTGCCAAAGGCTAAGGCCAGTAAAAAGGCAATGCTTTCGCTTAGATAATTTTTGGATAGAGGCAGGATGGCATTTTCGCCAGAATACAAAAATTGCGTAGAAACCATCCCTAATAAACCAATCGCTAAACCGGCAGTCAAGGCTAAAATCAAGGGATTGGAAATCTTGCTAAAAAGACGATTGATGACTTTTTCGCTGTAATTGAAATAAAAGCCAAATAACATGCCAATAGCAATGGCTGGAATAATCATCCATATTGCCTCTAGGTCCCAATTAATTTCTGGAAAACGCAGACCTAGCGGACTTTCTTCTGGGAAAAGCTTGCGAATAATGATAAAGCCAAGCACCCCAGCAATGGTCGTTAGAGTATAAACAATTCGCTTGCGCAATTTGCTCTTAAAGGATCCTGACAAGTTGATTGCGTCTAATTCAATTAGCGGTGCCCGGAAAATCGCTGCCATCATCGCGCCAAGACCTAGTTCAATCAACTCTTCTTTTTTAGCAATAACTAGTTTCATTTGCTCCCCAGTCCACGTAATCAAGCCACCTAATAGTCCTGATAAAGCCGCTTCTGGACCAAGACTTGCCCCAAAAATCAAAATCAGAATTGAAGCTAGAAAAGTCCTGAGCAATCTATGATCGTGATAGTCGACTGAGCCAGTTTGTCGAAATTCGGTTAAAGTTTCTTCAAGAGTATGTGGATAACCAGCCCAATATTTTTGCCCTAAGCCAATAATTAATCCACCTAAAAGACCGATAATCAGTGGATAAAACCCTGGCAAATTCAACTGGTGTGGTAGGGTATGCCAAAGAACCTCGATGCCAACATGTACTAGCGTTAAGTACAAAGCTGAAATCATCCCAATAACTAAGCCCATCAACATGCTGTAAGCAACAAAAACGCTCGTAAATTTCATGCTACTTCCCCATTCCAATTGTGATTTTTCTTATAGATCTAATGTATCAAAGCTAGTTATTTTGAGCAAAAAAATATTGTCGACATCCCTAGGATATCGACAATATTCTGATCAATTAAGCTTGTTTAGAGTAGATGATTATCTAACGTTAGCTACTCTGATGTATTGCTTAGCAGGACCACCGATTCTGAAGTAAGTCTTACCGTTCTTGAATGTGTATGAACCACCGTAGGTAACGATCTTTTCACCTCTGTATAACTTCCAGCGACCTTTAAAAGTAGTACGCTTAGTTGAAGTTCTGTAGATGTAAGAGTTGTGAGTCAACTTACGTGGAGTACCAGTAATGTTAGTTACACGAACGTATTGGTCCTTACCAGCAATCTTGTAGTAAGTCTTACCGTTGATCTTAACTACCTTGTTTACGTACTTGATAGTTTCGTAATCCTTGTAAACAACACCAGTTGAGTTACCCTTGCTGTCGTAAGCAATTGATTCGTGCATTACAGGACCAGTTACAATATCGCCATCTTCAGCTTGTGAACCGTTGACGAACTTAGTTTCAACGTATTCGTTTGAAGTTGCACTGTTAATTTGAGTGTATGATACACCATTTACAGTGATGGTCTTAAATGTTGCAACTTTAGTACCGTTAGCAATAGTTCTACCAGTGTTTGATACAGCGTTACCGTTGAATGAGTAGATTGGAGCTGCTGAACCATCGCTAGTTTGGATAGTCTTGGGAGCCTTAGCACCTACAGTAAGGTTGAAAGTCAAAGTAGTAGTGTAGCCGTTTGCGTTCTTAGCAGTTACAGTGACTGGGTATGAGCCTGCTACAGCAGTATTAACCTTTGATGCGTCAACTGAAACTGGAAGTGAAACGGTGCTAGTACCTGAGAATGCTGCGCTAAATGCTTGAGCAATAGCAGTAGTATTTACTGCGCTACCTACAGGGATATAATTGAAGCTTGCGTTTTCAGCTAAATTAATAGTTTGAGTATGGTTGTACTTAACGCCATTGTAGGTAATCACTGGATTATTGCTGTAATCTGCTGGAGCATTGTATGCAGTAACAGTAATAGGCATTTGTGCAGTCTTACCGTTAGTTGCATATGCATTTACTGTGACAGTAAATGGAGCTGCTGGAGCATTGAAGTTTCCCTTGCTATCAACTGTCATACCTGCTGCAGTTAATGATGATCTAACATCACTAGCCAAGTTTGACCATGAAGCAGTTGCCGCATTACCTTGTGAAGTACCTTGAATCGAAACCTTGTACTTCTTGTTAATTGCAGAAACCAATGAACTTACATTGTTTTCACCTTTTGAGAGTGTAATGCTACCTGAGGTAACGGTTGCACCATTTTCAGTAAAGAAAGGTGTACCTGTCAAAGATGCATCAGGAACAGTAAATTCGTCACTTTCAACAGTGAAGCTTAAGTTACTGTTGATATTACCGTAATTATCTGCAGTTACATCACCATGGCCTGAAAGTGCATATACACCATTTGCAGTCAAGCCACTAACAGTAACTTGAGTTGCCTTAACCTTATAAGTATGACCAGCCTTTAATGTCGAAACTGTAGTACTTGGGTCCTTAACATCATAAACTGTTACTTTGCCATTAACTTTAGGAGTACCGTAGTTAGAAACCAATGATACTGATAAACTTGATGGTTGTGAATTGTTAGCAATTGAAGAAACATTATTGACTAACAAACTTACATTCAATTCTTGCTTAGTAGTTGTTGATGGAGCAGTAGCACCATTTTCTGGGGTAACTGCAACAGTTGAGCTCGCACTAACAACACCAGTAGAAACAACAGGTGAAACTGCCAACAAAGCAGCTGCTGCAGCACTTATAATTCTAGAATTTCTTTTCATAAATGTGGTTTTCCTTTCGTGAATCAGTAGTCAGATAAACCTATTTCTTCTATCCACTACTAAATTATACCGCTATTAGCAGTAAAAATCATTTTTTCGCTATAGTACAATTTTAAAAAACTAATAAATAACCTATACTTAGTTACTTTTCCCCTCCCTTCTTCGCTAATAATATTACCTAAAAAAGTTTAATATAAGGTTAAGATGAGTTTACAAATTCGAATGAAAACTTTTTCAAAATATTTACAACTTAAAACTAAAAATTACGGAAAATAATGCCTGAAGCGACAAAAAAACCGATACCTGACAGGTATCGGTTCGTTATTGGGTTAGCTGGATTCGAACCAGCGCATGACGGTACCAAAAACCGTTGCCTTACCACTTGGCTATAACCCAAAGCTATTGCTAGAGCTTTTACTTGTTGCTCTCCATCGGGCTTTATCACCCGACGAATATTATTCTACCATGTTGAGCAAAAAGATCAAGCATTTTTTGAATTATTTTTCAGTTTTTTGAGGCGGAAATAATGCTCATCTTTATTGATGACTCCCTCTAGCTGATATTCTTGTTGATCTTCGCTAGTAACCTTGCCAAACTTAATAACTCCGCCTTCGCCAGTTTCATCCTCTTCAACTTCAACCGATTGATTCATCACCCGGCCGAACTTACTCAAAATACGAATCTTATTCTTATGTTCTTCCAGCATCTTAACAGCAGTTGCCAAAGTGTAGCCGTCATCCAAGCGATCCTTCAAAAAGGCAATCGACATCAAAGTTCCTAGACTATAGGTTCTGACTCCACCATCGCTTTCTAAGGGAACAATGTAGCCTTTTTCTTCCCAATACCGCAATTGTCTTTGTGATACGCCAGTTACCTTGCTTGCTTCACCAATTCCTACTTCAAGATTGCGAAAGATATTCTTGAACTGTGATTTAGTAGGCATGTTTATCCTTCTTCCTAAACGATTGATATTTATATTTTACAAGTAAGCTAGTAACATTTTCAACTATTTTGTTAAAATTTCCTTCATGTATGTTAAATTATTTGACATATTTCACAAAAATGTTGTATGGTTGACGATATCAAAATTGAGAGAGGAATTCTATGAATAAGCAAAGAATAAAATCTTAAGCATCATTGCCGGGTGATATGCAGGTCTGCCTGTATTAGAAGTAGTTTGTCCTGTGATATAATTTTGATACATGTTTAAGCCCACTTTCAATTGTTTTTTTGTGGTGATTAAATAATATCAAGAAATTGGTCTAAAGCATACAAAAAGAGCGATGACTTCTTATGAAGTTCATCGCTTTTTTCATGGTCTGGAAATTAGTTTTTTCCCAGACACTTGTTCATTATAATGATTCTACAATTGTTCCTATTGATGTGTTCTAATTAATCACGACGTTTACGATCAATTAATCCTAAACTTGCAAGTGCAATTAAGGCTAAGCCGATTAAGCCGGCATTGCTCTTCTTTTCACCAGTTTGTGGCAAAGTATTCTTATTGCTGTCAGCTGCTTTATTTACAGTTGAAGCAGATTTCTTTGAACCATTAGTTACTTGTGTGCCCTTTGGTGCAACTCTGTTAGAAAGCTTAATAGTGTGAGTACCTGTCTTTTTGTGTTCAATACTACTGTGGTTCTTCTTAGCTGCTTTCTTTTCAAGCTTTAGATTTTCTATTTCATCTGTTGTTGGAGTTACAGGATCTGTCTTTGGTTCTTGTGGATCTTTTTTATCCGGATCAACTTCTGGCTTTACCGGATCTGGAATGATTGGTTCAGGATTTACCGCATTTGACTTATAAGTAATTACTACAGTTACATTTCCAGTATCTTTATTAACGGGTTTTGAAGCAACAGTCTTGCTCTGAGTTCCATCTACGTAAGAATCATATCCAGCAATTTGTGGCACATCAAATTTAGTCCATTCACCACTTGTTGGAGTCCATGACGTAGCCTCTTCAGTACCATCGACATGCTTAGTGACTTCACGCTTAAACTCTACAACTTGCTCTTTAGTACTTATAGTGCCATCAGGATTTTCAATAATAATTTTTCTGGTTGGATTCTTAGTTTCAGTAGTCTTAGTTGGGGCAACAATATGTAATTGATATTTGCTGGTCATTAAGTCTGCTAAAATATTGCCATCTTTTTCAGCATGGATATTTTCCCTATATGGATCATATGAACTAGCCGGAGACAAACGCAATGTGATTTTAACAATATTATTATCAGTATCTTGCTGAGTATCCCAATCATGACTCAATTCGCCAATATCGTTTTTAACATTATCTGCATTAGTTACTTGATTGAAGTACTGGTGTAAGTCGTCTAAGTTAGTGAAGATGAAGTTCAAACCGCGTTGGCCGATTTGTTTAGAATTATCAGCTCTAACGTAAGTTACATAATCTGAATTTTGACGACCAGTTATAGTGTTACCAGATTTATCATTATCAGTCCAAGTCTGATTATTAATCTTAAGTAAGTCTTGAAGTGCTTCACCATTTTTACCATTAGCAATTACTACAATTGCTTTATTTCCTTCAAAATCATTAATTTCAAAGGCATTTCTAGCATCTGGTAATATGACATTATTCATTGAGATGACAGCTGGATTAGTTAAGTTCTTAAACATATTCTCAACGCCGCGAAGTACTCCTTCGCCAGCCTTACCTTCAACATAACCAGCGGGAGTAATTCGTTTAATATTACTTAAATTCCAGTTATCTATGTTAATTTGCTTAGCGCCGGAGGCGTCGAACATCCCTTCAGCAATTTGTAATTTACTTGTATTCCAGCCACTCAAGTCAATGTTAGTTAACTTAGGAGTATTGTAGAACATGTGACGAGTATCATGAACATTCTTTGTATTCCAATGAGAAATATCACCAACAGTAGTTAATGAAGTATCACCCGCAAACATCACTGCCAGACTGTAGTTTTGTTCAGTATTCTTTAACCCAACACTACTTACATCCCATTTAGAAAGATCTAATTTTTCAAGGTTCTTGTCTTTGGCAAACATGTAACTCATATCAGTTACTTTACCGGTTTTCCAATTATTAACGAAGCTTAAATCTTTTTGTAAGAACATTTTAGAGAACATGTAGCTCATGTCAGTTACATTGGAAGTATCCCAACCGGTTAGATCTAATTCACTGTCATCTATATTTTCTAAGTCATAGAACATGGAGGCCATATTAGTTACTTTGCTAGTACTCCAATTAGAAAGCTTACCCAAACTAGTTAAATTAGTCTGTCCGCTAAACATGTAGCTCATGTCAGTTACATTGGAAGTAGTCCAATTACTTAAATTAAGCTTAGTCAAATGTCCTAAGTTCTCATGACCCTTTGGATCATAATCATCTGTTGTTGGATTGTTAAAAGCAGCAAACATGAAGGCCATATTAGTTACATTTGAGGTATTGAAATCTTCAAGTCCTTTAATGGTTGTAAGCTTTGGATCATTAAAGAACATGTAACTCATATCGGTAATATTACCAGTGTCCCAGCCAGTTAGGTCTATACTTTCAATATTCGGCATATTGGAGAATAGATTATTAAAACTGGTAATACTTGGTGAAAGATTAATACCGCTCAGATCAAGATTTGTTTTGTTAGTATACTTAGCTGCATTGACATATTCATCCAGTATTTCTCTAGTAACACCCTTGGTATTATCCAAGTTTACATCCTTTATATTCCAATCAGCCCAAGCAAACATACTGCTTGTATCAGTTACGTTGCTTAAATCACAGCCACTGAGGTCTACACTTTGTAGATCGTTGCTTCCCAAGAACAGACTATTCATATTAGTTACGCCACTAGTATCAACATGGCTCAAATTTACATGCTTTAAATTAGTTCTGTAGGAACTAAATGCTCGATTCCAATCGCCCTTAGCATAGACCTTATTCTTTTCACCTTGATCATCAACTGTGACGTTAACTGCACCATTGATAGTGATGGAATGCATTAAATCCTTAGTAATATAAACCTTGTCATCACTTGAAATTCTGCCGGCATTAATAAAGTCCTGGGTGTTTGGAATGTAGATATTTTCCTTATCTCCGTGGTATTTGTTCAAAGTGTACTCATGAGTTGTGTTATCGAGACTGCCATCCCAATCGTCAACGTTGAATTGACTCTCACTTTCTGCAGGAAGAGCAATGAGTGCTTGAATCTTTGCTTGAGGTTGAACAGTCTTTTGCACCTTTTCTGCAGCTATATCTGTAGCAGCTTGTGTATTTTCTGTAGCCTTTTTATCAACAACTAAACTTTGAGTTTGATTTGACTTTTGCTCATCCTTATTTGAAGTAGTGTCAGGAGTTTTTACTTCTGAAGTTTGCTCCTTTTGCTTCTCTTGAACTTGAGTATCAGAAGGTTTTACTTCATTAGTTTTATCAGCTATCTCAGCCTTTTGACTTTCTGCAGTTGCCTTAACATCAGCTTCAGTTATAGGCTTTACTAATTGAGCACTTTCTTTAGTATTATCAATTTGATTATTAGCTTGTGAATCAGTTGTCATTTCATCAGCGTGTACCGCTTGGCCGCCGAATCCCATGAAGCTGATTCCGATCAATACTGAAGCGGCACCAACGGTCAACTTACGAATTGCAAAATGATCTTTTTGATTGTTCATTTGTCCAAGTTTCTCATTAAAGTTGTTTTTAGATAACATTTTACATCCTCCTCTCATTCACTTGATATATTCTAGTATACTATTTTTTAGTTATTAAAACAAAAGTTATGCAATTGAAAAACGCTTTAACGCCAGTTATTTAGCGGATTATTAAATTTTAGATTTTTTGTTATTTAAAAGAGTAAATAAAAAGTGTCAGTGTCTGGGAAGAAACTCGATTTTTAGCCCGGATATAAAAACACAGGAATTCATTATTTTTAGTGAATTCCTGTGTTTTTTGTTTTTGAAATGAAAATCCGAAGGCTTTACCTTCTTGTTGGCTCCATATTTTTTCAGATTCATCGTCATGAACATGATACCGACATCCGTTTCGACTTTCTTTTTGCCTCTTAAATGCGTTCTGCGCATACCAAATACACTCTTCATGTGCCCAAAAAAAAGAAGTATGGTCGGATGATTACAGATACACAATTATATTTAGAAAATCACCCTGAATTGTATAAATAAACGTTTAATTATCAATATTGCTTTTCAAATAATATATAAGAGAGGGTAAAGTTATGACAATTAAAAGTGAAGTTTTCGACGAAGAAAGTAGAAAAGCCATGATTAAAGAGCTGGCTATTATGAGTGGCTTAGTTACTGATGATGCTAACAAGATAGATAATTTAAACGAATACTTTAAAAAATTAGGAGTTTAATAGAGAACTACCAAATTCTTTGATAAACGTTTTGCTAACTTATTATTTTGAATTACATATTTAGAGTAATGGGCTATTGATACTAGCAATCGCGATGATTTAAAGACAAAAAAGATAGTGATGGTTTAACTACATTAAGTAGAATTTTTAAAATTAGTTGGTAAGAATAATCATTAAATTGACACAAAAGGTACTAAGTAGATGTAAAATCTATTTAGTACTTTTTTGTTAGAAGGTGTTTATTTTGAATAAAATTAAATTGATTGCTACTACTGTTTTTTCATTGTTATTCTTTATTGTGAGTGATGGAAATGTTCAAGCTGCACAAAAGACGATACATACTAATTATTATGCTGGTATCAAAAGTACAGCTTTAAGTTATAACGTAAACGGAAAAAGCTTATCGAGTGGAATTAAGACCAACACTACTATGAAATATTACGGTAATCCACGGCTTATTAAGGGGCAAAAATATGTTTGCTACAATGTTGGCAAAGGCAAATATGTTCCATTGGATTCTATTGGCAAAGTAAATGGAAGAAATACTTTCCGTTTGTTAAATAATAGCTATATTTACAATGCTAGTGGTAAAAAGATAGGTAGCTTATCTTATAGATATCCAGTTTATTTTTCAGGCAGTTTAAGAAAAACTAGCCAAGATAAAAGATATTATGTGCTTGAGAGTAACATAGACTCTCAAGCTTATACAACTAGTACTGAAAAATATTATTTGCCTTATAAGAAAATAAAGAATAGTTACTATTACTCATTGGGTAAAGGTAGATATATCAACGTTAGAAACGTTGCCACAATTAATGGTTTGCAGAATTGCTCTAATAGCGAAAAGATTACGGTAACAGCCCCTGGTCGTCAAACAGTACCAGTTTATGTTGTGAATGATTCTTCAGATGCAAAAACAGGGAAGGTGTTGCCTGGAGTCGTTAAAGTTAATGGCGTTAATGCTCATAGAGTTATTGTTGATGGTAAGACCGTTAATGTTGGAGCTGGAGATATGATTTTAGGCCAACGTATTCCTAGCGGTACAACCGTAACTGTTAATGCTAAGACTGCTGGACCACAATATAAGTATCAAATCAAAGGTACTCATACATTTATCAGCGCTTCAAATATAAAGGGATCAACAACTAAAATATCGAATCTTTTACCATACTATGTAGATTTAGATAAATTAAATAATTAACAAAGGTGTCTGGGAAGAAACTCGATTTTTAGCCCGGATATAAAAACACAGGAATTCATTATTTTTAGTGAATTCCTGTGTTTTTTGTTTTTGAAATGAAAATCCGAAGGCTTTACCTTCTTGTTGGCTCCATATTTTTTCAGATTCATCGTCATGAACATGATACCGACATCCGTTTCGACTTTCTTTTTGCCTCTTAAATGCGTTCTGCGCATACCAAATACACTCTTCATGTGCCCAAAAATTGGCTCCACATCTGACTTGCGACAGCCATAGATGCGTTTGCCTTCTTCGCTTTGAAGAGTCTCTTTTGCTTTTTCTTTTAAATACTGCCAGTTAGGATTGTAGTGAATCTGTCTTTGTCGACCTGTTTAGCCAATTGGGGCAGTTCTTCAGTTAGCTGGAACTCATCAGCTTCATAAATTTTGAAGTTTCTGACCATGCCAGTAGATGGATCTTTCTTATATTTTCGCGTTTGTTCTTTTTCGTATTATGTATACGGAATCTGATAGTTCTTATCTGAATAATTCTCTTCCAGAATCGAGTAATTGTATTCACTGCCATAGCCCGCATCGGCCACAATATTTTGAAACTTATCGAGAATTCCTCTGGACTTCATTTCGTCTAGAAATGGTTCGAATGTTCTAAAGTCAGTCGGATTAGGAAACAGGGCAAAATCAACTATATATTGATTAGTAGTCGCTGCCTGAATATTGTAGCCTGGCTTTAGCTACCCGTTTTTCATATGATCTTCTTTCATATGCATGAAGGTGGCATCGTGATCTGTTTAGAATAGCTATTACGTCCAGCAAAAATCTCTTCAGCTTCTTCTTCGGTCATGGCTTTGACTACTTCTTTATTGATCAGTTCTTCATATAAAGCAGACACGTCTTCCTTTAACTTGGCATGATACTTCTCAATAGCTTTTCGCCAGACAAAAGTGTACCTGTTGGCGTCCGCTTCAATCTTAGTACCATCGATAAAAACTGCATTTTCACGGATTAATCCCTCATCTTCTAATAATGAAGTAAAGTAGACAAAGCACTACTTAATTACCTTATCGGCATGGTCGCTTGATCTGAAATTATTGATCGTGTGATAAGAAATCTTTCAATTGTTTTTTTGTGGTGATTAAATAATATCAAGAAATTGGTCTAAAGCATACAAAAAGAGCGATGACTTCTTATGAAGTTCATCGCTTTTTTTATGGTCTGGAAATTAGTTTTTTCCCAGACACTTTAATTAAGCTAAATCTGCTCCGTTAGAAGCGATAACTTTCTTATACCAATCAAAGGAATCTTTCTTCATTCTCTTTAAGCTACCCTTGCCTTCATCATCTCTATCAACATAAATGAAGCCATAGCGTTTAGACATTTGACCAGTTCCGGCACTGATTAAATCGATACATCCCCAAGTAGTGTAACCTATTAAATCAACACCATTGTCAATCGCCTTTTCCATTGCTTGAATGTGTTGGCGTAAGTAGTCAATCCGGTAATCATCATGAATCTTACCATCATCAGAAATTTTATCAACAGCACCTAAGCCGTTTTCAACAACCATCATTGGTAATTCATAACGATCATTCATCACTTCTAAGTAATATTGTAAGCCATCTGGATCAGTTGCCCATCCCCATTCGGAATATGAAAGATATGGGTTTTTGACGCCAGCTGCAAAGTTGCCATTTACCTTATCAGTAACTTCATGAGTAGTTAGGACATTACTCATGTAGTAAGAGAAAGTGTACATATCTACAGTACCTTCAGCCAGGTCTATCAGATCTTGATCAGTAATATCTAATTTAACATGATGTTCTTGCCATAAACGCTTAGCATAAGCAGGGTATTTACCCTTACATTGAACATCGCCGCAATAGAATATGTCTCTTTCCCAGCTATGACGATTTAACATAATGTCTTTTGGATCTGGAGTTAATGGATAATCTACAATTCCACAAATCATATTACCCACCACATAGTTAGGATCGATTTTATGTGCTAATTTGACTGCTCTAGCACTAGCAACAAATTGATAATGCAATTTTTGATAAGCATGTTGATATACTTGATCATTAGATACACTATTGCCAAACAAATTGAGCATTAAAAGAGACGAATTAATTTCATTAAAAGTCAACCAATACTTAACTAGTCCCTTGTATTCTTCAAAAAGCACCTTGGCATATTTGACAAATTCATCAACCATTGGTCGATCTTGCCAATCATGATATTTTTCACTTAAATGAAGTGGATCTTCATAGTGAGAAATTGTAACTAATGGTTCAATTCTATACTTCTTGCATTCCTCAAAAACTTTACGATAAAAATCTAAGCCAGCTTGATTTGGCTTTTCTTCATCACCATTAGGGAAAATTCTAGTCCAAGCAATTGAGAGTCTGAAAACCTTAAAACCCATTTCCGCAAACATTTTAATATCTTCTTTGTAGTGATGATAAAAATCGATCGCTACATGGTTTGGGTAATATTCGTTTGGATCTATTGCTCCTTCTGCGCCAGCAGGTAAGCCTGCCCCAGGAAGAGCTGGAGTCTTTCCAAGTTTGCCATTCAATTTATATGTCAGCATTCTTGGTGCTTTTAAGCTACCAGCAGTCGTAACATCAGTTACTGATAGTCCTTTACCATCAACATCATAAGCACCTTCAATTTGATTTGCTGCGGTTGCGCCGCCCCATAAAAACTTTTTTGGAAATGTCATATTCTTTCTCTCTTTCTAAAAAATTGAAAGCTATTACATTACTATTATAAGTATATACTTTGGTGCAAATCAAGGATATAATGTAAACGGATACAGTTCAAAAAGATTGGAGATGAAATAATGACAATTAAATTGATTGCACTTGATATGGATGGTACCTTGCTTAACACTCAGGGTAAAATTTTAGCATCTAGTAAAAAAGCATTAGGACAAGCATTGAGCCAAGGGATTAAAATCGTACTTTGCTCTGGTAGACCAATTGCTGGTTTAAAGCATTATCTTGAAGAATTAGGAATTACCGGACCTGATCAATACGTCCTAACTTTAAATGGTGCGATTTCTCTATCAGCTGATGGTCAGATTATTACCGAAGACCTAGTAGAAAGCTCATATTATCGTAAAATGACTGCATTTGCAGTTGAACACAATGTTCCTTTTAATATTGTTACTGCCGACTCAAGGATTATCACAGCAGATCATGACATTGATTTTATGGTTTATGTTCAAGCTTATGAAAACTTTGCTACTCTATATGTCAGAAATCCTGATGAAGTACCAACTGATATTGCGATTGCCAAGGGATGTTATGTTGGCAATCCTGAATTACTTGATTCAATCGAACCACTAGCCAGAGCAAGATTCGGTAAGGATCTATATGTAGTCAGAGCTGATCATAATTTCTTAGAAGTATTAAATCCTAAAGTAAATAAAGGTAACGGATTACGTGAGTTATGCACCAAGTTAGGAATTAGTCCTGAAGAGGTTATTGCTTTTGGTGACCAAAAAAATGATATCAGTATGTTTGAATTTGCTGGTACAGCTGTTGCAATGGGTAATGGTGCCCCTGAAGCTAAACAATACGCCGATTACATTACTGATACTAATGATAATGATGGAATCGCCAAAGCCCTAGAAAAATATTTAAAGTAATTATTTAATAATAAAAAGTTGCAGAATCAATACTTGGTAGTATTAACCCTGCAACTTATTTTTTTACATCAACAATTACTAAATTTTGAAATTACGATTGTAGGTCTTACTATTAACAACAAAATTAGGTACACTAATGAAATGCAGTGAATATACATGATCAATTAAAGAAATACTTAAACCAAAATAGTTAAAATCGCCATCATGAGTTGAACCTTGTGTGTTAAATAAGTCGCCTGCATGCTCCCATTCGCGATACAAACTAGTTTTAGTAATAAATTTTTCATTAGGACCGGTGTAGCCAAAGATCATTTGCTTTAATCCAAAATAAATATCCTTTTTTAAGCTGGTCATTGAAAGAGTCTTTTGCTTACTAGCAAAACCTGCCATATCTTCAACATAATTATCATTTAAATTTAGGCCATTCTTTTTGCAAGCCCGCACAATTCCCGCTACATAGTGATTACCATTTTGAATTCCTTTTTTGTGCTTAGTATATTCGCTAGCAATGTCAGCTGCTAGTTTAGTTGTACCCTTGCTATAGCGCCATTTAGGTAAAGCTAATTGGCTTCTAGCCTGATTAATTATCCTCAAAGTAAAATCTGCTAATTCCTTATTTTGCTTGGCAGTTAGCTTGGTAGGATTAACCATGGTAGTATCATCTTGTTTAGATTCAGAAACATTGTTGCGGCTAAAATCATTACTTTTCATCCCTGCCATCGAAGCTTTGATGAAAGTCTTGCTTGCTTTGCCTTGATAAGCTTTATAAAGACTGTCTCGAGTGTAGCCTTTTGGCAAAACCAGCTTAGCTTGGGCATATTTTTTGCTAGCAGCTTGAACTGGTTGGCTAGTAAAACTAGTAGTTGTTAAGCCTAAACTCACACAAGCTAATAAGGAAATAAACAATAAATAAATACGCTTTTTCACTGTTGATACCCCACTTTCTATAAAATTATCTACTCTCATTCTACCATGAATTGCCGATAAAAAAGCATTCACCGCTTGGGATGAATGCTTCAAAAATTATTTTAGTACCAGCCGTTACTCAACCAGAAATTCTTAGCTGCTACCCATGAACCGTAGCGACTCTTAACGTAGTTATCTGCTACTTTTTCTTGATTGGCAGCTGAATAGTCACCATTAAGATAAGATGAAGTCAATTGATACTTACCATAGTATTGACCATTTCTAGCTGTGTATGAACCACCTGATTCGCGATTAGCAATCCAGGCTTTAGCACTTGCCTCAGAGCTTGAACTAGCTGAACTAGTATAACTTGCAGTATTAGTTATATTACTATTGTAAGAATTATCATTATTGTAGGAACTATTACTGTAAGAACCTGTTTGGGTTTGACTTGTAGTTTGCGAATTTACCACATCATTAGTGCTAGTAGCTGGATTTACTACCTTAACCCATTGATTTTTACCAAGATCGTACCACTTATTTCCTTGAGCATCATAGGCGGTCTTGATAACCTTCCATGAAGTATTTGGCGCCAAGATTTGGCCAGTAGCCACAGGATTTTCGTAATCGTTATAAACAGTAGTTGAGCTATATACTTTGTATACTGCTACGTCGTTTTGCACAACAGCAGCTTGAACATCATTTTGATTCATGCTGGCAGTTGCTACCAATCCGGTAACAGTCAAACCAGCAACTACGATTGATTTAGTTAAAATAGCTTTAATCTTCAAAAAATCTCTCCTTATGTTTTATTCAAAAAACTAAATAAGTTTATCTTTGTCAATCGACTGTCTATATACTAGCCTATTATTATTTCATATCCATAACGAAAAAATCACTCCGCTATTAAGAAAACATTACTGGGGCAAGCACTTTGTAAAATTTGTAATTTGGACTTGTATATTACACATCTTTGCTAAAGCCCGCTATATCAAGCTTGATGAAAAAGGTAATCTTGGTACTCAAGCCTAATTTTTTGCAATTTTTGCAATCATCCTGCAAACTAACCTGCAAAATTAGAGCCAAACGTAATATAATGAAACTATTAAACAAAAAAGGGGGCAAACTTATGAGTAAGTATGTTGTTAAATTATCTGAAGAAGATTTACAAATGATCAAGGACTGCCATTCAAAGAACCCTTCAATCATGAAGGCCATGAATGACGCTAAGAAAGAGGACTAATTAGCAAAATAGGAGATGCCGAGTTGGTATCTCCTATTTTTTATAGATTTAATTCAAAAGCAATCCGATTTGGATCAATTGGATCTTCTACCTGAATGATTCCCTGTTCTTTAAAGCCTTGCTTTTTAGCTAAAGCTTGCATGGGTAAATTCTGCTTCATAGTATCCACTCGGAAATTATGAATGCCGCTAGCAACTTGCAAGCTCAATAAATTACTAAAGAAATTGCCGGCTAAATGCTTTCCTTGAAACTTCTGGCTCAAGGCAATTCGGTGAATCGTAGCGTAAGGATCTTCTTCATTTGTCCAGCTACCGACAATTTTTTGATAATTAGGATCAGGTCCGACAATTACTGCCGCATATCCTGCAATTTCTTGCCCATCGATCAAGCAATAGCCGTTTTGCGATAAAATGTCTGTCAAAATCGCCCTCTGATCAGGATAGCCACTTTGCCATTGCGTGCTGCCTGATGCTTTCAGAAATGCTTTGGCATCGGCAATGATATCCATAATTGCTGGAAGATCTTCTCTTTTTGCTAATCTAGTATAAATCGCCATCTTGATTCCACCCTAAGTTGAGATTTTCTACCAATATAGCGCATCTATTGTAAAAGTCAATCAGCTTTAATAATCCATTTGCCAAAAGGCTAATTCGCAATAACTTCCCTCTTTGAAAATTTGAGCTAATTCTTGCTTTTCTGCTTCTGAGCTATCAGCACACATTTTTTCCGTAAAGGCAATCCAAGTCTTAGCATCTGAGCCTACTTCATCTTCGACATAATCATCAATAAAGGCCTGGTAAGTCTCTCCTTTTTCAGGATCTTGATTGATTTTGTCAAAAATGTAAGCATAGCTCAACATGCAAGGCAAAATTGCCATCAAAATATGGCGGTTAGTGCCTTCTTTTGCTTGTTTCATCATATAGTCGATATAAGCTTGATTTGCTGGTAAGGGAGTAGCTGCTTCGATGGCTTTTTCATCAATATCATATTGCTTCAAAAAGTCTAATCTTGCTTGAGTTTCTACATCATTAGCAAAATTCAAAACCGAATAAAACATGCGGATTTCAGCCATAGTTTGGGCATTATAGATTGCCCGGCCAAACATTCTGGCATAATTTTTCAGATAAACGCTATCTTGAATCATGTAATTCTTGAATTTGGATTTCTCTAACGTTCCTTTTTTGAGCTTTTGAACAAAATCTTGCTCAATACATTCATCCCAGATAGGTAGATTTTCTGCCAAAACCTTGCCCATAAATGGCAATTTCAATTCTTCTTCAAACATTTAGTCTTCCTCTCTAATACTTAACAGCCTTAGCAACTTCAACTGTATGAGCAATATCTGAACTTTGTAAAATCATTGAAATTACCGCAATGCCTTTTACTCCACTTGAAGCTAATTCACTGATATTTTCTAAACTAATCCCACCAATTGCGACAATCGGATTCTTGCTTGCCAAAACTAGCTTTTGCACGCCATCAGTGCCAATAACAGGATCCGCATCCAATTTAGATAAAGTTGGAAAAATTGGGCCCGAGCCAACGTAGTCAATTGGCAATTCATTTGCCTCTTCAACTTCAGCTAAGGTTGAGCAAGAATAGCCAATAAACATCTTGCCGGAAACTTGGTCAATTACCTTTTGAATTGCTCGATCGCTTTGCCCAACATGGATTCCATCAGCTTGCAATTCAAGCGCTAAATCGACGTCATCATCAATAATGAATGGAACCTGGTACTTTTTGCAAAGAGCTTGCAATTTTCGGCCTAAAGTCAGCTTTTCTTCTGCATTTAAGCTGCTGTCGCCTTTTTCTCGATATTGAAAAGCCGTAATCCCCGCCTTTAAGGCCTGTTCAACCTTATCAAGCAGTTCAACCGGATCATGATGTGTATCTTGACTGCCACCAACTAAATATACCTTTAAACAATTAACGTCAAACATCATATCCCCCTAAACTGCCCAGTGGTTAAGTGGACCATGGCCATGGCCTACCTGGATCGTATCGCGAATTGTTGCAGTCACGTAGGACTTACCAGTTAAAATTGCGCTCTTCAAATTTGCTCCTTTAGCTAGTTCACTGACAATTGCACTTGAAATAGTATCGCCTGTACCATGAGTTCTCACTGTCTCAAATCTTGGACCACTCATCCAAAAGTCGCTTCCATCTTCAAGCAAAGTATAGTCGCGTGCCTGACTTGCTTCTAAATGGCCACCCTTAATTAGGACGTTCTTGGCTCCTAAAGCTTGAATTGCCTTAGCTGCCTCAATCATATCAGCCTCAGTTTGAATCCTAATGCCAGTTAATCGCTCAGCTTCAGGAATATTTGGCGTAATTAAAGTTGCTAGTGGAAGCAAGTCCTTAATAATCGTCTCAATTGCTTCATCAGCTAGTAGCTGCGCTCCGCCTTTTGCCACCATAACTGGATCAACGACTAATGGTCCAAAGTCGTACTTTTTAAGATTTTTGACAACGCATTCTACTCGCGTGGAATCTGCTAGCATTCCTGTCTTGCAGGCCTTAATCTTGAAGTCCTCTGCCAGCGAATCAAATTGCGCATCGATAATCTTAGCTGGAAGCGGCATGGCATCTTGCACGCCTAAAGTATTTTGAGCAGTAATTGCAATCACAACATTAGTTGCAAAAACATGTCTCATTTGCATGGTCTTAATGTCAGCTTGCATCCCTGCTCCGCCACCACTATCTGAACCGGCAATTGTCAAAGCTTGTGGAAATTCATTAATCATTATTTTTACCCCTATAAATTGAGCAACTTCTCTTCGTCTATTTCATTCAAATTGTCCAAAAATTCATTGAACCAAGCAAAAACACCCTTGGACCGCGTTTTTTCAGCGACTAAACTAAACAATTGACAAGCAAAGTAAGCCGATTCTAGATCATTTTCAATTGCCAAAAAGCCCGCTACGATCGCTGACAACATATCGCCTGTACCAACATACTTGGTCAATTTAGGGCTGCCATATTGATTGCACAAAACTTGTTGGCCATCTGAAAGATAGTCTTTTTCTCCAGTCAAAATTGCAACTGTGTGATACTTCTTGGCAACTGCCTCGACAATTTGGCCTAAATCGCCATCACCTTCTCCAGCATCAACTCCCTTGCTCTGCCAAGCAATTCCAGCCAAAGCAGCCATTTCGCCGGCATTTGCCCTGATTGCATCAAAATGATAATTATCAAGCAGCTTTTGCACAAAATCAGTTCGATATGCACTAGCAGCGACAGCCACTGGATCAAGCAAGAGCGGCTTTTTTTGCCGGTTGGCTTCAGCTGCTGTTTTCAAAATCAAGTCTTCATCGCTTTGATTTAAAGTGCCGATATTAACTTCGCAAGCTCCGGCCAGGCTAACTAATTCAGGAATTTCTCTTGCATCCCGCGACATAATTGGTGAGCAGCCGACTGCACTTAAGCTATTGGCCACATCAGCAATCGTTACGAAATTCGTAATTGATAATACAACTGGATTAGTTTCTTTGATCTTTTGCAATAATTCCGTCTTCATAATTTTTCCTCTATCAAAAAAGCACAGGTCCCTTTGAAACCTGTGCCTAATTATCGCATTCAAAATTATAATTGATTCCTACGCGAGCATTATCTCAACAGGTTCTAGGGTCTAATCTCAGCCCATTAGGGCACCCCTTCAATATGTTTAACAAGTTAATTAAACAATATAAAAACGCTTTCGTCAAATTTGATGATATGGTAATCTTAAAGTGACAGTGAAAATTGATTGAACCTGAAAGGATTTTTATGAAACAAAATTATTATCGATTCATCAATAAATTTGCCCATTTTTTGCGCGGATTGCTAGTAGCTAGCATGGCAATACTAGGCCTATTTTTGATAATTTTTATTGGTCGGGAATTGTATGTTATCGCCCATGAATTGCTCAGAACTTCAATTACTAAAAGCAATTCCGAAATTCTAGATGAAATCATCGTTTTCTTCCTATTTTTTGAGTTTGCTTCCATGATCGTTTCGGCACTTTATCATCATGGCCATACCAGCATCAACTTTTTGATGGGCTTAGGGGTAACTGCGCTTTTGCGTGGTCTTTTGACAGCTCACGGCAATTTATACGAGACAATCGGTAACTCCGTTGCTATTCTTTTATTGATATTGGCAATGGTAATTTTCAATAAACACTTCAAAGATAAATTAATGTAAACAAAGTCACATTTATGTGGCTTTTTTGCTTTAAACTGGCCGTAAAGTCTAATATAATAGGTATGTAAGCAATTTCACAATAATATTAAACTGATAGAAAGGATTTGATGTCTATATGACTAATTTAACTAAACCATTAGCTAAGTACATTGATCACACTAACTTAAAGCCAAACGCCACTAAGGCTGATATTGAAAAGCTCTGCCAAGAAGCAAAAGAATACGACTTTGCTTCAGTTTGCGTTAACCCAACCTGGGTTAAGCTTGCTAGTCAATTGCTCAAAGACAGCGATGTCAATGTCTGCACTGTAATTGGCTTTCCTTTAGGGGCTACTTCAACTTTCAGCAAGGTGCTTGAATCAAAGCAAGCAATTCTTGATGGCGCTGATGAACTCGACATGGTTCAAAATGTTGGCGAACTTCTTTCAGGCAATGAAGAAGCTGTTTATGAAGATGTCAAAGCAGTTGCTGACGCAGTTCATGAAAATGGCAAAGTCCTCAAGGTCATCTTAGAAAATTGCCTTTTGACTAAGGAACAAATCAAGCGTTCATCCGAACTGGCCATGAAGGCTAACGCTGACTTTGTTAAGACTTCAACTGGTTTTTCAACTGGTGGCGCTACTGCTGAAGACGTCAAAATCATGAAAGAAGTCGTAGGCGACAAGCTTCAAGTTAAGGCGGCCGGCGGTATTCATACCAAAGAAGAAGCAATGGCGATGATTGAAAACGGCGCTGACAGAATTGGCGCTAGTGCAGGTATTGAAATAGTTAAGGCAGATTAAAATGACTGAATACAAAAAATTCAAACGCGTTTTTGGAATTGTAATGGATTCAATTGGTATCGGCGAAACTCCTGATGCCAAGGACTTTGACGATGTAGGCAGCGACACTTTAGGCCATATCGGCGAAAACTATGATAACTTGTCTTTGCCAAACTTTGCCAAGTTAGGTCTTTCAAATATTAGACCTGAAAATCCAATCAAGCATGTTCCAGTAGCTGATCCAGCTATTGGCTATTTTGGCAAAATGCGAGAAATCTCAGTTGGTAAGGACTCACTTGATGGCCACTGGGAAATGATGGGCTTGCCAGTTCTAGAGCCACTGGGCTTTTTCCCTAATGGATTTGACGAAGAATTGGTGAAAAAAGTCGAAGAATTCTCTGGTCGCAAGTGCATCGTCAACAAGCCATACTCCGGAACTGAAATCATTCATGACTACGGCGATGTGCAAAAGGAAACTGGCGATTTGATCATCTACACTTCAGCCGATTCAGTTTTCCAAATTGCAGCTAACGTCGACGTGATCCCGCTTGAAGAACTATATCGCATCTGTGAATACGTTCGCTCAATTACCAATGACAAGCCATATCGAATTGGTCGAATCATTGCTCGGCCATACACCTATATCGATAAGGACCACTTCACCAGAACTAGCGATCGTCACGACTACACCTTGATGCCAACCAGCAAGACAGCCTTAGATCGCTTAAAGGATGCTGGCTATGATGTTTTAGGCGTGGGCAAGATCAACGATATCTTCTCAGGTCAAGGCATTACAAAGGGCTGGCATACCACCAGCAATATGGACGGCATGGACAAGACTATTGCCCAATTAGACAAGGACTTTACTGGTTTTTGCTTTACTAATTTGGTTGACTTCGATGCAATGTATGGTCACAGACGCAACTTGCCAGGGGACGCTGAAGCCTTGATGGACTTAGACAGACGGCTTGGCGAATTGATTCCAAAGATGAAGGACGACGATCTCTTGTTCATCACTGCCGATCACGGCAATGACCCTACCTACAAGGGAACCGACCATACTAGAGAATATGTACCGCTATTGATGTATTCACCAAGTCTAGCTGGCGGCAAGTCGCTTGGCGTTCGCCAAACATATAGCGACTTAGGTGCTACTATTTTGGACAACTTCAATGTCGAAAATGGCGACTACGGTGAAAGTTTCTTAGATTTATTGTCGTAAAATTTTAGAAAGGTCGTTTAACTATGCCAACTCCACATCTTGAGGCCGAAGTCGGCCAAATTGCAGATACGGTTTTAATGCCAGGTGATCCACTTAGAGCTAAGTATATTGCTGAGAATTTCTTAGAAAATCCTGTACAATACAATGGCGTTCGGGCTGAATATGGTTTTACTGGTACTTACAAAGGCAAGAAGATTTCCGTTCAATCATCAGGAATGGGTCTTAGCTCAGCAAGTATCTATGCGACAGAATTGTTCAAGTTTTATGGTGTAGAAAATATTATCAGAGTTGGAACTGCTGGAGCTCTTTCAAGGGATGTTCATGTTCGCGACTTGGTTTTAGCTGAAGGTTCATGTACTAATACTAACTTTGTGCACAACTTCTTTGATCCAGAGATCGAATTTGCGCCAATTGCCAACTTCGATATGTTGCGCGCTGCAGCTGACTTAGCAGAAGAAAAAGGTCTTACTTACCATGTTGGAAATACTATTGGGGTTGACCGCTTCTACAATGATCGCATTGACAATGAGCGTTTAGCACAATTTGGTATTTTGGCAACAGAAATGGAATTGCCAGCTATCTACTCAATTGCGGCTGAATATCACAAGCGGGCTTTGGGGATTTTGACTATTTCCGACCACATTATGACCGGTGAAGCCACTACTTCTGAAGAACGTCAAACTGGTTTCAAACAAATGATGGAACTAGCCTTAGATACTGCAGTTAAGTTTGCCAAGTAGCGTTTGGTAAAATATCGAAAAGTTTATTTTTCGACCTAAAGTTGTTACAATTAGAGTATAAAAAAGAGAGCTACCCCCAAGTAGCTCTCTGCACAAAGCCGTTAGTAAACGGTGGCAATAGTATAGAACTAAAAAGTCGTCCTACTATCTCTACCAAAAGTTATAGGCGGCTTTTTAGTATGCTCTATTTTTTTCCACAAATCGTAGAAAATTGTAATCAATTCGTTTAAGGCTACTAGCCACTTGGATATCTTTTTGGTTAACAAAGTTAAACTTGAAACCAAGATGCCAAGCAAATTGACTACAGCTATGACAGACAATATAAAGCCCGTCATTTAGCAAACTGGACCTCCCTTCAATAAGATATCTGTCAATAGCTAATACACCATTGGCACCACCTCCATGAAACGAAAGTACCACCTCTTATTTAACTTTTTTGTGCTAATAAAATTTTATCAAAATTACTACAGTCATAATAATAGAATTTATCGATAAAACAAGTATTTTGATATTGCTCACTTATTTTCTGAAACTGTCAAATCTTTTGTGTAAATAGATTTGACAGTTTCGCTTGTTGGAGTTCTTTACGCAATAAATCATTTATTTTGTCTTGATTGAATAGAGCTTGAGCCATATTTTTGGTAAAATCATTCATAAAGGAGTTCTTCTTTCTGTACGTGTTTTTTGTTCAAATCAATCATACGAGAAAGGGACTCCTTTTTCTAATGTTTCAAGAAATTAATTTAAGGAATCATCCATCCTTACACAAACTATTTTACGGTCTCTTTCCATAATTACATCCCATACTTCATATAACTAATTAATTTAATTATACAAAATACATGGACCTTTTTCGACCTAGCCCATAAAGCATTCGTTAATTACCAATTCGTTTACCTAAACTAAAAAATCTCCAACGAACACGAAAATGTGTCTGTTGGAGATTTTTTGTTAGTACTCTGATGCTGATTGGCAGGATCGAACTGCCGACCTTCTCTTTACGAGGGAGACGCTCTACCGACTGAGCTAAATCAGCGACCTATAACAAGAGTATTGTATCAAAAACTCCGCTATAAAGCAATTGGAATTCCACCTGCAACAAGAATAACATAGATGTACCAGATTAATTAAAAGGACAGTAAATTATGTATTCTTCATCACGCATTCAACAAGTTCAAGCTCACAATCAGTTAATGACTAAACTTTATCAACAAGAAATCAACAATTCAATTGCTAGCAGCACCATTTATAGCGTTGATTCGCAACAACCTGCCAACTTTTTTTCTTCTACTCAAACTTTGCAGGAATTGTGGATCAATTCGACAACTCAAGCAGTTAGTCGGCTATCCTCAACTTATCCCCAGGCCAAAATTGCCTGCCTAAATTTTGCGGATTATGAACAAACTGCCGGTGGCTACTTACAAGCAGCATTAGCCCAAGAAGAAGCAATTTGCTTTGATTCTACTCTTTATCAAGTCCTTCTTGCTTTCCCAGAGTATTACGCATGGAATCGTGAGCATTTAGCTAATTATCTCTATCAGGATCGGGCAATCTATTCGCCAGGTATTATTTTTCATCAAAAACAATACCTAGCAAGCGCTGATATCATCACCTGCGCTGCCCCATTCTACCGTAAAAGTGCTCTACTTCAGCTTCCCTATTCTCAGGCCCTTCAAGCCTTAAAATTGCGCATGACTTTTGTTAAGCAAATTGCCGAAGATCAACATGTGGATTATTTAGTTCTAGGTACTTGGGGAGCTGGGGTGTTTGGCTTTAACTCGCTTGATGTGGCTAAATTGTGGAAAAAGACCTTCGCTGAAAAATCATCAATCAAAAAAGTTATCTATGCCGTGATTCCAAGTCATAATAATCAAGCAGTCGATAACTTTCAAAAAATATTTATTTAACTTTCCAATCTAAGCACAAACCTTGTTTTTGCAACTCTTCTGCGATTTGATCACGATCAGTCTCATGCAAGTTGAGCTTAGCGCCAGTAATTTGCTTGGTAAAAGAATCAATTCTCCGGTTGGCATCCCGCAAGTCATAGTAAGTCGTCACCACTTCATCGTAATTTTTCAAGTTTTCCACCTTAAAGTCGCGTGGATAACTTTCTTCAAAACAAGTAAATTCTAGCGGCAAACGCGGCTTAAGTTGCGGTGCTTGATCGGGAATTCCTACTTGCATCCCCAAAACTGGGAAAGTCAGCTCTGGCAGATCTAGCACCTTGAGCATTTCAAGTGGATGGTCGTTAATCGTCCCAAGTGGCACGTAGCCTAAGTCCATGCTTTCCACAGCGTTAGCCACATTTTGAAAAGCTAAAACTGTATCTTCCATCGCTTGAAAAAAGATATCGGTTGTATGTACTCTACCATCGTCTTTTCCTAGTTGCTGGCGAATTTGCTGGTTGCGGTAAAGGTCAACGATAAAAATAAACAAATCACCTTCTGCGCCAACATAATTTTGATTGCAAAGCTGCCGAATTTTGGTTCTTTTAGCTTCATCTGTAATATGAAGCAAGCTAGCATTTTGCATAAACATACTCGTAGCCGTGTGTTGAAAAACTGAATATAGAGTCTGCAGTTGCTCTGGCATTAAAGTTTGATCCTTAAATTTTCTAATTGATCGATGATTTAATTGATGATCGATTGTTGAATTGTTAATCATATAATCGCCCTTTCTTACTTTTCATAAGCAAATAATACCACTCTTTGCCGATCGTATGACAATTTTATCAGATGTAAATTGTTCAATGTGTTAAAATCAAGTCACAAACTGTCTAGCTTACAAGCAATAAGAGAGGAAATTTATGAAAATTCTAGTTATCGGTGGGGCTGGCTACATTGGCTCCCACGCTGTTAAAAAGTTAGTCGCATCAAATCATGATGTAGTTGTCCTAGATTCGCTCTACACCGGTCATCGAAAGGCCGTTGACGCAAAAGCTAAATTCTATCAAGGCGACATTAATGATACTTATTTAGTTTCAAAGATTTTGCGCGATGAAAAAATCGAAGCTGTCATGCACTTTGCAGCTTATTCATTGGTCCCTGAATCAGTTAAGTTGCCACTGAAATACTACGAAAACAATGTTTCAGGAATGATTTCACTACTTAAGGCAATGGACGATGCTAAAGTAAAATACTTGATCTTCTCATCCAGTGCTGCAACTTATGGTATCCCTAAGACCTTGCCAATTACTGAAACTACACCTTTAGCGCCAATCAACCCTTACGGCGAAACTAAGATGATGATGGAAAAAATGATGTATTGGGCAGACCAAGCTAATGGTATCAAGTCAATTGCCTTGCGCTATTTCAATGTGGCTGGAGCTTGTGAAGATGGAACGATTGGTGAAGATCACGGTCCAGAAACCCACTTGATTCCTAATATTTTGAAGAGTGCTATTAGCGGAGATGGCAAATTTACTATCTTCGGCGATGATTACGATACTAAAGATGGTACCAATATTCGCGACTATGTCCAAGTTGAGGATTTAATCGATGCTCATATTTTGGCGCTCAAGCACTTAATGGCAACTAATACATCCGATGTCTTCAACTTAGGAACTGCCCAAGGCTACTCTAACTTAGAAATTCTTCAAGCTGCTAAAGAAGTTACTGGCGTGGACATTCCTTATACTATCGGTCCAAGACGTGGTGGCGATCCTGATAGTTTGGTTGCTGACTCAAGCAAGGCCCGCAAAATTCTTGGCTGGCAACCTAAACATGAAGATCTCAAAGATGTAATCGCCAGCGCTTGGAATTGGCACCAAAATCACCCACAAGGCTTCAATGATAAATAAATCACAAATAGTCAAAAGTTTGTCTCTATCTAGTCAAATTTTTGACTATTTTTTATTTTAAGTTATTTTACGTCCTGATTGATATTATCGTATTTTACCAAAAAATAAATTTCAAAAATTTCTCTATTTGTGTGGTTATACACAAATAATTGTGCTATTATATTTGTGTTGAAAAAATATGGAAACGCTTTCGATTTTTTAGGAGGATTTTTGCTTATGAGCACAAAAGAACGTTATCTTCAAAGCGAATTAAGAAAGGCTAACCCAATGTTTAGCCCTGTACGTGCAACTATTGAAAGTGCATTTTACGGAAATAATGTTCATGAAGTAACAAGCGTTGCTGAAGCATATGAACTAGCTAAAAAACAAGCCGGTGTTATTGTAACTGACTTGCCAATTTTACACACCAAAGAATTAGGTTTGCCACAAGGCGCAACTCAGTTAGTATACAATCACGGTAAGATTTTAGGTAGAACTGCAAGTGCTCGTCACTTCGTAGACAATCCAAAAGAAGATGCGGCTGCTTTAGCCGGGAATTTGCGTGAAGATATCTACGCTGGCCATGAGCAAAAATACTTAAAGGCCACTGTTTTAGTTGGCCTTGACCCAACATTTTCAATTAAAGCTCATGTGATGATGCCTGAAGACCAAGCCTTCAACCTATTGTCATACATCTTAAACTTCCACTTCTTTGACGACGAGGCTGCTAAGATCTACGAAAACTCAAGAGCTTACGATGAACCTGACATTTACTTCTACTTCGATCCAAATGTCACTGATGTAGATTATCCAAAGGGCTTAGGTGTCTTTGACGCACCTCACAACTGTGCCGCTGTCTTTGGCTTGCGCTACTTCGGTGAATTAAAGAAGGGAACTTTGACTTTGGCTTGGGCTATGGCTCACCGTCACAACTACACTGCTTGCCACGGTGGTGAAAAGTCATTCCACTTTGAAGACAAGGATGATAAGGTATTTGCCTTCTACGGCTTGTCAGGATCTGGTAAATCAACTTTGACTCACGAAATGTACGATGGCAAATATGACATTACTGTCTTGCACGACGATGCCTTCATCATTTCACGTGAAGATGGCTCATCTGTTGCCCTTGAGCCTTCATACTTCGACAAGACCAACGACTACCCAGCTGGTCACCACGAGACTGAATACTACACTACCATTATGAACTGTGCAGTAACCCAAGATGATGCTGGCAAGAAAGTTATCGTAACTGAAGACTTGCGTAACGGCAACGGTCGTGTTATCAAGTCACGCTACACTTCAGCTCACCGTGTTGACTTTGAAAAAGCACCTATTACTGCTTTGTTCTGGATCATGAAAGATGGTTCATTGCCACCTCTACTTAAGATCGACAACCCTACTTTAGCAACTACAATGGGCTGTACTTTGGCAACCAAGAGAACCTCAGCTGAAAACCTTCCAGAAGGATTCGATATGAACACCTTGGTTATCGAACCATTTGCAGATCCATTTAGAGCTTATCCAGTTTCTGGTGACTACCGTGACTTCAAGGAATTGTTCGAAAAACGTGGCGCAACTTGCTACATTTTGAACACTGATGCCTTCATGGGCAAGGATATTCCAAAGGAAATTACTAAGAAGTTAGTCGAAGAATTGGCTAACGACACCATTACTGATGCTTCATGGAAGGCATTTGGCAACTTCAAGGGTGTTTCCTACTTGCCAATCGATGGCTACGAAGTTCACCTTGATGACCCTGAATACCAAAAGACTTTAGCTAAGAGAATGCAAGACCGTTTGGACTGGGTAAACAGATACAACGAAGAAAATCCTGAAACCCCTATTCAAGCAGAAGCTAAGGAAACTTTGGAAAACATTATCAAAGAACTAAACTAATCAATAATCTAATCTCACAAATAATCTCCAAACCACCTTCAAAAAAGGAGCCGGCAAAATTGCCGACTCCTTTTTGATTATAATTATTTATTTTCAGCTGCTTGCTTAATTGCCGAAATAGCATTCAAGCTTCTTGGATAACCGATATAAGGTACATTATGTAAAACTACCTTGGTCAAAAATTCTTCGCTATTTCCTATTCCCAAATTAGCCTTAGCATGTGCTAATAGCTGAGGTTCAACTCCTCCTTGAGCTGCTAGATAGCAGAAAGTGATCAATTCCCGGTCTTGGTCGCTAAGTCCCGTTCTAGTGTAGTAATCGCCAAAACAGTTTTCTGCTAGCCACTTATTAATGGTGCCTTTTTTGGCAAAATCCTTCATCCCTGGACCAAATAATCTTATTTGCGTTTCTTCACCTTTTTCTAGGCGATTTTCCAATGTTGTCGTAGCTTGAGATGGCAAAGGCAGTTCAATATTTCTGGCTACCATAATTTCATTGGTGACCTTGAAAAATGGCAAAACTCTGCCAAGTCCTAAATAGTCAGGTGCTTGGTACAAAACTTCTTTAATTTCTACTGGAGTTAAGCCATTATAAAGTGCTACTGGCAGCATTAGCTTATATTCGTCCAATCCTTGGCAACCCAATAAATAAGCTAAGGTTGAAAGCATTTTTACTCTATCTGGCAAATCAATTTCATCAATAACTTCTTTAAAGGCAAAATTGGTTAAACGTTCAAATGCTTCTGGATCAGTTTCTTTTAAAAAGCTATGAGCATTAATTGCATCTTTAGTAATTGACATTTTTCTACCTACTTTCAAACTTTCTATAGTTATCTCAACTATAATCTAGTCCTTTTTCTTAACTAATAAAAATACTTATTTTCGATTTTTGACTATGCAAAATAGGTATCAAAAACAGCCTGAGCTTGCGAGATAATTTTCGCAGTTCAGACTGTTCTTTTTGGTTGTTTAGTTCTTTTTACTTGATGCCTTTGCCTTCGTAGCAATCCTTCATCAAAGCAGTAATTTGAGAGATTAATGGAGAAACTGGGTTAGTTACCGTGTTTTGGTCGCCATATGCTTCTACAGCTAAGTCTTCAACTTTCTTGTCGAAGTTTGCCTTATCAACTCCGTAAGCCTTGTAGGCAAGTTTGATATTTACGCCTTTAGCAAGGTCGATAAGCTTTTCCACCAACTTTTCAACAAGCTCGTGATCAGTTGAGCCAGTCAAACCTAAAGATCTAGCGATTTCAGCATAATCCCTTTCAGCTCTGTAAACTGAGTAATGTGGCCACATAGCAAGCTTTTCAGGACGCTTAGCGTTGAATCTGATAACTTGTGGTAAAGCAACTGCATCGCTGACGCCACTTGGAATATTGAAAGTTGAGCCAATTGCATGAGCAATTGAGTGTTCCAAACCTAGGAAGGCGTTTGAGTAAGCCATACCAGCGATTGTAGCTGCATCATGCATACGCTTGCGCGCATCAAGGTCGCCACCGTAAGAAGCCTTCAAGTTGTTGAAAATAGTCTTGATAGCTTCTAATGACCAGCCACGAGTAAAGTCAGTAGCCATCGTTGAAACGTAACTTTCAATTGCATGTCCCAAAGCTTCAAAGCCTGACCAAGCAATTAAGCGTTGAGGCAATTCTTCAACGAATTGGTCATCCACGATTGAAACATCTGGAATCAAAGCATAATCGCAAAGAGTGTGCTTAAGACCAGTTTTTCCGTCAGTAATGACTGAAACTGGTGAAACTTCTGAACCAGTACCTGAAGTAGTTGGAATACATACAAGCTTTACATCATTTGACTTAGGGAATCTTACAACGCGCTTTCTGATATCAAGAAACTTTTGGTAAGCTTCGGCAAAACTCATGTCTGGATTTTCATAGAACAATCTCATTGCCTTAGCAGCATCCATAACTGATCCACCACCGATTGCAACGATTGCATCTGGCTTAAAGATGTTCATTCTGTGAACGCCGTCTTTAATGACATCAATTGTTGGGTTAAGCGTTACAGCCTTAAATACTTCATAGCTCTTATTGCCGCGACGCTTTGAGATAATGTCGGTAATTTCATCGGCAAAGCCTAAATCTGCTACACCTTCGTCAGTTACGACGAAAAAGCGATGAACATCAGGCATGTGCTTTAAATAGTTGGCAGCGTTGTGTTCAAAATATGTCTTAGCAGGTACTTTTACCCATTGCATATTGTCCCGGCGCATTGCAACTGTTTTGATATTTAATAAATCTCTTGCTCCAACATTGTGTGAGAAGATGTTTGCACCGTATGAACCAGTACCTAAAGTTAATGATGGCAACATGTTGTTGTAGAGATCACCAATACCACCTAAAGCAGCTGGAGAGTTGACCAAGATTCGGCAAGCGTCCATTTCAGCTGAAAATTCATTGATGATCTTCTTATCATTTGAGTGAATACCGGCTGTGTGACCGCGACCACCGTAATCAAGCAATTCATGACAAATTCTAAATGCATCTGCAGTGTTCTTGGCACGGTACAAAGTAAAGACTGGTGACAATTTTTCAGCTGAAAGTGGGAAGGCTTTACCTACACCTTGGTATTCCGCAATGATTACTTTGGTGTTTTCAGGAACATCTACTCCGCAAAGCTTGGCAATTCCGTAGGCTGACTTACCAGCAACTGGACCAGCAACAGTCCCTCTTCTTGGATCGATAAAGTTTTGTTCAAACTTCTTGATTTCTTCCTTGTTCAAGAAGTAGCAGTTCCACTTCTTGAATTCTTCCTTAACCTTGTCGTAAATTTCGTTGTCAACAACAACTGAGTTTTCAGAAGCACAAACCATACCGTTGTCAAAGGTCTTTGACAAGATAATGTCGTAAACGGCTCTTTCAAAGTTAGCTGACTTTTCAATGTAGGAAGGACCATTACCAGGACCAACACCGATAGCTGGCTTGCCGGATGAGTAAGCAGCCTTAACCATGCCAGGACCACCAGTTGCCAAAATAGTTTGAACATCTGGGTGAGTCATCAAATCATTAGTAGCTTGGATACTTGGTTCTTCAATCCATTGAATGGCATTCTTAGGTGCTCCAGCAGCTTCAGCAGCGGCTTGGATGATTTTAGCAGTTGCTACACAGCACTTTTGTGCTTGTGGGTGAAAACCAAAGATAATGGTATTTCTAGTCTTCAAAGCAAGCATTGCCTTAAAAATAGTTGTTGAAGTTGGGTTAGTAACTGGTGTAACACCAGCGATTACACCCTTAGGTTCGGCAATCTTGGTTAAACCAAGTTCTTTATCTTCTTCAATTACACCGACTGTCTTTTCGTGACGCAAACTGTTCCAAATATTTTCACTGGCATACATGTTCTTGATAGTCTTATCTTCAACGATTCCACGGCCAGTTTCTTCAACAGCCATCTTAGCAAGCGCATAGGCATTCTTTTCACCAGCAGTTGCGATGGCTTCACAAATCTTATCCACTTGTTCTTGGGTAAAGTCTGCTATAATATCTAAAGCAGTATGTGATTTTTTAACTAAGTTATCCACCATCTGGTGAATTTGTTCGTTCTTGTCTTCTTGAGTCACTACAACTTTTTCTTGAGTTTTCCCCATTTTATCTAGCCTCTTAGCCTCTCAAATTTTTACTACTTGTGAAATTCTTTACAATGACTAATATAACACACTTGAAAGTAATGTAAATACCCAATTTTTGTTTTCATAAACTGAACAAAGTTTCCGATTTGACGCCATTTTTACTATTGCAAGCGTGTAAGCGCTATCTATAGCTATAGTTTGTGAATTAACAAACTTTTAGTAAGAGAAAAAATTAATTTACGTTTTTGGCTAAAAATTATAATTAAACTAAGATTTATGGTTTATTCTAATTTTTGCTCTTTTACATGCTAAAATTTAAGTAATATAGGGAGGATATTTTATGAAAGATAAAAAAACAGATATTTCAAACGGTTATAAGCGTTCGCTTAGCAATTCGCATATTCAGCTAATTGCTTTAGGTGGAGCTATCGGAACCGGATTATTTCTTGGAGTTGGCGATAGCATTCACCGAGCTGGGCCCAGTGTGCTTTTGATTTATGTTATTGTGGGAATTTTCCTCTTTTTATTGATGCGAGCTTTAGGAGAATTAATTCTGTCGGATTTAAGCAAGCACACTTACATCGAATTTATTGAAAAATATCTCGGCAAAGACTTAGGTTTTATTACTGGCTATCTTTATTGGATTAGTTGGATCAGCTTGGGAATGGCTGAAATAACCGCTCTAGGAATTTATTTCCGCTACTGGTTCCCGCATCTAGCCACTTGGATTCCTGGGGTAGTCACGATTGTCTTATTGCTATTGATTAATTTGATTTCAGCCAAATTTTTTGGGAATTTGGAATTTAGTTTTTCAATTATCAAAATTTTGATGATCGTTGCTTTTGTAATTTTGGTCGCTTATCTGCTTTTGACAGGTGGAAAAACGAGCTTTGGGCCTGTAATTTTTGCAAATTTGGATGATAACGGCGGATTTTTTGCTAGAGGGGCACAAGGATTCTTCCAAGGCTTCCAAATGGTTATCTTCAGCTTTATTGGGGTTGAATTAATTGGTCTAACTGCAGCTGAAGCTCGAGATCCTGAAAAAACTCTCTCACGCGCAATCAATCAGTTGCCGCTACGGATAATTTTGTTCTATGTTCTGGCAATTTTGGCAATCTTGTTAGTAATTCCTTGGTCAAAAGTAGCCACAAATTCCAGTCCATTCGTTCAAGCGCTAGAAGCAACTGGCTTGAGCGATGCTAGTTCGATCATAAATTTCGTCGTAATTTCAGCTGCTATTTCGGCAACTAATAGTTTCTTGTATAGTGCAGGAAGACTTTTATTTTCTGTTACTTTCAACGGCAAGGGAAAATGGAATCAAACTTTCGGCAAGCTTTCTAGACGCCAACTGCCTCAAAACAGTTTGATCTTGTCAGCCCTTTTGATGGGACTTGCTCCACTTATTACCTTGGTTATCGGCAATGAAGCTTTTAATTTTATCTCATCGACTTCAACGAGCATGTTTTTGATCATCTGGTGCTTAATGATTTTGACTCATATTGTTTACCGCAAAAAGACGCCTAAAAATGAATTGCATGATTTTAAAATGCCTCTATTTCCATTTTTGGACTATTTAGTCTTGGCATTCTTCATCAGCATGATTATTCTTTTGCTGATTTTGCCAAATTATCGCTTGGCAATTGCTAGCGGTCTGGGGATTTTCGTTATCTTGTATCTAATTGCCAAAATTTGGCGCAAAGAAAAAGAAGACTAATTGATCTTTCACCTAAGTGGTCGGATCAATCCGTCTTCTTTTTTTATTTGATGTTTTTGATAAATTTAGCAGGAACGCCAGCAACCACGCTATTAGCAGCTACATTCTTGGTTACCACAGCTCCGGCTGCTATAACTGCATTTTTGCCCACTCTAATTCCAGGTAAAATCGTTGCCCCGGCGCCTATCCAGGCATTTTTTTCAATTATGACTTCCTTTAACTCTAGTTCCTTGCGTCTTGCAGGCTCTAAGCAATGGTTAACTGTAATAATTTTTGCACCTGGTCCAATCAAAACGTCATCTTCAATCGTAATTTTTCCAAGATCGGTCATCATTACGCCCATGTTGATAAATACTCGTTGTCCAATTTTTATTCTAAATCCACAATCTGAATAAAAAGGTAATCGAATTTCAGATGATGCTGGTAAAGGTCGGCCCATAATTTCACTCAAAAGCTGGCGAGTCTCACTATCAGTATGCCGGCCGGTATTCAAATTCTGAAGCAAGCGCTGATTTTGAGCAATTCGCTGCTTCTCTGCCTCACTCAATCCCATTTTGGTTCCTCTTTTCTTCCAATCTGTTGATAAGTCTAAGTTTAAGTAGTAAGCTTAAAAATGTAAAAAAGTTATTAATTATAATTTTCGATAACAAAATTTTATGGTGATCAAATGGAATTAAGAGTTTTAAATTATTTTCTTGCTACTGCACAAGAATTAAATATGACTCGGGCAGCTGAAAAATTATTAGTCTCTCAACCAGCTCTTTCAAGACAAATTGCAGATTTGGAAGCAGAGCTTGGAGTTAAATTATTTATCAGACAACCTCGCAGGCTAATTCTGACTTCGGCAGGACGCTACTTACAAACTCAAGCTAAGGAAATTTTAGCTTTAGCCGACAAAACCAAGCAAAATTTGATTTCTAGCACCGTAATTAACGGCGACTTAACCATTGGTGCAGGCGAAAGCTACGCAATGCAAAGAATCCTTAACCTGCTCAGTGAATTGATTGAAGATTATCCTGAAGTCAAAGTTCATCTCTTCAGTGGCGATTATACTGTCACTGAGCAAAAGTTGAACAACGGTACCTTGGATTTTGCGGTTATCATGGGGGATCTGCCCCTGGGCAATTATGAGAGCCTGCAACTCCCTGAAAAAGACCGCTGGGGCGTTTTGATGAGTAAGGATGATGAATTAGCCAAGCTAGATAGTATTCGTCCTGAGGACCTGGTAAACCGGCAAATTTTGAATTCAGAACAGGCAAGCGAGAAAGGCAGATTCCAGCGTTGGTTTGGAAATCTTTATCGTCAGGTAAACTTTGTTGGTACTTATAATCTTTACTACAATGCCGGTTTAATGGCGAAAAACAGCAAAATATTGATCCTAAGCTACGATCGACTTGCTAATACTAGCGAAGACTTTGATCTGGTCTTTCGTCCGCTCTCACCAGCTTTAACCGAGCCAGTAACCATTATTTGGAAACATGAAACTGAACTTTCCACAATCGCTCAATTGTTTATTAATCGACTATCTGCTTCAATTTCTGATGATACCAAATAAATAGCATAAAAATAACGATGATCTTCTTTTTGAAAATCATCGTTATTTTAATTCATACTATTTTTTCTTAAATGTGAAGCGCTGCTTCAGCTTTTGTCCTACGGACAAAGCACGACGCATATGATCAGCTGGTATATGATTTCTCATAACTCGCAAGGTCTTTTTAGGATCCTTCGTATTAAAGATAAAATTACCATTTTTCTTGGTACGAATCTCAAATCTTGGAATATAGCGTCCATTAAAGTGAACATCCGCGATAACATAAGTTATCTCTTCCCAAGGAATTTGAACATAGTCTCCAACATTTTTATCGTTATAGTATTCAAATGCCTTATCCCCTAGCATCACCTTGCCATAATTTGGCATGCCGCGAAACCAGGTTGCATTGGCTGTCAATTCGACAGTCGAATTAAGCGATCTAACCATTTTTTATTAAAGAATTCCCCATACGTGGAATACAACACCAACAACAAAGATACCGATAATGATCCAGATTGGTGAAACTTTCTTCTTCAATAACCACATGCAAAGGAAAGTCAAAAGCAAACCTGCTAAACCTGGGATTAATTGGTCCAAGTTGTTTTGCAAAGTAGTAGTCTTGATGTTAGTCAAAGCCTTACCACTGCCCATGTTCCATTGCAACAATGCTTCTTGGATACCTTTGCCGCCTGCAGGAAGCTTGTCCCATTCGATGTAACCACCCTTTTGGATAGGTGTTTGTGAAACGATTGGAGCAAACTTGATACTTACCCAACGTTCAATCAATGAACCTAGGACGAACATACCCATCATTGAGGCACCACGAGTAACCTTCTTCAACAAACCACCAGACATGTCGTTAGTGATAGCTGAACCAGCCTTATAGCCGAATTCTTGAGTGTACCATAAGAAACCAATTCTGATTAAGTTCCAAAGTACGAAGAATAGGATTGGTCCCATGATGTTACCTTGGATAGCCATTGAAGCACCCAAAGCACCGATAATAGGACGAACAGTGAACCAGAATACAGGGTCACCAACACCGGCCAAAGGTCCCATCATACCAACCTTAACACCTTGGATAGCTTCGTCTTGAACATCAACACCGTTAGCCTTGTCTTCTTCCAAAGCTAAAGTAACACCAACTACTGGAGCTGCAACGTATGGGTGTGTGTTAAAGAATACCAAGTGTCTTTGCAAAGCAGCAGCCATATCTTCTTTATTTGGATATAACTTTCTTAAAGCTGGAATAAGTGAGTATACGTAACCACCGTTCTGCATTCTTTCGTAGTTCCATGAACCTTGAAGGAATTGTGAACGCCACATAACGTTAAAACGGTCACGCTTAGTTAATTTAATCTTGTTATCTGCCATTTTGAAAATCCTCCTCTAAGCGTCATCCTAATAATTATCAATAATATCGCCGAGTGGATCGCCAGCACCTGCGCTACCGGAGTTTGAACTACCGTTGCCACCCTTAGATTCAAGAGCCAAGTACATCAAAGCCATTGACAAACCAATTGCACCAAGGGCAATCAAAGTCAAGTCTTGAATTGCGGCTAAAGCAAAACCAATAGCGAAGAATGGCCATACTTCCTTAGAAGCCATCATGTTGATAACCATTGCGTAACCTACGGCAACAACCATACCACCACCGATGCTCATACCTTCGTTTAACCAAGCAGGCATCATTGAAAGCCATGATTGTACCAAGTCTGAAGGAATAGCAAGCAATAAAGCAGCTGGGATAGCAATTCTCAAACCTTGCAAACATACAGCAACCCATTGCCATACGTCGATCATACGCCAGTTACCCTTCTTAGCTTCTGCGTCCATGAAGTGAACAACAGCAGTAGAAATAGTACGTACGATCATAGTCAAGAACAAACCAGCAACAGCCAAAGGAATAGCGATACCAGTAGCAGTACCGATACCCTTAACACCTTGACCACTTTGTACCAAGATAATTGCTGAAGCAACAGATGCTAAAGCAGCGTCAGGTGCAACAGCGGCACCAATGTTTGCCCAACCTAAAGCGATCATTTGTAATTGACCACCTAAAATAATACCTAATTCAAGGTGACCAGTAACCAAACCAATTAAAGTACATGCAACTAATGGTTGGTGGAATTGCCATTGATCCAGGATACCTTCCATACCTGCAAGAAAGGCAACAACCACTACCAAAATCATTTGAATAGCGTTCATTTATATACTCCTAACTTCTCTATTTGTTCTTTTCATCAAGCAAGGTTTGAGCCTTGTTCAAGATAGCATCCATGTTACCTGGGTTGTCTGATGGAACCTTACGTACATCAAACTTAATACCCATCTTTTCAAGTTCACGGAATGTATCTACGTCTTCTTGATTCATTGACAATACGTTGTTTGCGTTTACGTCACCTTCGCGATATGACATTGAACCAACGTTGATTTCCTTAATGTCAATACCAGCCTTAATTGCACGTAATACGTCTTCAGGGTTTTCAAACAAAAGAAGTGCGTGAGTATTACCAAAACGAGTATCCTTGGCAATTTCAGCCATCTTTTGCAATGGAACAGTATGAGCCTTAACTCCAGCTGGAGCAGCTTCGCGGATCATACTCTTACGTAATTCGTCCTTAGCAACGCTGTCAGAAACAACAATAACTCTGTCAGGATGCATTGATGGAATCCAACCAGTAGCAACTTGACCGTGCAACAAACGTGAGTCGATACGTGCCAATACGTACTTGATCTTTCCATCACCAATAACAGTTCCTTCTGGAATAGCCTTGGCCTTACCTGCACTAGCTTGTGCTGCAGCTGGCTTACTTTCTGCAGGCATCAAGTCAACTGGCTTGGTCTTAACGCCATCCTTAGCAGGGGTTACGACAGCAGTAGCAATTTCCTTAGCAGTTGCGTTTGCGTTAACCATTCTTTGAGTTAATGCTTCAACTACCATAGGCAAGTTCATACCACTGACAATAGCCCACTTATCAGCATGTTGTTCAACTAAGCCGTTAGCTTGGTTGAATGGTGTACCACCCCATAGGTCAACTAAAAACAATACTTCATCTTGACTATCAAATGAAGCGATGGCATTTTCCATCTTTGCTCGAATGTCATCTGGGCCTTCATCTGGTTTCAAAATGACATGTGCGAAATTAGTTTGTTCACCGAAAAGCATTCCTGCTGATTCAGCAATACCATCGGCGAAACCACCATGGCTGGCTAAAACAATTCCTACCATGTTAAATCCTCCTCTAGATCTAAATGAATCCGATTTTTATTTTACTAAAAAATCAAAACGTTTTCAATATTTTTTGTGTAATTAATGAAATAATACACAAATAATCTTTGCGATCAGACTAGGCTTTAATTGATCTAAAAAATATACAAGTTAAAAAATGTGAAATTATTAGCATTATTTTTTTAGTTTTAAAATTTTAAAAAATACAAAAAAAGAGGACAGCTTCGGCTGTCCTCTTCCTTCATTCCGCTTAGCTCCGGCTGTCAGACTCGAACTGACGACATCTTGATTAACAGTCAAGCGCTCTACCAACTGAGCTAAGCCGGAATATTAAAAAAGAGCGCGGCAGCTTCCTACCCTCACAGGCAGTTGCCCACCAACTACTCTCGGCGTTAAGAAGCTTAACTTCTGTGTTCGGCATGGGAACAGGTGTATCCTTCTTGCTATCGCCACCGCACTCTTTTCTTGAGCTTGTGCGCTCAAAACTGAATCCAATCCGCTCAAAACCTTTAGAAATCGTCTAGCCTTCGGTCAAGTTCTCGACTGATTAGTACTGGTCCGCTCCATAGATCGCTCTACTTCCACTCCCAGCCTATCTACCTCATAGTCTTTGAGGTGTCTTACTGCTTTCGCAAAGGAAATCTCATCTTGAGGGGGGCTTCGCACTTAGATGCTTTCAGCGCTTATCCCTTCCGCACATAGCTACCCAGCGATGCTCTTGGCAGAACAACTGGTACACCAGCGGTGCGTCCATCCCGGTCCTCTCGTACTAAGGACAGCTCCTCTCAAATTTCCTACGCCCACGACGGATAGGGACCGAACTGTCTCACGACGTTCTGAACCCAGCTCGCGTGCCGCTTTAATGGGCGAACAGCCCAACCCTTGGGACCGACTTCAGCCCCAGGATGCGACGAGCCGACATCGAGGTGCCAAACCTCCCCGTCGATGTGAACTCTTGGGGGAGATAAGCCTGTTATCCCCAGGGTAGCTTTTATCCGTTGAGTGATGGCCCTTCCATGCGGTACCACCAGATCACTAAGCCCGACTTTCGTCCCTGCTCGAGTTGTCTCTCTCGCAGTCAAGCTCCCTTATACCTTTACACTCTGCGAATGATTTCCAACCATTCTGAGGGAACCTTTGGGCGCCTCCGTTACACTTTAGGAGGCGACCGCCCCAGTCAAACTGCCCACCTGACACTGTCCCTAGCCCGGCTTACGGGCCAAGGTTAGAGCATCCATCAAACAAGGGTAGTATCCCAACATTGCCTCCAATAAAACTAGCGTCCTATCTTCTCTGGCTCCTACCTATCCTGTACATGTTTAACAGATACCCAATATCAAGCTACAGTAAAGCTCCATGGGGTCTTTCCGTCCTGTCGCGGGTAACCCGCATCTTCACGGGTATTATAATTTCACCGAGTCTCTCGTTGAGACAGTGCCCAAATCATTACACCTTTCGTGCAGGTCGGAACTTACCCGACAAGGAATTTCGCTACCTTAGGACCGTTATAGTTACGGCCGCCGTTTACTGGGGCTTCAATTCGAACCTTCGCCTAAGCTAAGCTCTCCTCTTAACCTTCCAGCACCGGGCAGGTGTCAGCCCCTATACGTCGTCTTACGACTTTGCAGAGACCTGTGTTTTTGATAAACAGTTGTTTGGGCCTATTCACTGCGGCTGATGTCTCCATCAGCACCCCTTCTCCCGAAGTTACGGGGTCATTTTGCCGAGTTCCTTAACGAGAGTTCTCTCGCTCGCCTTAGTGTTCTCCACTCGACTACCTGTGTCGGTTTGCGGTACGGGTACGCTCGATCTCGCTAGAAGCTTTTCTTGGCAGTGTGACGTCAGAGCCTTCGCTACTTTGATTTCGCTCCAGGTCGCGCCTTGTCCTTTCGAAAGCAAGCATTTGACTCGCTCTCAGACTCGACGCTTCTACATGCTTCCAGTCGCATGCGCTCTTAGCCTCCTGCGTCCCTCCTTCGCTCAAACGATCGATCGCAGTACAGGAATGTCTACCTGTTGTCCATCGACTACGCCTCTCGGCCTCGCCTTAGGTCCCGACTTACCCTGGGCGGACGAGCCTGCCCCAGGAAACCTTAGTCATTCGGCGGATAAGATTCTCACTTATCTTTCGCTACTCATACCGGCATTCTCACTTCTAAGCGCTCCACTTATCCTCTCGATTAAGCTTCGCCGCACTTACAACGCTCTCCTACCACGTGCTCTTTAAAACACATCCACAGTTTCGGTACTATGCTTAGCCCCGGTAAATTTTCGGCGCAGCGTCACTCGACTAGTGAGCTATTACGCACTCTTTAAATGATGGCTGCTTCTGAGCCAACGTCCTAGTTGTCTACGCAACTCCACATCCTTTTCCACTTAGCATAGATTTGGGGACCTTAACTGGTGATCTGGGCTGTTTCCCTTTCGACTACGGATCTTATCACTCGCAGTCTGACTCCCGCGCATAGATATGTGGAATTCGCAGTTTATCTGAATTCAGTAACCCCTGACGGGCCCCTAGTCCAAACAGCGCTCTACCTCCACTATCCTCTTCGCGAGGCTAGCCCTAAAGCTATTTCGGAGAGAACCAGCTATCTCCAAGTTCGTTTGGAATTTCACCGCTACCCACAGCTCATCCCCGCAATTTTTAACTTACGTGGGTTCGGTCCTCCAGTGCGTTTTACCGCACCTTCAACCTGGCCATGGGTAGGTCACTTGGTTTCGGGTCTACGTCAAACAACTTGTCGCCCTATTCAGACTCGCTTTCGCTGCGGCTCCGTCTTTTCTGACTTAACCTCGCTATTTAACGTAACTCGCCGGTTCATTCTACAAAAGGCACGCCATCACGCTTTAACGCGCTCTGACTACTTGTAGGCACACGGTTTCAGGTTCTCTTTCACTCCCCTTCCGGGGTTCTTTTCACCTTTCCCTCACGGTACTGGTTCACTATCGGTCACTAGCTAGTATTTAGCCTTGCGAGATGGTCCTCGCGGATTCAACCGGAATTTCACGTGTTCCGGCCTACTCAGGATACTGCTAGGCTCGATTCGGATTTCGCTTACGGGGCTCTCACCCTCTCTGGCTTACCTTCCCAGATAATTCTGCTATCCTCTTCTCTGCCACGTCGCAGTCCTACAACCCCAATGGATAAATCCACTGGTTTGGGCTCTTTCCGTTTCGCTCGCCGCTACTTGGGAAATCGATCTTTCTTTCTCTTCCTGCAGCTACTTAGATGTTTCAGTTCACTGCGTCTTCCTTTGCATCGCTATCTATTCACCATGCAATGACATATCTCTATGCCGGGTTCCCCCATTCGGATATCTCCGGATCTCTGCTTGCTTACAGCTCCCCGAAGCGTTTCGTCGTTTGCCACGTCCTTCGTCGGCTTCTAGTGCCTAGGCATTCACCGTGCGCCCTTTTCTACTTGACCTTACTCAAGATCTCTCTTTAGTCGCTCTACAATTTCTTGCAATTCAATGATTGTCTCGGTTTTT
>NZ_CAKD01000001.1 GCF_000297025.1 Lactobacillus pasteurii DSM 23907 = CRBIP 24.76
GAGAGCTAATGCCCTCAAAACTAAACAAAGTTTCTCAGTGTGCTTCCGTACCTTGCGGATTCTCTTAGTATCTCTACTCTCCTCCGCTTTGGCTTCCTTAGAAAGGAGGTGATCCAGCCGCAGGTTCTCCTACGGCTACCTTGTTACGACTTCACCCCAGTCATCTGCCCTGCCTTAGACGGCTCCCTCCTTACGGTTAGGCCACCGGCTTTGGGCGTTGCAGACTCCCATGGTGTGACGGGCGGTGTGTACAAGGCCCGGGAACGTATTCACCGCGGCGTGCTGATCCGCGATTACTAGCGATTCCAGCTTCGTGCAGTCGAGTTGCAGACTGCAGTCCGAACTGAGAACAGCTTTCAGAGATTTGCTTGCCTTCGCAGGCTCGCTGCTCGTTGTACTGCCCATTGTAGCACGTGTGTAGCCCAGGTCATAAGGGGCATGATGACTTGACGTCGTCCCCACCTTCCTCCGGTTTGTCACCGGCAGTCTCATTAGAGTGCCCAACTCAATGCTGGCAACTAATGACAAGGGTTGCGCTCGTTGCGGGACTTAACCCAACATCTCACGACACGAGCTGACGACAGCCATGCACCACCTGTCTTAGCGTCCCCGAAGGGAACTCCCAATCTCTTGGGATTGCGCTAGATGTCAAGACCTGGTAAGGTTCTTCGCGTTGCTTCGAATTAAACCACATGCTCCACCGCTTGTGCGGGCCCCCGTCAATTCCTTTGAGTTTCAACCTTGCGGTCGTACTCCCCAGGCGGAGTGCTTAATGCGTTAGCTGCAGCACTGAGAGGCGGAAACCTCCCAACACTTAGCACTCATCGTTTACGGCATGGACTACCAGGGTATCTAATCCTGTTCGCTACCCATGCTTTCGAGCCTCAGCGTCAGTTGCAGACCAGAGAGCCGCTTTCGCCACTGGTGTTCTTCCATATATCTACGCATTCCACCGCTACACATGGAGTTCCACTCTCCTCTTCTGCACTCAAGAAAGACAGTTTCCGATGCAGTTCCTCGGTTGAGCCGAGGGCTTTCACATCAGACTTATCTTTCCGCCTGCGCTCGCTTTACGCCCAATAAATCCGGACAACGCTTGCCACCTACGTATTACCGCGGCTGCTGGCACGTAGTTAGCCGTGACTTTCTGGTTGATTACCGTCAAATAAAGATCAGTTACTCTCTCTATCTTTCTTCACCAACAACAGAGCTTTACGATCCGAAAACCTTCTTCACTCACGCGGCGTTGCTCCATCAGACTTTCGTCCATTGTGGAAGATTCCCTACTGCTGCCTCCCGTAGGAGTTTGGGCCGTGTCTCAGTCCCAATGTGGCCGATCAGTCTCTCAACTCGGCTATGCATCAATGCCTTGGTAGGCCTTTACCCTACCAACTAGCTAATGCACCGCGGGTCCATCCTTTAGCGACAGCTTGCGCCGCCTTTCAAGCTCTAGCCATGCAGCTAGAGTTGTTATCCGGTATTAGCACCTGTTTCCAAATGGTATCCCAGACTTAAGGGCAGGTTACCCACGTGTTACTCACCCATCCGCCGCTAGCTTGTATCTATGTCCGTTCCGAAGAACTTCTATAGGCAAGCTCGCTCGACTTGCATGTATTAGGCACGCCGCCAGCGTTCGTCCTGAGCCAGGATCAAACTCTCATTTTTTATAAAATAATAGTTCTTTAAGATCTTTGTCTCAAAATTTATTGCTTGCGAATTGACTTCGCTTATTTTTTGTTTGGGTTGTTACACCCGCACACTTTTAGCGAAACTTTGTTCAGTTTTCAAAGTACTAGCTCGTCTGCTTTGTAGCAGACCGCTTTTTTATTTTAGCAGATGTCTTCTTGTCTGTCAAGAAGTTTTTTCATCCCGCCGATCGAGCTCTTTGTCTTGCGCCCGACGACAGTTAAATATATTACACACCTTTTCTAAATAAGTCAACACTGCGTCTTTATTCGTGTTTTATTCGATATTTACTTTATATCTTATTTTTAGTTCATTAATTTTTGTAAATTATTGTATTAAAGATGCATTATTTGTATAAATATACGGTTTTAGCGTATTTTTACCCTGAAAACACGCAAAAATTTTTTAAAAAAATTTGCAAATAAATTCTACTCTTTCCATCAAAGCTTGGTCTCATGCGGTTTTGGACAAAAAAATACGAAGCAACTTTTTACGTTTGCTTCGCATATTTACTTTTATTAGATTAAACCTTCTTGTTTTTCGATCTTAGTCATTCCGTGCATGTATGGAACTAATGCTTCTGGAACAGTTACAGAACCATCTTCATTTTGGTAGTTTTCCAAAATAGCAGCTACAGTTCTACCTACAGCAAGACCTGAACCATTCAAAGTGTGAGCTAAGTGCAACTTGCCGTTTTCATCGCGGTAACGAATTTGTGCACGACGAGCTTGGAAGTCAGTACAGTTAGAACAACTTGAAATTTCACGATACTTGTCTTGTGCTGGCATCCAAACTTCCAAGTCATAAGTCTTAGCACTAGTAAAGCTGGCATCCCCAGTTGAAAGTGCAACAACGCGGTATGGTAAGCCAAGTTTTTGCAATAAGTGTTCTGCATTGTGGGTCAATTTTTCTAATTCATCCCAAGATTCTTCTGGCTTACAAATCTTTACCATTTCAACTTTTCTAAATTCGTGCATTCTAATCAAACCACGAGTATCTCTACCAGCTGAACCAGCTTCACTTCTAAAGGCTGGTGACATTGCTGTTACGTTGATTGGCAACTTTTCGCCGTGGATAATTTCATTTCTGAAGTAGTTAACCAAAGGAACTTCAGCAGTTGGAATCAAAGTCAAGTCCAATGGCTTGTCTGGGTCATCGTTATCTACAATAGTGTAGACATCTTCACGGAACTTAGGGAATTGACCAGTTCCTTGCATTGAGTCGTCATTTACCAAGTATGGTGGAATAACTTCAGTGTAGCCTTCCTTAGCATTTTCATCTAAGAAGAAGTTGAAGACTGCACGTTCAAGCAAAGCACCAGCACCAGTGTAGTAAACAAATCTAGCTGCTGAAACCTTTGAAGCACGGTCCCAATCCAAAATTTCCAAATCAGTACCTAAATCCCAGTGAGCCTTTGGTTCAAAGTCGAACTTAGTTGGTTCTTCCCATCTACGAACTTCTTCGTTGTAGCTTTCATCTGGGCCAATTGGATCAGAATCCGCTGGGAAGTTAGGCAAGCGAAGCAAGATGTATTGTTGCTTGTCAGTCAATTCAGCAATCCTGCTATCCAAATCCTTGATTTCAGCACCTACTTCACGCATTCTAGCAATTGCATCTGCAGCATCTTGCTTGTTGCGCTTAGCTTCGGCGATCTTTTTAGATACGTCATTACGTTCAGCCTTAAGTTGTTCACTTTGAACCATAGCCTTACGTCTTTGAGCATCAATTTCAACCAATTCATCAAGTTGCTTTGCTTCAATCCCACGAGTAGCAAGTTTTTCCTTTGCCCAGTCAAGATTTTCACGAATAACTTTGATATCTAACATAAAAACCTCCATATCGAAAAAAAGAGCCGACTCATCCCTAATCTGGGACGAATCGGCTCTATCTGGCTTCGCGGTACCACCCATCTTCAGCGAAAAAACGCTGCACTCATTAATCAGCGATAACGGTGCCAAGCCGTGCAACTATTAATTGCCCACGTGAAAGAAATCTGGAAACGACGTCCGTTTGCTCGCACCACCCGCAAACTCTCTGAAGCTGTCTTAGGATTTCGTGTTTGAATTTATTTTAAGCCATTCTTGACATTTGAGCAAATAATATTTTTCGCTAAAAGAAAATAAATCGCTAACTTGAGCATAGTCAGTCGTATACATGTACTTAAAGCCTAATTTTGTCAGCAATTTTTGCGCAGGCAAATTTTTGACTAAGGTGCCCGCCCAAATCTCTTCTTGCCCTTGATCAACGAATTGATTTTGCAAAATTAACGAGATCGCCTCATACATATAACCATGATGTTCATAATCTTGGTCGAGCAAAAAGCCAATTTCTTTGGTTTTATTAAGCCCGCTTCGGCTATCTACTCCGCGCTCATAAAGCTCAACCAGGCCAATCAAGCGGTCATTTTCTTTCAAGCAGAGGGCATAGCTATTTTTTCTTTTCATGTACTGGCGAATAGCAACTTTGGCTTCCTCGATATTGTTTAATTTTTGTAAGCCCGCTAGCTTATGCAGCCTTTGAGACCGGCCCCATTTAAGCATAGTATCAGCATCTTGATAATTAAAACGGCGCAAATAAACTCTTGCACCTGACAGTATCATTTTCCTAGTAAAGATAATATCCATTTCGATCCATACAACAATGTAAAGCTATAGGCGGCAATCGTCCATGGCTTACATAAAATAATAATCCAAAAATACGTCCAAAATTTCATTTCGGTTAATCCAGCCAGCAAACACAAAACGTCATCTGGCGCCGCTGGAGCCAAAATACACATGGCAAACAGCCAATTGAAGCGTTTTTGATTTTTGGTCCAATCAATATACTTATTCAGCGTTTCTTCAGAAATAATATGATAAATAAAACTCTTGCCATAGTAGCGCGCCAAGAAGAAATTAATCATCGAACCAATACAGATTCCGATGTAATTGTAGATAAATCCATTTATCGGTCCAAAAAATACTACTCCACCTAACAGCGACACACCACCTGGAATAATTGGAATAACAACTTGAACAATTTGAATAAATACAAAAATTACCGGACCAATGATTTGTTTATTGGCCAAATACGCCTTCATTTTTTCTTGATCGGTAAAAATCCCCAAGTTGTACCAGTAAATAACTAGTACAACGATGATGATTCCACAGACAATCGTAGCATAATTCAACAGTTTGCGACTTGTTTTTTCAGAAAGATGCATCCCTATCCCCCTCCGCTATTAGTCATTTGCAACATTTGCTTTTTCGCAGATTTCTATTAAAACAATTTTATCAAAATTCTACTACTGCTACATAATTTGGATTGCTTCTTTAACAAAATTATGTATTCCCAAACTAAGATAGAATTTCAGAAATATGTTTTTTAGAAAAATTTTTACTATAATTGATGGTGAAACGAAAGGTCGTGTTAGTTATGACAATTATCAAAAACAACATCATTTATGATCAACAAAAACAACTTGCAACCGATATTTATTTTCCCAACAATACTGATTCCAATACCAAAATTCTAATTTTCTGGCATGGAGGCGGCTGGTTTAGAGGAAGCAAAGATGCACTAAAATCTATCGGCGTTAGCCTAGCTAATGCTGGCTTTATGACTTTTATTCCAGATTATAGTCTTGCGCCTAAGAACATTTTCCCAGTAGCACATAAGGATGCCGAAAACTTCGTCAATTGGCTTTTAGCATCTGATTATACTGATCCAGATGATCACAAAAATATTGTACAAATCGGTGCTAGCGTTGGTGGAACCTTGGCAATCTATTTAGCAGGTAAGTTTGCCTTTCCAACTGTAACTTGGTCGGCTCCGGTCGAATTTTCTAGCTGGATGGAAAAGCATTATCATGTTAAGCCATCGCCAATTGCCCAAGAAGAATTTGGCCTAACTGATCGCCACGATATCAACGATTCCTTCTATAAGTACTTCACTTTAACTTATACCGGTACGGCAGATCATGAAGTTTTGACCAAATTAGATGCACGCTCTTATGATTTAGATCAGCTGTCTAGCCTGTTGATGATCAATTCAGCTGACGAATTGACTCCGCTTAATTCCGTACTAGATTTCATTGATCATCTAGCAAAAATGGATAAAGAAAGCCAACTCATGGTGATTAAGGGACACCGTCATGCAATGGATTATGGCAAAGAATACCTTGATGAATCGATCGATTTTCTTCACCAAATTATCAAAAGGCAAAAATAAAAAATAAGGATCGGAAAACGCAAATAGTTTTCCGATCCTTTTTAGATGATACGATAGCCCATTACCGGCTTGGCTGGAGTTGAATTGAAGTCGTAGCTAGCAAGCTTTTCGAATTCGGTATTGCCTTCGATAATTGTAGTTACGCCTTGTGCAAGCATCAAATTCATTTCTTTGACTTTATCTGGATCGTTAGTAAAAGGTACTAACACTACTGGCTTATGCAAAGCTCGCATAAAGCCGATTTCAAAGGCTGATCCATCATCAATGTTGTCCATATCGTACAAAAATACGCCACAACTAGCATTGATAATTCCACTGAGGTCATTTTGGTAAGTGCCAACTCGCCAAGTCATTGAACGAATTCCCCCAATTTCTGGGTTAACTTCTTCTGGATCAACGAAATTTTGATCAAATGGAAAATGAACTCTAGCGATAGTTGGGTTTTGTGCAAGCAATTTTTTAGCCTGTACCACTCTGGCTCTTTGATCGTCATTGTAAAAAGGTGAGCCTAAATAAATTGTTGCAGTTGGGATTGATTCAGTCATAGCTTTTTAGTCCTTTCTAGAATTACAACCCTAATTTTATCATGTTTTTCAGACAAAATACTTGCCTAACTTTTTGTAAGCGTTTTATAATTGTAACTGTAATTATAAACAGTTAGATGGAAATCGAGGTTTAAATATGTCAAAATACCAATCTGTTAATCCATATACCAATGAGGTTTTTGCCAGTTACGAAAACTCAACTGACCAACAAATCGATGAGGCCATCAATCTAGCCTATACCCTTTATAAGAAAATGCGCCATGAAAAAATCAGCGATCGTGCTGCTATTTTGCAAAAATTGGCTGATATCTTGCGTGAGCATAAAGAAGAATTTGCTCAATTAATGACCAAAGAAATGGGTAAAGTTATCGGCGAAAGTCGCGGCGAAGTTGACATCTGTATCAACATTTGCGAATACTACGCAAAAAATGGAGAAAAGTTGCTTGAACCAACTCCACTAGAAACTCCTTTAGGATCAGCTTACTACTTAAAACAAGCAACAGGTGTAGTAATGGCTTGCGAACCATGGAACTTCCCACTATACCAAGTAATCAGAGTTTTTGCGCCAAACTTCGTAGTCGGCAACCCAATTTTGCTTAAGCATGCCCACAACGTACCAGGATCAGCTGAATTAATTGCTAAATTAGTCAAACAAGCTGGTGCTCCTGAAGGCAGCTTGATCAACCTCTTCCCAAGCTACGATCAACTAGCAAATATCATTGCTGATCCTCGCATTCAAGGCGTGGCTTTGACTGGATCTGAACGCGGTGGCTCTAGCGTGGCTGAAGAAGCTGGCAAGAACTTGAAGAAGTCAACGATGGAACTAGGCGGCAACGATGCCTTTATTGTTTTAAGCGATGCAGACAAGACTGTACTAAAGAATGTTTTAGCAACTGCTAGAACCTACAACGATGGCCAAGTATGTACTTCTTCTAAGCGAATGATCGTTTTGAAAGACCGCTATGAAGAAGTCTTGGAAGAATTAAAGGCTCACTTTGCTTCATTGAAGGCTGGCAATCCATTAGATGAAACTACTACTTTGCCACCACTTAATTCTGAGCAAGCTAAAGAAAAATTGCAAAAGCAAGTCGATGCTGCCATTGCTGCAGGGGCAAAAGTTTACTACCAATATCCTGAAATTGACCATGAAGGTGCCTTCTTTAGACCATTAATTTTGACCAATGTTACTAAAGACAACCCAATCTTCGATCAAGAATTGTTTGGTCCAGTAGCTGTTGTCTACAGCGTAGAAGATGAAGACGAAGCAATCAGCTTAGCTAATGATTCAAGTTATGGTTTAGGTTCTTCAGTTATTTCTAGCGACATCAAGCACGCCCAAGAAGTTGCTAGTCAAATCGAAACAGGTATGACTGTTATCAACGGCCCATGGATTACTTCTGGAGAATTGCCATTTGGCGGGGTTAAGAAGTCAGGTTACGGCCGCGAATTGAGCGAGTTAGGTTTGATGGCCTTTGTCAACGAACATTTAGTAATTGACGTTACTAAGAATAACCAATAATCTTTAGATAAAAATACGCCTAGAAAAAATCTAGGCGCGTTTTTATTTTTGTTCTTTTTTCACTGCTTCATCCTTGCTCGCTGGCGATTTTTTGAAAACATTCCAAATCGCTAAAATCGAAGTCATCAAGCTGGCCAAAATCAGATAATAAGCCGAAGCTCCAATTGATAAGATGCTATCTGAGAAGTTCTTTACTAAACTAGCCACAAAGCCATTAGCAGCACCAGTCAGATGAGTTGTTCGATAAGCAATATAGATCAAAAAAGCAGTCTCAATTATCGACAAGGCACTAGCATGAAGCTTGGACTTTTCTGTATTTTCGATAGTTGAAAGAATAATCGAAATTGGAAAAACAATCAAAAGTAACCAAACAAAATAGATGAGCAAGGCATCCCCAGCCTTACCAGTCGTCAATAAGCGATTAGCCACTGACAAAATCACCTTAGACAAGGAGACTTTTTCAGGGTTGGCGAATTCAGTAATCGTTGCGCCAGTTCCTGAAAATAGCACTAGCAAACTGATCGCCGCAAGCAAGAGCACTGAAGCTTGGATATAATTGAATCTAGTCTTTTTGGTGATTTTAATCTTAGAAAACTTCTGTTGTAGCTTAGGATGATCATTAATAAAGCCAGTTCGATGTTCCTGAGCCTTTTCTTCATGATCCTCAAAACTGTTGAACAAGTTGGACCCAAACTTATTGATAATCTCAGTTAATCTGCGATCTGCCGTATATTGCTCAATTTCGCCATCTCGCTGACAAATTACATATAGCCAGATCAATAATACTACTAACAATAACCAGCCTAAAACAACGGTAAAACTGGTAATAATCATTAAACCAAGTCCAATCAAAAAGACGATGGTGGCATTTTCTCTCATCCAGCTGATCATTCGCGCAATAACTTCATTTTGCTTGTCAGGATGGATTTCTTTGCGATATGCTGCTCTACTCTTAGGTTGGAATTCAGTTTTTTCAGTCTCTTTATCAGAAGAAGCTTTTTCATCAGCTTCCTTTGCATGTTTGAAAAATACTTCGCGATATTTTTGCAAGTCAAAGCCACAATTAGGGCAGACTCTATCTTCATCGGTTATTTGATGTTGACAATTTGGACAATTAATCATTCTTTGTATCCTTTTGAAAAAACAGTAAAATATCTACAATCTCAATAAACAAAAAATCTGGAACCTAAGTTCCAGATTTTTCTTTCTTAGGATTACTTATATTTTACCCCAAGAACTTTTGTTTTTTCAATTTGTATTATTCCGCATGCTTTTTCTTCTTGCCCCAATGCATGTCAATACCTTCGTAAGTCAACTTGACGCCGGCTGACAAGGTAATTGGCAAGATGAATACCAAGATGATCAAACCGATAATAACTGTCAAGGCAACTTCGATCAAGGTTGGAATGCCCGATGGGATCAAAGCAGCGAAAGTACCACCAAGGATAACTACAGCTGAAATTACGACTGTTCCGATGATACCACTAGCAGTCAAGATTCTTTGACTTGGTGAAGAGAATTCAGATTCTAGATCGCGGTAACGAGTCATCAGGAAGATACTGTAGTCAACACCCAAAGCAATCAACATAATAAAGCTGAAGAATGGAGTGTTCCAAGCAAGCTTGTCTCTGTTCAAGATAGCTTGAACGATCCATTGGTTAACTGACAAGGATACCAAGTAAGCAATTAACAAAGTACCCATGATGTAAACAGGTTGCAAGAGTGAGCGAGTTACAAAGATCAAAGCAATTCCGATACCAACTAACATAATTGCTGCAGTTCTCAAGAAGTCGCCACTAGCAACATTCTTAGTATCTTCGACTCTAGAGCTTTGTCCGCCCATTGCTACCTTAGCGTTTGAAAGTGAAGTGCCACGCAATGACTTTCTAACCATTGCACTCAATTCTTGTGAGCGCTTGGTTGCTTCAGGAGCACTTGGGTCAGAGTTGAAGACTACGATAATTTGCGCAGACTTCTTATCAGGGCTCAAGTAAACCTTGATTGACTTTTGGAATTCTTCATTCTTGATGAATTCCTTTGGAATGTAGAAGGTCTTAGCTGCTGCAGATGATTGCAATCCTTGAAGGTAGCTACCACCTTGAGCCAAGCCGCTATTTGCTTGATCTAAGCCAGTTGTAATCTTTGGCAAGCTAGATGCCAAAGTATCAGCACCCGTGCTCAATTTATTAGCACCTGATTGAGCAGAAGCTAAACCAGTGTTAAGTTGGCCAGCGCCTGCGCTTAACTTGTTTGCACCTGTTTGAAGCTGTTGGGCACCTAAAAGGCCTTGGGAAGTAGCTGATTGAACTTGAGCCAAACCACTACTTAAGTTATTCAAAGCAGTTGCAGCACCTGGCAAGGCTTGGTTAGAAGCTGCTGCCAAAGTCTTAACTGAAGCTTGCAATTGTGCAACTTGAGATGACAAAGCAGAAAGTGAATTGCCTTGACCTGATTGACTAGTAGTTGCAGTAGAACTAGTTGCAGCCTTAGCCATTGCAGTTTGCATTGATGCTTGAGCTGCTTGAGCAATTGCTTGCTTTTGAGCTGCAGTTAAGCCAGAAATATTATTTAATCTACCAGCAAAATCTGACGTGTAAGCACTCTGAATTTGCGTTAATTTAGCTTTTTCTTGCGCTTGAATTGAGCTTTGCAAGTTATTCAATTGACTAGTTAAAGCACTGATATCTAGGCCACTAACTTGCTGATTCAATTGTTGCAAGCCTTGGTTGATCTTTGGCAAAGCTTGTTCTAATTGAGCTAATTGGGTCTTGTTAGCAGAAGACATTTGACTAGCCAATTTAGTATTAAGTTCGTTCAAACCAGAAACTAATTGGCTTGTACCAGTAGCAAGTGAACTTGCACCAGTTTGCAAACTGGATGAACCTGATTGCAAGGCAGTAGTTCCACTAGCTAGACTTGAAGCACCGCTAGCCAATTGACTAGCACCTGCAGAAGCCTTTTGGCTACCCTTACCTAGCTTGTTTAAACCAGTTCTAACTTGATCAACACCATTGTTAACAGTAGAAAGTTGATCATTGACATATAGTTTGCTGATTGGATCACCATATGGCTCAGTTACTGAGGTTGCAAATGAAACGCCCTTAGAAGCTTGCAATTGTTTGGTAATTTGGTCAATTACCTTCAAGTCAGTTTCGTTGTCTAATTTATGATCACTCTTGATGTAAACATATGATGGCTCAGCCATACCCTTAGAGAAGTGCTTTTGAACGATCAATAAACCAGCTTTTGCAGGAGTGGTGTCAGAAATTTCAGCCGTATCATCATAATTAAGGTTACCTGAATACATCAACATGAATGGCGTAACTACTACTGCTAGCACTATCAAGTAAATGATTGGGTGTTTCAAAGTTGACTTGGAAATTCCATGCCAGAGCTTGTCTTCGGTTTCGCCTTCAAACTTCTTAACTGGCCAGAACATCTTTTCACCAAGAACCGCCATAAAGAATGGGTTCAAAGTCAAAAGAACAACTAATAAAACTGCAACCCCAACGGCAACGCCGACAGCTGATTGGTAAATTGAGAATTTAGCAAGGCTAAGTGCGGTAAAACCGATCAAAATAGATGAACCTGAGTAAAGAATGGTCTTACCAGCCTTCTTCAAGGCATCATTCTTAGCCTCGTACTTATTCATCCCTTTACCTAAATTCTCTTTGAATTTATCGTATAACAGGATGTTATAGTCGGTACCAATCCCGAATAAAACGATAACCATGAAAACTTGGGTAAAGTTAGAAAATGGGAAGTTACCGTGTTCAACTAAATTCGTTACGATTGAAAATGATGTTAAAAATGATATCCCAACCGTCAACAAAGAAATCAAAGGTACGATTGGTGATCTAAAGACGATAATCAAAACGATAAAGATAAAGACTACCGTAATTGCTTCAGTCTTCTTGATACCTTCTTGAATTGATTCAGAGAAAGCATTGGTCAAGATATCTGCTCCAGTAACGTAAGTCTTTACGCCCTGGGTTTTAGCAGCCTTAGAAATTTCATCTTCGATCTCGCCAATTTGGCCATGATTCTTTGAGACATTCAATTGCATTACCCAAGTTGTTCCATCCTTGGATTGCAATTTCTTTCTAGTCGCAATATTGTCGTCAGGAGCTAAAACATCTTTGATTCCATACTTTGACTTATGATCTTTCAGATAATCAACTGTCTTGTTGATATTATCCTTATCTGCAGCCGTTAATTTTCCATTCTTTTTGTTGAAAACAATCGCCACTTCATAAGTATTCTTCTTAGTTTTAGTCCATTCAGACTGGATTGTTTGCGCAACTTCGCTTTCAACGTTACTTGGAAGCGAAATTGTGGAGTGTTCACTAGTTAACTTACCAATATTAGGAAAAGTAACTACTGAAACTAGCAAAATTAAAATCCATGCAATTAAAGAAAAGACATGGTTTTTGATAAATTTTTGCACTTTATCCTACCCTCCTGCATAAAATTAAATAGCCACTGGCTGAACCAGTCTTAAGACCATTTCATGATAATTATCATTAGCTTCCTGGTCGCTTTCAAAGTCGAAGGCTGATGCCTTATCCAAAAAGACATAGCCTAAGACTGCACCTACTATGGCATGATTGGACAGGGATGCACAGGTCTTTAGGTTAATTTTTTCTCCCAAAGCAAAGATATTCTCAATTTCTTTGGTGATTGCATCACTAGTTGAATATTCATTCACGTGATATAAAAGTGCCGAAAGTGCTGGATCTTTCAAAACAAAGTCCCGTACAATATCAGCAAATCTTATTACCGCTTCTTGACCCGACAAACCAATTAAATTATCGACCAACTTCTGGTGGAGTGCTCGAATTCGACTAGCTCCTACTAAAGACAATAATTGATTTCGTCCAGAAACATAGTGATACAGTGATTGAGATCTTACTCCTAAAGCCTTAGCCAAATTAGGCATTGTTGCTGCTTCAAGCCCATCGTTATTGATAATTTCAATGGCCTTGGCAATGACTTTATCCAAATCTAGACTACGCTTTTGAACCATTATTCATCCCTCCTTTGCCGTAGCATGTTAATAATATAGCACTACAAATTGAAGAATTCAATCTACAATGTGTAGATTTGTGTAAAAAAATAAAAGAAGGTTTCCCTTCCTTATTTTTGACTGAACCAGTCTTCGACAGTTTTGCCTAAATTGGCAAAATTCTTATCTGTATTTGACCAAACAGAAATCGCATATGAGTGTCCACCAGACTGAACAATCGCTGCTGCGGAATTGTCATCGCCCACAGTATAAACTGTGCCACTAATCATGCTTGTCAGTTTGTTTTTCTTCGTAGCCATAGCTGACAATACGCGATAAGCATAATTTTTCTTCAAAACTCTGGTCTGATAAATGCTGATTAGAGTTTGATTTAGATCTTTAGCTGTCGTTGTGCCAACTGGCGAATGGGAGAAGTTGCCTTTCATGGTAGTTTGGCTAGCGCCAGACCTACTGATTGCTTCTTGAATCTTACTCTTGCCAATAGATCTAACTAAGGCATTGGCGGCAGTTTTACTGCCGCTTATCATTGCTTGGCGCAAGTATGCCAAGCTATATTGAATATTTGGCTGCAAAACAATGCTATCGCTCTTAACCTTGTCGGATTTTTTTACTTTGATCGTCGTTGCTGAACTCCACTTGCCAGTTTGCATTTGGCGGTATAGCGCAATCAAAACAAATACGTGCATCGTTTCATCGACATTCTGCACGCGGCTGCTATTAGCAACGCGAACATAGCGAGACGAATTATTCAAATCCTGAATTGCAACTTGATAGGTGCTATTTTTGCCCATCACCTTTTCAACTTTGCTTAGGAGCTTTTTATTGCTGCCCTTGTCATAACTGACTTTTTTGTCATATTCAGCCGAGCTAATCTTAGGCGCAGTGGGCTCTTGGGGCTGCTTTTTATTTGAACTCTTTTTCTTAGTTACCTTGCTAGTTTTTGGCTCAAGAATCTTGATTTGAGCAGAATTGATCCGCTTTGCATTAGCAGAATACAACATGAAAGCTAGCAAAACCGTTATGATCGATCTTACAAAAAGTTTGTTTTTCATTTAAAACCTCAATTAAAAGAAATGATGTTTCCTCATCAAAATAACCAGCCATACCATCAAGGAAACCATCAAAATAATGATGAAAATCCAGTCAAAGGGGCTCTTGGTGATAGGCAAAGTCACGTTCATCCCGTAGAATCCCGTCAAAATAGTTGGAATAGTTAGCACGATTGACCAAACAGTCAAGAATTTCATCGTATCGTTCAAGTTGTTGTTCATCATGTTATTCGAAGTTGCTGACAGAGTCTTAGTTACTTGATGGGAAATCTGCACCATTTCTGAAGACTGATTTGATTCAATCAAAACATCATCTAACCTTTCGCGTGCAGCCTTAGTGAAGTTCAATTGTGAGTGATCCAAACTGTGAAGCATCATCAGATCAGTCTGAATAGAACTTGAAAGATAAACCAAACTCTTTTCGATATTTGATAATTCAACCAAGTCCTTATTGTCGATATCATCGGATAATTTCTGATCAAGGCCATTGCGCTCAACATCTAATTGAGTGATCGCTCTTTGGAAATATTGAGAAGAATAAAGCAAAAAGATCATCAATAATTCCGTTACATCATTTGCCTCTGCAAGTCTTGCCCGCATGTGCTTGTCATTGAACTCATCAAAAATATAGCTAGTCGACTCGGTATGGAAAGTAAATACATTATCCCCAACCACCAAAAAAGTAATTGGGTGTGAGGTAAAGTGCTTAATTGAGTTGGTCGGCCAAATTGGGACATCATAAACAAGCAAGTGACTATGGGTATGAATATCATAGTCGTAGTGCGGACGTTCATGCCGGTCGGAGATATACGAAATTATATCTGGCGTAAAGTTAAATTCTGTCTGTAGCTTGGCACTATCTTGTTCGCTTAAATTGCTGATGTTGTACCAGTTGTAATTTGTTTCTTTTGGAAAAGTTTGTTGCTTGATCAACTCATTCACCTCTACCTTTTAACTAAATTTTTCTATTCACCTTGAATATCTTATCACATTACGAGCAAAAAAAAGTTGAGAATTAAATCTCAACTTTTTTATTATCTTGCTATTTAGTTTTATTGCTTCCAAGCTGCGTCAAACTTAGCCTTGCCATTAGTAATTTGAGTATTTACGTTTTGGTTCTTTTGAGCGGCAGCAAGAATAGTTTGCATAATAGTATTCAATTGGCTGTAAGCTGCGTTTGAGTTCTTTTCAACAGGAACACTGTAAAGGTTCTTCATAGCTGAAGAAAGCTTTGCAGGCAACTTAATGCTGCTATTGCTCTTGTATTCTGATGAGTTGATTGCAGCGGTGTTAACAGGAATGTAACCAGTTGCGTTAGCCCAAGTAATTTGGCTGTCCTTTGATACTAAGAACTTCATGTACTTGAAGGCAGCAGCCTTTTGCATAGCTGAAGCTTTCTTGAACATGTAAATGTCAGTACCTTGTTGCATAGTGTACTTGCCTGGACGAGCAGCAACGTCGTAAGTAAACTTGCTGCCAACACCCTTCTTAACGAAGCCTTCACCAGCTGAAGTACCGATAAACATTGCTACCTTTTGGTTAGCAAAAGGTCCTGAAAGGTACATATCTGAACCAGCAACTCTGAAGTAACCAGCCTTTACGCCATCTGCGTAGTAGTTGATAACCTTCTTTGAAGTTGAACCAGCAAAGTCGATCTTCTTGCTGAAGTCAACACCTTCGTTCTTCATACCTAAAACGTAGTAGTTTGAAAGTGAGTCAAAACCGGCACCTACAACCTTGTGGTTACTCTTTTCGTAGATAGTCTTAGCGGCTTCCTTAAGTTCTTCCATGGTAGTAGGAACTTTCTTGATGCCGTATTTCTTGAACATGTCTTTATTGTAAGTCAAAGTTTCAACTGACTTGTTGAAAGGCATACCATATTGAGTACCTTGAATTTGAGCACCGTCAAGCAATTCGGTTCTGATGTCTGAACCTTCTACACTACCCCAACCAACACTCTTGTTGGTAAAGTAAGGCTTAAGGTCAACTAACATCTTGTTTTGTGCAGCGTTCCATAACCAACCTGGATAAGCTTGAGTAATAGTTGGCAATGAATTTGGTGATTGCAAGGTAGAATTAATCTTAGCTTGCAAATCTGGGTATGCACCTTGATTTTCGAGCTTGATTGTAATGTTAGGGTTCTTCTTTTCAAATTCCTTGGTCAACTTTTGCAAGGTACTTTGTTGAACACCTGTCATACCATGCCAGAAAACAACAGTAGTCTTCTTGGTAATCTTTGATGGAATCTTTTCAGAATCACTTGATGAATTGCTACTGTTCTTATTAGAACATGCTGCCAATCCCATCAATGCCATACCAGCTACTGCAGTAATAGCAAGCTTTTTACTAAACTTCATTTGGATATCCTCCCAAAAATAAAACTAAACAACAATTTTTTGATTCACTAGAGCGTGATTGTTTGGCCACGTTCAGGTAAAATCCGTTCACCAAATGGGTTCTCTTCCAGCTCCGGATGCAATGTGTGCACCGGTACTAATATAGCTGGTTGAACCTCAGCAATAATTTGTTTTAATTCTTCCTCGTCTGCGTGGCCAGAACAACGCAAAGCGAGATATTCAACACCATATTTAGCAAAATTATCAACAAATGGGCGGTATGCTGGATCAAAATCTCCTAATGGTTCAGCATTAGAGTGGATGTACAAACCACCTTTTTGCAAATCTTGATAATTTGCCACTGCTTGCCAGAGGTACTTGTGATCATCGCCTAGCAAGTCTGCATAAGAAACTTCTAGTTCTGGCTTCAGATCAACAAATCTCTCCTCCCCTGGCAAGTAGTAGTAAGGATAATCCTGGTCAAAACTGCTCTTAAGCAAATGGGCTCTTTGAGCATGCAAAACTACTTCTCTTGGAGAATCGCTAATGATTCTTAACAAGCGTTCAACGTTAGTTGGATAAGTATTAAAAGTGATCTGACGCTTAGGATTTTCTACTTGCAAGCGAACAATTTCTTGAGTTAATTCCGACTCATTCTTTGGGCCAGTAAACTCTTCGCTATTTTCTTCAGTCTGTCTTTCAGGCCATGAAACACCTGTTCCTTCGACAATCAGAACGTCGGCTTTATTAGCAGCCTGCAAAAATTCATGAACCCAATCAGGGTGGTAGCCATGCAAACGAATGTCGCCAGTATAAGCGATCATCTTGTCTGGAGTTCTCACAATTAATCCTGTTGCACCATAAGCATCATGGTCGCTTTCCCAGACTTCCATTTCGATGTCGCCCACCTGAACCTGCTGACGCAACTTAGCTGGAATAATTGGTCTGGTATAAGTCTTATCATGACCAGCTGCTGGCAAAAGGAAGTCGCCTTTTTCATTTAATGCAGGTAGCATATGGGCAGTTATTGGCCCAGCGTAAAGTGGAATTTCTGGAGCAAGCAAATTCAAAGCCTTGCTGTGATCTAGGTGCAAGTGCGAAATATAAGCTGCCGCATGTTCAAACTTTTCATGGTCGATTTCTTTGCCAGTTATCTTTGGATCATAGAAATTAGGTACATCCCCAATTAGCTGATACTTGATTAAAGTATCATAGTCTTCATCTTCTAAGCTCAAAGCCAATTCTGGTCGATATACTTCGCCCAAATCAAACAAAATGTGTGACTTATTGTAGGCCACTTCAATCATTGGCCCACCAATTGTAGTGAGTCCATTATAAAAAGTAATCGTTGTTTTATCCTTTAAGGTCATTGCGCACAACTCCTCGAATAATTTGCTTTCTAAAGATGAAGTACAAGATTAAGATTGGCAAAACAGTCAAAGTAGCCGCAGCTAATTGCAATTGCGTTTCACTACCAGCATCAGAAGCAAAGGCAGTCAAACCATTGTTCAATAAGCGCATACTGTCTTCATTGGTTACCAATAATGGCCACAAGAATGAATTCCAACCAGAAATAAAGCTCAATAAGCCCACAGTAAATAGCCCACCGCGAGACATTGGCACCAAAATCTTCCAAATATATTCCCAATCGCTAGCTCCATCGATCATTGAAGCCTTGTAAATTGTTGGTGAAATTGAACCAAAATAGCTCTGCAAGTAATACATGTAGAAAATTGAAGTCAAAAATGGCAACACTAAACCAACATAAGTGTTAAGCAAGCCCATTTGAGCAATGGTGTTATAGTTAGTAAAGATAATTGCTTCTCCTGGCACCATCAACAATGAAAGCAAGATTACTTGAACAACGCCTTTTCCCTTAAAACGCAAGTTAACCATAGCAAAAGCGCCCAAAAGTGAGTTAAACAAACTGATAATGGTTGTTACGCTAGCAGTAATCAAAGTGTTTAAAAAGTATCTAGCAAATGGCGCTTGAGCAAAGACCTTAGCATAGTTAGACCATTGAGGACTCTTTGGCCAAAGCGTTGGCGGAATCTTAGTCGTTTCTTGGAAAGTCATCAAACCGCCAAGAATCATATAAATAAATGGATAGACGGTGATAATCGCAAAGATTGCCAGAATCAAATATGCAAAAATCACTCCGACTTTAACCTTTTTCATTCTATTGTCCTCCAATCTTCTTCATCATCTTGCGTTGCAAGAAGGTTACAAACAAGATAATCAAGAACAATACTACAGTCGCAGCCATGGCTACACCTGGAGTGCCGACAATTTGGAACTTGTTGTAGATGTAGAACACTGCAGTTGAAGCAGAGTTACCAACTCCGGCTTGTCCATTAAAGAGGGCATAGACTGAAGTATAGATCTTGAAGGCTGCAATGATATTCATCGTTAGCAAGAAGGCTAAAGTTGGAACTAGTTGTGGCATCGTAATGCGCCAGAACTTTTGCGTCCCACTAGCACCATACATATCAGCGATAGTGTAGTAATTTGGATCAATATTTCTCAAAGCACCCATCAAAATAACGATATTAAAGGCCAAAGATGTCCAAATACCAAAAATAATGATGGTAGCAAGCGACATAGAAGGGTCATCAATCCAGTTTGGTGCTGGCAAGTGGAAAATGCGCAAAATAAAGTTCAACATACCATAGTCACCGTTAAAGATATAGCGGAAAACAATACCAATAGCGATAGTTGAAGTAACGTATGGCATAAAGAAAGTTGTTTCAAAAAATGATTGATGCTTTACCTTGCTGAAGATTAGCCAAGCAAGCATGATTGAGATTGCTAAGGCAATTGGAACAGAGATCAAAGCATAGAGAATCGTATTTTTGATTGATAACCAGAACTCTGGATCATGGAAAATATATTGATAGTTGCTAAAACCGGTCCACTGCAAAGAGATCAAAGAACCACTTTGAAGACTCATTAAAAATGCACGCAAAATCGGATAGATACTAAACAAAGTAACTAAGATTAAGGTTGGCAACAAAAATAGCCAAGCCTTGGTTTGATTCTGTTTCATTAGTAAACACGCTCACCTTCTGGGGTAAAGATAAAGGCACGATCAAGTCTCAATTGCAATTCAACTTGGTCTTCGGCCTTAATTGGCTGTTCTAAGTCTACTAAACAACGATGTTGCATGTTGTCATGTTCAAACTTCAAGATTCTTTCTCGACCGATCAACTCAACATCTTCAATTTTGACGCTTAAGTGGCCGTGTTCAACTGGCTTAAGGTTTTCAGGTCTAATTGATAAAGTGTACTTGCCTTCATCAAGATTCTTCTTGAATCTATCTTGATCAAAATCAGCGAGATCAATGGCAAAGTCTGAACCAACTAGCTTGCCATCCTTAAGCTCTACTTCAAAGTTATCAATTACTGGATTACCAACAAAGTTAGCAACAAAATAATTATTTGGTTCAAGGTAGAAGTTTTGACCCATATCATCTTGTTGAATTACTCCATCGTTGAACAGAATAATCTTGTCCCCGATTGATAAAGCTTCTTCTTGGTCGTGAGTAACAAATAAAGTCGTAATGCCAACTTTCTTAACCAAGGCTCTAATTTCTTCTCTAATCTTCAAACGCAAACGTGCATCCAAGTTACTCAACGGTTCGTCCATCAAAAGAATTTTTGGTTCTTGAACCAAAGCACGAGTGATTGCAACACGCTGCTGTTGACCACCAGAAAGGCTGCCTGGACGTTGGTTAGCAAAATCAGTAATTTGCGTCAATTCCATGTACTTTCTAGCAATCTTTTCTGCTTCATCCTTGGCAATCTTGTTCTTGCCAACAGTCAATGGGAACATAACGTTTTGCAAAACTGTCATATGAGGATATAAAGCATAGTTCTGGAACACGTAACCAATTTGACGGTCCTTTGGTTCAGTCTTTACAACTGACTTGCCATCAAACAAAATGTCCCCGCTTGTTGGAAAAAGTAGTCCAGCAAGCATATTGAGAATGGTCGTCTTACCGCAACCAGATGGTCCAAGCAAGCAAACCAAATCGCCTTTCTTTACAGAAAAGCTAACATCTTTAATGGCTTCGTAGCCATTATCATATACCTTGCGAAGATTTTTCACTTCGACAAATTTTTCATTACTCATAAGTCATACACCACAATATCTTGATATTTATATCATTTTTTCTCTTACTTATTCTATGATATTATCCCAAAAATCACAAACAATAACGCAATAAAATTCGGTCTATATCGATATTTGTAAAAAATACTTGTGAAATTTTGCTCATATTCAGGATAAAACACGTATTATTATTTACTCTATATAAATATAGTTCGCTATTTCCAGATGTTGTGATAGTAGCTATTTGAGCGCATACAAAAACGGCTAATCGTTGATCAGCCGTTTCCGAACTATTATTAATATTTATGTGAACAATTTTGCTTTTATTCCAATACCTTCATGCCTCTATCAACCTTAGCCCTGCCATTAGCGTAGTTAAACTGGTATCCAGGCTGAACGTTATAAAGATAAACATTGAAATCTAGCGATCCATCAGTTGAAATTGCCTGCAAGTTGATTCCTCGAGCCATCAACTCATCGCCTTTAAAAATTGGCGTTGCTTGATAGATAACTTTTTTATTTTGTCTCAAAGCAGATCGAACCTTGCTTTCGAAAATCGTTTGAATTTTTTGATTTGAAAAAGCCGATTGAGTAAATAGGTTCTTGGGATTGTTTTGATCGCCCGACTTATTGCTAGGATTGTAATGGCCATTTTGGTCGATGCCTGCTGAAACAGAGTAAGCAATCAAGTGTCCACGATTATAGATTTGTTCGCCATTTCTGCGGTTATAGTGCCAGGCAGTTGGCTCAACAAATTGGCGAACGCGCAAGCTATCATTTGCGACATTTCTTTTTTCTAAAAATGCCGTATTAGAACTAGAAGTTCGATTTAAATCATCAAGATCGGCATAAATTACCCGGTTACTTTTCCAAGCATTCTTAATCAAGGTCGAATGATTGTGGTTAACCGTTACATATGCTTTTTCTCCACTCTTAAATTCTAAGTTTGCTAGTTTTTGATAATCGCTTTTGGATAATCCGCCGTAGCCGCTTTTGGCTACTTTAGCAGTCGTTACTGCGGTATTTGCACTATTTCCAGTTAGTTCGCTAGTTAAGCTGTTAAGCGTAGTCGAAACATCGCCACCTGATTTAAACCAAACAGCAGCTACAGCAACAACTACAGCAATTGCTGAATAAACTCCACCTTGCTTTTTGCTACGTCCTTTTTTTGCCATTAATAGTCCTTCCCAGTTAACTTCTTGCCCAATCATCCAGCATCCCCAAGAAGAAGCTTTCAGTTAGCTTCTTGACTTTGCTGCCGGATTTTTGCAAGTCAAAGATCTGCTGATTCAAGTCATTCTTGCTAAAGTATTGGCGATCGCCAACAATTACATAATCCGTATCAAAACTTAGCTCAGTTTGAACTTGGCCAGCCAGGTTGCTAATCATCAATTGACCATCTGCCAAATTCAAGGCCAAACTATCAGCTAGCATGATCTTCTTGCCGCTAACTGGATTAAAGCGCCCTAATTGCCAGAATTCTAGTGGCTTCCCCGTTAGGTCGAAGTTTTTGATACTTTCTTGTGCCTTTTGCAAAAGATCTGCCGAGAAATAATTAGCAAAATCTTGATAAACCTTAATCGTATCAAGCGAATCGTCTAAGCCGCGGTGTTGTTCAACTTCCGCAATGCCTGAGCGCTTCATTACATCTAACAAGCGATTGTGCTTGCCAGGATAATAGGTTCTAGCTAGGCGCAAGACATCGATATAATCATTACTCAATTTGGCTTCGTGATATTTTTGAGCTAGATCATAAGTAAAGTTCAAATCAAAATTAACATTATAGCCAGCAATCAAATCATCGCCAATAAACTCACGAAATTCATGAATGGCTTGGTCTGCCGGAATTCCTTGATTTAAAATTTTTTCTTCAGTAATTCCGTTTAACTTGGTGATAAAGACTGGAACTTTGTTAGTTTTGGGATTGATAACTAAATTGCTATAAGTATCAACTACCTGGCCATTTCTAACCTTGACTGCGCCAAGCTCGGTGATCCGATCGCGGTATGGGCTAAGCCCAGTTGTTTCAATATCAATCATTGTATAATCATCAAAAAAGCCGACTTGTTCTCGGCCTTTTTGCCGAAGCTTGTCTTGGGCACCTGGCACCTGCAAGACTCCGTTTGTAATTACGATACTCATAATTTTCCCTTACATCAATTTTGCTAAAAGCGTTTTTGGATCTGAACTTTCAGTGTAAACACGATCTTGCATAGCGTATGGCAATGAACCATTTGGCAAATCGCAACTGATGAAACGCCAATTAGGGAATTGACCAACTAGTTCAATCACTGGCGCTGCTAGCTGCGGACTAGATAGATCGACTCCAAGCTGCAAGACAACTAACTTAGCATCTTCGTTATTGGTAATAAACCAGCGGAAATCATGGTTAGCATCAGTATCTGGATAAAAATGTGGAGTCATTGGCATATGTAATTCTAGCTCCTTGCCACAAGTCTTGCAGACTGGAACTTGGCCACTGCCCCCTTTAAATTGCTCAACTACGGCTAAATCATCAGTATGGCCATGGTTGATTCCACTTGAACATTGAGTCTTGGTCCAATCGCCGAAAATATTGAAAATTTTCTTTGGATCAAAGCCCGCTTTTTCAAATAAATGCGCAAAACTGCTGCTAGCAATGAAATATGGCTTATCAGCTAGCAAAGACTTCAATTGCTTCATCTGCTCGCTAGCTTGATAATTCACAGTATAGCGATCAATCAAGTCTGACCAGAGTTGCCATTTTTCTTGCCAAGATGAGGGTACATCAAGGGCGTTTGCGATATTATTAGCCTCAGTCTTTTCTGCCCAATCAGGAAATTCCTGCATAAAGTTCTCACTAAAAATATCTAGTCCTTCGTTAATCGCCATCCGGTTTCCCGCAGTTACGATTACTGCATCTGCATCTTTTAGCCAAGTTTTAGCTTCTTGAATTTTTGTCATCTATGATCTATTTTCTCCTTTTTGTAACCTGTCAAAATAACTTTTCCGTGAAAATATTCACCGAGATAAATCTCACCAACTGTTTCAAATCCAGCAGACTTAATCTGCTCAAAAAGCCATCCTTCATCATGATTAATCAATTCCAAGACATCATAATTGATTTGGCCATCACTAATCAATGGAAAACGGATATTATTTTGATCATTCTCAATAATAGTCAACTGACCGTTTTTTTCAAAAATACAGTTTTTGACTTGTGTAACAGAATATATCCCGCTGCTACGCAATTTAAACATCAATTCATTAGCAGAGATTCCCGCTCGCATGCAATTATCGACCAAGAGGTGACCATTTTTAATTACTTGAATTGGTTTGCCATCGATTACATTTCGGATAATCTGACTATGATCGCGTGCAAATTTTAGGATAAATACGACTAAAGTCCATACGATTAAGACCAGCATAAACTGCAAGGTTGTAATATTGGGATTGTATAATACTCCTCCAATAATGCCACCTAGAACATAGTTCTGCAATTGATCTAGCGCCGAACTTGGTGCTAGATTATTTTTGCCGAAAAGATTGATCTGGAAAATAAAAGTCAAAATTCCCAGAGTTAACTTGATAAACAGTTGCAAGTAATCTAATTGAATCAATTTTTCACCTCAACTCGATGATCAATCACATGGGCCTGCGTCAATGTATAAGTGTTGTTATCACTATTCAAATTCAGTTGATAATCGATGTCTTTTGAATTAATTCGAACAATCAGCCCATCTTTCAAGATCTCAGAATTAACCCAGACATCAGAAGGTGGAACTCCTTCATCTTGAGCCACTGATTTGATAAATGGAATTATCTGAACCGTTTGCGATTTTTGACTGTTGACTTTTAAATATTTTTGATATTGCGCACCTGACAATAAGAACAAAAACAGCAAAGCAATAATGCCTAAATCACGATATTTGGTTGCAAATCGATCACGCAAATACAAAATTGTAAAAAAGATCAACGTGGCTAAAGCAATAAACATCAACGCCATTAAAAGCAATTGATTTTCATTTTGATGAGCCTCAATATAATGCAAAGTAAAAAAAGTCATATCTATCTCTTTAACGGTGTTTTATCACGATGATTATTTAATTCTACATGAGTTTGCGCAATTGTAGTTAAAGTTTTTGCAAGCAAGACCATATTTTCTACGCTAACATATTCATAACGGCCATGGAAATTAGCTCCACCGTTAAACAAGTTTGGCGTTGGGATTCCCTTTTGGCTGATAAAATCGCCATCCGTTCCTCCTCTAAAGGCAATATGGTGGACCGGCAAGCCCATCTTTTCATAGGCGTGATGAACCAAGTTAACCACATAAGGATGGGCCTTGATAATATCTGCAGGTGAGATGTATTGGTCGTGCATTTCCAATTTCACTCTGCCTTCACCATATTTTTGATTAAAGTCTGCTACCATTTTTTCGATCAAAGCCTTATTTTCTTTAAAGCCATCTGTCTCGAAATTACGGATAATCAATTCTACCCTAGCATGATCGACATCGCCAGTATTACTCAAAAGCATAATGTAGCCCTGATAGCCGCGACTTTTTTCAGGAACGAAATCTTCCGGCAACTGACTAACGAACTTGCTGGCCATTAAGCTGGCATTGACCATCAAGCCATAAGCTTCGCCTGGGTGAACGACCGTTCCGTAAAAATCAATCGTCGCAGCTGCTGCGTTGAAAGTTTCGTAAGTAATATCGCCTGGGTCGCCATTGTCTAGCGTATAAGCAAATTCGACTGGGAAGCGACTTACGTCGAATCTTTTAGCTCCTTGGCCGATTTCTTCATCTGGTCCAAAGGCTAGCCAAATTTCGCCGTGCTCAAGTTCAGGATTTTCGTGTAAATATTTGGCCATGCCAAGCAAACCTGCAATTCCCGCCTTGTCATCTGCTCCAAGCAAAGTGTCGCCTGAAGTAGAGATCAAAGTATGGCCAATAACCTTCTTCAATGATGGAAATTCCTCACTTGAAAGCCGATAACCATGGCCTAATTCAATCACTTTACCATCATAATTAGGATGAACTTGAGGCTGGATATTTTCCGCATTAAAGTCTGCCGTGTCAACATGTGCGACAAAGCCAATTGGACTAACTTCTTTGCTGGTAGTAGCTGGAATCTTGCCTACTACATATGCATCTTGGTCAGAATATGAAACTTCTTCTAACCCCAATCTTTCGAGCTCATGCAAGATTTCTTTTAATAAAACTACCTGTCCTGGCGTAGTTGGGACAGCTTTACTATGTTCATCTGCACGAGTGTTCATCTTAGCATATTCAACGAACTTGTCTTTAATGTAATCAAAATCGTATTCTGTCATAAACCTGCCTCGTTTTCATTTTAAAACTCGAATTTCCAATTACATCAAATTATAAATTAAAATTACTTAAGAAAAAAGCCCCTAGTCTTAACAAAAACTAAATTGGATGTTTGCTAGTCAAAACTTTAACTTGCTGTCTAGCTTTTTCCATTACCTCGCTATCTTCTGGATGAGTTAATACATCAATGATGAGTTTGGCAACTAATTGCACATCTTCTTCCTTAAATCCTCGACTTGTCACAGCTGGAGTACCAATTCTAAGGCCACTAGTGATGAATGGACTGCGCGGATCATTTGGAATTGCTTCTTTATTGGTTGTAATGTTGACTTCATCAAGCAGCTGCTGTGCCTGTTTGCCAGTAACTTCAGTTTTGGTCAAATCTAGAATCAATAGATGATTGTCTGTTCCGCCTGAAATTAAGTCAATCGCACCAGATTGGGCAAAAACTTCTTCCATGGCCTTGGCATTTTTGACCACTTGAGCAATGTAGTCTTTGAACTCTGGTTGCAAATCTTCATAAAAAGCTTGAGCCTTAGCAGCAATTACATGTTCAAGCGGTCCACCTTGAATGCCTGGGAAAAGGGCTGAATTAATCTTCTTAGCAATCTCTGCATTATTGGTCAAAACCATTCCCCCTCTTGGACCTCTTAAAGTCTTATGAGTCGTGGTGGTGACTACATCTGCATATGGCAAAGGACTAGGGTGAGCGCCTGTTGCAACTAAGCCGGCAATGTGGGCCATATCGACTAATAAGTATGCCCCAACTTCATCGGCAATTTGGCGGAACTTTTGCCAATCGATAATTCGACTGTAAGCAGAAGCTCCAGCAATAATCAATTTTGGCTTAACTGCTAAAGCTTGCTGACGGATTTGGTCAAAATTAAGCAACTGACTGTCAGGATCTAATTCATAGCTGTATGATTGATATATTTTTCCGCTAAAGTTGACCTTGGAACCGTGAGTTAAATGGCCACCAGCATCCATGCCCATCCCTAAGATAACATCGCCAGGTTTAAGCAAGGCTTGGTAGACTGTCATATTAGCTTGAGAGCCAGAGTGAGGTTGAACATTGGCAAACTTGGCATCGAATAGCTTTTTGGCATAATCAATGGCCAATTGTTCGACTTGATCAATGTATTGGCATCCCCCGTAGTAGCGCTTGCCAGGGTATCCTTCGGCATATTTGTTGGTCAAAACAGAGCCTTGAGCCTGTCTAACAGCATCAGAAACAATATTTTCTGAGGCAATCAATTCGATTGTGTCTTCTTGGCGCAATTCTTCCTTTTCAATTGCTGCCCATAATTCTGGTGATTTTTCTGCGTATTTCATTTCCTGCACCTACCATTTCCAAGTTAATTACTATAAAACCATTGTACTAAATTTTGGCAAAAAAAATCCAAGACTAACTCTTGTTAGTCTCGGATTAGTCAATTAATTATTCATGGTGTGACGCACCAGTACTTGCGTCTTCTTCTTCAACCTTTGGTTCTTCCTTTTCAGGTTCCATGTCGGCCTTTCTTGAAGCACCAGTTTGAGCATCTGGATCTGAGTTGCGACGGTAAGTTGCACCAGAAGTTGCATCTTCATCGATCACTAACTTTTGACCAGTTACTTCACAGAAGTACTTAACAAATGGATAAAGATCGCCAACCCATTCGTAGATACCTACGTAGTTACCTTCTTCATCTTCTACACGGTGGTAGTAGTGCAAGATAAGTTCCTTAAGGTTACCAGTTGGAACTGGCATCCAAACGTCGTCATGTCCGCCTTCCTTAGTACGAAGTGCGCGAACAACCTTCTTAGCGTTAGGAATAACGTCACGAACATCTGGGTGAATTGCACCCATAGTGTCACCAACTTGGGCTGGAACACGCTTAGCAAGCATCTTGTAGTTAGGGTCCTTTGGACGGTTGTACCATAAGAATTGGTTGTTGTCGTCAACAAAAGTCAATTCACCGAAAGTGTTCTTAAGCATCCAGTCGATTTGGTTAACAGTCATCAAACCACAGTCAAGCTTAACGTAGTCGTTACCTTCAGCAGCGTTTACCTTCTTAGCTGCCTTGTCAAGCCATTCTGGGTCGTTCTTGTCGATACCTTCAACAGTAGTACCGGCAACTGACTTACCAGTTGCTTCAAAATCTTCCTTGATGTATTCTTCACGATTCATATCTTGTAACCATTTTGGTTCTGCCATAATTACTGTTCTCCTTTTGTGAAAAATCTATACGTTGATTTTAGCATGTTATAAAATCGCTTTCAACAGTATTATTGCTACTTTTTTTATTTCTAGTATCGTTATTTATTTTTGGTAATTTTTTCACAAATTGCACAAACTTAAAAATCAACTACGATTTTCTAAGAAACAATTGCTTTCATCCATTTTATTCAAATAAAGAAAAATTTGTTTTTTATCAAAAGATTTACGACGATTGTAATTTAATTAACAAGTATGTACGTACACATAAAAATAGACTAGAAACCAAAATCTAAGTTTCTAGTCTATTTTGAATATCAGTATGCTTAGGCACGTGACTTGTAAGTACCTTCAGCAGTGTTGATAACTAACTTTTCGCCTTCGTTGATGAAGTCTGGAACTTGTACAACCAAACCAGTTTCCATAGTTGCAGGCTTACCACTACCAGTTACAGTAGCTCCCTTGATACCAGGTTGAGTTTCAGCCACAGTCATTTCAACAGTTGCTGGCAATTCGATTCCAATCAATTCGTTGTCGTCAACGAATTCCAAGCTTACTTCGATGTTTGGAATCAAGTAAAGACGGTCATCACCAATTTGTTCAGCTGAAATTTCATATTGTTCATATGTTTCAGTATCCATAAAAGTATAAGTTTGACCTTCGCTGTAAAGGTATTGAGCAGTCTTCTTGTTTAATTCAACCAAGTCAACCTTTTCAGTTGGACGCATAGTCTTGTGTACAACTGCACCACTCTTAACATCGCGCAAGTCCATTTGCATAACAGTGTTACCCTTACCAGGCTTGTGGTGGTTAGCTTTCAAAACTTGAATCAACTTACCATTTTGACTAAAAATCATACCTTTTTTAAGGTTAATTGCTTGTACCATAAAATAAAATTTCTCTCCTTCAAAATTTTCAACTATCATTATAACAAATCAAAATCGTCTAAGATATATTCTATCAATTAAATGGCCAGTAGTTTTATGCAAAATAAGACTCGCTCTTTCCTTAGTTGGAGCAATATATTCGCGTAAATTGACCAGATTAACCATCTGCCAAGTTTCTTCAGCTAATTTAATCGCTGCTTCTTTTGGCCCATTGGCTAACTCATAATAATAGTTTTCCGGCTTATTCTTATTGATTGCCATAATTTTATTGAAACGTTGCATATACCAACTCTCAATTATATCCTCATCTGCATCAATGTAAATGGAAAAATCAAAGAAGTCGCTAGTTACTACTTGTCCACTTTCTGGTAACTGCAAAGTGTTAATGCCTTCCATGATTAAAATATCCGGCTTGCGAACATGACCATATTCTCCAGGAACGATGTCGCTTAATTCCTGCGAATAGAGCGGATAAACAATGTCTTCCTTGCCACTGACCACATCGTTCAAAAAGTCCTTGAGCATGGTCATATTGTAGCTCTCTGGGAATCCCTTGCGTGAAAAAATGCCCCGACGCTTCAATTCGTGATTTGGATAAATAAAGCCATCCGTAGTCATTAAGTGCACCTTTAGCTCAGGGAAAGTTCTACTTAGCAAAATCTGCAACAATCTAGCTGTGGTAGACTTGCCCACGGCCACTGACCCAGAAATTCCAATAATAAATGGAGTTGGGTCTAACTCATGCTCCAAGAATTTATTCTGAGCTAGCTGCAAACTTCTTTTGCCTTGATAAGCTAAATGCAAATAATTGACTAAAGTTAAATAGATTTCATCAACATCGGTTAAGTCGACTACGTCTCCAACACTCTTGATTTGGGCTAATTCTTCTTGGCTGATATTTGCTTGATGAGTGCGCGCAAGTTTTGCCCACGATTCTCTTTCAAAACAGGTATAATTTTTCATAGAAATAAAATCCTTCGTACGTATTATTGTACATTATACCTTGAAAGCGTGTAATCTATGAAAAAAATAACATTATTTGGCGACTCAATTTTCAATGCTTATCAAAATGGCTGTGACACCACCGTGATCACCGATGGCCTTATCAAGGCCTTAAATTGTCCCGTTGAAAATCTCTCAATCAGTGGAGCTACCACAGTTGAAGCAATGGATCGGCTGAATCGTATTGATCCAAATAGCGAACTGGTTATTTTAGAATTTGGAACAAATGATGCAGCTAGCGCCTGGGGTATTGAGCTAGAAAAGTACCAAACTAACCTTGAAAAAATCATTGCTTCAATTGGAGCAGAGCGCATGATTATTACTGGATTATCTTATCCTGATCCAAACAACGAAGAAATCAATCGCTATTATGGTGCTAAGCGTATTCGACAATACAATCAAGCAGCTAAAAAAGCTGCCACTAGTAAAAACATTCCTTTTGTTAATCTAGTTGCAGCTTTTGCTAACTTGAAAGATATTTCTTCATATTATCTTGAAGATGGACAACACTTGACAGATAAGGGCAACCAACTATTAATTTCTATCTTGCTCAAAGCTATCAAAGAAAAATTACAATAAGCGCTTGGTCATTTGAATGTGGCTTACCCCACCCTCATCAAATTCTGGGCCAGCAACTTCATAGCCTAAACTTTCATAAAAAGGCTTAGCCTGCATTTGGGCATGGCAAGTGACGCTAGTAGCGCCTTGGTCTTTCAAAAATTCGTGCACTTCTTCCATCATTTGTCTGCCTAAGCCCTGATGACGATATTCACCAGCTACAGCAACTCTGCCAAAGGTCCACTGACCATTTTGCTTAAATACCCGACAAGCGGCTACTGCATTAGTTGCTTCTTGATTCAATAAAAAGACCTGCGTTGCAATTAAATCTTCATCATCAAGTTCTGGCAAGGTTATCTTTTGTTCAGTCACAAAAGTGTCCGTTCTTAATCGTTCAACGCAAAACATTTCTCGACCAGTCATCTGGTCGATTTTTTTAAACTCAAATTTATTCATTTGCTTGTACTTGTCCTAAATAATTACTGCTAGTTCCAAACCATTTTTGATTTAGTTTAGCTAATTCGCCATTTTTTTGCAATTTTACTAAAGCTTGATTGATCTTCTTAGTCAAAGTCTTATCGCCCTTGCGCATCCCCACGGCAAATAGATCCGCTGGGACTCGTTTATTGACAATGATGCGATAATTTTTCTCTTTCAAGTGTGCTAAGTAATATTGAGCATAGATCTTATCCAGCAAAATTCCCTGAATTCTGCCAGCTCTTAGATCCAAGAATGCATTTGGAATTTGATCATATAAGACTGTCTGCTTAGCTTTGAGCAATTTTTGCTTGCTGTCATACCATTGCTGGGCAGTTGAGCCAGTCTGCAGGCCCAATTGATAATTTTTCATTTGGCTAAAACTAGTAATTGGACTATTCTTTTTGACGACTAGCACCTGGTCATTTTTTAGATAAGGCCGGCTGAAGGCAACCTTTTCTGCCCTTTCTTTGGTAATACTAAAGCCATTCCAGATCAGATCAATCGTTCCATTGCGCAGTTCAGTCACATTCATGGACCAGTCGATTATTTGAAAATCGACCTTGATTTTATAAATAGCAAAAACTTTTTTAGCCAAATCGATATCGTAGCCAGTAAGCTGGCCATTTTTCTTTTCAAAACCCATGGGTACGAATGAATCGTCTAAACCAACGACGATTTTTTTCTGCTTTTGGATTTTATTCCAAGTATCTTGATGATTAGCCCGTTCTTCAATTGTGCTGCAAGCTGACAAGGTTAGGGAAAATAGTAGCAACACTAGCAATCTCAACTTTTTCATCCTAGTCACCTATTGCTTTCAATTCTAAGATCTGATCAGCGACATTTTGGGCAAAGGTTAAATCGTGCGTAATGATAAATTGGGTTTGGCCGGACTGCTTCAAGGCTAAGATCAACTTTTCAACTTCTTGGCGCAAGTTCGGATCTAGCGCACTAGTTGGCTCGTCATAGCACAAGATCTCTGGCTTCATTGCCAATGCTCTAGCAATTGCCACTCGCTGCTTTTGTCCACCTGAGAGTTGATATGGATATTGGTTTTGATACGGCAGCATTTGCAACTTTTCAAGCAAATCTTCGGCTTCTTTTTTAGCTTCTAAATCTGATTGTTTCAAGACTAATTTTGGCGCTAAGGTAATATTTTCCAAAACTGTCAAATTTGGAAATAAGTTGAAATCCTGGAAGACCACGCTGATTTTTTCAGGATTATAGGCCTGACCAGCTACTAAAATTTCGCCGGCATCTTTTGCTTCTAAACCAGCAATAATTCTCAAAAGGGTCGTCTTGCCGGCGCCAGATGGCCCAACTACAGTCATTGTTTGACCATCAGCTAAGTTAAAGGACAAGTCCTTGATGATTTGCCGTCCAGCAAAGCTTTTAGATAATTTCTTGACTTCTAACATTTTCCCAATCCCCTATCTATAATAGCTAAAGTGGTGCTCTAGACGCTTTTGCACAATGGTGCAGGCGCTAATTAAGGCTAAGTAAATAATTGCTACTAGTACTAGCGGAAGCAAGGTTACATCCCTTGACATCGCCACATTTCCAGCCCGAAGCAAATCACCCAGTCCAATGACATAAACTAGCGATGAATCCTTAACCAAGTTGATGACTTCGTTAGCAATTGATGGCAAAACGATCTTCAATACTTGTGGCAAGACGATCTTTTGCATGGTTTGAAATTTAGTCAAATTCAAAACTTGAGCTGCTTCAAATTGTCCCTTGTCAATTGATTGCAATCCGCCCCGGAAAATTTCCGCAAAATAAGCCGCATAATTGAGCACAAAGGCAAACAAGGCAGCTTCGTAGCGAGGAAAAACTAAGTTGATCAAAGGAAAACCATAGAAAACAAAGATCAGTTGAAGCAAAAGAGGCGTTCCCCGCATAATCCACACATAAAACTCAACCAAGTACTTAACCGGCTTAAACTTGCTCATTTCTCCTAAAGCTACCAAAACGCCCAATGGCAAAGATAGCAAGATAGTTGAGAAAAAAATCTTCAACGTCATCAAAGTTCCAGCCAAAAGTGCTGGCAAAATTTCCATTACATAATTCATCAAATCGCCCCTTTAAAAAGAAAAATCCTCTTGAAGCAATGCTCCAAGAGGACGAGTAATCGTGGTTCCACCTCAGTTTACAAACTTGCTCACGCAAATTTGCCTTAGCAGGTTTGACTCTAGAAAAACAAAAAACGCCTCCTAAGGCCATAGCCTTAAGAGGGCGTCTTCAACGCGATTCCACCTCATCTTCACAACCGGCTCACACCAAGCTGCCTCAATAAGTTTATCATCAAACCTGTTGCTGTAACGGGCTACCCGGATTACTCTACTGAATTCAAGCAATCAACTCACAGATGTGTGTTCGCTTAAAGAATTGTCGCATTTCCACCATCAACGACTCTCTAAAAATCGGCTTTAAACTACTTGTTCTGTTCCAAGTCTTTATAAATTTGATTTAAATCATAAATGATCGAATTAATTTTGTCAAATCTTAATGTTGATCAAAAATCTTAGGATCATCTGGGAGCAATTTGCTCTTTGGACCAACCGAGATCAAGTCTAGCTTGTACATGGCTCTTGACGTGATCGTATAAACTAATTGAGTTTCATCGACTGCATGATAAGTCTCTTCAGATGCATCCCATATTACTACCGCATCAAATTCCAATCCCTTGGCTAGATACGATGGCAAAATCAAATCACCCTTGACCAAACGCTGGTTTGGCAACTTGATTAAGCTGGCTTTAACTTTGGAAGCAACTTGCTCACTTAACTTAGTTGCACTTGCTAAATCCTTAGTAATAACTGCTGTCGTTAAGCCCTTTTGATCATTTTCTTTCAAAATTTCTACCAAGGCATCTACTGCTTGATCTTCTTGGTCTCTTTGCCATAAAACTGGCTTTGGTCCTTGACGATTGAAGGCTTCGATCTTTTCGCCCTGACGCAAAATTTGCTTGGTAAAATCAGTAATTTGCTTAGTTGAACGGTAAGATTTAGTTAATTGAACTACGCTAGTCTTGTCTGGATCAAATAAAGCTGAAATTTGCTTAATCAAGCTTCTGCTTTCATCCTTGGTAAAGATAGCCTGGTTCAAATCGCCTAGCATCGTAAATTTGGCTCTTGGAAAGTTGTACTTCAAATAAGCCAATTGGAATGGCGTATAATCTTGAATTTCATCAATAAAAGCATAGCGCATTTCATAATTGGTTCTACGCCCAACAATCAAGTCCCAGAGGTATAGATAGGCTGAGGCATCTTGCAACTTCATTTCGCGCTCTTTAAAGCGATTCTTAACGGCTTCGATTTCCTTTTGCCAATCTTCCGGACTAATTTTCCACTTGTTCAAATCAACTAGCTTTGGAATAGCACGCAAGAATTGTAAATATTGTGCCCGCGTGTTGATGAAGTTATTGTGATTAATTCGCTTGAAAACTGGCGCCAATTCCTTGATTACGATCTTGCGACCCAAGAAGCGCTCTTCTTCTTTTTCAGAAGAAAATTCTTGGTCAGGTCGATCATATAGTGCCGTCAATTCAGACTTGGTCAAGCCTTCAATTGTCTGCATAACCCAGTTCTTTTTTACTTCAGGGCCAATTTTGTGGTTGAGCATTTTGACCAATTCTTCTCTAGTTGCATCGATTCGGTTGGCCAAATTGTAGTTTTCGTTGAAGGAATAGTAGATCTCTTTGATCTTTTCCTTAGCAAAATATGGCTTTTCTTTGTCTTTGAAGTAAATATTTTTGAAAATAACGCCCTTATTGTTCAAGTGCTTGGCATATCTTTGCATTGCCTTGAAGAAGGCAAGAGAATTTTTAAAGTTGTTGATTTGAGAGCTAGTTTGATCTTCTTCAAATAATTCAAACAGATTTTCGACTTTCATCCCTGGCAGACGGCGGGAAATGAATTGATGGTAAGTCATCTGAACCATGTTCTGTTCGCCCATTTCTGGCAAAACATTCTTGACATAATCATTGAACAATTGGTTGGGACTAAACATAATTACATCGCTAGAAGTCAAATTTCCCCGGTAGCGGTAAAGCAAGAAGGCAATTCTTTGCAAAATTGCACTCGTCTTACCTGAACCAGCTGCCCCTTGCACAAACAGAAGTTCGCTTCTAGTATCACGAATAATCTTGTTTTGTTCTTGTTGAATCGTGGTTACGATCGACTTCATTTGGGTGCTGGATTTTTCTGATAAAACTTCCAAAAGCATTTGATCGCCGATTGATTCATCGGTATCAAACATGTTGACGATTTTGCCATTTTTGATCATAAATTGACGCTTCTTGGTCATATCAACCGTAATTTCGCCCTCAGGAGAATTGTAGGAAACCTTGCCTAGTTTTCCATCATAGTAAATTGATGAAATCGGCGCACGCCAGTCATAAACCAAAAAGTGGTCATCCTTGTCCGCAAAAGAGCCTAAACCAATATAAATTGTTTCTTCACCGCTAGAATTATCTTCTTTGAAATCAACTCTAGCAAAGTATGGGCTTTTTTCTAAGCGTTGAACCGTAGCTAGTTGCTGAGCTGAATGCTGCCAGTTGTGTTCGCGCTCGCTTAGCAACTGTTGCTGCTGGTGAATTGAAAGAGCAGTTTCCATTGAAGTGGAATAACCATCATAATCCAATCTAACATCATCAAAGAAGTGAGAGTTGAGATCTCTAGCTTCTTTTTCGACTTTCTTGATTGACTTAGTTAATTCTTGTTCTTTTTGTTTAATTAGGTCCATCACCTGATCAAGGTGGTCTTGTTCATAACGACGTTCATCTTGATTTTCAGTCATTTTGTCACCCATTTCTAAAAAACTTGCATTCCATTCTAACACGAATCGGCAAAACTTTCATCATTGAGACCTTTAGGCGATCAAAGCAAAAACTCAAACAAAAATTCACGCTTTCTTTATATTTTTTGCTTAGAATACTCCTTGGAGGTAGATACATGAGACGATTTTTCCGCTTTATCCGCAATCTTCTCCTTATCGGATTGATTGCGTCAGGAATCTGGACTTATCAACATGATAAGAATATACGCCTGGCAACTAATGATTCAATTACTACTTTAGTCAAACGAATCAATCAATTGATCAATACAGGTACTCTTTCCACCATTACCACTACTAGTTCAACCAACAAACAAGCTGATACATCTTCTGATCAAGATAAAAATATTGACCACCAACTGTGGAAGGAGCCACAAGCTACTGTTTATTTGAAACTTGATAATTATCCTAAATTAAAACAAGCTGCACTTAATGCCATCAACATTTGGAATCAAACAGGCGCCTTTACTTTTGAACTAGCGCAAACTAAAAAGAAGGCAGACATTGTCATCTCAGCAATGAATGATTCAGACACTTCAGCTGCTGGTCAAACTTCAACCACCTATAATCCAATTACCGACCACCTAATTTCTGCCAAAATTCAGCTGAATCTGTTTTATTTAGACAATAAAGATTATAGCTACAATCAGGCCAGAATTACCAACACAGTTGAACATGAATTAGGCCATGCAATTGGGCTTAACCATACTGACAAGGTGTCGGTAATGTATCCTAAAGGATCATACTACACCATCCAACCTCGAGATATTGCAGCAGTCAAAAAGCTCTATCAGAAAAAATAATACTTTAAAAGTAAAAGAATTTTCACTAAAATAGAAAGTGTGAAAATTCTTTTTTGTTAGAGGTAGAAAATGAAAACAATTTACTTAGTTCGTCATGGACAAACCTATATCAATCGTTACAACAAAATGCAAGGCTGGTGTGATACTCCCCTAACTCAAGACGGAATCAAGGGCGCTGAAGAAGCTGGTGAAAAATTGAAAAATATCGACTTCGATATTGCTATTTCCAGTGACTTGAAGAGAGCTAGCGACACCTGCGATTTGATTATTCAGCGCAATTGCAACCACGATATCTTGCAGCATATCGCAACGCCATTTTTCAGAGAACAACTATATGGCTACTTCGAAGGAATGGATACCGAAATGTCCTGGCGTATGATTGGCGGCCCTCATGGATATCCTGATCGTCATGAATTGTTAAGAAAAGAGCGTATCGATACTATCAAGGATTGGATCAAAGAAGCTGATCCATACCACGATGCGGAAAATGCACAAGAATACTGGGCTAGAGTCAACAAGGGCTTTGAAATGATCAAGCAAATGGATGGAGCAGAAAAAATTCTATTAGTTTCGCATGGCTTCACTATCCGTAGCATTGTCGATCATTATGGCAAAGACATCGACATTAGCGACGGTCCAAGAAATGCCTCAATCACTACCTTAATCATGACTGATGATGGAGAAATAAAGGTTACTAGCTACAACAAGATGTCTGTATAAAAAAATCCCAAAAGCTGCTATAATGCGGACTTTTGGGATTATTTTTATTCTAAAGCCTTATCTATGTAGAATTTGTCATCTTTTAGGCGAATCAAGACGTGTGCTTGATCTAGCTTGACTACTTTAGTCTTTTTCTTTGATTTATACTTGTAGCTTATCTGATAAGTCAGGTCTGAATAATTATTGCCAGCTGGCAGCAATTGAATAATCTTAACGCCAACTTGGCGCTTTTTGATTTTGGTAAACTTTTTCAACTTGTGCTTTAGCTGTTGATAAGTTTCATTATCTTTGCCTGAGATAAAATCATCTGCTTCTGGCTTTAGATAAGTTCTTCTTAACAAGGTATATGCGCTAGCACGATCAATCAGTCCTGGCCAAAGCGGGTTAACTACATAATCTCCCTCGACATCTTGGTAGACAGCATTTTTTTGATTGCCTTCAAAGTAATCCACATCTCCATAGTCGCTAGCAGTGTCATCGCTTTTGCTAAAGTCGCTTTCGATTTTTTTGGCTAAATCGCGCACTAAGAGCGAATTGATCTTTTCGCCGCCATACTCTGCTCTAACATATAGTTCCATCCCCCTGGTCAGTGGATAATTCTTAAATGAGGCTTGGCCATCTTTATTCAATTGCTTGACGTATTTGTCGTTGATATAAACTTTAGCCAAAGGAACGCTGCGGACAATGAAGGTGCCCGTTTTAATCTTCAAGTTGATCGTTTTGCCTGACCAAATGTTGGCTACAGAATCTGCCTTTAATTTTCGACCTGAGACTTTAGTTTCCACTAGCAAATGATATCGACCTGGGAAAACTAGCCCCAAATCTTGATAGTAATTTTGATCTCCGCCAAGCATTTGTCCATAGTCTTTGCCGTTGACCGTCAAATTTGAATTGGCATGATTGGTTTCAACTTGCGGGCGATAAACTTTTATCCACAATTGATACTTGGGGAAAAGCAGAAAATGATTGCCATTTTCGACCAATTTGATTTGAGTTTGACTTTTTCCGTAATGCAAGTCATCTTTTAGTTGTGCAAAAGCCCGTGGATTATGCTTGAAATAGCTCTGCAAAGCCTGCAGACTCTTGGCATTAACCGTAATATCTGGATTTGATGGAGTCACATATGGGGATAAATCCTTAGCTGGATTGTCGACTGCCTCCAAAATTCGATTTATTTGGAAAGATTTTTGATAATAAATGCTCCCCCAAATGTAAAAACCTGCAAAAGCCAGCAATATACACAGGATTGTCCACAGGCCGCGATGAGGCTTGCGGGGCTTCTTAACTTTTTTGTCTTTCTTTTCCATTATCCTATCCTACTAATAAAAATGACGAACCAAACTTGGTTCATCATCCCATTATTTTTGCTTTTTTTGTCCTTCTTGTTCGAGTTTTTTGCCCAAATTGATGATGTATTGACGCAATTCGTCTCTAGTTTCTGGGTGCTGTAATCCATACTCAATTGAAGTTTCCAAATAGCCTTCCTTGTTACCGACGTCATGACGTTGACCAGTAAAGACATGGGCGAAAACTCGTTGAGTCTTGTTCAAGGAGTCAATGGCATCAGTCAATTGAATCTCGCCGCCACGGCCAGGCTTTTGATGTTCAAGAATATCAAAAATTTCTGGCGTGAGCAAATATCGCCCGATGATCGCTAAATCACTAGGTGCTTCTTCAACAGCTGGCTTTTCCACAAATGAGCGAACATTGTAAAGCTGATCATTGATCTTGCCTTCTGGCTCAATGATTCCGTATTTTGAAACGTCCTCATGAGCAACTTTCATAACCGCAATGGCAGAAGCGTGAATTTCATTGTAGTCATCAATCAATTGCTTGGTTAGCGGAACCTTGTCGTCCATCAAGTCATCACCAAGCATAACGACAAATGGTTCACCTGCCACGAAGCTGCGGGCACGATAGATCGCATCCCCCAATCCCTTAGGATGTGGTTGACGAGTGTAGTACAAGTTAACCCCTAAATTAGTAATATCTTGCGTCAATTTCAATAATTCAAGCTTGCCGGTTGCTTTCAAATCCTGTTCAAGTTCTGGATTTGAGTCGAAATGATCTTCGATTGAGCGCTTAGCTTTACCGGTGACGATTAAGATATCCTCAATCCCAGAAGCCTTAGCCTCTTCAACGATAAATTGAATAGTTGGCTTATCGACGATTGGTACCATTTCCTTTGGCATGGCCTTAGTTGCTGGCAAAAATCTTGTTCCCAAACCAGCAGCTGGAATAATAGCTTTTCTTACTTTCATACAAATTCTCCGTTATCTAAGAAAAATGTCTACATCTACTATACTACATAATTGCAAGCTAATGCTTGAAAACGTTTTACAAAGCAAAATTTATTCCAAACTGATTTAAATCTATTATTTTTTATAAAATTGTCAAGATGTAATACAATATATATTAAGAGAGGAAGTGTTGCTATGATTGATAATAAACCTAAAGCAATTAAAGCCTTTATTGCAGGAGTCAACTTGGATGATCCCAATTTTGACTACTATATGAATGAACTGGCTAACTTAGTCGAGGCTAACAATATGGAAGTCGTCGGCCAAGCTAGACAAAATCTTCAAACAATCGTTGCCGGAACTTATTTTGGCGTCGGCAAGATCAACGAAATCAAAAATATGGCCCATGGCCTTAAGGCAAAAGTTTTGGTGCTCAATGATGAATTAACTCCCGTGCAAATTCGCAACCTTGAAAAATTGACCAAGCTGCGCGTAATTGATCGCACCGAATTAATTTTGGAAATTTTTGCTAGTCGGGCTAGAACTAAGCAAGCCAAATTGCAAGTTCAACTGGCTAGATTGCAATATGAATTGCCTCGCCTTCATCCATCTGAGAATAACCTGGACCAGCAAAGGGGCAGTGGCGGTTCAAGTAGCGGTGGTTTTGCCAACCGCGGGGCTGGTGAATCCAAGCTTGAATTAAATCGCCGGACCATTGGCAAGCAAATTTCAGCTATCAAAAAGGAATTAAAAGCCGTCGCGGGTCAAGAAGAAATCAAGGCTAGCCGGCGCAATCAAAGTCTCTTGCCAAAAGTGGCACTAGTTGGTTACACCAACGCCGGCAAGTCAACCACGATGAATGGCCTGCTTAAGGCTTTCAGCGATCTTGATGATGACAAGCAAGTATTTGTCAAAAATATGCTTTTTGCCACACTAGACACTAGCGTAAGACGAATCGATATTGGCAATAACTTCAGCTTTATTCTATCTGATACAGTCGGCTTTATTTCCAAGCTTCCACACAACTTAGTTGAATCCTTCAAGGCTACCTTGCAGGAAGCTAGGGATGCGGATCTATTAGTCAATGTTGTCGACAGTTCCGATCCAAATATGTTGCAGATGATTCGCACCACGCAACAAGTTTTGGAAGAAATCGGCGCCGGCAACATTCCAATGATCACCGCCTATAATAAGGCAGATTTGACTGATCGCAGTTATCCACAAATCGAAGGAAAAGATATCTTATATTCAGCCAACGACAAAAAATCCATCAAGATGCTAGCTGATTTAATTAGTAAACAAGTTTTCAACAATTATGAAAAATTCAAGCTCAAGCTTCCACTAACTGATGGAAAGACCTTGGCCTATTTACATGAACATGCCCATGTCATTGAGGAAAATTATCAAGATGATGGCATCTACCTAGTTGCACAAATTGCTCCTAGCGATCAAGCTAACTTCCAGAAATTTATCCTCAACTAATCCACAAAGGAAGAAACGATGAAACTCAAATATTGCTTGATAGTTGCAAGCAGCCTCATCTTTTGCGCTTTGCCAAACAATCAAGTTCAAGCCGCAAAATACAGTCCTAGTGAAGCCAAACAAGTAAAGCAATTCCAGAAAGATTACGTAATGCTAGATCGAAGCATGATTTACGATCAAAGCAATCTTTATGAAATTAAGCCAAATTTTGCCAGTCCCTTCAATCCGGGCAGATTAAAAGACGCCTATGTTAAGACATCTATTGCCTATGTGAACTATTACCGGTCCTTATTTGGACTCAAGGCAGAAAATAATTTTGACGCTGATAATCTTGATGCCCAATTAGCAGCTAGCGCCTTAGCTAGCGTCAATGCCGAAGCTAATTTCAATGCACACGGCCTCACTAATTATCACCGGCCAAAATATTTCCCCAAAAATGAATGGAGCAAGGCTCAAACTGCCAGTCTAGGCAATATCAATTTCCTCGACTCGCCTTCAGGAGCTACGGCCGGAGAAATTGTGACTGACTTATTGCAAGATCGCAACAATATTTCCGGTACTGGCGACACTGGTCACCGCGCCTTGATCCTATCATCTAGAGCTACGCGCATCGGAATTGGTGCAAGCTATGGCCAAAACGGGCGACTTTATTCCGTGCAAAATGGCATCTTTGCCGATGATATTTTGCGTAAAGCCACTAAAGACGTGGTAACATATCCAGCCAAGACGCTTTTTGCCTATGAACTGCTTGATAAAACAACCCCTTGGTCGGCTTATTTTGCCAAGAAAACCATCTCATGCAAACCTTCAGTCTATATTACCGACTTGACTACTGGCAAAAAGACCAAAGCAAAATATGTCAAAAACTACGGTCGCAGTTACTATGCTAGTGGCTACATCTCAGCTATTACTTTCAGCCCAAGCAGCAAACTAAAGCTAGTCAATACGCACAAATATCGCGTGCAAATTGGCAAAAGCTACAGCTACAGCTTCCGTTTGTTTAGACAGAATAATTATCAACACTAAAAAGGCATTCCAGATCACAATGATTTGGAATGCCTTATTTTTATAAAATTCTTTTAGCAATAGTTGGGTAATAATATGAACTTAGCGTTTGCAAAACAACGCCTTGTTCTGGAGTTGCGGCATTTACATATTGATTGTTGCCAATATACAGAGCGACGTGATATGGAGCATTAGTTGAACCCCAGAAGATCAAATCGCCTGGCTGCAACTCATTAATTGAAACTGTTTGGCCAACCTTGACTTGATCATAAGTCGTTCTAGGCAAGTTGATGCCGGCTGCTTTTTGGTAGACATATTGCACCAAGCTTGAGCAGTCAAAGGTATCTGGACCGTTTGCCCCCCAGGCATAGCTCTTGCCAACTTGTTCTTTAGCTAAATTGATGATGCCTTGGACTGAATCAACCGATTGACTGACATTTTTGCTTTCTTTACTTTCTTTATTTAAAGTACTTGTGGCCACAGTCGCTACTTCCGCAGTCTTTTTTGTACTTGCCTTAGCAGTTTTGCTAGTCTTGGTTTCTTCTTTTTTATCAGTCTTGTCTGCTTTATCTGGAAGTTTGATTGTGACAGCTTCTTTAGCCTTGGTCAAAAGTGACTTAGACTTCTTTTCAGCTTTCAAATCACTAGCAGTCGATGCAATGTCGACAGTATAACGAGCTTGAATCCATTCGTTGTCACCGACCATGTACCAAAGATTGCCGCTCTTATCTACGGCAGTCTTAACTACATTCCATTCGGTGCCATCTTTTGCCCGAAAGCCCATGAATCGACCATTTTGATAATTAGTCCAAATTCTAACGCCATTACCTGGCAGATAGCTGATTTTGACGCGTTTGATCGCAGATTTATAAGTAGTGGCAGCCACCGGCTTTAAATTCGAGATTACGCTGGCTCCCGAAACTGTTAAAGCCGCTGCTGCACCAAGTTTGAATAACTTAAAGTTCATTTTCTTATTCCCCTTTGGTAGCAAAAAAGCAAAACTATTGTAGCACTTTTTTATCTTCTATGTGATCAATATTATATTAACCCGGTCATATCTCAATTGTATTACATATTTGTAAATTTGTATTAAGAAATGTCTGCCAAAGAAAAAACAGACTAGAAAAATGTTCTAACCTGCTTCTTTTTTATTTCTATTGATCGATGTAAGTTTAAAGTACACGCTTAGCTACTGATGGGTAGAAGTATGAGCTAAGTGATTGAATAACTACCCCTTGACCTGGAGTAGCTGCGTGGATGTACTTGCCACCACCTAAGTAAATACCTACGTGGTAAGGAGCGCTTGCTGAGCCCCAGAACAACAAGTCACCAGCTTGCAAGTTGTTCATTGATACGCTAGTACCTGACTTAACTTGTTGGTAAGTAGTTCTACCTAAGCTAATGCCAGCAGCATTCTTATATACGTATTGAACTAAACCTGAGCAGTCAAAGCCACCAGGGTTGGTTCCGCCCCAAACATAAGCTGAACCAAGTTGAGCCTTAGCTAAAGCAACAATACCCGCAGCTTCATCAGCAGCTTGAACAGACTTCTTAGACTTAACCTTCTTGTCAGGACTTACAGTATATTGGGCAAGAATCCATTGATTTTCGCCAATCTTGTACCAAGTTCTACCCTTGTCATCAACTTGGGTATCCATGACATTTTGAAGGCTGCCATGTTGAACGCGAATGCCAGTAAAATGACCGTGGTTGTAATTGTCCCAAACGTTAATTCCATAACCAGGAACATAGTTAATCTTTACTTGAGTAGTAGCTGCTTGTACATGTGAAGTAGTACTTGGCTTAACAGCATTGATTGCTGAAATTCCAGTGATCGTTAGAGCCGCAGCAGCAGTGGCCTTTACTAAATTGCTCTTAATATTCAAAATTAATTTCTCCCTAAAAACTTAAGTTCATACGGTAGCAAAAACTAATAGTTTGGCTACAAATGATCAATATTTAGAATTTCTTAAATAACTTTACGAAATCTATATTACTAGGGACATATTACAATCGTGTTACAAAAATGATACCAGTAAGTAAAAAAGTATAGTCCAATCTGAAAAAGCCAGGCCTAGAACTTCTAAACCTGACTTTTCTTGTATGAGCTAATTAATTTTGAAAATCGATATTAAAGCACGCGCTTAGCAGCTGATGGGTAGAAGTAGCCGCTCAAGCTTTGCTTAATTACGCCTTGGCCTGGAGTAGCAGCGTGAACATACTTGCCGCCGCCAACGTAAATACCTACGTGGTAAGGAGCTGATGGAGCACCCCAGAATAACAAGTCACCCTTCTTAAGGTTCTTCAATGAAACAGACTTGCCTTGGTAAACTTGTTGGTAAGTAGTTCTAGCTAAGTTAACGCCAGCAGCCTTACGGAAAACATATTGAACTAATCCTGAGCAGTCAAATGCGTAAGGACCAGTTGCACCATAAACATAAGGCTTGCCCACTTGAGCAGTTGCTAATTTAACCACATCATCTGCATCGTTATCGCTAGCAGCTTGAACAGTTTGGTTAGTTGAAGTAGGGTTAATAGCTTGGGTAGCGACAGCACCTACAAATAAGAATGATACAGCTGCAACAAGTTTAACTAAAGTATGTCTAAAATTCAAAATTAATTCTCTCCTTTATCAAAGTCGTTTTTGACTTTTTACTTTCTCAAATCTTTCAACGGTTTATATAATACCCATTAAATGTTACACGTATGTTTCAAAGTAACTACTAACTGATTAAGAAAGGTTTCAATAAAGCGAGAATTATGCAATTTTTTATTTTTTTGTCAAAGTTTGAACCATTTGATCTAGCCAATTAGTAGTTGTCTGCCAATCATCGTTGACTAATATATGAGCAAATGGCTCTAGCTCCTTAGGCAAGGCATTTAGTTCCTTGCCACTGAGTCTTTGGTTGATTGTTTCAGGCTTGTCGCCACGCTCTAATAATCTTTCACGCAACTCTTCAATGGTTGAAGTTTTAACGTAAAGAAAATAGACCTGGTCTTTCAAGCGGTTAATGTAAGATTTAACTCCCTCAATATCAACAATTAAGGAAACCAAATCATGCTCAAGCCAAGCCTTATCTAAAGATTCTTGGCTTGATCCATATTGATAGGCCCCATAATGTACATGTTCAAAGAAATGGAGCTGAGCAAAAGTTTCATCATTTTCAAAATAGTAGCTATTTTCATCTTCGCCTGCTCGCTTTGGCCTAGTAGTGTGCGTGAGCACCCTAGGAATCGCAAAATTCTTGGTTAAATATTCTGAAATAGTTGTCTTTCCTGCACCACTTGGACCAGCAATTAAAATTATTTTCTTCATATTGAGCTTCTTCCCTTGTAAACTTGGTTACTTTATAATAACATTCTACTATTGAAGAACAAAGTTTAAGAAAGGAAGAACCTTCCATATGAAAAAAGCAGATGTTAAAGTTGGCGCCATTCTTACTGGTAAATCAGAAGAAGAACTTAAGAAGCCTTTCCAAGGTAAAGTAGAAAAGATTTATGAAAATTCTGCTCTTCTATCTATCACTTCATATGATCCAATCGATGAAGCTTCAATCAGCGATTTAAATCATAAGATCGTGGTTAATTTCAAGAATTTGAAGGTTGGTCGCGTTGCTAAAAACAGCAAGGTAGCCTCAACTAACGAAGTTAAAGTTGAAAAAGTTAAGCCAACTATGCCAAAGACCGAAGAAGAAAAATAAAGAATTTACGCCAGGAATTGCATTCCTGGTGTTTTTTTGCCTACAATTATAGGGATAGATTTTAGGAGAAGAATTATGAATGCAAAAATCAAAAATATAATTTTTTATTTTATTCTACTGCAGCCATTCCTAGACTTTTATTGGTTCTACAATGGCAAGCTGGCTGATATTTTGCCCTTTACTTTGCCAACTATTTTTAGAATTTTGGCTTGTGGCGTCATATTCTTGATGTTCTACAGTCAAAAAAGCAATTGGCAAAAATTAGGCAAAAACAAATGGCTAATTGTTTATCTATGCTTATTGATCGCCTATTGTTTAGCTCACTTGATTCATGTCAAAACTTTTACTAGCGTTAACCCAAATGATTACAATTACTCTACTACTAGCGAAATATTTTACCTAATTAGAATGTTTCTGCCGTTATTTGTGCTTTATTTGACCAAAGAACTTAGTTTCACTAAAGAAAGCTTCAAGGGGTTGATTCAGCTTTTGTCGCTGATTTTTTCAGCTACGATTGTGCTAAGCAATTTATTTGTAATCTCCCTTCGCTCATATGGCGACGGTTTTATTTCGGCCAACATTTTTAGCTGGTTTTCTGGAAAAATTGGTTACTCTCACCTAGCTTCTAAAGGCTTTTTCAATTTTTCCAATATGATTTCAGCCGTTTTATTCATGCTCTTGCCGCTAATTATTTACTACTTGCTCAGTGAGTTTGACTGGAAAATTTTGCTCACAACAACCATTCAGGCGCTGGCCATGGTTGAAATAGGCACCAAAGTCGCTTTAGCCGGATTGATTGGCGGAATCATCATCTGCTTGATCGTCTACTTGCTTCATGTCTTTTTATTTAAAGATGCTAAATTAAACAAAAAAGCCATCCTAGCCCTTGTAGCAATCGAAGTTGGAGGATTAGCCATAACGCCTTTTACGCCAGCTATTCAGCGCTACCGCTATGAAAATTATCTAGCCCAGTTATCCGATCATAATCTAAAAGCCGAAAATGCTCAGCTAGAAAAAGGCCTAGCCAAGGCTTCAACTAAAAAGGAAAAAGATGAATTCTTGAAGGGATTTATTCGCAAAAATTACAAAGCTTATGCCTTAAATCCCAAATTTGTCTTTAAATCCTATTCTTATCAATATGATCCAGAATTTTGGCTCGGCATCATGAAAGAGCCAGGCGATTTGCGCTTGCAAAACCGGCATCTAGAAATCGCCATGCTCAATCAAGTACGAGCAACTAACAATAATCGCTTAGATAAAGTGCTAGGAATTTCTTACACTCGAGAAAGCAATATTTTCAATCTTGAGCGTGACTTTTTGTCTCAGGTCTATTCCTTAGGGTGGCTCGGAATGCTGCTTTTTGTAGGGCCTTATTTGGCTATTCTGCTTTATGCTATTATCAACTGGCTGGCTAGAAAAGAGAACCGCAACTTCTTGACTAGCAGCTTGCTGGTGGCAATTAGCTTTATGCTAGCTGCAGCCTTCTTCTCTGGCAACGTGATGGACTTCTTGACGTCTAGCTTCATCTTAGCCTTTGTCAGTGGCTATTTGCTTAGCTTATTTAAGAAAAATAAATTTACTGCCTAAACAAAAATTGAGGTTCGAAATTGAACCTCAATTTTTTTATTTATATTTGATAAAGCTGCCATCTGGAATTCGAATCAAGTAATACTTGGTCGCAACTCTGCCAGAATGAAAGCCTAGGCCATTTTGCTAATTTTTCTTGTAAACAGCTGTATAGATAGCCACATAAGCCTTTTGGTATTGTTGGTCTTTTTTGGCTAAGACTTTATCATTATATGGAATCTTTTCTGCACTAACGTCCAAAACCTTGGGACCAAAAGCAACTGAGGCTTGCGTACCTGGAACTTTATATTTTTGTCCATCAATATAGAAGGTATATTCTTGTGAGCCCACCTTCTTCTTAGCTGAGTCAATTGTCACATAGCTAGAATTGCCACTGCCACCTGTTTCAAGAACTAGTGGCTTATATTCAACGCTAGAAGTGATACGGCTACTATCCTCAAGGTCTGGATTATCCAAAAAGACATTGTTGAACATCCAAACACTGGCCACAAGAAAAGCAACTACTTCCACAAGCGACAATAGCGTATTCTTCCAAGTAAAGCGCTTGTGCTCTTTGATAATCATCTTAATTCGGCGCTGGCGAATATTTTGCACGATAAACACCAAGTACAAGATAATCGCTACTACTAGCAGAATTCCCAAGAAATTCCAACCTGTTTTTTGACTTCCACCAGTTACAACTAAAAAATCTAACATTCTTTTTCTCCCTATCTAGGAGTTACCCCGCTCCTATTTGTCAGAACTACTTTCCTTTTCGTCTTCCTTAGCTTCTTTAGGCTCATTTTCGTAGTTGCGGATGGTCTGCAACTTTTCAAATATTTGCTCAGTTAAAAGTTCAACATACTTGTCTGGGTCGGCTAACAATTCTGCCTCACTAGCTAATAAATCGATTCTGAAAGCTGATGCGTTCAAAAAGTCTGAACTAGTTTCAAAGTAAAGATTTACATCATTTTCGCTTCCTTCATCAAAGAAATTATAGATCTTTTTATAGTTTGCATATGGCAAATTGATAATATTATTTTCCAAACTAAAAGTTGCTGGGCGCTGGCCTTCAACTTCTAAACTAGTTCGAATCAAAGAGTCATGCTTATAAGCTGCTACAACCTCATTGACCATCTTCTCTGCATAAGATTTAAGCTTGGTCTTGGACTTGCTGATGGTAGCGTATTTAACAGTTTCCAAGTCCTGAATATAATCTTCGTTTTCAATTTTATTAACTAAGTCATTTAACTTTATCTTCAAAACAAATTTTCCTCTACCCAAAATTCTAATTCAATATTATATTTATAAATTTGCCACAAAAACCTGCAATTAGCAAATCATAATCGCAAACAGAAAAAGGCAGGTCTTATTAAAAAGGCCTGCCTCTTTCAATCAGGGCACAAAATGTGTGATTACTACCTGTTCACATCAGGGCAATCAACGTCGGCACTTCCCGTGCTTGCTATCAAAAGCAGACGTCCCCTATCTCAAAAATATCCGCATCTCGCGTTCTTTTTTCGACTCGTCGCTAATATTATATCCTTTTGCGCTTGTTTTTGTAAACTTTTCGCGTTCGGTTTAACATTTCAGTAAACATAGTTGAAAGCAAAATTCCCAAGGCAATCGAACAAGTAACTACGGCCACTCGCAAAATTGCCGCTTCGCCTGCATCGACATCCCCATTAACTAGCGACCTAACCGCCTGATAAGCTGGCACGCCCGGTACTAATGGAACTAAAGCTGGAATGTTGAACACTGTCACTGGAGCCTTTTTTATTCTGGCAAAAATTAGTCCCATAATTCCAATTATAAAAGCCCCCATTAAATTAGACAGCATTCTACCAGATCCAGCCTTAGCCAAAAGCCAATAAGTCATCCAGCCGATAATTCCGCTCACCCCGGCCAAATTCAAAACTCGGTGGGGAACATTGATCGTTAAAGCAAAGCCGACTGATGCAACATATGAAAAGATAATATTGATTAAAATCTCCAACCAAAATGGCATTCTTACGCTCCCAAAAATTTAATCATAATTGCCACTCCGCCTCCTAGGGCCAAAGCCGTCAAAGTAGCTTCAAACATCCTAACAACTCCTGATAACAGATCGCCCATGAACAAGTCTCTTAAAGCGTTGGTTAAAGCTAATCCTGGAACCAACGTCATCAAAGCACCGATCAAAATATTGTCGACGATTGTCTGCGGAAACATAAAATGAATGCCAATTGCCGCCATCCCCATCAGCATAGCAGAGACTAATTCAGATAAAAACCGAACCTTAGTATAGCGCTTGAAATAAACATAGAAGACATAACCCAAAACGCCAACTACTGCAGCAGCTGGAAAATCGACCCAGTCATAGTCATCCATGAATAAAACCATTAAGGTCGCACTTAAAGTAGCAGCTCCAACTGCTTGCAGCCACAGCGGAAAAGCTGGGGTATTAGTTGCTACATCCAAGATCGCTTGTCTTAATTGAGTTAGATTGATTTTTTTGGTCGCAAATTGGCGCGACAAGTCATTAACTCGGTCAACTAACTCTAGATTAATATTGCGGTCGCGGATCTGCTTCATCTGCATCATATCCCCGCCATCCAAACTCATAAAAATACCAGTTGGCGTTGCAAAAACTCTGGGATCATCAATTCCTGCATTTCGCGCAATTCTGAGCATTGTATCCTCAACCCGGTACATTTCGCTGCCGCCTTCGATCATTAGTCGTCCAGCTGTTAGGCAGATGTCGAGGATTTCTTGATAAAATTTTTCACTTTCTTTATTTGTCATAGTTATTCCACGCTAGTTATGGCATTTGATGAATCTTAAGCCAATTTTTCTAAATCAATAGTCTTGTCAATCCAGTCTCCTCTGAAGAAGTCTCGTTCGTGACTAACGATAATTACCCCTCCTGGGAAATTGATAATTGCTTTTCTTAATGCATCCTTAGTATCATTGTCCAAGTGGTTGGTTGGTTCGTCCAAAAACAGCAAATTAGCTGGTTCAAACTGCATCTTGGCTAATTTCACCTTTTCTTGTTCCCCACCAGACAATTCCTTTAACGGACTCATTGCCTGCTGAGCAGTTAGCCCCATCTTAGCTAAAGCTTGTCGCAATTCTTTGGGCTTTTTGCGCTCAAACTCTTCTTGCAAGTACTGCAAGGCAGTCATATTGCCATTTGGCCAGGTCAAATCCTGCTTGAAGTAAGCTAGTTTAGCTGTAATTGAGAGATCAAAGCTGCCGTAAATTGGCTTGATCTGCCCTAGCAAAGTCTTCAATAAAGTGGTTTTGCCGATTCCGTTAAAGCCGGTGATGGCTACTTTTTCGCTGCCGCCAACTGAGAAATTGAAGGCAGTCTTAACCAAAGCTTGGTCATAGCCAATCACCAAATCTTGCGTTTGCAAAAGCAAATTAGAAGCCGTTGCCACATATGGAAAATCAAATTTAGCCTTTTTGTTGTTTTTTGGCGGATTCAAAATATCCATTCTCGCTAATTGCTTTTCCCGAGATTTGGCACTTTTAGCCCGCGTACCTGCCTTGTTCTTTCGAATATATTCTTCAGTCTTAGCAATCTTGCGTTGCTGGTTGGCATAGGCCTTTAGGTAGGTTTCGCGGTTAGCTGCTTTTTGTCCAGTAGCTTGCTTGAGCGTGCCGGTATAGCGGGTAATCGTGCCAAAGTCGATATCAATAATGCAATTGGCAATTCGTCCCAAAAAGTCATAGTCGTGACTAACAACGATAAAAGCTCCAGCAAAGTTATTCAAATATTCAACTAGCCAATCAATATGAGAAACATCTAAATAATTGGTTGGTTCGTCCAAAACTAAGACATTTGGACTTTCTAAAAGTAGCTTAGCCAAAATAATCTTAGATCTTTGTCCACCAGACAATTTTGACACATCATGGTCAAACCCGAGTTCTGCTAGACCAAGTCCAGAAGCAACTTGCTCAATTTCTGTATCGATGTTGTAGAAATTATTTTCTTCAAGAAAAGTTTGCACTTTGCCAGCTTTTTCTAGCAAAGTATCATCCCCACTTTCGCCATAACGCGTATAAAGCTCTGTCAGCTCTTTTTCTTTGGCATATAAATTATCATAAGCCGTCCGTAAAAAACCCCTAATCGTTACGCCAGGGCTTAATTTTGCATACTGATCAAGATAGCCCACGCTGACTTTATTTTGCCATTTGACTGATCCTTCATCTGGAATAATTTCCCCAGTCAAAATCTTGATCAAGGTCGATTTTCCCACTCCATTTTGACCAGTAACTCCCATATGGTCTTCTTTGTTCAAAACGAAGTTGGCATTTTCGTATAAAGTTTTATCAATAAAGCTTTGACTTAAATTCTTTACCTCTAATAAGCTCATTCATTCCCAGTCCTAACTACTGTTTATTTTTTTGTTCTTGTTCGTATTTTTGCAAAATATCTAGGATTCTAGGCCAGTATCTTTTAGGCAAAATCAATTGCAAGCGATCGTGATAGATAGGAAAATCGCTAACCTTTAACCCAGTCATCTTGGCAAGTTCCTGGTCAGTCAAATGATATTCTTGCACAATGCGCTTGATTTCGCTGCTGGCATGTCCGCGGAAATAAGAAAAAATATAAAACAAAATAGATGAAATTCCTGCCAAAGCAATAGAAACTGGCAGGCTCAATCTAAAGTTGCCATGTGCAATAAAAAATACAGCAATAAAGGCAATCAAAGCTGAAATTAGCCCGTAGACGATCGGAAAGGTTAATTTAGGTTTTGCTTTCATGTTGATTCCTCTCTTGAAAAAACATCAAAAAAATAAGTGGCCCGCACCAAATCATTTTAGTACTTGTCACCTATTTTATACTGTTTTTCTTATTTTGAAAATTTTAGTGGTATAAGTCAAAACGACCTACGCCAAATACTTGCTTCATACCGCCGATTTCAAGAAGAGACTTGTTGATAATCATCTTCTTCAAAGCAGATGCAAGATAGCCCTTGTATGGCTTACCCATTGCCATACCTACAGCCTTGTCTTCACCGATTGAACATACTTCACCTAATGACTTGTAAGTGTAAGCTGCTGGTCGACTAGTGCCGCCAATTCTAGCTGCAAGGTCCTTAGCTGCATAAGTACCCATAGTTAAAGCCATTTGGGCAGTTGGTGGGTATGGGAATTTCTTGCCAGGCATCATTACCGCAGCATCTTCACCCAAGATGTAAACATCGTCGCTTTCTGGTGCAGTTAAGTGTTCTGAAACCATTACACGGTAGCGGTTTTGCTTGAAGCCAGACTTTTCAGTAATTGGGTGTCCACTGAAGGCCATCATCCAGATCATAGTACCAGCCTTAATTACAGTTAGTTCAGTTCCTTCAGGAGCCTTAGCCATCTTGTATGAAACAGAGTCTTCAGTTACCTTTTGAACGTAAGCTGGATTGATCAATTCAATGTCGCGCTTCTTCATGATGTCTAAAGCATAAGCTAAAAGCTTGTCGTTAAACATTGGCAAAACTCTTGGCGAACCATCTAACATAGTGATCTTAATATCTTCAGGGTTGCAGCCAGCCATCTTGGCATATCTAGGACGCGATTCTGCAATTGCACCAGCTAATTCAACTGCTTGGAAACCTGCCCCGCAAATTACGATTTGCAAGTGCTTAGCATCGCGATCTTGACGGTAAGCTTGCATTTGTTCGTAAATACGGTCGCGAATTGCTTCAGCTGATTTTACATCGTGCATTGGCAAAGTGTATTCATCTGCGCCTTCAATTCCGCGCGTACCCAAAGTAAAGCCTAAACCAATTACACAGTAGTCGTATGATACTGGTTCATGATCAGTCAAAATTACTTGCTTGTTTTCGTAGTCAACCTTTTCAACATTTGCGACAACTAATTCAGTCATTGATGGACGAATTACGTCAGACAATTCAAATGACATCTTAGTGTATGGGTAGTTACCTGAAGCTACTTCATACAAACGCATAGTTTCATAGTGATATGGTACATTGTTGATTAAAACGATCTTAGCTTGATCACGGAATTTTTTCTGTAAATCAACCACAGTCTTCAAACCAGCGTAACCAGCACCCAAGACAACAATCTTTTTCATAACTTTTCCTCCGTTGTTCAATTAAAGTAGAATTCCAATCAAAAAAGTAACGATATAAATCAGTGACCCCATCAAAAGAGTCTTAACTGCGGTAATGAAGGTCTCTGTTTTGACTTGCTTAGCCACCAATATCTTATTTTGCTGATAAACGAAAGGTACTAGAAAAATTGTCAGCCAAACTGATTTTGGCGCTACTTGCAAAAGCGGCAATAGCATAAGTACGATAAATATCACAATATTCTTTATTGTGTAGGCAGCAAGGCCTGCCTTTTTACCAATAAAATGAATAATCGTTTTGCGATGGTTATCCTCATCTTCTTGTGCATCGCAGATATTATTTGCTAAAAGCAAATTAGAAATCCACAACTCTAGCGGCAAGGCTAGCAAAAAGATATTTAAGACACTTGCCCAGTTCCAAACAAATACTTGGTAGCTATTCAAGTACACGCTCAAAAATACAATCACAAAGCCCATAGTAAAGCCTGAGAAGAACTCTCCTAAAGGCAGATTGGAAATTGGCAAAGGACCTGATGAGTATAAGTAACCGATTGCAAAACAGAATAACCCTAACCATAATACCGCTAATCCTGCCTGATTCACAAGCCATAAGCCTAGCAAAGCAGAAATAATGGTAAAAGCCCACATCAAATTCCGAACTAGCTTAGGATCAATATGTTCGCGTCCGATAATATTAGTATTTTGTTGATAAGACTTACTATCCGCGCGATAATAATCACTGTAGTTGTCGAGCATATCAACGACCATGTTGTACAAAAACATCGCAATAAAAAATACAATTGCTAGTAGCGGATTAGTATGATGATAAGCAAAAATACTGTAAAATAAACCTAAAAGAAAAGGCGCTACGCTGGCAACTTTAGCTTTAATTTCAACTAGTTCCAGAAAAACGCTAATTTTCAATAAAAAACACATCCCTTCAACTACATAAAGTTTCAACTATATTATAAGGAAAGATCCAATGAATATTACTAAACAATGGCTCCAATACCCAATAATTTCTAAACAATTGACTTCAGTCAATCAATTTATCAATGAGAACATCCAAACCCATCATCAAGATCTGCAAAAAGCCCTTTTGACAATGGCTGATAACGGTGGCAAATACTTACGTCCAGCCCTGCTATTTTTGAGTGCAGAAGCTGCTGGCGAAAAAGACAAAATTGATAACGACCAACTCATTCAGCTGGCTGCTTCAATCGAAATCTTGCATATGGCAACTCTAATTCACGACGATATCATCGATGAAGCTGATGAGCGCCGCGGACAAGCGAGCATTCAGACTCATTTTGGCAAAGATGTTGCCGTCTATGCCGGCGATTTGCTGTTTACGCACTTTTTCGATTTGATTTTGCGCGCTGGGGCTGATCGAATCTATCTTTCTAAAAACGCCCACACCATGCATCATATCCTCGACGGCGAATTGTCGCAAATGGGAGCACGCTTCAACCAAGCCCAAACAATCGAGCAATATATTGCTAACGTCAAAGGTAAGACCGCTGCTTTATTAAAATTGGCAGCTGAAGAAGGTGCCTATTTTGCTGGGGCTGATGCCAAGAAAACCCAATTGATGGCTGAATTTGGCGAAAAGATCGGCATTGCCTTCCAAATCGTCGACGACATCTTGGATTACACTGGCAGCAAGAACTTCAACAAGCCAACCCTAGAAGATCTAAAAACTGGCGTTTACTCCTTGCCAATTCTTTTGGCCTTGCAAAATAACGACTTAAAGCTGGCCTTAAAGAAGCTATTAGACAAAAAGGATCAAATGACTTCAGCTGATATCAGTGAAGTGCAGAGCCTTTTGTTAAACAGCTCAATCATTGATGAAAGCCGGGCTTTTGCCAAGAAGTATACTGACGAAGCAGTTCAAATCTTGAATCAACTTCCACATAGCAGTGCTCAAAAGACACTTTTGAAGATCACCAATAAACTATTGACTCGAACTTTATAATCCTAAGGCTGACCAAGCTATAAACCCTGGTCGGCCTTTTTTAGTTGACGGAAGCGCTCTTGACTGTCCCAAAGCTCCTTAGGACTGCCTTGCATCGTCAATTCCCCATCTTCTAAGAAGATAACTCGATCCATGAGATCGATTCCTTGCAAGTGGTGGGTAATCCAAATCAAGCTTTTATCTGCTAACTGCCCCATAATCGTGTTGATGACAGCTTGTTCAGTGATTGGGTCTAGGCCAACCGTTGGCTCATCTAACAAGACAATTGGTGAATTCTTTAAAAGCACCCTCGCTAAAGCCAAGCGGTGACGCTCACCACCAGAAAAGCGCAGTCCAGCTTCTTGAACCATGGTTTCTAACTTGTTTGGCAATTTTTCGATCATTTGTTTTAGCCCAACTCGCTCTAGCGCATCCCACAATTGTTCATCGCTAGCTTCTTCATTGCCAAGACGCAAATTATTGGCAATCGTGGTATTGAACAAGTATGGCGTTTGGTTGATGACGGCAATATAATCAGGCATCTGATCGCCAAATTCACTAGTCGAGATCCCATTTAACTTGATTGAACCAGCTGTAGGAATCCGGTCTCCTCTTAATAAGCTAGCCAAAGTACTCTTACCTGATCCACTTTTACCCAGGATGGCTAATTTTTCGCCTTGGTCAATTTCCAAGCTGATTCCTTGCAAAATCTCTTTACTTTGACCTGGGTAAGTATAGCGAACTTGGTCAAGCTCCAATTTATAAGGAGCAGCAAGTTCAATTTTTTGGCTTTGGCTTTTCTTAGTTTCTGGCAAATTATTCAATCTAACCAAAGAATCCTGGTAAACATTGGTTTCTTGAGCTGCACCAGGAAGTTGAGCCAAGGCATCAACCACTGGAAAAACAGCTAGGACAAAGGCTGCAATCCAATTAGTGGCAGCGCTAGGATGTCCGCCAAAAGTAGCTGCACCCCAGACGATCAAGCTAATAATCCCTAATAGGTAAAGCAGCTGCAAGCACAAGTCGCGCAAGCGCTCAAATTTGGCCATCTTCAAATGAACCTTGAGCAACTTTTCTTGGTTGTTAACGTGCAAGTCTAAATATTCATTTCCTCGACCTGACAAAACCCAGTCAGAAACGCCCATTACATTGTCAGTCAAGTCAACGTAAAGTTCATCCTGCAATTGCTTGCGGTAGACTTGTCTTGCTCCATTTACCAAGACTGACCAGATTGGAATTGCAAAAATGATCAAGCCAAAGACCAAAAGCATCCATAAACCCATCAAAGGTGAGATGACGCCAAGACCAATCACAATAATTGCATATAGTCCCCAAGACACAAGCATTGGGAAGATTGATCTCAAGTAGAGGTTTTGAATATGACTCACATCATCTGATAGCAGTCCCAAGATGTCGCCTAGTTGATATTTGCTATTGAAAAAAACTGCATCTTGTTCCAAAGAGTCATACAAACGCTTGCGCAATTTTGAGGTCATCTTCAAAACCCAGTTGTGACTAACCAGTCGCTCTAAATAACGAAAAGTTGGCCGAGCAATCCCAAAAGCTCTAGTCAAAACAATTGGCACATAGATCAACAAAATATTTTCTGGCTTAGTCGCAGCCTTAGAAATCAAGTAGCCTGAGGTAAACATTAAGCCAGCTCCGGCCACATAAGTCATAATTCCAAGGAAAATTGCGACAATTAAGCTCTTTTTATATTGACGCAAAAATGGACGAACCCAGCGATCATGTTCAAGCGCCTTAAAGATCGGTAGATTTTTAATCAACTTTGCCACCTCGCATTTCTTGCATCAATTCATTAAAGTAGCCGCCCTTAGCAGCCAATTCTTCATAAGTTCCTTGCTCAACTAATTTGCCCTGGTTCATTACCAAGATGTAATCCATATCCTTGACCCAGTGCATCCGGTGCGTTGCAAATAAAACTAGTTTATTTTCCATCAACGGAAGCATGCGGCTTTTGATATCAATTTCAGTTTCAATATCCAAATGGGCCGTTGGTTCATCAAGCACCATAATGTGGCGCTTTTTGTCTAATAAAGCTCTAGCTAAAGCGATTCTTTGCGCCTGTCCACCAGACAAGGCACGCTTTCCTTGACCAATAATCGTATCTAAGCCCTCAGGTAGTTCTGCCAGCAATTCATCTAATCCCATAACATGAATAGCTTGCATGATTTCCTCATCGCTAGCATCTGGGGTGTAAAAGGCAATATTGTCGCGCAAGCTGCTAGTAAAGACATAAGGATGCTGAGGGATATAGATCATCTGCTTGTGCCAGGCTGGAATATTCATCGTTTCGGCTGATTGGCCTTGCAACTTGATTTGACCACTAGCAGGCGTTAAAAATCCGCCCAGCAAGTTGATCAAACTACTCTTGCCTGATCCACTCATGCCGATGATACCAACTTTTTGATATCCTTTGAGCTTCAAAGCGATTGGCCCGATCTTGCTGCCTTGTGCATAAGCAAAGTTCAAATCGTCAATTTCAAGTTCTGAATCAGCGCTCCAGTTAGTCAAAACAAGTTCTTGAACTGGTTCTTTTGGTGCGTCAATCAACTGATTAATTCGCTTAAAGGCATTTTTGCCATCAAGAGTGGCATGATAGTCCCCGGCAAAATTTCTAATTGGCAAGAAATATTCTGGTGCCAAAATCAAAATTCCTAAAGCTGGGAAAAGCGTGATTTCGCCTTTTAGCAGACCAAATCCTAAATAAACGGCCACAACCGCAATTGACAAAGTAGTAAAGAAATCCAAGGCAAAAGTTGAAAGCATCGCTACTTTAAGCACATTCATAGTCTTCTTGCGGAAGTCTTCGCTCAAGTTGAAGATACTCTTTGAGTAACGCTTGCTTAGGCCAAAATACTTCAAAGTATCGATTCCTCTAAGCGAATCAATGAAGTTATTAGACAAACGCTGGAAATTGCCAAATTGACGGTCTGCCTTGCTTTGCGCAGCATAACCCAAAATGATCATAAATAGCACAATCAATGGATACATGATCAGCAAAATTAGGGCCGATTGCCAATTTAGAATAAACATGGCGATCAAGATCAAAACCGGCACAGCCATCATGGTTAGCACTTTGCTGTAGATCAATTTAATATAGTTTCGAACTTCATCTATTCCATCTAGCGCCATTGTAATCAAGCTACCAGTTCCTTGCTTTTGAACTAAAGCTTGGCCTTCATTGAAGACCTTAACTAATAAATCTTTTCGCAATTCTTCTGATACTTGGCTTGAATAATTTTCCAACCAGCCTCCTCTTAGCCAATCCAAAAATTGTCGTCCAGAAAAGCAGATGGCAAAGGCCAATAATAAAAGCCAATCAATTGCATGTCCTTGCCAAAGCTTGGTTAATACTGCTGTCAATGAAAGTGCCTGTCCGATAATTAAAAAGGCCTGCAGAACCTCAAGCACTGCAAGCCTTCTTACGATCGAGCCAGCACCTGTTAAGTGAAATAGGTGTCGATCAATCATTAATATCCTTCTCCTGCTTCTCCCACTCTTGGCTTTTCAATCCGCCGGCGGAAAATCCAATATGACCAAGCAGTATATGCCAAAACAAGTGGGACAAAAATTACAGTCGCAATAGTCATAACTACTAATGTATAGTGTGATGATGATGCGCTTTGGATAACTAAGTTGTATTTACTGCTGATTGAAGAAATCATCAATCTTGGGAATAAACCAGTAAATAATAAAGCAACCAAAGCAACCAAAGTCAAACCACTAGCAATAAAGGCGTGACCTTGGTGGTTAGTAAAGGTAGAACTATGAGCGTAAATTGATAATGCCACAATTACTAGCAAGCAGATCAAAGTTGACGCTGGGTGAACGCTAATAAAGTCTGTTTGGAAAATCAAAAGCAAAGCAAAAATCAATTCGCCCACGTAGAGTACCCAGTAAAGAGCTTGAGCATAGTTTTGTGCTCTTTGTGAAACTGGGCCTTTTGTCTTTAAAGTAATGTAGTTCAAGCCGTGCAAGTAGCAAAGCAAAGTCAAAGCAATTCCGCCCACAACTGAGAACCAATTGAAGTAGTCAAAGAAGTGTGCGCTCATGTTGCCTTGAGCATCGATTGGCATCCCTTTAACCATTGAAATAAACATTACTCCAAATAGAAATGGTGCCAAAAAGCTACCTAGGGCCATCATATTTTCCCAAAGATCCTTCTTGTTTTCTGGACTCTTAGCACGGAATTCAAATGATACACCGCGAATAATCAAGCAGAGCAAAATCAACAATAGGATTAAGTAGTAGCCGGAAAATAGTGAAGCGTACCAGTATGGGAATGATGCAAACATTGCACCACCAGCAGTAATCAACCAAACTTCGTTACCATCCCAAACTGGTCCAATAGTAGAAATTACCTGACTTCTTTCTTCACGATTGTGGGCTACGGTTTTAACCGCCATTCCAACGCCAAAATCAAAGCCATCGAGGAAGAAAAAGCCTGAGAATAATACTCCGATTAAGATAAACCAAACGATTTGTAATGCTGACATTTTAGAAGGCCCCCTTTGCAAATGGATCAGTTGCCTTGCTTTCAGCTTCCTTAGCCATGTATGCTTCTGGGTCGTTGCTCTTCAAGAAACGAACAACTAAGCCGATCATCACGATTGCCAAACCAGTAAAGAGGCAGAAGTAAACGATGTTTGAAGTTAACAATGACGCAGCTGAAACGTTTGGCGAAACACTTTGTTCAATTGTAAATAATCCATAAACAGTCCATGGAGCACGACCAAGTTCAGTGATAAGCCATCCACACGTATTAGCAATAAATGGGGTAAAGGTCATCAAAGCCACTACCCAAAGCATCCAGCGGTGTTTGTAGAGAGTTTCTTTCTTCTTTCTAGTCGTAATCAAACCGACGATTGCAACTAGAATCATCAATGCACCAAATCCTGCCATAAATCTAAATGACCAAAATAGAGTATTAACTGGAACGTAGTAGTTCATCTTGTGGCCGTCGATAGTAGTACCATACTTCTTTTCAAGTTCGGCATTAACTTCTTCCATACCCTTAACTGAACCGGTAGTCTTGCCATATGAAAGCAAACTAAGCATGTATGGAACTTCAATCTTTCCCTTAACTTCATGAGTCTTAGTATCAGCAATACCAACTACAGTCCATGGAGCACTCTTGCCAGTAGTCTTGTAAAGAGCTTCAGTAGCAGCGAACTTCATAGGTTGTTCGTTGATCAAGTACTTCATTTGCAAGTCACCAGCAGTTACTGAACCGATTGAGAAGATCAACATCATGATCAAGCCCAAACGCATTGACTTCTTGTAGATCTTGCTATCAGCTTCTGACATACTTCTCTTCTTCAAGAATTGGAAAGCTGACAAACCAGCAATAATAGTTGCACCGGTTAACAAAGCACCGATAACTACGTGGCTGTATTCAAACATTAATTGCTTATTGGTAAGCAAAGCCGCAAAGTCAACCATTTCTGCACGGCCATTGCGGATAGTAAAGCCAACTGGATGTTGCATAAATGAATTGGCAGCCAAAATCCACAAAGCGGAAGTCATAGTACCAATTACTACCATCCAGATAAAGAATACGTGGAGTTTCTTGCCCACTTTATTCCAAGTAAACATCCACAATCCAATAAAGGTTGATTCCATAAAGAATGACAATAAAGCCTCAAATGCTAATGGAGCACCAAAGATGTCACCCATAAATCTTGAATAATCTGACCAGTTCATACCGAATTGGAATTCTTGGATAAGCCCTGTAACAACACCCACCGCGAAACTTAGCAAGAAGACATTGCTCCAAAACTTAGCCATTTTCTTATATTCTGAATTGCCAGTATGAACATAGATAGATTCCATTACGGCAACAACGAAGGCTGTTCCGATTGAAAATGGAACAAAGAAAAAGTGGAAGATCGTTGTCATCGCAAACTGGAATCTTGCTAAACTAACAATGCTCATTAACTACACCTCCAAAAAGTAATTGAGCTGTCCCATTAAATAACAGCTATTATTTAATGACCTACTTATAGTTTATAGCTAATAGTCTGCACTTACAAGTGATAATCTAAATCGCTTTCAAAAAATTTTCGATTATCCCTTTACGGCCTACATCACTATTATAGCAATTTTCACAAAAAAAGCCGGAATATAGTCTTGAAAATAAAGAAAATAATTGGAATAGCCAAAGCTGGTAAAAAATTCAATGACTTTATGTCTTTAATTTTCAGCAATGCTAGACCCGTGCATGTGATTAAAAAACCACCTACGATAGAAATTTCCACAATGACCGCCCCGGTAAAGAAACTAGCAGATAAATACTTGGCAATCAGATATATCATCCCCTGCCAGCAAAATAAGACTGGCGGCACAACCAGCATCCCCCAGCCAAAGCTAGCACCAAAGACAATCGAAGTCACAAAATCCAAGGTCGCATTGGTATAAAGCATGGTATTGTCGCCTTTGACTGCTGCCATGACTGGCCCAACAATCGACAAAGCCCCAATGCAGCAAAGCAAAATTTCTGTCGCTAAGCCCTTGCCTAATTCTGATTTGCCCATTTTAGCCACTAAATGATTGAAATGACCGTCAATATCCAATTTATGGCCAATGATCGCGCCAAGCGCCAGACTAATAATAAACAAGACATGATACTGGCTTTTGGGCAAATTATTGACTACATTCTCTAAGCCGATTCCTAAAGCTGCTAGTCCCATAGCTTGATAAAGGACATTTTCGTATTCTTTTTTCAAGCCATGCTTGATTAAGGCACCAATACTAGTTCCCACCACTAGCGCTAATGTATTAGCAATTGTTCCTAACATTGTTTTCTCCTTTTTTCCAAAAAAATATCACGTCAATCGACGTGATATTGACTATTTAAACAAGCCACCAAAAAGACCCCCATTTGATGAGCTGGATGATTGCTCTGCATTTGTATCCGCAGAACTGCCATTAGTATCAGATGAGCTCTTGTCGTAAACCTGATAAGTGGTAAAGGCATTTGGATCATCCCAGTTTACGTTGTTTTCGTTTAGCTTATTTTGTCTAGTTTCTTCATTATTCAAAGTTTCGGTTTCAAGATTCAAGTTCTTGCGAACCATGTTTGAAATCTTTTGCAATTCAGATGTTGGCGCAACTTGAATCGATGAGCCATCGATCCACGCATCGTGGCCTTGAATGTAGCCGCTCTTCAAGTTCTTCATAACTCCGCGGTAGTTGAGCGCTAAGAAGATCATATCGTTAAAACTCAAGTTAGTCTTAACGTATTTAGAAAAGATCGTCACAAGCTTGCGGTAATTGCTCAAAGTATTGACTGACATTGCCTTCTTGGCAATAGCTTCAATTACTTGACGCTGGCGCAATTGGCGGCCATAGTCACCACGTGGGTCTTCTTTTCTCATTCTGACATAAGCTACTGCATGGCGGCCATTTAAGTGCTGCTTACCCTTGTGGAAGTCGCACCAATCATAGCTAAAGTCAAATGGGACCTGAACATCTACCCCGCCAAGCGCATTAACTAGGCTCTTTAGAGCTTTCATGTTAACCTCGACATAATATTGAACTGGCACATTTAACAAACTGGAAACCGTCTTGACAGCGGCTTGGCTGCCGCCAAGTTCATAAGCAGAATTAATTCTAAAAATATAATACTTGTCGCCAGGATCGCCCTTGATATCCGCCAAAGTATCACGAGGAATCGAAGTCATCGTGGCAGTATTTTTGCCAGGGTTAGCGGTGGCCAAGATCATCGTGTCGGAATTACCGCGGTCGTGTCTGCCTTCAATTCCTTGATCAACTCCCAAAACCAAAATTGAAATCGGCTGCTTGGCTGCAATCCGGGCTGAGGTTGCTGTATGGCCACTTACCTGATCGATTCCGCTATGAATTGCAAAATATAAGTGAGCTGCCCAAGCAACGGCAAAACTAACTGCTAACACAGCAGTCAAAGCGATTATTCTAGCAACTAAATTCTGTGGTGCTTTCACACCATCAGCAAGAGCAAATGCCTGATTGCGACTCAGACTAGCTGATGAGCGCAAATGATGTTGCTGTTGATATTCTCTACGTTTAGGATGTTGCTCCATACCTACTCTCGTTTCCTTTTAAAAATTCCATAGATCTATTATTAGCACTTTTAGCGCCATGTTAACAGTTCTACTTGCAAAAATTTACCATTATTTAGATTTTGTCTTTTCGATCTCAATCAATTAGAATTAGGTCAAAGACTAATATAAAGGAGATTTTTTATGACTATTCCAACTAGAAATGAAGTTCCAGAAGAATTAACCTGGGATCTTACTCGCATCTTCAAAACTGACCAAGATTGGGAAAACGCCTTGGCTGAATCCAAGGATGAAATCGCTGGTCTTAAGGATTTGCAAGCTAATTTTACCCAATCTGGCAAACAACTTTACGCAGCACTGACTAAAATTTTAGCAGTTAAGCGCAAATTTGAAAATATCTATGTCTATGCTTCAATGTCAAGCGACGTTGACACTGCTAACACCCATTATCTAGGCTACGTAGCTAGAGTGCAATCTTTAGCATCACAATTTGAAGCCAATACTTCTTTTATCAATCCAGAAATCTTGTCTTTGACTAAAGAACAACTGGCTGAATTCAAGGATGAAGAACCACGCTTAGCCGAATACGAGCACTTGATCGAACAAATCACTCGCAAAAAGCCACACACTTTAAAGGCTGAAGAAGAAAGATTGGTTGCCGATGCTAGCGACGCTTTATCCAATGCCGAAAATACTTTTGGCGTTTTGACCAATTCAGATATGGAATATGGCTATGTGCTAGATGAAGATGGCGAAATGGTTCAATTATCAGATGGTCTTTACTCACTTTTGATTCAATCACCTAACAGAGAAGTTCGCAAGAATGCCTTTGACGTAATGTATGCTTCTTATGACCAATTCCAAAACACTTTGGCTTCAACTTTGTCTGGCGTAGTTAAGGCGCACAACTTCCAAGCTCGCGTCCATAACTACAAGTCAGCTAGAGAGGCTGCTTTAGATAGCAATGGCATTCCAACTGTGGTTTATGATACTTTGATTGAAGAAGTCAACAAGCATCTAGACTTGCTTCACCGCTACGTAGCCTTGCGCAAGAAGCTTTTAGGTTTGAAAGACTTGCAAATGTGGGATATGTACACGCCTTTGACTGGTGAGTCTACTCTGACTTATAACTTTGAAGAAGCTAAGGCTGAAGCTAAAAAGGCCCTGGCACCACTTGGACAAGACTACTTGGAACATGTAGATTACATTTTCAATAATCGAGTAATCGACGTAGTCGAAAGCAAAAACAAGCGTACTGGTGCATACTCTGGCGGAGCTTACGATACTGATCCATATGAATTGTTGAACTGGGAAGATACTCTCGATAATCTTTATACCCTAGTTCACGAAACTGGTCACTCCATGCATTCTTGGTACTCTCGCCACTACCAACCATATGTTTATGGCGATTATCCAATTTTTGTGGCTGAAATTGCTTCAACTACTAACGAAAACATTTTGACAGAATACTTCTTAGATCACGTAACTGATCCTAAGACCAGAGCCTTCATCTTGAATCACTACTTAGATTCATTCAAGGGAACCCTCTTCCGTCAAACTCAATTTGCGGAATTTGAGCAATTCATTCACGAAGCCGATGCAAATGGCGAACCACTTACGGCCGAAGTATTAGATAACTTCTATGGCGAATTAAACCAAAGATACTACGGCGATGCGGTTGAACCAGGCGGCGACATTGCGCTTGAATGGTCAAGAATTCCGCACTTCTACTACAACTTCTACGTTTACCAATATGCGACTGGCTTTGCAGCAGCTACTGCTTTAGCTAACAAGGTCGTTCACGGCAAGCCTGAAGATGTTGAAGCTTACCTCACTTACCTTAAATCAGGTTCTAGCGCCTACCCAGTTGACATCATGAAAAAGGCCGGCGTTGATATGACCAAGAAAGACTATCTAGAAGATGCCTTCAAGACCTTTGAAAAACGATTAAATGAATTTGAATCATTGATTGAAAAGCTTTAATTTTCAACCTGATAAAAAATTAATTTGACTATCGGCCCAAGTAAATATATAACAGTAAAGGAAAGAAATTTTCTCACATCACAATAAAAGCTCAGGACATCTATCCTGAGCTTTTTTGTTTGTTCATGTCAAATTAGTGTTTTGATGCACCTGAAGTTGCATCTGCATCTGCTTCAACCTTGATTTGGTTTTCAGCAGTCTTTGGATAAGCTTCTCTTCTAGTTGGGTCAGTGTTTGAAGGTAAGTTATCAGCTGTGTAGCGAATGTTAGAGATTTTTGCATGCTTTACATCTTCAATGGTCTTGCAACCAGTCAATTGCATGTTGATAATCAATTCTTCGTTCAATTCATCAATTACGCTTTCAACACCCTTAGCGCCACCAAGTGCCAAGCCGTACAAGTAAGGACGACCAATACCTACTAAGTCAGCACCCATAGCTAAAGCCTTGAAAATGTGTGAACCACGACGTACACCTGAATCAAAGATGATTGGAACGCGGTGGTCAACAGCTGCAGCAATTTCTGGCAAAACGTCGATAGTTGCTGGAGCAGTATCAACTTCACGACCACCATGGTTAGTTACGTAAATACCATCTGCGCCGGCACCCATAGCAAGGTAAGCATCTTCTGCACACATTACACCCTTAACAAAGACTGGCAAGCCTGATTCTTCCTTGATTCTTCTTACATCAGCAGGACCAATCTTTTGAGCTGATGAAGCGTACATTTGGGCAACACTTTGACCTTCGCCCTTGCCACCTAAGTAACGAGTAAAGAAGTCTAATGGAACTGGGTAAGTAAAGTTGGTTCTTAAGTTAGCCTCACGGTAACCTGAAATTAAAGCATCAACAGTCAAGAAGATTCCCTTGTAGCCAGCCTTCTTGATTGCGTCAAAGACCATGCGGTTGAATTCCCAGTCTTTACTCAAGTAAAGTTGGAAAAAGCGTGGTGCTTCAGGAGCAGCTGCAGCGATTTCTTCAACGCTCTTGTTAGCGTAAGTACTTGATGAGAATAATGCCCCAGCAGCGGCAGCACCTTGTTGAGTAGCTATTTCGGCATCTTTATGTGCAATACCATGGCAAGCTATTGGTGAAATCATAATAGGGGTCTTGAGCTTCATACCCATAAATTCAGTTTCAGTTGATGGGTTGTCCATATCAGTTAAAGCTCTAGGCACGATTTGATAGTGGTTAAAGGCAGCAGTGTTGTTACGCCAAGTCCATTCATTTTCTGAACCTGAAGCAATGTAGTAATATGCACCTTCTGGCATGACGTCTTTTACACGTTCTTCAAGTTCTTCAACGTTAACCATGTCAAGTTTTTCATTGCGATCGCTTTGTGGGAAACCATTGTAATAATATGTCATTTCAAAAACCTCTTTTTACTAAATTTTAGTACCTTTCACAAACCATTATACATGAAAGCGGTTATAATAGTTAGTGAAATTATAAAAAAATATCTCTTATACTGCGATACTATTTGTTTTATAATTCACAAAATATAGCATAATCTTCGCTATACCACTTTTTAAAAATAAAAAAATCGGCTGGAATCATCGGATTCACGCAAGCGAACCTATTGATTTTAGTCGATTTTTAATTAGTTAACTTTATAATTTGTGCCTTATCAAATGAATAAAATAAACTACTAAATAAATTACTACTTCGATCATTGCAATAAAGAAAGTTACTGGCCAATTGGTGATAAAGCCAAGATATAATCCTAGCCAAACCCCAACTAAAGCAATTCCTACTGCCCAAAGCAACATTGAAGGCACCGATTTGCCTAAATAGCGTGCAGATGAAGCTGGCAAAGTTAGCAAAATAAATACCAGCAACGATCCAACAATCTGGGATCCAATTGAAACAGCCATTGCCAAAGAGATCAAAAAGACAAAGCTGACTAATCCTACTTTTACGCCATGGGCAACTGCGCCGATGTGATCAAAAGAATCAAAATTAAGTTGTCTTTGAACTAGGCCTAACAGCAGCAATACAATGACTGATAAGGCAACTAGTCGAATTACTCCTTCTTTGTCAACGCCGATAATGCTACCAAACAAAATACTGGTAGCGTAGCGACTGTTGGCATTGGAGATTGCTAAAAATAGCACACCTAGCCCAATAAATAAAGCAGAAATCGCACTGATTGATGATTCTTTTTGGTCGCTATGCAAGGACAATTCGCCAACGCTAACTGATCCTAGCAAAGTAAATAAGAGCATCCCCCATAAAGGATCAATCCCTAAAAATACGCCAAAAGCTGCACCGGCAAAGCCAATTTCTGACAAAGTATGGGCCAAAAAGCTATAGTTGCGCGCAACAACATAAACACCAACTACCCCGCAGGTAATAGCAATAAAAGTACTTGCTAAAAAAGCGTACCGCATAAATACAAATTCAAACATCTATTCATAATCCCCCACAAAATCGCCCATTTTTCCTTGTTCAATCTTGCCATGATTCAAATAAAGATATTCCTTCATGAATCTTTTGGCTAAAGGCAAATCATGAGTCACGAATAAAACAGTCATTTGATGCTTTTGATTTAAATGGGTAATCAATTGCATTAATTCTTCTTTAGCAACCGGATCCAAACTAGCTGTTGCTTCGTCCAAGATAATCATGTTTGGCTTGTCTAATAATGCTTGCGCTAGATATGCTCTTTGTTTTTGACCACCGGAAGCTTCACCCATTCTGATATTTTGGATATCGGCTAAATGCACTTCTTCTAGTTCTTCTTGAATTGTTTGCTTTACCTGCTTATTTTTGAAAAATGGCGTATTCAAAGCTACGAAGGACTTGATTGACAGCGGATATTCCGAATCGATATTTCTAAATTGTGGCACATAGCCTAATTTGACATCATCTGAAAATTTAAAGCTGCCACCAGTTGGAATCAAGAGCTTCATCAAAATATTGATCAAAGTCGTCTTTCCTGTACCGTTTGGGCCAAGCAAGGCGGTCATTGAACCTGGTTCAAGTTTAAAGTTGATATCTCGAAAAATTTCTTTGTTGTCGAACTTCATCGTTAAATTTTTTACTTCTAGAATCAACTCTCCAGCCCCCTTTCTTGCTATTTATGCATCTTTGCAGCTGCTGCCAGATTTTGGTAATTTTGCTTCATCCAAGCCAAATAAGTCGTATTGTTTGGAATGGTTTCGCGCACGTTTAAAACTGGAATGTCATGTTCTTTGGCCAATTTAACAAAGCTTTTGACAGTTGAACTGCTTGCTTGAACATTGTTAACGAAGAAGGCAATCTTTCTTTGCTTAATAGCCTTAGTCATTTGATTGATTACTTTAGCTGATGGGTCGGTTTCTTTTTCGATTGCTTCTTCAAATTCTTGGTTGCCAATCTTAATGCCAGCTTCTTTTAAGCCATAGTCAAAGACTGGCTCGCTGACAAACACTGGCTTGTTGCCTTTAGTATCGATACCTTGGGCAATTTGCTTAATTTCGTTAATCTTAGCTAAGTATTTTTGGCCTTGAGCTTCAAAATATGCTCGATGCTTTGGCTGAAGCTTGCTTAATTTCTTTACTAAGTAGTTAACGTACTTGTCTGGCATACTCAAATTGTACCAAATATGTGGATTGTCACCGGACTTTAAATGCAATAAGTCTTCGCCAACTAACAGTGGCTTCTTATTAACTGAGCTAGCTAGCTTATTCATCCAAGAATCGTAGCCTAAGCCGTTAGCCACAACTAGATCGGCTTGCGACAAAGTCTTGGCATCATTGCTAGTAGGCTCAAAGTCATGTGGATCAATGGCGCTATTGTTGATAATTGCGACCGCTGTACCATATTTTCCAACAATATTTTTGGCAATATCAGCATAAACATTAGTTGTAGTTACGACTGAAATTTTGCCATTACTTGAATTATTTTTAGTTTTGCCACAGGCAGCTAAAGTAAGGCTAATTGCTAGTAGCAATAACAGGGTAAAAATTCTCTTTTTCTTCATTGATATAAGAACACCTATTTCTAATTTTTAATGATTATAATTTATAAAAAGTGGGCAATATTATAAATTAGAATATACCCCCTCTACTTCGGCTCTGTCAACTAATTGCATCCAAAAAAAATAGCCCGAAGGCTATTTTTTCGATCTAGAGTAATTTAAGTTAAGTTATTTTTCAACTGGTTTCTTCCAGAGACTAAGTACAAGAGCAGCTACGATTGAGCCAATGATAGTTGCTGCAAAGTAAAGGCCAATGTTGTTGGCAAGTGGTGACACCCAAAGTCCACCGTGAGGAGCAGGAACTTGGATATGCCATAAACCAACTAAAGCACCTGAAACAGCTGAACCAAGAACACATGAAGGAATTACGTGAGCTGGGTCGGCAGCAGCAAATGGAATGGCACCTTCAGTAATGAATGAGAAACCTAAGATCCAGTTTGAAACACCTGCACGACGTTCGTCAGCAGTGTACTTGTTCTTAAAGAAAGTAGTACCGATAGCAGTTGCAAATGGTGGAATCATACCACCTACCATAACTGAAGCCATCAAAACAGCAGCAGTTGCTGAATGTGGATCGTTAGCAAAGGCACCTGAAGCAAAGACGTAAGCAGCCTTGTTGAAAGGTCCACCCATATCGATTGACATCATACCTGCCAAAACTGCAGTCAAGACTGCTAAGTTAGCAGTACCCATGCCGTTTAGGAAGTGGCTGATTGCCAAGTTCAATGAACTAAAGATTGGGTTAACGATGTAGAACATGATTGCCGCAATCAAAAGCAAACCTAAGATTGGGTAAATAAGCATTGGCTTCATACCTTCAACTGACTTAGGCAACTTGCTAAAGAGCTTCTTCAAGCCAACCATTAAGTAACCTGCGATAAAGCCGGCTGCAATACCACCTAAGAATCCAGCTGGAGAAGTTGCGTGAGATTGAACGTTAACTTGAACGCCGCCAGCTACGTTAACAATTGAAGCCATGTAACCACCGACTAAACCAGGCATCAAAGCTGGCAAGTCGCCGATTGATTCAGCGATGTAAGCTGCCAAGATTGGAACCATGAAGGCAAATGACAAGTTACCAGCTGAGTTTAAGAAGATGAAGGCTGGTGACTTTGGACCACCGGCATAGTTTTCCACGATGAAGGAGATAGCCATCAAGATACCACCACCGATAACGAATGGCAACATGTGACTAATACCGCTCATCAAGTTCTTGTAAATTGAACCCCAAACGCCTTGCTTAGTTTCAGTAGCACTTTCGCTTTCTGAAGCGTCTGAGTGGTAAACGCCTGCAGTTTCATTAACGATTGAATCGATCAATTCATCTGGCTTGTTGATACCATCTACTACAGGGTGGTTAGTTAAACGCTTGCCGTCAAATCTAGGCATGTCAACCTTCTTATCTGAAGCAATAACAACACCAATAGAACGCTTGATTTCGTCAGGAGTCAACTTATCCTTAACGCCTTCAGAACCGTTAGTTTCGATTCTTACTTCGATGCCGCGCTTTTCACCGGCCTTAATCAAAGCTTCTTGAGCCATGTAAGTGTGGGCAATACCGTTGATACATGCAGTAACACCAACGATAAGTGGCTTTTGTGAGTCGCTAGCTGCTGCTTTTTCAGCTTCGTGCTTAGCCTTAGCTGCTGCATCTGCTTCATCCTTAGCAGTTTCAGCCTTTTCAAATAAGTCGATAACTTCTTCTGGCTTGGTTGCTGCCTTCAAAGCTTCAACCAAGTTAGGGTCAATCAACAAACCTGACAATTTTGCCAAAGCTTGCAAGTGAGTGTTGTCTGCGCCAGCTGGTGCAGTAATCATGAAGAACAAGTTGACTGGAGCGTTATCTAATGAGTTGTAGTCAATTCCCTTGCTACTTTTTGCAAATAAAACTCTAGCCTTGTTGATGTATTCATTGCGAGCGTGTGGCATCGCAATTCCGCCACCGATACCAGTGGTTGATTCATTTTCACGAGCCCAGATTGACTTAATGAATTCATCTTCATTGTTGACAATTCCAGTAGCAACTTCCAAATCTGCCATTTCTTTAATGGCTTCTTCTTTGGTTGTTGCTTTCAAATCCATGATCATGGATTCTGTGCTTAAGATATCCTTGATTCTCATATTCGTTCTTCCCCTCTTTTAGGAAATTTGTTCTACCTTAATTTGTGGCAAAACAGCTTCGATTTGGCTCTTAACTGCAATGTCCTTGGTAAATGCAGTAGCTGCGCCACATGCCATTCCGATTCTGAAACTTTCTGCTGGATCGCCAGTCTTGAAGTAAGTTCCCACAAAACCTGCGATCATTGAGTCGCCGGCACCAACTGAGTTAACAGCTGTCCCAACAGCACCCTTAGCATGGTAAACGTGGTCCTTAGTAAGCAAGAATCCACCTTCGCCAGCCATTGAAACCATCACATTTTGTGCACCCATAGTCAAAAGCTTTTGAGCGTATTCAAGCATTACGCTGCTTGAATCAAAGCTAGTGTTGAATAAGTCTGCAAGTTCATGATGGTTAGGCTTGATTACCAATGGGTGATATTCCAAAGTATCAAGCAAAGCTTGACCAGTTGTATCAACAACAAATTCAGCGCCAGCTTCCTTGATAGTTGGAAGCATTTCTTGGTAGAAATTGGTTGGCAAGCTTGGCGTAAGCGAACCACTCATTACCACAATGTCGCCTTTCTTTAGATCAGATAAGCGATCCTTAAAAGCAGTAATTTCTTGCTTGGTAATTTGTGGACCAGCTGCGTTGATTTCAGTTTCCTTTTCAGCGTGAACTTTAACATTAACTCTAGTTAAATCTGAAATGGTTACGAAATCATTTACAATTCTCTTTTGGTTTAATTGTCGAACCAATTCCTTGCCTGTAAAGCCCCCTACAAAGCCCCAAGCAGTATTGTCGATATCTAATTGATTAAGGATTTGTGATACGTTAATTCCTTTACCACCAGCAAGGAAAACGTAATTGTCTGTACGGTTAACTTCTCCTGAATTAACCTTTTCCAAACTCATTACATAATCCAAAGCTGGATTGACAGTAACGGTGTAAATCATATTATCCTTTTACCTCCTCTAGTTTGATCATGGCTGGTAATGCCTTCTTTTGACTTGAATTAAGCTGATTGCTTATCACAACTACATCCCTTGCATCCGCAAAAGCTGCAAAGGATCGCTGCCCGAATTTGCTAGCGTCCGCTAAGACATATGCGTGTTTAGATTGCATAATCTCTGCTCGCTTGATAGCTGCTTCTTCTGTATCAGGCGTGGTCAATGACCCAGCTTGATCAATTCCGTTCACTCCAACAAAACATGAATTAAAATTCATCTCCCGGAGTTGATCAATCGCTACTTGCCCAACGACTGCGTGTGTGTCCGTTTTAACTGTTCCACCAATCAAAATCGTCTTCAAGCCATGATTCAATCCGTTCAAAGCCGTCTCAACACCATTTGTCACAATCATTAAGTCAGGCACAGCCGCTAGAAAGGGAATCATCTCATAGGTTGTCGTTCCAGCATCGATAAAGATGTTATCACCCGGATGAACGAAATGTTCCGCAACATATTTGGCAACTGCTACCTTAGCATCATGATTGATACTAAAACGAACACGTTGTGATATATCTTGTGAAAATTTCTGAATCGATTGCGCTCCACCATGTATACGCTTGATCACCCCAGAATCTTCCATCTGAATCAAGTCACGTCTGATCGTTGATTCAGAAGTAGAGGTTAACTCACAAAGTTCAGCAATCCGACATAACCCATGTCTATCAACATAGTTGCGGATTATTGAGTGGCGTGCTTCCGTCAGCATATCTTTCACCTCGATTAATATTGTATCCGTTTTCTTGATCAAAATCAATCATTTTTTATCAAAATAATTCATTTTTGATCATAAAAATGCAAAAAGTCGTCAAATAAACAAAAAAGATTGGTGCAGAATATTCGTTAAACATTGCTACATCAATCTTATTAAGCTTTTTATTCAAAAATTCAATTTGCTTCAAATTTAATTATGAGCAGTCAAAGCAATCAACTTATCGCCATGCTGGCCACTTGTTTCAGTGATTCTATCTACGCCAGCATAATCAGCTGTGTTAGTAACAACTACCATTACAGTTGGATCGTAGCCTGCTTCTTTGATAGCTGCCAAATCAACTTCGGCAATCTTTTGACCTTGCTTGACGTGGTCTCCTTGACTGACAAAGCTAGTAAAGTGCTTGCCTTCTAAGTTCACCGTATCTAGGCCAATGTGAATCAAAATTTCTGCTCCAAGATCACTCTTAAAGCCATAAGCATGCTTACTGTCGTAAGCTACGGTAATTTCACCTGAAACAGGCGCGTAAATATTGCCGTCTGCTGGGACGATTGCTGCGCCATCCCCCATCATCTTAGCGCTGAAGACCTGATCGTTAACCTTAGTCAAACTTTCGCTTGCACCGTCAACTGGTGCCAAAATAGTTTCATCTTGCAAAGCCAATTGCTTTTGAGCAACTTCAGTAGCTTTTTGTTCAGTTTCAGTTGCAGTATGTGCATCAACAACTGCAGGTGCTACTTCTTGTGGCATATGATTTTTGCCCCAAAGGTAAGTCAAGGCAAAAGCTAAGCCAAAGGAAATAAGTTCACTCAAAACATACATTGGAATGGTACGTGGGAAAATTGACAAGAAGCCGATAAATCCGGCTGCACCCATTGAAGCTGCAATAACATGGGTAAGTCCTGCTACCATACTTGCCACGCCAGAAGCAATCAAAGCGCAAAAGAATGGGAACTTGTACTTCAAGTTAACCCCGAACAAGGCTGGTTCAGTAATTCCCAATAGGGCAGAAATACCAGCTGAACTTGCTAGACCCTTCATCTTCTTATCCTTAGTCAAGAACCAGATGGCAAAAGTAGCAGCACCTTGAGCTACGTTAGCCATTGAAGCAACAACAAAGATAAAGTCGCCGGCACCCTTGCCGCTAGCAAAGGCTGAAACCAATTGCGTTTCAATGGCTGGAAAACTTTGGTGAAGACCAGTCGTAACGATAGCTGAATAAGTCAAACCAAAGATACCCATGCCGATAAAGCTAGTAGCATCGTATAACCAAACAATACCGTTGGTAATGCAGTCTGAAACGAACTTCAAGACTGGTCCAATAACCGTAAAGGTCAAAAATCCAGTAATCAAAATTGACAATAATGGCGTAAAGGTAAAGTCAACTGCACTTGGCAACCATTTATGGAATCTCTTTTCAAGAAACGCTAGTAGCCATACAGCTGCCAAAACTGGAATAACTTGGTAAGTATATGAAGTTTGCGTTACATGCAAACCAAAGATATCCCAGAACTTGGTGTAGCTTGCAATCGTTGCAACCTTGCTCAAATCAGTTGCACCAATAATGTTAGCAGTACCTGGCGCTACCATAATCATACCGATAGCTGCTGATAGGAACTGGTTAGCGCCAAAGCGCTTGCCGGCACTAATTGCAACTAAAATTGGCAAAAACCAAAATGGCGCTGCTGACATCAATTGAATCATGTCGCTAAGACCCTTGATCTGTGGGTAAAGCTCTACCAAAGCCTTAGGTCCAAACAAACCACCTTGAGTCAAGAAGTTGTTAAGTGCCATTAGCAAACCACCCGCAACTAGGGCTGGAATGATTGGAACGAAAATATCGCTTAGCAACTTGATGAAGGCCATAACTGGGTTGGTCTTTTGCTGACCATTAGCCACATTCTTCAAATCGTCGGTTGACAATTCTTTTAGGCCAGTGATCTTGATAAATTCGTCATAAACGTCATTAACATCCCCTGGTCCAATGATAATTTGATATTGGCCTTGGGTCTTAAAAGTACCCTTAACATCTGGATCGCCGTCCAATCCAGCTTGATCAATTTTATTATCGTCTTTTAAAACCAAACGCAATCTTGTAGCACAGTGGGCGCCGGCAATAATATTGTCGCGTCCCACATATTTTATTACACGCTCGGCAACTGCTCGATGATCCATCTTACATTCCTCACTTTTACTTGAAATCGGTTTAAATATTTTCTTCACGATCTATAATAAGCGCTTTCAAGTTTTCTGTCAAACGTTTGACAGAAAATAATTAATTATTTTTAGAATGTGATAAAATATAGGTAGCGTTAATCTGCTATTCGTTTGACATAAAACTTATTTCATCATAAAATTAGTTCAAATAGATAACGCTTTCAACAGAAAGGAAGTTTGCTTATGGAATGGTCAAAAGCCCAGCGCTATTTACCATATGACCAATGGAGCGCGGCTGAGCTACTCAAATTACAGGCTCAAGCCACAAATTCTCCATATCAATTGCAATATCATATCAGGCCACAATCAGGATTGCTCAATGATCCTAACGGCTTTTGCTACTTCAATGGAAAGTACCATGTCTTTTACCAATCTTTTCCATTTGGGGCAGTTCACGGCTTAAAATCCTGGATGCATGAAGCCTCTTCGGATTTGGTCCATTGGGAAAACTTAGGCTTGGCAATTCTGCCTGATGGAAAATATGACAGCCACGGGGCCTACTCTGGTAGTGCGATTGCCATTGATGACAAGCTATTTTTAATGTACACAGGCAATCATCGCGATCAAAATTGGCAGCGAACTGCCTATCAGCTTGGAGCATGGATGGATAAACAAAACCAAATCACCAAAGTCGATCAACCATTATTTAAAAACGATCAGGCAGTGACCGAACATTTCCGCGATCCACAAATTTTGCACCAAAATGGTCGCTATTATGCAATCATCGGTGCCCAAGATGCCCAGACTAAAGCTGGGGAAATTCTGGTCTATGAAAGCCTAGATCTAAGTAGCTGGCAAAAAGTTGGCCGGCTCAATCTAGATCCTTTAGGTTATATGATCGAGTGTCCTAACTTAGTTTACGTCGATGGCCGACCTGTCTTATTTTTTTGTCCACAAGGCTTAGACAAAAAACAAGTCCATTATGACAATATCTACCCTAATATGTACTTAGTGCTTGATGAGATCGATCTAGCAACAGCCACAGTTAAGGTAAGCCAGCCATTAAGACAGCTAGATTTTGGCTTTGACGTTTATGCCAGTCAAGCCTTCAATCAAGGTACGGATTGTTACCTGATTAGCTGGGCGGGGCTGCCTGATATAACTTATCCAACTGATTCAGAAAACTGGGCCAATTGTCTCAGTCAGGTCAAGGAACTTCATTTAAAAGACAATCAATTGATTCAAAAACCAGCCAAAGCCATGAAGTCCTTGCGCCAAAATGGGGAAGTTTTCAAAGATCAGACAAGCTTATTCAAACAAACAGACAATCAATATGAACTATCCTTAACCATTGATAAAAATCAGCTTGCTAGCTTGGAATTAGCTAAAGATTCTACTAGCAGCCTAAAAGTCAAATTTGATACAATAAATGGGAAATTAACTTTGACAAGAGATCAAGGTGCATTTGCTCAAAAATATGGCTTAAATCGAGCTGTCAACTTAGAGGCTAACAGCGACATTAAAGTCGATATTTTCGTTGACCATTCCTTAATCGAAATTTTTGTTAATGGTGGCCAAGCCGTCCTAACTAGTCGTTTCTTCAATTTGGGAACTGGAATTGAGTTCTTGGCACCTTGCAAATATCAGGCTACATACTGGCCAATAGTAAAGTAAGGTTTTATCAATGAAATTAACTGATGTTGCAAAAGAAGCTGGCGTATCACCTACTACAGTTTCAAGAGTAATCAATAATCATGGCTATTTAAGCGAGGCTACTAAGACTAAGGTCTTTGCAGCGATGAAAAAATTAAATTACCAGCCTAATACCCTCGCCCGTTCACTTCAGGGAAAACAAACTCATTTCATCGGCGTAATTTTTCCTACCATTAAGAATCCTTTTTTCGCTGAACTAGTCGATGAAATTGAACGCATTTTGTTTGCTCATGGTTATAAGATTATCCTTTGCAACGCAAATTACGATAAAGAAAAAGAAAGAAATTATATCGGCATGCTGCTGGCTAACCAAGTTGATGGAATTATTGCCGGTGCGCATAATTTAGGAATTGAAGAATACGAGCAAATAGGTTTACCGATTGTTTCTTTTGACCGTAAGCTTTCCCAGAATATTCCGATCGTTTCTTGCGATAACTACCACGGAATTGAACTTGCTTGTCAAGATCTTTATCAAAATGGCTGCCGGCAGATTTATTTCCTTGGAAATTCTCACCGCCAAGGCAATCCAACTGATGAACGTTTGCAGGCTTATGAAGATACCATGCAAAAATTCGGCTTAACTAAGCATGTCCATTCAATTGCCTTTTCTGATTCAAGCAACCTAAAGCGGATTGCCATTGACGAGATTCTAAACTCAAAAAAAGCCGATGGCATTGTTGCTACCGACGACTTAACTGCCTTATTGGTCTTAGAAGAAGCCAAAAAACTTGGCCTAAGCGTGCCGGATGACTTAAAGGTAATCGGCTTTGACGGCACCAATTTGGTGCAAACCTACCATAGCGAATTATCGACTGTAGCCCAGCCAATTAGCGATATTGCACAGCTACTGGTTGAGTTATTGCTACACCGGGTTGAAAAACGTGAAGACATCACTCAGCAACATTACAAGCTGCCAGTTAAATTGATCCACAGTCTAACATCTACCCAAAGTCATCCACAAAAATAAAGAAAAGAAAAATGACTATCAACTTTTTTGCTGGTAGTCATTTTTTATTCCTAAAATGTGCGTTTGCGAACTGTGTCATAAATTAAGCCGCCTAATGACCCTATCCCCAAAGTCAAACCAATCGTCAGCCATAAATTGCGATAATTCTTATCGCCAGACACAATCAAGTTATTATGTTTATTAACTTGCTTCACAATCTGCCCAATTTCTTTATTCTGTTGTAACTCATTTCTTCGGCCCACTCGCTCAGTTGTAGCTGCTTCTACAGGTTGGTTTTGCAGCTGAATTAACGGTATCCCCAGTAAAGACGCAGCCAGCAAAATCGCAGCCATCCAGCTATGGCCATAATTCATTATCTTCTTCATCATATTACCCTCTAATCAAACAGATCGCTCATCTTCAAAGGTATGTTGTTATGCAAGACAAAGTACTTGATAAAGCCTTCTTTGAAGCTAATTTGATCCTGCTTTTGATTAATCAAGGTATCATGAATTGCCCAAAAGCTTGTCACCGCAAGATCGACGATTAAGATAATTAAAAATCCAATCAAAATATAAAATAAATATTCCATGCCAACCTCCTCCAAAGATTTTGCATTTTCCTTACTGTTATATTCAACTAATACACTAATATAATTAAGGCGTTTTGTCAATACCTTGTACCTAACTGGTTAGTTTTTGTACCTATCTGGTCAAAAATAAAAAAGCTTCTTGCGAAGCTTTTTCTTGTTATCTTTACTTATATAGATATTTGCTGCAGGCCTCTTTAGGGTCCATGCCATTACGGATCTTCAAGGCAAGCTCAATTGATACGTCAGCCAAGATGGATTGTGGATCGATCACATTGTAAGGATGATCTGGAGCCTTTTCTTGGGCTAGAGACAACTCTGTACAACCTAGCAAAATTACATTGCAGCCATATTCATCATGCATCTTTTGCAAAATGCGATGGTACAACTTGCCATCCACAAAACCTTTTTCTTTAATGTCTGAGTAGATCAATTCATTAACCATTGGCTGTATTTCTGGTCCGCCAAATTCTACTTCTCGGTCAACGCGGTGGATTTCATCTTCATACAAATGGTCATAAATCGATCCTTCAGTTGCAATCAAGCCAATATTAGTTTCCCCAGGATATTTTTCGACAAATTGGTGCACCGCAATTCTCATCATGTTCAAAAATGGAATTGGTGTTAATCTCGACAAATCTTCATAGAAATAATGGGCTGTGTTGCATGGCATGACATAAAAGTCAGGTCCCAATTTAGCTTGTCCTAGGACATCGTCGCGCAAATCATAAAAGAAATTAGGCTTGGTATGATCCTTGATATACGAAGTTCTGTCTGGAACTTGAGCATCATTGACCAAAATGTAGTTTAAATAATCTTGGTCGCGGTTAATTTTTACTCGGTGGTTGAGCAAGCGAACATAGCTTTCAGTCGCAATGGTCCCCATCCCACCGATAATACTAAAAAAATGTTTCATTTTATTTTCTATCCATTAAAATGTGCACTCGTACCTTCGATTTCGTTAATTGCGTTTTGGGCAACTACAATATCTGAAGGATATGGCGTATCAACGCCGCGAATCTTTTGGAAGGAGTCGGCACCTTTTCCACAAATCAAAATTACATCGTCTTTGCCGGCTTCAGAAATTGCTTCATGAATGGCCTTTTGGCGGTCTAATTCAATTGTGACTTCACATCTTGAATGATCGATTCCGGCGTCAATTTCTTCAGCAATTGATTGTGGATCTTCAAAACCAGGGTCATCAGTTGTCAAATATGCCTTGTCCGCATATTCGCTCAAGCTTTCGCTAAAGCCAGGACGCCGTGAAATTCCCTTGTCTCCAGGAGCACCAACTACGACAATAATTCTTGGATTGTCGAATTCTTTGCGCATGAAGCGCATCAAAGCAGTCATCGAAGCCTTGTTGTGGGCGTAGTCAACGACTACCATTCCATGCTCTTTGGTCATTTCGGTTTGCATTCTTCCTGGGATAGTCACATTGCGGATACCCTTAGCAGCATCATCATGACCCTCGCCGGCTAGTCCTGCGCCGATAATAGCTGCAGTACCGTTGGTTTGGTTAAAGTCGCCTAGCATCTTCAAAGTATAGTCGCCGCCAATTGCAAGTGATTGAGCCTTGTCGCTAGCACTGTAAACCTTGAAGCTAGTTTCGCGCAAATCGCTTTCTCTTGATGCATATCTGAAGTCAATTGACGTCTTTAGGTTAGGATTTTCAAAGCCTTCTCTAGCAAAAAGATAAATACTATCAGGATTGGTGGTAGTAGTAGCGGCTGCATAAACTTCATCAAAGTGATCAGTTTCGGCATTGATGATGCACTTGCGTGAGTTGACTAGCAATTGCAACTTGCAATGCAAGTAGTCCGCAAAGTTAGGGTGCTCATTAGGTCCGATATGATCTGGCGAAATATTTAAGAAAAAGCCCAAATCATAAGTCAATCCAAAGACTCTGTTCTTCTTATAAGCTTGACTTGAAACTTCCATTACCAAGTGAGTCATGCCATTATCAACTGCTCTACGCATATCTCTGAACAAGTCTAAGGATTCTGGCGTAGTCAAACTTGACTTAAAGCTATCTTCTGGCTTAGTTCCGACAATGTCATTGACACTTGATAATAAAGCAGTTCTGCCGCCATTGATTTGATCAAGCATCCCCTTCAAAAAGTATGCTGAAGTAGTCTTTCCCTTAGTTCCAGTAAAGGCCACAACAAACAAGTCATCTTGTGGGAAGCGGAAAAAGGCTGCAGATAATAAAGCCATAGCCTTAGCTACATCGCGCACGATCAAAGCGTGCATGCCTTTGCCTTCTGGAAAAGGTTGTTCTGCTACATAGCAGATTGCGCCATTGTCTTTAGCCATTGATAAATAAGTTGGCCTAAAGCCAGCTCCCTTACAGAAAAACAATGTGTTAGTTTGAATGTCGCGCGAATCATATGAAACATATTCCATCTTCGTTGCAACGGCATCTTGAACAGCACTAGACTTGAGCAAGTGGTGTTCTTTCAAAATTAAAATACAGGTATTTAAAGAAATACTCATGTTAACCCCTCGAATAGATAATTATAGTCTCGTCAAAAATTATATCACAGCTATGTTAAGCGTGTTTTCTTTGGATCTAATGGTAAGCGAATAATGAAGCTGGTCCAATTATCATCGGATTCGCATCTAATCACCCCGTGGTGCAATTCAACGATGCTTTGCGTAATTGACAATCCCAAGCCGGTCCCACCAGTCAGCTTATTGCGGGATCCTTCAACCCGATAAAAGCGTTCGAAAATCTTTTTGAGAGCTTTTTCAGGAATTCTAGCACCATTATTTTCGACCCTAAGTTCTACTTCGGTTTTGTTGACTAAATTAGCCACTAGTTTGATTTTATTGGCGCCTTGACCATATTTAAAGGCGTTATTGATCAAATTGTTATAAACGCGCACCAACTTTTCTGGGTCGGCCTGAATGGTCAAACTCTTTGGCCGAGCCTCAATTTCAAACTTGATGCCCTTTTTTTCAGCTTCAAGCTCAAAGCCAGCTTCAACTTGCTCAAGCATCGAATAGATGTGAAGCGGAACTAGCTGCAACTTGGTACTATTGGATTTCAAAGTCGTATATTCCAGCAAATCATTGGCCAAAGACTTCATCTGTTCTGCTTTGGTATAGGCAATATCGATGTATTTTTGGGAGTCTTCTGGACTAACGTTGCCTGTTTTAAGCAAACCCAAATAACCAATAATTGATGTTAACGGCGTTCTAATATCATGAGAAACATTCGTTATCAGTTCGTCCTTGGACTTCTCGATTGCCCGCTCTTCATTGATCGAATTCACCGTACTATCAACTAAAGAATTAATCGAATCGATCACCCTTTGCAAGTCCGTTCTAACTGCAAAAGAAATTCGATGATCAAAATGGCCATCAGCTATATAGTGAAGTTCTGAAATAACATGCCTTAATTGCATCTGATGATAGCGTCTGATTAAACGCCAATAAACGACAATCACGTCCGCAATAGCCATCATCATAATAAAAATTCGCTGCCAAGACCAAATATGATAGTTGCCAGCAAAGGTCATATTCATCTTGATGAAATAAATCCCATTGACCAAATTTTCATCTTGAAGAATTGCCAGGTGAATCAAAATAATGATCGACAAATTTAGCAATAACAAAAGAACAACGGTAATTACGCCCTCCGCAAACAGCTCGCTTTTTTCGGCGGCGGTTAATTTTACTCGTTCTTTCTTCATCTTCTAGGCCTCAACCTTGTAGCCAACTCCCCATACAGTTTGGATTACATCTTCGCCATCGGTGGCTTTTTGAATCTTATCACGCAAGTGAGAAACGTGAACCATAACCGTCTTTGCGGAAACAATTGATTCTTGTTGCCATACGCGTTCAAAAATTTCATCAGCTGAAAATACTCGATTTGGATGGCTAGCAAGCAAATACAAAATACCAAACTCTAAGGCAGTCAATTGGATCATCTTGCCATCTAAAGTCTTGACTTCATGTGAGTCGCGGTTGACTACCAATGGTCCTACTTCCAAAACGTCTGGTTTTTCGTCTCGAACTTGCTTTTGGCTGCGGCGCAAAAGCGAACGAACTCTAGCCATAACTTCTAATGGGTTGAATGGCTTGGAAACATAGTCATCTGCTCCAGTAATCAAGCCTTGGATCTTATCCATATCGCCAGTCTTGGCAGATACGATAATAATTGGAATATCGGAATCTTTTCTAACTTCTTTGATTACATCTATTCCTGACATATTTGGCATCATTACGTCTAAGATCATCAATGCAACATCAGGAGTAGTGGTTAATTTAGTAATTGCTTCTTTACCACTGTATGCCGCGATTGGTTCATAGCCTTCGTTTTTAAGGTAGATACTTAATAATTCTACGATTTCTTTATCATCGTCAACAACTAAGATTTTCACCATGAAAACCCCTCTCTTGATAATTGTTAGTAATAATTTTTTGCATACTACTTATAGTTTACTACTTGTCTTATATTTTAACTATTGTCAGTTATTTTAGACTATGCTTTTTGACAATTTTTAGAAAAAATACAAAAAATCTCAAGACTTTCGCCTTGAGATTAAGCATTATTCGATTTCTTTTTTGCCAGTATAGAGTTCGTAGTAGTAGCCCTTCTTGGCTAGCAATTGTTCATGGTTACCAGCTTCAATAATGTGACCATGATCAAGTACTAGGATCAAGTCTGAGTTAACGATTGTGGATAATCTGTGAGCAATAACAAAACTAGTTCGGCCTGCTAGTAAGTTATCCATACCAGCTTGAACCATCTTTTCAGTTCGAGTATCGATACTTGAAGTTGCTTCATCCAAAATCATCACTGGTTCATCAGCGATCATCGCTCTAGCAATACTTAACAATTGCATCTGACCTTGAGACAAGTCGCCACCATTACCGTCGATAACAGTTTCATAACCGTCATCTAATTCATGGATAAATTCATCTGCGTGCGACAATCTAGCTGCTTGATAGACATCATCATCGCTTGCTTCTGGATTGCCCAAGCGAATGTTTTCCATAATGGTCCCAGTAAACATGTGCGTTTCTTGCAAGACAATCGACAAGGATCTACGCAAGTCGTCCTTCTTGATCTCCTTAAGTGGAATGCCATCGTAAGTAATAGTTCCAGAATCGATTTCGTAGAAACGGTTAAGCATGTTGGAAATAGTCGTCTTGCCGGCTCCAGTTTCACCAACTAAGGCTACCTTCATACCTGGCTTAGCATCAATTGAAATATGGTGCAAGATTTGATGACCAGGCACATAAGAGAAGTTCACGTGATCAAACACAATATGACCACGAACTGGCACCTTCTTAACTTGGCCATTCTCAGTTACGTTCCAATCCCATGCACCCTTGACTTTAGGATTGCGCGAAATAGTAACTGTACCCTCATCAACTTCAACCGCTTGATCTTGCAATTCGAAGATTCTTTGAGCACCAGCAATTGCCATAACGATTGAGTTCAATTGTTGAGAAATTTGCGCAATTGGCATACTGAACTGCTTAGACAATTGCAAGAATGATGCAATTGCCCCTAAAGTTAGTGGAGCCCAGCCATTAATGGCAACCATACCACCAACAAAGGCAATCAAAACGTAAAGCAAGTTACCCATATTACCCATAATTGGGAACAAAATTGTCGCAAAGGTGTTAGCATTGCCTGAAGCTTTGCGCAATTCTTCATTATACTTATTGAAGTCTTCTTTGATCTGCTCTTCGTGAGAAAATACCTTGATAACTTTCAAACCACTGAGCATTTCTTCGTTGTAACCGTTGATCTTACCAAGTTCTTTTTGTTGGAGCTTGAAGTAGTGACTTGACTTAGTCGTCAAATAGCGCACGATTCCAAATGACATCGCAAAAATGATCATTGAAAAAAGCGTCAACTGCCAACTAAGCGAAATCATTGCTGTAACAACAAAGACCAAGGTCAAAGCCGAATTGACAAATTGCGGAATTGACTGCGAAATCATTTGCATCAAGGTATCAATATCGTTAGTGTAGCGCGACATGATATCGCCGTAGTCGTTTTGGTCAAAATATGAAATTGGCAAACTTTCCATATGGGTAAACATGTTGTTACGTACCCGGTATTGAACTTTTTGAGCCAAAATTGCCATAATTACCGTAAATAGATAATTTGAAATAAAGCCAATTGCATAAACACCTAACATTACTAAAATGGCATAGGTTAATGGACCATAATCAGGACTTTTGCCGTTTTGAACCTGTTTAACTAGTGGAACAATATAATTATTTATCAATCTCTCAATAAACAAAGTTCCAGCGACATTAGCACCAGCAGCAAGGATAATAGTAATTGCCGAAACAATTAACATCCATGGACTAGTTGATAAAACCAATTTAAACAGTCTGGTTAAAGTCTTTGATTTATGAGGCTTAGTTGTCATTTGTTCAACTTGATCCAAATTATTCACCTCTACTTCCTTGTTCGGCTTGGAATTTAGCAATTGAACTATAAAGTTCATTTCTTTGCATCAATTCTTCGTGATTGCCGATATCTTCAATCTTGCCGTGATTCATAACGATAATTCTGTCAGCATCTTTAATTGACACGATTCTTTGCGAAATAATAATCTTAGTAGTTTCAGGCAAATCTCTTGCAAGTGATTCGCGAATTTCGCGTTCTGTACTGGTATCAACAGCTGAAGTTGAATCATCCAAAATCAAAATCTTTGGCTTCTTGAGCAAAGCACGGGCAATTGTTAGACGTTGCTTTTGACCACCAGATACGTTGTTACCACCTTGTTCAATCATGGTGTCGTAGCCATCTGGCATTTCTCTAACAAAGCCATCTGCATGGGCAATCTTAGCAGCTGCAATAACTTCTTCATCAGTTGCGTTCTCATTACCCCACTTCAAGTTTTCTTTGATGGTTCCTGAGAACAAGACATTCTTTTGCAAAACAACCGCTACATTATCGCGCAAAGTCTTCAAATCGTATGACTTAACATTGTGACCAGCAACTCTGACTGCACCGGCAGTTACGTCATACAATCTTGGAATCATCGAAACTAAAGTTGACTTTGAAGAACCAGTTTCACCGATAATTCCGATCGTCTCACCTGGACGGATATGCAAGTTAATATCATGCAAAGCTTCAACGCGATCAGCTGGATCGTATTTGAAGCTAACGTGATCAAATAAGATTTCGCCGTTAGTAAGATGATCAAGCGGCTTGCGCGGATTTTCGATGGCAGGCTTTTCGTTGATTACGTCGGCAATTCTGCGACCACTAGCACCAGAAATAATGATCTGAGTTGAGATCATGGCCAAAATGTTCAAACTAAACAAAACAGAGTTTGAGTATGAGAACATGGAAATCAATTGACCAGTTTGCAAGCTGCCGCCAACTATTTCATGTGCACCAAACCAGCAAATTGCCAAAGTAGCAATGTTCAAAACTGCCATCACAACCAAGGCGTTCAATGAGATCAACTTTTGAGCAGTTGCGAACAACTTGTAGATAAAGCCAGATGCCTGCTCAAATTTCTCAATTTGTGCATCTTCTTGTACATAAGTCTTCACTTCGCGAATACCACGAACGTTTTCGCGGACAACTTGGTTCATGCGGTCATATCCCTTGAAGATCTTAGGGAAGTATGGATATGCACTCTTGATAATCAAAACAAGAAGCAAAACAAAAACAGGTGCAATTACCAGGAAGATCAAGGACAATCTAGGGCTGATAATGACTGACATTATCACTGATACGACTAGCATCATCGGTGCTCTAACGGCAATTCTGATCAACATCTGATATGACAATTGTACGTTGTTGACATCAGTTGTCAAACGAGTTACCAAACTTGAACTTGAAAATTTATCGATATTTTCAAAAGCGTAATCTTGCATATGATAGAACATATCCTGACGCAAGTTAGCTGCAAAGCCGGCTGCTGCGTGTGCAGATACGTAACTGGCTGAAGCACCTAAAGCAAGAGAAATAATCGTCAAGACAAATAAAATTAGCCCCCACTTGTTAATGTAGGTCATATTTCCCTTCATAATTCCTTCGTCGACCAATAAACCAACTAGATAAGGAATCAGCATTTCTATTATTACTTCGCAAATAACGAATAATGGAGATAGAAGCGACAATTTCTTATATTGGCGGATCGACTTACTAAGCGTTTTTATCACCTGAAAGCCCCCTTCGTACAACTATAAAAAAGGATAAATGGGTCTAGACTCATTTATCCTTTAAAACTAGTAACTATTGTAAATAAATTTGACAAGAATTGCAAATTATTTGTTCTGTCCGCCTTGTGTAGTAGTTGATGAAAAGGCTGAACCAACAATATGATATTGCTTTCTGAACCAGTAACGGATTCCGTAAGTTGCAACAGCAATAATCAAGTAAACCATTCCTGGAAGAACTGGGTTTAGCATGCTTAAGCCTGGCAAAGTAAGTAGCCAAATAATTGCAACTAAGCCCAAAATAAAGGCCAAACTGATCAAGATCATCTTCAAGACCTGTGGACGAGCGCCCTTAGCAGGATCAAGCCATTCATTATATTTAGCCATTGAAATACCAAAGAGAGTTGAAACAACCAAAATTACCAAAATACCATTTTGGCCAGTAGTATTCTTGGTATCAAACAAGCCCATTACCCCGTACAAACCTGTGAAAATCACAATCATGAGCAAGGCGTTGTCGACTGCTTTTTGCCAAAAGGCAGTTTCCTTTGGTGGAACATATGGATGCAATAATTCATCAGCCTTAACCTTAGGCGAAGCGTTGAACAAGCTATTAGCAGGTTGACCCTTTCTTTGAGCAATTACGATTTCTGGCAACAAGTCCGCAATCTTGGCAAAAGCTGCATCAGCAGTTAGCTTGCCTTGAGTTTCTAATTCTTTTTGCAAACGAAAAACGTAATCTGCGTTCTTGTTACTAAGCATTGAGCGCAATTCTTCAATGCTAGCATTCTTTAGTTCTTCTTCTTGCGTATTTTTGATTGCAATATTCTTTAATTTTTCTTGTTTGTTATTATCAATCTTATTTTCTTTTGTTTCTTCAGTCATTTAGAACCTCTAAACGTTAAATCTAAATTCGATAATATCGCCATCTTGAACTTCGTATTCCTTACCTTCAAGACGAACGCGACCTGCTTCTTTTACCTTTTGCATTGTTTCGTACTTGTCTAAGTCTTCGTATGAAACAACTTCTGCTCTAATGAATCCACGTTCAAAGTCAGAGTGGATAACACCGGCAACTTGTGGGGCCTTCATGCCTTCGTGGAAAGTCCAAGCACGAGTTTCAGTTCCACCTGCTGTAAAGAATGTTCTCAAGCCCAAAATGTGGTAAGCAGCTCTAATCAAACGGTCAAGACCAGATTCTTCTACGCCTTCAGCTTCAAGAAATTCTTGCTTTTCATCATCGTCTAAGCCAGCGATTTCTTCTTCAGTCGCTGCTGAAATACCCAAGCATTCAGCACCTTCTTTTTCAGCGTGAGCCTTAACGATTTGGTAGTACTTGTCGCTTTCTGGATCAGCCATTGAGTCTTCAGCAATGTTAGCTACATAGATGATTGGCTTAGAAGTCAATAAGAACAAGCCCTTAACGATCTTTTGTTCGTCAGCGTTAAACTTGATTGAACGAGCTGCGCCACCTTCTTCAAGGACTGGTTGCAATTTTTCAAGTACGGCTAATTCTGCCTTAGCTTCCTTATCGCCTTGCTGAGCAACCTTCTTCACCTTGCCAATGCGGCGGTTAACTGCATCTAAGTCGGCAATCGTCAATTCAAGGTTGATGGTGTTGATATCTTCCTCAGGGTCAACTTTGCCAGTAACTGAGGTAATATTGTCATCGTCAAAAGCTCTAACTACGTGAACAATCGCATCAGTTTGACGGATATTTTCTAGGAACTTGTTACCAAGACCTTCACCCTTAGAAGCACCCTTAACAAGACCAGCAATATCAGTAAATTCGAAAGTAGTGTGTACAACCTTCTTGGCTGGAATCAATTCTTGGATTCTAGCTAAACGACTATCTGGCACTTCAACCATTCCAACATTTGGTTCAATGGTAGCAAATGGATAGTTGGCCATTTCAGCTCCAGCTTTAGTAATTGCATTAAATAGAGTTGACTTACCAACGTTTGGCAAACCAACAATACCAGCAGTTAATGACATATTATTCCCCTTTTTCTTTATCTAAATTATTAACAACTTTTGGACGAGCAATCTGATCCTTAGGCAAATAGAATTCCTTCTTTGCATTTACCGGATCATTTGCTTTGGCAAGAACTTTCTTCACCTTTCGGTTAAATTCTGAACGTGGAAGCATCACTACTCGACCGCATCCCATACATTTTAACCGAATATCCGCGCCTAGTCGCAAAATTTCCCAATCATTTTTTTGACAGGCGTGGGGCTTTTTCATCTGAACAGTATCAGCTAAATTATAATCTTCATTCTTAATCATCGAGATCAACGCCTAAAATATCTAAAATTCGGTTAAGGTCTTCAATTGAGGCAAAGTCAATCGAAACATGTCCCTTACCTTGCTTGCTTTCAGAAATATTGACATTAGCACCAAACTTATCAGCCAATCTGCTTTCGCTTGCTCTAATAAAGGCAGACTTCTTAGCAACCTTTTTGCGCGGCTTTTTAGCGTTAATTGCAGCTACTAAGGCTTCAACCTTGCGAACAGGCATCCCTTCCTTGACTACGCGCTTGGCAATTTCATCAATTCGGTCCTTATCTTTTAAACCAAGAAGCGTTCTAGCTTGTCCCATTGACAACTCTCCATGTTGAAGCAAGCGCTTGGTCTTGCTTGGTAAGGTCAACAAGCGCAAGTAGTTGGCAATATATGGACGAGACTTGCCCATACGCTTAGAAACTTCTTCTTGAGTAAGACCCAAGTTCTTTTGAAGCATTTCATAAGCTTGTGCTTCTTCAAGTGGAGTCAAATCTTCACGTTGCAAGTTTTCTAGGACTGCAACTTCCATCATTTGACTTTCATCGAATTTGCGCACGATCGCCGGAATATTTTGCTTTTTGGCTAATTTTGATGCTCTAAAACGTCTTTCACCAGCAATAATTTCATAGCCAGTAATCGATTTGCGCACAATAATTGGCTGAAACACGCCATTTTCGCGAATTGAATCAGCCAATTCCTTTAAGCTTTTATCGTCAAAAGTCTTTCTAGGTTGGTAAGGATTAGGACGAATTTCAGACAAATCAATTTCTTGAATTTCTTCAGTTTCATCAATTTGTGGCTCATCTTCAAATAAAGCTTCGATTCCTCTACCAAGACCACCCTTTTTTCTTGGTTCTTTACTTCTTGAGTCTCTTGCCATGAGCTTTCAACACCTCTTTTGCCAAATCATCGTAAACCTTCGCTCCGCGAGAGCGTGGTGCGTATTCATTAATTGGTTGACCATAGCTTGGCGCTTCTGCCAGCTTGGTTATTCTAGGGATAATTGTCTTGTAAACCTTCTTGTCAAAATAAGCCTGAACTTCTTTGACAACTTCGGCCCCTAGATTTGTTCTTGCATCAAGCATTGTCAGCAAGACGCCTTCAACTCCAAGATCCTTGTTGAAGTGCTTTTGCACTAAGCGAATTGTGTTCAATAATTGGCTTAGACCTTCCATTGCGTAGTATTCACTTTGAACTGGGATCAAAATTGAGTCAGAAGCAGTAAAGGCATTGATTGAAAGTTGGCCTAATGACGGCGGACAATCAATGAAGACAAAATCGTATTTGTCACTAACTGTATCTAAAGCTGACTTCAATCTAGTCTCACGTGCTATCATGCTGATCAATTCTGTTTCTGCCCCAGACAAGTTGATGGTGGCTGGAACAGCATCTAACCGCTTAACAGAAGTATGGTGGATAGTTTCTTCAAGCGGAACTTCATCGATCAACACATTGTAAATGTCCTGGTCAATCTCTGATTTTTCAATTCCTAAACCAGAGGTGGCGTTGCCTTGCGGATCTATATCAACAATTAAAACGCGGTAACCACGGTCGGCAATCGAGGCTGCTAAGTTAATAGTCGTCGTAGTTTTACCTACTCCTCCTTTTTGGTTAGCAACCGAAATTACATTTACCATATGTTTTTCTCCTTACTTTCTCTTCAATTCAATCGTAATCCGATAATCATCAGGATCGTTATTTTCCTGAACCTTTACCTTGATACCTGAATCTTTAGCTAATTTAATTGCTTGCTTGATGGTATTGATTTGAACTTTCAGATCCTTTGGAATGCGGTTGACAACCCGCTTCTTGCGTTCTTTAGTAGCAAGATCCTTGGCCTTTTTGGCAAAGTAGCCATCGACATCAAGGGCGATCTGTTCTGTTTCTTTAACCGTTAAGCTATTGGCTAAAATTTCATCGACTACTCGGCCTTGATCCTTTTCGCTTAGCCCAATTAAAGCTCGGCCGTGGCGAGCCGTAATTTGCTTGCTAGCCAAGTAGTTCTGTACCTTAGGAGTCAATTTGAGTAGACGCAATTTGTTAGCAACGTAAGATTGCGACTTACCCACATTCTTAGCTAATTCTGACTGAGTCAAGTTGTTGAGCTTCATCAAGTTGCTGTAGGCGTTAGCTTCGTCAATTGGGTTGAGGTCTTCACGCTGCAAATTTTCGATCAAAGCTAAAGATGCTGCTTGATCGTCGCTCATATTATTGATAATAGCAGGGATCTTTTCCCAGTTTAAAACTTGAGCTGCTCTAAAACGACGCTCACCAGCGATGATTTCGTATTTATCGTCTTTTTGTCTTACAACGATTGGCTGCAATAGCCCTTCCTTGTCAAGAGTCTGGGCCAATTCGTTGATTGACTCTTCAGAAAATTGGCGCCGAGGTTGATAAGGATTAGCTACCAACTGACTAAGTGGTAAATCCTGAATTTGTTTATCTTTAGGTATCTCTTCATGGTGTCGATTGAAAAAGAATGCCATAATAATTCACTTCCTCACTACTGAATTGGTTTGCGTCTAGGCATCCCAGCCTGTCTTGGGTATTTCTTTGGCGTAGCCTTGATCTTTTTGAAGATTAATAAGCTACGATCTTCCTGACTAAGCGGCAAGGTAAGTTCTTTAGACGCTACTAGTTCTGCTCCTAGAACATCGACTGCTTTTTGGCTTTCCTTTAACTCATCTTGAGCCTTAGGACCCTTTAAAGCAACAAAATAGCCACCTTCTTTAACCAAAGGTAGACAATATTCGCTTAAAACAGTCATATTTGCAACTGCTCTAGCTGTAACTATGTCAAATTGCTGACGATACTTAGGGTTTTGACCAATATCTTCGGCTCGGCCATGAACTAGCTCTACTCCATCAAGGCCCAACTTTTTGGTTAAATTGTCTAAAAAAGTCAATCGCTTGGCCAAAGAATCGACAATCGTCACCTTAAAATCTGGCCGCAAAATCTTGAGCGGAATTGATGGAAAGCCTGCCCCGGCACCTACATCGCATAAGCTAGCATCTTGACCAAAGAATTGGGCAAAATGAAGCAGCGGCGTTACACTATCATAAAAATGTTTGAGATAAACTTCTTCTTTTGAAGTGATTCTAGTCAAATTGACATGCTTGTTAGTCTCAATCAAATCTTCAAAATAAAGATTAAATTGTTCGAGTTGCTGATCGCTTAAAATAATATTTTCTTTTTTTAGTTCTTCTACAAATTGTTCAGGATTCATTTTTCACCCGTGAAACCGTGTTTCACACCTTATAATTCTACGCTAAAATGTGCATTAGTAAAGTTAATCATCCCTACAATTATGAAGTATTTTTGTTTAATCGTCAAAGCTTAGTTGCCGTGGTATAATTTTAAACAATCAAAGGAGATATATATGATTGTAACTTTAATTGTTTTAGCCTATTTGGCTTTGCAAGCTTATAAGGGCTTCCAGACAGGCTTTACCCGCTACATCGTTAATTTAGTTTTTGGGGCAATTGTCTTTATCATTGCGATTTTCTTCCAAAATGATCTGGGCAACTGGCTTTATAGCGAGATTTCTGGTCAGCAAATTCAAACCAATTTAACCACGCAAACTGATCTAATGCTGTACCGCTTTGCAGCTTTCTTTATCATTTTGTTCGTTGGGCGAATGGTCGTTAAAATTTTCAAAAGTTGGATGCCAAGCAAAAATCCTCACTCTACTAGTCTAGGTAGCATTCTAGACAGCGTGCTTGGGGCAATTGCTTCATTTGTGGCGGGATATTTCTTCGTTTACGTAGTTTTATCGATGTTAAACGCCTTGCAAAATCAATGGTTCATCCAGCAAACCATCGATTCTAGTTTCTTGCGCTTCATTATCTATGATACGCCGGGACTATCAAACGGAATCTTCAATAGTATTTTTAATATTTCAAGAACAGCTGCTTAGGCAAAAAAGGGATGTAACTTTTCGTTACATCCTCTTTTGTTTATTTCTTAAAATTGTCGTATTCAACGTGCTCATCATTGTAAACAAAGACTGCGCCAATTCGATCCGGATCCTTGCTCCAATCAATAATTGGATGACCAGCAAAGAATAATCTCTTACATTCAATCTCTGCATCAACGCTTCGTCTAGTAAAAGTGGTTACCCCAGCCAATTCTGTTTCAACTGGGTAGCCTGTTCTTGGATCGATTAAGTGGTGATACTTCTTGCCGTTAACTTCTAAATAGCGCTCATATACCCCACTAGTTACAGCTGAACATTCCTTGACCATAACTGAGGTAATATTGCCGCCGCGCTTGGCCTTAGGGTCTTGCACGCCAATTGCCCAAAGGCCGCTAGCACGCTTAGGCGAATCGCCAACCAGCAAAATGTTCCCACCTAAGTTGATAATGCCGGCTCTAACTCCGCAGCTTAACCAAAAGTCGCGAATTCGATCAGCAATCCAGCCCTTGGCAATACCGCCAAGATCTAGTTCCATGCCTTCTTTAGTCAAGAAGACTGTTTGATCATTGTCATTTAATTCCACATCAAATGGATCAGTTAGCGCCATCTTTGCCTTGATTTCATCATCAGTTGGGACATGGGCACCCTTAAAGCCAATGTGCCATAATTTTACAACTGGGCCAATCAAAGCATTAAAGCCGAAGTTTTCGCGGCTCTTTTCAACGGCCAGCTTAACCAAGCTATAAGTTGGACTAGAAACTTGAACTGCGTGCTTGCCAGCAGCATGGTTAATATCCATTACTTCAGACACATCCCGATTAACAGTCAAAAGGTCCTCATAATGATCGATCAGCTCAAAAGATTTATTGATTACATAATCATCTTTTGCGCCAAAAATCTGTAAAGTAATCGTTGTTCCCAGAGCATGGTGCGTACCTACTCTAGACTCTAAAGCTAAATCTTTAACTATTGTATTATTTTCCATGATTAGTTCTTTTCTAAATATAAATCTTGCAAAGCAGCCTGAAAATCAGCTGATACATCAAGCTGGTTGCGAATAAAGGCATCTAGGCCCCCGAATTCTTCATTAATCGTGATCAAGGTCGTATCCAAAAAGGCATCAGAAACTGACCCAAGTACTCGCATGTTGGCACGGAACTTGTCATTTTCGCCTTCAAGGGCAAATTGCTTGTCTCTTTTTGCGCGGTAGTCGCTCAAGACCAAGTTGGAATATAGATAGTCTTGGCGAATCACTTCTAAATCAACACCCAAAATGTAAAGCAAAATCAAAGTTACAAAGCCAGTCCGATCCTTGCCTTCTGAGCAGTGATACAAAGTAGCGCCTTGACGATTATTGACTAGGGATTCCAAGATCTTATGCATTGAATTTTGCGAATGTTCTTTTAAAACATAATCACGGTAGCGTTGGCACATCAAATGAAAGCCTGCGTATTGATCTTGGCGGTACATCTTAAAGGCCTTCTCCAAATCATTGATACCGCCTTTAGTATTGTCTTCATTAGAAACAGAATAGTCAAAATGTTCAACTTGCTCAATTGCGTCATCTGGACAATTTTTGCGTTCCATTGGCGAACGCAAGTCGATAATCGTATTCAAGCCATATTCGCGTAAAACTCGCTTATCTTCAGCTGAAATTCCATTGACCTTGCCTGATCTAATCAAACGGTGAGCCTTAATCTTTCGACCGTCTAAGCCAATGTAGCCACCTAAGTCTCGTGGATTGCGTACAGTTCTAAGTGGTAGAACGATTGGTTTAACCATTAAACGAATCACCTTTTCTAAAATAAAAAAGTCCAAGACGATAGTCTCAGACTTAATTTTACAACTCAATTGTATATAATAGCAAAATTATTTGCCTACTTAACAAAGTTAATGAAGTTATCCATCATTGCATCCAATTGCTTGATGTAAGCTTCGTTAGTCAATTCGTGACTTTCCTTGTCAAAGTTAGCAGCAGCGCCACCGATCAAAACTTCGTTGCCTGGCAAAACATTAGCGCTCATATCAGGTGAAAGCAAAATTTCGCGTGCCTCTTCTTGAGCTCTTGATGAACCTTGAATACCATATGAAGTTCCGACTACAGCAACTGGCTTCATCTTCATTACATCAGGACCTGCGTGCGAACCTAGCCATTCAAGCGCACTCTTTAAGGCAGCCGGAATACCATGGTCATATTCAGGCGTGGTCAAAATTACGCCATCTGCTTCTTTAACTGCTTGAATCCATTCCTTAGTAACTTCATCAGCTTCTTGTGAACGACTAAAAGGCTTGATTGGGTCAATTTCTACTACTTCAATATCTGCCTTATCGCTGTATCTCTTAGCGATATATTGTGCCAAAAAGCGATTGAAAGAAAATTCAGCATTAGTACCTACAACAGCTAATAATTTCATCAATTCCACCCCTTACTTAGTAATTTGTGCATACCAGCTATCAACTTCGTCAAAGAAGTGATCCAAGAATTCAACTGTCTTGACATTAGTCAAGTTGCCTTCTTCATCGAATTGACTTGGAGCTGTTCCCATCATGAATTCATCACCATTGAAAATTTCAGCGCTAAATCCTGGTGCAGTCATAATGCTCTTCAAGCGGCTCTGTGAACGAGCTGCACCTTGAGGCATTGGTGAAGTGGAAATGATAACAACTGGTTTGCCTTTGAATGGGTGAACTACACTTGAAAGCCATTCTAAAGCACTCTTAAGTGAACTTGCGACAGAGTGTTGTTGTTCAGGACTTGCAATAAGCACCATGTCGCTTTCTTCGATCTTCTTGCTTAAGGCTAACACATCAGCTGGTGCATCAACACCTTCTTTGTAAAGCGGTAAACCTTTTACTGTTTCAATTTCAAAATCATACTTACCAGCAAAGTGCTTAGCAACAAATTGCAACAATGCCATATTAAATGATTTATCAGCATTTGAACCTGATAATGCTAGAATCTTCATAAAAAACCACCTTTCAAAAACCGTTATGAGTTTCATTATACCCCAATGTTGGAATAAATGTATGCACTTTCATAAATTAGCTGAGGTTAAGGGGGTTGCTTTCGTCAACTGCAAATTCATCGTTATTTATTGCTTGGCTTATTTGTGATTGCAAGACGTTGATAACTTGTTCTTGTTCAAAATGCGCAATCTCATTAACAATCAAAGCAGTCAAACCAATTGTGTTGATCCAGTTAAACACAATGATCTGGTGCAATTTTTCATCATCGAAATTCCTGTCTGGGTATTGTTCTTTGAACTTTTCAGTTCCAAGTTCCAGCAAAGTTCCTTCAATAATTTCGCTACCAAATTTACCATCGACAAACATCGCCTTGAAGAGCTTAGTATGTTGCTTCGAAAAATTAATATAAGACAAATCCAAATCAATCAAAGGCTTGCCGGTAAATTTCTTTTGCAAAGTATGTTCCTTTAGATCAGTTGAAATTCGTCGAAGAATTTCGCTTTTGATCTCATCCATATTTTCGAATTCTAAGTATAATGGTTGAGTAGAGAAGTGACCTGCCTTTGCAATATTTCGAGCTGTAATGCCATCCAAACCGTCATTGATGGCCATCTTATAAGCAATATCTAAAATTTTCTCTCTACTTACCTCTTTTTTTCTAGCCATTCCTAATTCGCCCAACTCTCACAAATAAATTCTTCACATCTACTACTATTATCATAAAAGCCTTGGATCATAAAAACAAGGATATCGCCTTATATCGTTACTATTTATTTTTGATCAGCTATTTGATCGTAGTAATCATTAACCATATTCATAACATCTTCCTTGCTTAAGCCCTTTGAAGCTGAATAAGAAAGAAAGGCTGCTGACAAGATGTAGCCTCTTTCTTCGTCCTTGGTTAAATTATCTGAAAAGGCCATATTCAATTCGCCATTGTCAAAATTCAAATCAATCTTGATTGATTTAGTGTTCATTTTCAACATCCCCTTATTTTAAAAAATATCGTCATTAATTACAGATTATATTACTTACCATGCTAAAATTATTCTATCAGATTTTGAGGGATATTTATATTTTTTAACAGAAAAGGAAGTTATTTTTTATGTCAAAAATTGGAAGATCATCCTGCACATCAATTCTTATTGGCAAAAAAGCATCTGCTACTGGTAGCGTTATTATTGGCCGCAACGAAGATGCCAAAACTGCCTGGCCAAAACACCTTGCTTTCAATCCGCACCGTACAATTGAAAACAACCATTTCAAGTCAAAAGACAACAAGTTCGAAATGGACTTGCCTGCAACTTTATTTGCTTATTCATCAACGCCTGAATGGACTAACAAATATGGCGAGTTTGAAGAAGATGGAATCAATGAATATCATGTTGCTATGAGTGCCACCGAAAGTGCCTATGCTAACGATCGCGTTTTGGCAGCTGACCCATTTGAAACTGAAACTGGCATTTTAGAAGAAGCAATGGTAACAGTTGTCTTGCCATACATTAAAACTGCTAAAGAAGGCGTGCTTCGTTTAGGCAAGATCGTTGAAGAGCACGGCGCAGCAGAAGCTGACGGAATTTTATTTGCTGACCGGGATGAAGCTTGGTATTTAGAAATTGGTTCTGGTCACCACTGGGTAGCCATGCGCATCCCTGACGACTCATACGCAGTCGTAGCTAACCAATTATCAATTCAAGAAATCGACTTTGACAGCGATATCTTCTTGACTTCGCCTAACATTCGCGAATTCGTCTACGACAACAAGCTCTGGCCAAAAGATGCTCCATTCAACTTTAGAGAAATCTTTGGTACTCGCTCAGATAGCGACTTGCACTACAATACGCCAAGAGTCTGGATCGGCCAAAAGCTCTTGACCCCATCAGTCAAGCAAGAACCTCAATCTTTCAACTTGCCATTTGCTCGTCAAGCTGATAAGCCAATCACGATTCAAGATGCGCAAGACGTCTTGACCAACCACTACCAAAATACGCCTTACGATTTGACCAATCCAAAGAATAAGTCAAATGCGACCTTCCGTCCAATTGGCGTAGCAACTTGCCAAGAATCACACTTACTTGAATTAAACAGCGAAAAGATGGTTCACTGGCTAGCCATGGGAATTGGCGGTCAAAGCGTTTATGTTCCATTTTATCCACAGGGAACCAAAGTTCCGACTATGTACAAGTACGGCAAAGAAACTTATTCGGCTAACTCTGCCTACTGGGTCTTCAAACTGGCTAGCACCTTGGTTGACCGCGATTGGGGTAAGTATGGCAGCTTGCTAACCAATGCTCAAACTGATGCCAAGGAAAAGGTTCTTCGCATTCGCTATCAAGCTGATCAAAAACTTACAAAAGAAACTGATAGCCAAAAACAGCTAGCAATCGTTGATCAAGCCAACTTAGATATGGCTGATGCGGCTATTAAGATTTATCAAAAACTTATCGCTGAAGTGATTACTTTACAAACTGCTGATTCTCCATTGAAATTTAAGATGGATCCTAATTTATAAAATTCTTATCATCGAGCAATGTTTTTTCATTGCTCTTTTTTGTTGGGCTAGCAAAAAGAATCAAGTCGCTAGCAACTTGATTCTTTGATTCTTTAATTGTCCTGATTTAAAAATTTTCGATTCAACAATTTAATTGAAATAAAGCAGATTAATGTCCAAATCAAACTCTTAGCAATACAAAATAATAAGCTAGGACTTAAAAAATTTGGGCTAGAAATCACATCCAATAGATCATTGACTGGAAATAAAATCGCCAGCTAAAATAAGCACTTCAATTGCAGAAACCACACCGGCAATTATTAGCTTGGGAAGCCAATATTTAGAAAACCTTGGTCTAATTGATAAAATATCATCATAAATACCAATGTTCTGATCATAAACTGATGACGCATTAACAATTCCCATGCTCGTTGCAATGCCGGAAGTGGTAATTGTTCCTAGCAGAATTCGGGAATAACTTTGATGAGAATCAAAAGCTATCAGCAAAAACATGATCAGAGAAATAAGTGGCAGGGCAAAATAATGCAGCAAAATAATTTGTAGACCACTTAGATTATAAATTGAGCTGAGTACAACTCGATAGGTCGAAGGTTTCAAAAGATATTCAACCTTCCCTCTTTAAAAGCCCTTTTAATGACGATATTGGTCAACAATTTTGAAATGACAACAAACAACAAAACAATTAGTAAGTATGAAATCATAAAATCTCATCGAAAATTATGATGATAGATAATCCTAATTGGGAAACTTAATGGGCTAAATAACCGAATTGGTTTGATAAAAGCAGAATTGGCAATAAAATTAATTCTTCGTATTCAAGAGCATTTCTACTCAAAATAAATAGTAGGCTAATAAAATAACTCAAAACTGTTGATGCAAACCAAAATAAGATAATACCTATTAATAATTGCAGATCGAAATAATCAACAGGAATATTTAAAATTTTAACTTCTAATCCTGCAATCGGAAAAGAAATCAACCCATACAAGGCAGCTGGCGATAGGACGGAAATTAGCACTTTCACTGAAGAAAGACCAGAATTCAACAAATGGGCCAAGGTTCCCTGCCACTGCTAAAAACCTAAGGCTCCAGCACTAGTTGTACAAGAAGCCCACATCCCCATAATTCCAGCTATCAGCCACTCTTTTCCAGAATAGGACTGGTTGGTGAAATTTGCCAAATATTGGTATAGTAGCATTGAACTTGTTTCGATCAAAACTAAACTAACGAAATAAGAGTTTTTCACATAGAGCTTCAGTTGAAACAAAATCATCCTCAATAGCTTCATCAATAATCACCCTAACTTTCGCTTTAAAGTAGGTGCGATTGCTAGATATGCATCAGCTAAGGAAGCACTATCTGGTACTGCAGCATACTTTTTTACATCTGAAACAGAACCACGGTAATGTATTCTGCCATTACCAATTAAATATATACGATCAGCCGGGGTTTCAATATCTGTCATGTTGTGACTAGTAAGAACAATTGCTCGTCCACTTTCAGCTAATCTTTTAATCAACTTTCGGACTGCAATCACAGACTCAACGTCCAAGCCCACAGTTGGCTCATCCAGCATTAAGATTTGAGGTCGGTTAATGTATGCAATAAAAAAAGCTACCTTTATAGGTAACCGTTTTCACTGAAATTCAGGAGATTAGGTATAACTTCTTTTAAGCCTCCTTACTCAACTGACCATCCATCATCTCATAAATGTGATCCGCATATTCCTTAAGTCGTGGATCATGCGTCACTAAGATGACAGCCTTATTCCTCTCTTTAGCCATTGTCTTAAATAGCTGACCTACTTCTTTGACTTTCTCACTGTCTAAGGAAGCAGTTGGCTCATCTGCCAAGATAATTGCCGGATCAGCATACAAAGCCCGCGCAATCGCTACTCTTTGCTTTTGACCACCTGACAATTCGCCTGGATACTTTTTGGCTAAGTCGCTGATGCCTAATTGCTCCATCAGCTTGGCTAACTCTTCTTTGCTCAGGTTGCCTTGCCTTTTTACCTTATCAACCAAGACAAATTGATCTTGCACTGTTAAATAAGGTACTAAGTTGTAAGCTTGCAAGATAAAGCCTATCTTGTTCAAACGCAAGGCACCAGTCTTTTTAGCAGATAGCTGACTGATTTCTTCTCCATCAACTTTAACGCTACCAGAAGTTGGCTTTTGCAAAGAACCAATAATTGTTAAAAATGTACTCTTGCCCGCACCTGATGGTCCCATAATCAAGACAACTTCGCCACTTTCTGCTTCAAAGTCAACGTCCTTCAAGGCTCTTACCTGAGCGCCGCCTTTGCCATAAACTTTATTTATCTTTTCTAATTGAATTGCTGCCATACTTATTCACCAATCGCCTTTACTGGATCTACTTTCAAAATAGATCTTACTGGAATCAAACTTCCGATAATTCCCATCAATAACATGCCACCTACTCCTGCAAGCATAATCGCTGGCGTAAAGTCCATTGGCACGCTCTTTGGCATCATTAAAATTGTCAATTCCATCAACAACAAACCAATGACTGCGCCTGTGACAACCAAAATTACTGCCTGGCCAATCGTAGCTGCTACCAAGGTCTTAGCTGGAATGCCTTGTGCGCGCATAACTGCATAATTCTGCATCTTCTGCATAGTCAAAATGTATAAAAAGACTGCAATGATAATCAGCGAAATAATAAACAAGAAGCCAATCATCAATTCAAAAGTCATATTCTGAGCCGTGTAGCCTGGCAACTTGTTGATAAAGGTCTTAACATCATAAGTTTTGGCATTTTTATGATTTAACTTGTAATCAGCATTCTTAGAAATTATTCCTGAAGCAACAACGTTAGGCATGGCTACCTTTAGCTTTTTCCAAGTCGCTAAATCTCCATAGATAATTGGCGCAATATTGATTTTGGCATTTTTGACAAAACCAACAATTGTGTACTTTTGCTTTGAATCATTTAGCTTGATCTTGTCGCCTAATTTGTAGCCTTTCAATTGCAAGGCTTGATCGGCGGTAACTTCGCTCTTATTCTTAGATTTGCGACCAGCAATCAGTTCTTGATCTTGATAGATAAATTGATCGCGCTTGACGCCTAAAAATTGGGCCGAAATCGAGCTACGCTTGTTAGCCTTGACTACTACTGGGACTTGCCCTAAGTAAGCTTCATTTTTGCTTAAAGAAGCATTCTTTAGGTCATCTTTATTTAGGACTGACTGACTCAAACTAATGTTGGCATTTTTATTCAAAACAACCTTCTGAGTCTGCCAAGATTCAAGCGCTTGCGTATTTTCCTCAGCTAGGCCAATTGCTAGCGATGACAACATGAAAATCAAGTAGCTAATCAAAAAGATCATCATAACGATCAAGCCATAGCGTATTTTCTCATGTTTAATTTCTTTAAATGCTAAAAACATTCTACTTCATTCCTTTAGCTATTAATTCTAAACTAGTTCTTAATCGCTCAAGGATTTCATTGGTGTGATCAGGATCATTGAAGCAGGCATTGATTGCATCATGGCTTAAGACCATGGCACTCCACATCTGTGGCGGCATTTTCAGCATCTGTCCAGGATTGCCTTGCATCGTACCCAAAACTATTTCATTGCGGGTCATATGCAATTTCATCAAGGGCCAATATTGACTATTTTGGGCCTTTTCGACAAAATTCTTCACCCTTTGATAGTAGAAATCTGGATCGAATCCACTTGATGGCCTGATCCCCGTATGAATTTCCTTGATTGCGATCTTATAAACGTACATATAAGCATCTGTTAAATCATCGAAATATTTATAAAAAGCTCCCCGAGCGATTTCGGCATCTTTGACGATTCGACTAACTTGGGCGTCAGTTAAAGGGTACGTACTAAATTCCTTTAAGACGGCTTGCGTTATTCTTTGCTTTTTTTCGTCCGGTAAATTTAAAAATGTTGATTTAACCATATTCTTCCTTTCCAAGTAACACAGTGTCACTTGACGGTATAAATAATATAACCTTGGTGACACTGTGTCAACTTTAAAACTCTATTTTTTAAAAAATTATGCTAAAACGCGGTTGTAATAAAGCATTCTGCTGGTATTTTTCTTTACTTCGAACTTAGCTAAGCCGCAATTGTCCATAGTCTGGAAATTGCTCATCTTGCCCGCTTCAACTAAACAAGCAGCCATCATTCTAATCAAAGTTCCATGCGCTACTACCAATACTTTGCCATCAGGGTACTTCTGCCTTAATTCATCAATAAACTCTTGGCAGCGTTGACCTAAATGCACTTGGCTTTCGGCATCAGTAGCATAAGTCAGATACTTGTCTGTGACCTTGCCCCATTCATCAAAGGCATCTGGGTAATTTGCTCTTAACTCGCTAATTAATTGTGCATCCCAGCTGCCAAAATCAAACTCCTTAATTCGCTCGTCAGTAATCAATTCCTTTTGACCCTTAGTGAAAATTTTGGCTGTTTCTTGGGCTCTAGCCAAAGGGCTGACAAAGACCACATCATACTGACTAGGGTCAAAATTAGCAGCTGCAGCTTGCGCCTGACTTCTTCCTTCTTCATCCAAAGGATAGTTGGTTGCTGAACCTTGAATGCGATTTTCCTTATTTAAACCAGTTTGTCCGTGACGAATAAAAGTTAACTCCATATTTACTTCCTCAAAAATTATTTCCTAGTAAAATCAAAATCTGTCCGAAAGACATAATTGTCTTCGCTACTCTCTTCTTCATTATAACTGAAAGCAAAATCATTAAAATCCTTCAAGCCATCTAAGCTATCAATTTGGTTTTGGCAGATGAAACGGGTCATTTCGCCTCTAGCCATTTTGGCGTGAACGCCAACTGTCTTCCACTTGCCGGCCTTTAATTCTTGAAAATCTATCGTGACCATTTTTCGATTTTCAGTTAAATATGGGGCAATCATGCGCGAATATTCTTTTGAAGCTAAATTGATGATGGTGGTTTCATCTTTGAACAATTCATCAGCCACTTGTCCTGCCCAAAAATGATAAAGATTGCCATCTTGAAAGCCTGCCACTTTATTTTTGACTTCTAGCCGGTAGGGCTGCACCCCATCAAAGGGACGCAAAATACCATAAAGGCCTGATAGAATTCTTACATGTTCTTGCAAAAAGTCCAAAGCTTCCTTAGATAGTAAATCCGCTGCCATGTACTGATATTGGATTCCCTGATAGGACATAATTGCTGGCGTTAATTGCCGTTCAAAATCTAGCTGCTCTAGCTGCTTTTGCCCTTGGGCTACAATCCGGTCGCTTGCCTCCCAGATTTCCTTTAACTCTTTGGCAGTTCTACTCTTTAAAAAATCAGCCAAAATCCTGGCCTGCTCAAGCATCACAGCTTGAGTCAACACTGGAAAGGCATCCTGATCAACGACCATTTTTTTGGCGGGAGAGATAATTATTTTCATAATTTTTCCTTTTACTGTACAATTTGATAAGTTACTAATAGAGAGGACCAATAAAATGAATCCTGATTTTGCAATCATTTTAAATTTCGACTTAAAAACTAGCAATGTCGATCAAGACTACTTGGTAAAAGAAGCTCGCAACATTGGCGTGCGTGCAATCATGGCTGATGACAGCTTCTTAGAAGCTTGTCAAAAATACAGCATTGCCTTGTTAGACAAGCAAGCTGGCCTTGATTTAACTGCTGAAAACGTCATCGACACCATCGTCGAAAATCGCATCAAAGGCCAAGCAACCATCATCAATCTTGCAGTTGAAGCTGATGGCAAACTAGCTGATGACAATTTGAAGATGCTATCAGCAATCAACGATTGGATGCACTTGTTCGGCCATGCTTTAAACGAAAGCGAGCCTAGTGAGCTTAAGACTAGCTATGGCTATATTTTAACCAATCGTCACGCCACTTATCAAAAATATATTTTCGTCAAAACTCCTCTACCAGACAAACTAACTGTTTCTGGTTTAAAGCAAGCACCAAACCGCGTGGAATGGATTGCAGACCGCACTGAAGCTAAATTTAGCTACGACAAGCAAGAATTGACGATTGATTTATCTGCTTCTAATAGCGAATTTGCTTGGGAAATCATCCGCATTCAAGCTCACCGCCCTGAAGACGACTTAGGCGAAACTAAATTCTAAACTAGCTAAGGCTAGTTTTTTTATTTTGCTCAAAAAACTCCCTAAAACGCTTGGCTTCTTTCACTAAAGCTTCATCATCATTGACTTGCGATAACTTATAGCCAACAAAATAAGGCGGTGCATCATAGCGCGTAATGTACTTGGCACAAATTCCCCCATCTGCGCGCGGGTAAAAGAACAAGTTATATGATTTAAAGCGGCCATTGTACATCACGTTTAGCAAATACTCAGCCCCAGCCTGAATCCAATCAGCCCATAGGTCTAGATCAGATAGTTCTAGGGCATTGATATTGATTTCGGTGTAGCCTTGCACCGGATGAGTAGCAATATTAACTTCAACTTGATCATTTTTGAATAAGCTATGCCCTTCAAAATTGTTTTGATGAAGATACTTGTAGGCATCTTCTTTTTTGAAGCCAACAATCTGCATATGCGGATGAATCAAGGAGCCTCCTGAATGGGGGCCATAATTTTTGTACCAGACAACCGAGCGATATTGCTTATCCTTTGCCATCTCCAAATACGCATCCAGGGCAAAGCGCATCAACTTGCGATTATGCTCTTTAGAATAAGTGGAAATATCCCCCAAATGATCATGCGATTCAATCAAAACGGTTTGCGTCGTGTCTCTAAGCGTTGGGAACTTATTATGCAGCCAGATGAATTCTCCATCTTGACGGTAAATATCCGTTAAATGCTCCGTATCACAAAAAGGACAAACCTTGACTTTAGGCTTATCTTTGCGATAAGAGTGCGGCTTATTTTTGGCAATACTCAATTCAAAAACTATCGGATCATTGTTCAATCTTTTCGCCCTCTTCAATCAAAAAATTCTAGGAGCCTTCATTATACCGCTAATAGACTCAAATCTTTACTAATTAACTTATAGATGATAAGCTTACATGTAAATGGACACTTTTTACATTCATCAGAATAAGGGTTGATTTATTATGGAATCTAGAAGAAATTTACATAAACGCAACAACCGCAACAATATCATCTTGGTCCTAGTTGGCCTGGTTGCGGTCCTTGCATTGATCTTCGGCGTAGTTGCCCATAATAAGCGCGTTCAAGGCGAGGCCCGGGCACGCAAGTTTGCTACAACTCACTTCAATCCCAACGTTACAATCTATGGGGTTAAAGTTGGCAATTTAACTGTAGCTAAGGCAACTAAGAAGATTAACGAAAAAGCTAATAACACTGCAAGCTTAGTCGATAACAAGGTTGTCTTATCAAGAAATGCTGCTAAGACAACGATTAGTTCGGCCGAAGTTGCCAAATACTTCAAAAAGCAGCACACTGAATCACCAAATAACAAGACCTACACTTACGAATCAGCTAGCTTAAATGAAGCTAAAAGCAAGCTAACCGCTCTTGATCAAGCAAGCGTAGAATTCAAGGTTAACGGCAAAACTTACGACTTGAAAGCTAAAGACTTAGTCAACAAGGTCGAATACCAAGATGGCAAGTTCAACTTCAAGGATGACAAGAAGTTAGCTAACAAGCTTGAACAGATCGATCGCGAAAATACCACGATCAAAAAGAGCTATAAGTTTACTGTTCCATCCGGCAGTTCTGTCAAGGGCAAGACCATCACCGTCAAAAACGAAAGCTACGGCTGGGGCGTTTACGTTAAAAAAGCCCGCGAGGCAGTCAAGGAAGCTTTTGCTAATGGAACTAAGCAGTTAGATGGTGGAAACTACCTCTATGGCTTAGGCTACAGTACTTATCCACACGGTTATCAAGAATCTAACCACGGCATTGGTCAAAACTATGTCGTTGTTTCGCTCAAAAAACAAGAGCTTTGGGTTGTTCGCCATGGCCAAGTTGCTGTCCATCTAACAGATGTCGTTACTGGAACTATGACTGGCGACAAGAGCGATCAAACTCCAAAGGGCGTATGGTACATCCACTATAAGGAGTCCCCAAGCGTACTTAGAGGCTACAATGACGATGGTTCAAAATACGCTTCTAAAGTTCAATACTGGATGCCATTTACTTTAAGTGGCTGCGGCTTGCATGATGCTAGCTGGAGAACTGACTGGTCCAAGACTGCCTACCTCAAGGGTGGTTCACATGGATGTGTCAACATTAAGCCAGGCGAAGTTAAGAAGGTCTGGGATAACGTAATCAAGAACGAACCTGTCATCGTTTACTAGAAATAAGTACTAAAAAAGGAGATATCGGCGATATCTCCTTTTTTGATAGTCAATTTTAGTTAATTCCGGCCATCAAAGCATGAATTCTCTTGCTTAATACAAGCATAATCAAACCAAAGACTACGCTGACAATTCCAACAATCAAGAAATATTGAACTTCTGTATTTGCGGAATAGTACTTAACGATCTGAGAGTTGACTGCTTGACCTGTTGCATCAGCTAAGAACCACATACTCATCATCTGAGATTGGAAGGCTTTTGGCGCTAATTTAGTTGTTACAGATAAACCGATTGGAGAAATTAGCATTTCGGCAATTTCAACGATAAACCATGAACCAACTAGCCATAATGGACTAACTCGACCACTTGTACCATAAAGCATCCCTGGCAAAGCCATCCAAGCATATGAAAGTCCGGCAAAGACTAAACCAATAGCAAACTTCTTTGGTGCAGTTGGTTGACCCTTCCAGTGTTCCCAAAGCCAAACAAATAATGGCGTCAAGATCATGATAAAGACTGGGTTCAAGGTCTGGAAGTTGGCTGCTGCAAAGTGCCATGAGCCAATATGCAAGATAGTTCTTTGTTCGGCAAAAAGTGCTAAAACTACGGAACCTGATTCTTCAATTCCCCAGAAAATAGCCCCAGCGATAAATAATGGAATATAAGCCAAAACTCTAGAACGTTCTGTCTTAGTTACCTTGTCGCTTTTAAGCATAATGGCAAAGTAGTAAATTGGAATCGCAATAGCCAAAATGGTAATCAAAGAAATAATGTTGTTGATGTTCAACTTGCCCAAAAGCTGCATTGCTACTAAGACAATTGCCAAAATCACAAGTGCTACAACTATCTTCTTAATGATTGATTGCAATTCTTCCTTGCTGATTGGATCGTTAGGCTTATTGCTATCTTTAGATAGGTGCTTTCTACCACCGTAGTAGTATTGGATAAGTCCTAATAACATACCAAAGGCTGCTAAAGAGAAGCCAGCGTGGAAGTTAGTAGTATTGCCAAAAGCATGGAAACCAAAACCATCAGCTGCCCAAGGAACTAACCAAGGTGCAATTGCTGACCCTAAGTTGATTCCAAATACAAACATACTAAAACCGGCATCTCTCCGGCGATCTTCTGGACTATAAAGTCCACCAACCATATCTGAGACATTTGGCTTAAGCAAACCTGTTCCGGCAACAATCAAAGCAATTGAACAGTACAAAGCAGCTGTACCTAGTGGCAATGATAAGACAATATGACCAAACATGATCAAGACGCCACCAATAAAGACTGTCTTGCGCGAACCCCAGATTCGATCTGATAGCCAGCCACCTACAGTACTTGATAGATAAACCAAGGAACCATAGATAGACATAATTGAGGCGGCGGTAACCTCATCCATTCCCAAACCGCCTTTATCTACTGCATAATAAATGTAAAAGAGCAGGATCGCTCTCATGCCGTAGTAACTGAAACGCTCCCACATTTCAGTGAAAAATAGAGTCGATAAGCCTTTAGGTTGTCCAAAAAAGGCTGTATCTTCACTTTTTTGCTTCATTTAAAAATTTTCCTTCCTAGTCAAATAAGAACACAATTAAGTATTTTATAATTTTTTATCGACTCTAGTCAAATTATGACAAGAAAAAATCCCTAAGTGTTATAGCACTTAAGGATCTAGCTCTCTTAATTTTATTTTTAATTAGCTATGCCGACTAGCTGTCGTAATAGTGACTATCTCATCACCAAGCTTAACTTTATATTCCTTCTTTCTCAACAATTGACCATAGGAAATACAGTATAAAATACCATTTTTGCTAACCAGCGTAACGTAATTTGCCTTAAACGGTAACCGCAAAATTTCTGCTATAATTGCATCCACGTCTTCAACTTCACCAAGATAATTTGGTGAAATATTCATACTTTTCCACTTCTTATCTAATTCAGGTAAGTATTGCAAATTCTTACCTACAGCGTTAAAAATGCAATAACGATAATCTATTCCCTTTGTATAAATATTTAGCCAATCTTTATAGCTATTGGCAAAATCAGTAAAACTATCCTGCTTGTTAACCTGCCAAGGCAGAGTAGCATGAACATCACCAATAACATTATTAGCATCAAATTTGTCAAAACTTCTAATATTCAAGGCAATTTTACCAGTGATCTTATGCATCTTATGATCTTGCATCATAGCTTGTGAAAGCAGATAGATTCCTTGTGTATATACCTGATCTGTTGTCTTAGCAGAGCAAGCAAATTTGCTAATGTATACATAGGTATCCTTTTTCGTCAACTGCAAGCTTTGCTCAGTCTCAGAAATTAAACTAATTGCCTTTTTTACATCTGTATTTTGATTAGTTTCGCGTATAAAATCCATGAAATCAGCATATGAACTCGGTTTGATTTGGTCAATGGATAAATTTTGCTGATATAAGTCAACAAATAGCTGTTTGAACTTGTTAGATGACGATGCATCCAGCGTGTGATGTGAAAATACGATCTCCAACTGGCATCTATTTAGGTTAAAGATTAAACAATATATTGGTCTGCCTTGTTTAGAATACATCACTTGCTCTAAATTATCATTAGAGAACCCATTCAATGAAACAAAAGAAATCGGATAAACATTTTTTGCTTTTTTAAAATATAGTCTATCTTGTTCATCTCTAAACCAAGTAAAAGTCAGCAAATCGATTTTAGTAGTCAAATCTACAAAAATCTTTTTAATCTTTTCTATTTCTTGGTAGTTTATTGTTGGCATAGCTATGCACAAACGATCAAATGAGGTTTTTCCCTGCAAAAATAAGCTTTGCTGAGTAGATGATGCTGTAATCTTATATTGTTCATATTGACTTTCAAAATCATCAAATAGCATCTTAAAATTCATCAATTCTGCTTCAATAGTTTGTTGATCTATTGAAGAATCAACCGTTTTTGACCACTTTTTATGTTTGATAAAATCAGCCAAACGTTTAGTTGTAGTTAATAATGCTAATTGTTCATCATTAATATGTATAGTAAAAGCATTTTCTACTTCAATGATAAAACGAACTAAATCAAGAGAATCCAGTTGTGCAATCTCATTGACATGATACTTTGTCAAAAGATTTCTAAGTTTATCGAAAATACCTTCATCACTTTTTCTCATTCAGTCATTATTTTGGCAATTCCAATCATTTTATTTGATTTCTTTTGTCGATCTTTAACATTCAATTTATGACCTTTGTTCAAACAAATACTGACCTAAATTACATCGGTAGAGTCTTTGGCATTATTTTTTCAGTTGCCATCTTATTCATGCCGTTTGGTACTTTCTTCTTCCAACGGATCTTTAATTTGAAGAATCCATTCAATTATTCAATTATTGGTCTTGTTCTGATCACTGTATCACTAGTTACACTACTTTTAAATATTGCTCTTTCAGCTACTACTAAAGATTAATAGATCTCATTAAATTAAGTACTTGATAATTGTTCAACTCAAGAAGCAAATTGTTTTTCTAATTCCACACAAAAAAGCGACTCAAACGAGTCGCTTTTTCTGATACATTATAAACTTGCTTCGACAGCCTTGTTAACAGCTGCTTTTTCGCTTTCAATCAAGTCAACGCGAGCAGCGATAAACTTAATATCCATCTTAATTTCACGAGTAAGCATAGCTTGTGACAATTTTGGTTCAAAGAATTCCTTGAATTCTGCTAGACGCTTAGCGGTTCTGAATTGACGAGCTACTACTGTAATGAAGGTAGCAAATTCCATGTCGCCACCGATCTTTTCATCTAGCCAGCTCCATTCATCGCGGATCCAAGTCCAAGCTGCTTCTTCTGATGCATCATTTGCAAGCATTCCTGCAAACCAACCGCGAAGGTCTTGTGGCTTAACTACGTCTGCATCCTTGAAGTAGCCGATAATCTTAGCAATTTCAGCTTCATCCTTGGTCTTAGTAATTGCAACGCGCAAGTCTAACTTGTATGAAGCATCTGAAGTCTTCTTGTATTCGTCAATCAATTGATCAATTAAACCAGCTGCTGGGAAGTTCTTGACTTCGTTCATGATGACATGAGCACGAACATCAGCATTCAAGCTGTACAAGTCATCCTTGTGTGCTTCAAATAATTCATGAGCTTCCTTAATTGAGGCAGCATTTTCAGCGTAAAGGCTAGCGCTTAAAACGTCTTGACGAACTTGTTGGTCATCATCGCTGTCGCTATCCTTAACTTCCCAACCAAGGCGTGCAACTTGACCTGCAGAAAGCTTGTCGTACAACTTCTTCAAGTTCTTTTCTTCATCGCTACCAACTTCAACGAATTGACGCAACTTAGCAGCAGTAGTGTATAAAGCATCGTTTACTAAACCTGACTTGTCATCTGCAAGCTTAGTCAACAATGGCACGATTTCAGCGTATGAAATTTGACGACCTTCAGCAAGCAAGCGCAAGTCTTGAAGCAATTGCAACTTAGCGATTGGGTCAAGGCTGGCTACATCAGCTAAAATATCCTTCATTAAAGTATCGTCGTACTTAACGATGAAGTGTGAGCTGTTGCCTACGTTCAAGCGCAAAGCTTCACCTGCTTGCTTACGCAAGTCTTCGTAGTTGCCAAGGTCAAGTTCAGTTTCAGACATGATTTGTGGTGCATCAAAGTTAGCGTTCAATGGAATAGCCCACTTGCGGCCTACTTCTTCGCCTTCACCAACGAAGAATTGCTTTTGAGTCAACTTCAAGTGACCATCTTCAACAAAGGCATTAACTACTGGGTAACCTGGTTGGTTAAGCCAAGTATGCATAATTTCGCCAATGTTAAGGTCAGTAGCAGTTGATAAAGCATCCCATAAGTCGTCACCAGTAGTGTTGCCGAACTTGTGGTGGTCGAAGTAGTACTTAAGGCCCTTACGTAAAGCTTCATCGCCAAGCAAAGCTCTAACCATAACCAACATTCTTGAACCCTTTGCGTAAACGATCGCGCCATCAAAGAGGGCATCAATTTCTGCTGGGTCGTTAACTTCAACGTAAACTGATTGTACGCCGTCAGTTGCATCCCTAGTCAAAGCTTGAGCAGCTTCGCTAGATTGGAACATTTCCCAAATGTGCCAGTCTGGTTCAATTGCGTCAATTGCTACATATTCCATCATGTTGGCGAAACTTTCGTTAAGCCATAAGTTGTCCCACCACTTCATGGTTACTAAGTCACCGAACCATTGGTGAGCTAATTCGTGGGCAATTACAGTCGCAACTAACTTCTTCATTTGCAATGAAGTGTTATCTGGGTCAAGGGTTAAGTATGCTTCACGGTAAGTTACCAGACCCCAGTTTTCCATGGCACCAGCTGAGAAGTCTGGCAAGGCCAATTGCCATGAGTGTGGCAATGGGTATGGAGTTTGGTAGAAGTCTTCGTAGAATTCGATTGAGCGCTTAGCAATATCAAGGGCAAAATCTAATTCCTTAGCTTGGTGAGCCTTAGTAGCAAAGACGCCAATCTTAACGCCGCTCTTAGTTTCAGTCATCTTTGATTGCAAATCACCAAAGGCAAAAGCAACAAGGTAGCTGGACATGCGAACAGTTTCTTCGAAGTAGTGAACGCCATCTTCAACCTTGATTTCTGGCATGTTGGCAAGAGCAATTTCGCCTTCTTCTTCATCCCACTTAAGCGCTAAAGTGAAAGTAGCCTTAGCTTCTGGTTCGTCAATACTTGGGAAAGCTTGACGAGCAAAAGTAGTTTCGAATTGCGTACCGATAATTTGCTTCTTTTCGCCATTAAGTTCGTAATATGAAGGGTAAATTCCCATCATTGTATCAGTAAGTGGTGCAGAGTAGTCAATTGCTACAGTAGTCTTGCCAGTCTTTGGCAAGTCAATCTTGATAACTTCATCAGCGTCAATTACTTCAAAAGGTACATCTTGACCATCAGCTTTAACAGCCTTGATTGTCATGTACTTTTCATTGACGAAGATAGTAGTTTCCATAGCTTCACCAGTGATGGTTGAAGTACCAGTGATCAACTTTTCTTTACGGTTGACATCGATAAACAAATCATAGTGTTCTGGATGAAATGTTTCATAAATACGTTTTACTGCCATATTTTTCCTCCTAATTAAGGTATTACAATTAACTAAATTTTACCAAAAACGGCCAAATATTACATTAAAATTAGCTTTTCTGCGGAGATTGTAAGAGCTACGTTTTTGTTTTGTAACAGAGCTGAAACATTCGCCAGGTAGTATATGGCTTGTAAGGTTTAAGAGATTAATAATTAAGTATAGGGAATGAAAACATTGAATAATTTGAAATCAACTTTCGTAAAATTTATCGTGGCTTTAGCCTTAGTCTTAACTGGTGCTTCTGCTACTCAAACTATTGCTACTAACGTAGCTGGTCAAAACAATACTGTTCAAGCAGCTATGTCTAAGAGCGAAAAGGCTGCTAAGCGCTGGATCGCAATGCGCGAATCTGGTGGTAGCTACTACGCTAGAAACGGCGTTTGTTACGGTCGTTACCAATTAAACATCGCTTACTTGCACGGTAACTACTCTCCAGCCAACCAAGAAAGAACCGCTGACAGATATGTTTACGGTCGTTACGGCTCATGGGTTAACGCTAAGAGATTTTGGTTAGCTCACCACTGGTACTAATATTCCAAAGTATCCAATATTTTCCCCAGATATAAAAGAATACCGATTAGGATAATCCTTCCTAGTCGGTATTTATTTTGCTTTTATTCGAATTGATCTTTTTTGATGAAGCGGTATAAAGAAATGCCCATCACCAAGATGGCGCATCCCATCGCTACATAGGCCATCGTGCCGATATTGACGGCATTACTTGCTGCTTGCTGGGACATTTGATTTTCTATAGCATACTCTACAACCCACTTCTTCATTAAGCCAGGCGTCAAAATAAAGCTAATCATTGCAATTAGTGAACTAATTAAGCTGCAGTTGCGCGAATATGGCTCTCTAAAAAATTGGGCCAACACGCAAAAGGCTGGTGCAATCATCAAGAGCAAGACCCAGACCACGATATTTCTACCTGAATCAGAGCTCATCATTTGAGCGCTATTAGTCGCATAGCGGTAAGAACTCCATAAGCTTCCACCGGTAACTGTGTTCAACAAGCTCAAAAAGTATGACCCTTGCTGGCCATAATAGCCATGATTGGACAAAACGCCCTCGATTATTTGCAAACTATCGGTTGAACCAGCAGATGAAAAGTCAACTGAAACTACCTGCTTCATATAAGTAGACAAAAACATCAATAGCGATCCCCCTAGTTGCAAGGAGCGCAGCATGCTCAATTTTCTTGAGGCCTTGAGCCTAAATTCAATACTAAGAATCTGATCTGGGTGGTGGGATTTAGCAATTACATAAATACCAATTGCCACAATAATTCCTAAAATTAGTAGCCCGACCCAGAACTTGATCATCACTAAAAAAATCGCCAAGACAATAATGGCTACTGAAACATATGGTCGGTCTGAGAAGATCTTCCAGAAATTCAAGTTAGTATGAGTATATTCAATTCTTGAGGTATCAATCTGCGGCGCCCGCAAGGGATCCGGCTTTCTCAATTCATCGCGATTAAGTTCTTTTTTGGAATAGCGGCGCCTTCTTTGCATGCTTTCTTTAGCCTTTTGGCTTCTCATGCGATATTCGCGCCGGGACATATTAGTCATAAATTTACCCCTTTCTCTAAGTTATCCTAGCACAATTTTTTAAAAGTAAACTAAAGATCTTGCTAGTTTCAATAAAATTTACAAATCCTTGTGCTAAAATAACGAAGAAAGAAAGGCGATGCATTTAATGGAAAAATCGACAAAATTATCAGCTAACTGGTATCGGGCATTTTATACCCTTTGGGCAGGCTGCTTTATTACTGGAATGGGATATTCAATGACCATGCCCTTTATCTCACTTTTTATTGCTGACTTAGGCAATTACAGCAAGCTAGAAATCAGTTTGTATTCAGGACTAGCCTTTGCCATGACTTTTGTCGCTCAAGCGATTGTTTCTCCTTACTGGGGCAACTTAGCTGACCGCAAAGGCCGAAAATTGATGTGCATGCGCGCGTCTGGCGTTATGGCTTTAACCATCACTTTAACTGGTTTTGCACCAAACGCCATCTATATCGTTATCATGCGCTTTATTCAGGGCTCTTTTTCAGGCTATATCAACAACGCTACTGCGCTAATGGCTAGCGAAACTCCCCATAATAAAAGTGGCTGGGTAATGAGTCAAATGATGACTGCCGGAACTGCTGGCAACTTAATCGGCCCACTACTTGGCGGGGCACTATCTAGCTACTTTGGCAATTTATTAGGCGGAGCCTGGGGCTATCGAATTCCCTTCTTCATCACTGGGGCATTGATGTTTATTACCTTCTTAGGTACTACTTTCTTAGTTCATGAAGACTTCACGCCTATTTCTCGCGAAGAAATGAAGCCAATGAAAGAAATCATGGCCGACTTGCCTAATATCAAATTAATCATCGGCATGTTCATTACTACCCTGATCGTTCAAGCATCGACTTTATCAATTGATCCAATTGTTTCCTTATATGTTAAGTCCATGATGCCGGGCGCAAAAAACGTTGCCTTCATCGCCGGAATTGTTGCTGCTACGCCTGGTCTTGGAACTTTAATTGCTGCTTCAAAGATTGGCCATAAGATGGACGAAGTTGGGCCATTGAAGGTTTTGCGAATCGGATTGATTGTTGGATTTGTTTTATTTGTTCCAATGGCTTTGACCAATTCTCCATGGATATTAGCTGGACTTAGATTCTTGCTTGGAATGGCTAGTGCAGGGATGATGCCAGCTGCTCAAGCAGTCTTAACCTTGAATACTCCAGCAGAAAGTTTCGGCCGTATCTTCAGCTACAATCAATCCTTCCAGGCCTTTGGCGCTATGGCGGGCTCAATGATTGGCTCGACCATCTCTGGTGTATTTGACTATGCGGCCGTCTTTTGGATTACTGGCCTTACCTTGTTAATTAACTTTATAATCGTTATGGCACTTGGCCAAAGTAAAAAATAATTTACATGCAAAAAATGCTTGATAAGTTCGTTGCCTATCAAGCATTTTATTTTTATCCTAAATGAATTTCTCGATCAAACATTTGATGCATTTCTTCAGCAACTATTGTTAGTAATAAAAATATTAAAGAAAATCTCAGCTTATTACTTTTAACAAGTCCACTTGGTGTCATTTCTTTCGCCTACTTTGTATTCATTTAACATTATCTTTATTGTAATCATACTTCTCATAAATTTAAATATTTTTAAATAAAATATCATTTTTATAAAAAATTCGAGATAAATAATATTTTAACTAACTTTATGCTGTCAAAATTACAAAAAAATACCGATAAATTCGATAGAATTCATCGGTATTTCCAGACTAATTCACCCTAATATCGCCATCTGCCGTCGAGATATGCAAGACGTTGCGGCTATTGATCTTTTTCTTAACTGTGCCTGAATCAAAGCTTGATACACGCTTACCCTTGAAATCAAGATCACCATCCGTAGTCGTCAAGTAATACCCTGTCGCATTATTCTGACTAACTGAAATATCGCCATCAGCTGAAGAAATACTAAAGCCAGTCTTAGATGCTAGATCTAGTATATCTACATCCCCATCAGAACTGCTTAGCTTACCGCTATCTGCGACTAATTTCCGAGCTGATACATCTCCATCTGCCAAATCAACAATCATTTGCCCAACCTTAAGATCATCAATATCTAAATCGCCATCGCTATTCTTAACGGTCAAACTAGTTAGCTTTTTAGGCACATAGACAATAATCTTTGGCTCTTCTTCAACATAGACTCCACTCTTCTTAGAATCTGTAATCTTCAAAGTTTGGCCAATAACTTTTGCATTTATGCGTGAATCTTTTACACCCTTATAAAGCACTTCTGCCTTATTTGATTTTCTGATTTCAACGTCCAAATCACTAACATTAATGTCGATCTTGTTAAAGGTCTTCTCAGTCAAAGTCTTAGTAATTCTGGTTTTAGCCTTATTTGTCTGGCTTGATTCACTTGCTGGCTTTTGCACTACAACTTTATAACATCCAGATAAACTTGCACCTATACCAGCAATTAAGATAGCTGATAGGATTTTTGTTTTGAATTTAGTCATGATTTCCCTCCGAATCTATCTAACTCATCACTATCATTTTATAACAAGAAAACACCCCATGCATAGCATGAGGTGTTATTAGCATAAGCAAATATTCGACTAACCCTTGTCAGCACCAGCAGTAATTCCGTTTACATAGAACTTCTGCATGAAGATGAACAAGATTGTAATAGGGATAGCAATGATTACACATCCAGCAACGAATTGTGCAAAGTATGCAGTGGCGTTACCTTTAGCTGTGTGAACCATGTTGTAAAGTCCATAGGCAATGGTGTAGTTCTTAGCATTACCTGAAGTTGATAAGATAATACCTGAGAAAATGAAGTCTGTCCATGGTCCGATGAAAGCTGTCAAAGCAGTGTAAACGATCATTGGCTTGGATAGGGGTAAACCAATGTTCCAGAATACTTGCCACTTGGTAGCTCCGTCGATTTCGGCAGCTTCATCTATTGCCCGGGGAATAGTGTCAAAGAATCCTTTGGCAACGTAGAAACCAAGTCCGGCACCACCTACATAAACAAGGAGCAAACCGCCTAAGTTAAGCATGTTCAAACCTTTTAAGATGTAGTACAAAGCGATCATAGACATGAAGCCTGGGAACATTCCTAAAACCAAAGCAATTTGCAAGAATGGCTTTCTAAGCTTGAAACGTAATCTTGATAATACGTAGGCAACTGTGATTGTTAAGAATGTTGAAATTACCATTGAAGCTAAAGAGATAATCAAAGTATTGATAATCCAGTTGACGAATGGATACTGAGGATTAGTAAAGATTCCAACATAGTTTTTCAGAGTGAATTGTTCAGGCCAGAAGGTTGAAACAAATCCAGTGTCGTTATATGAAAAGCTGGCTAAGATGATCCATACAATTGGTAAAATCCAAAGAACTGCCAAAATAGTTAAGAGGATATACCGGAAGATCAGTGAGAGCCGTCTTTGATTTGAATATGACTTCATGTTCTATTAGCCCTCCTTGAAAGCATTAGTACGTCTATATGCGATTAATGAGAATGTCGCACTAATGATAAAGATTAAAATACCTAATACCGCAGATGCGTTGTAACGTTGTTCCTGACCGAATGTCAAGTTGTACAACCACGTTACTAGCAAGTCGGTTGAACCCGCACCGTTGTAGTTATTGTTCATTGGTGCACCACCAGTCAACAGGAAGATAACATTGAAGTTGTTGATGTTACCGATGAATTGTTGAATCAATGATGGAGCCATTACGAATAGAATTTGTGGGAAAGTGATTGAACGGAAAATTTGTACGGCGTTGGCACCATCGATTCTTGCAGCTTCAATTTGATCTTGGGGTAAGTTTTGAATAATCGCAGTTGAAACTAACATAGAAACTGGGATACCAATCCACATGTTAACAATAATTACCGTAATACGAGCCATCAATGGTGAAGCTTGGTTATCAATAAAGTGAATTGGGTGGCTAATCCAACCAAGGTTCATCAAAATACCGTTTAAAGCACCTTGGTAGTCCAAGAATTGTGCCATCATCAATAAGGAGACAAATTGAGGCACAGCCCAAACAATAACGAATATTGTTCTCCAAAATCCCTTATGCTTAATACCCTTAGATTCGATCAAGAGAGCTAACAACACGCCAAAGAAGAAAGTGGTTGCTGTAGCAGCTACGGCCCAAATTAGAGTCCATCCTAATACTGGGAAGAAAGTACCTGCTAATTCACCATTAAGCACGTTTCCAAATGCCTTGAAGGCAGTCCATGAAAAGGCGATTGGGTGTTGGCGATCGTAGTTAGTGAAGGCCATTGAAATCATGAACAGAGTTGGCAAAATGTTGAAGAATAAGATACCTAATACAGGCAATACCATCAAAGTGGTATGTAATCTACCATCAAACAAGCTTGCTAATTCTTCACGGTTAGTTGCAAGATGTTCACCATCACGCTGCAGAATGTAGTTGTGACGTGTTGAACGCAAGTTGACAATGTAAAGGTAAATCATACCAATACAGATCATAATTGCTAACACACCAAAGAGCAGAATCAAAACTGAGTTAGATGGTTGTTTAGTTATATAAACGCCTTGCGCAGCGTCATATACAACTTTCTTTTCTTTAATTGTTCCTAATGTGGTTAACATGCTCAAAGCTGACGTACCACTAAAGATAAACCAAAGAATGAAGACGATTTCTGATAATAAAAGTGAAATTCCTTTTACCCATTGTTTATTGGCAAGGGCTTGACTACCCATTATGATAAAAGATAATTTGGTAGCTGCATTTCCTTTAGTCCATACCTCTCGATAAGTCGCTTTAGGAGCTACATGCTTTTTCTTTTTAAACATAACTTCTCCTTCTCTTAAGCGAAAAGGTTGGACTAAATATTTGACCAACCTTTGCTTATGCTTTAAAACTTACTATTTCTTTTCGATGTTCTTAGCAAATTTTTCAAGTTGAGCCTTGTATTGTGCAGGCTTAATCTTGCCATCGTAAGCACCACTGATTAATGGAGCTGCACCGTTCCAGAAGGCAGCCATTTGTGGAAGCTTAGGCATCAATACTGAGTTCTTACCTTGTTCGATAACTGCTTCTGCAACTGGGTCACTCTTAACTGCGCTTGATTCAACTGCTGACTTAAGAACAGGAATTTGACCAGCGTGTTCGTGAACGATCAATTGTGCCTTCTTGTTAGTAATGTATGAAGCTAATTCTGAAGCAGCCTTAGCACTCTTAGTGTGTGAGTTAACTGCGAAGCCTTCGATACCAAGGAATGCTTGCATTTGAACCTTCTTACCAGCAATAGTGATAGTTGGGTACTTAGCAACTGCAAAGTCCTTGCCCAAGATCTTCTTGATGTTAGCAGCGTTCCAAGGACCATCTAAGATAGCTTGAGCGTTGCCCTTCTTCAATTGGTTCAAAGCGTTTGAAGTTTGCATTACACCCTTGTTGTTCTTTTGAGCTGCGAACCACTTCAAACCGTTGATACCTTCTTGTGAGTTGATAGTTGAACCCTTAAGGTCTTCACCGTTGTCACCGTACAACTTAGTACCTGCTGAGAAGAATACTGGGTACATTACGTAAGCATTAGTAAAGTCAGTAGCAACTACACCCTTCTTAGTCAAAGTGTCCCAATCCTTAACATCGCTAGCTGAAAGCTTGGACTTGTTGTAGTAGATAGTTTGTGCTTGTTGTGCGTATGGGAATGCGTAAACCTTGCCCTTCCAAGTTACACCCTTAACAGCAACATCTACGTAGTTAGCTTTAATGTCCTTAGTAGCATCTGGTGAAAGTGGGTTGATGTAACCAGCTTCAGCCATTTGACCTAATTGGTCGTTAGGAACTTCAAATACGTCTGCGGCCTTTGAAGGGTCCTTACCAACGTCAGTCTTAGCGTTTGCTGAACCGTTAGGACTTTGAGTTACGCGAACCTTAATGTTCTTGTGAGTCTTTTGGAAGTCCTTTACGATGTCCTTGTAGTATGATACTTGTTCAGTATCTACCCAAAGAGTCAAGTTTGCCTTTTCATCACTGCTCTTGCTGCTTGATGATGAATCTGATGATCCATTTGAACAAGCTGCTAATGAAAGTGCTGCTAATGCAGCTGTACTACCCAAAGCTAATTTTTTCCAAAACTTCATGATTTTCCTCCTAAAAATCAATAAATATTCTTACTCTTACTAACGCAGTTACATTCTGCTATTTGTAAGCTTTAATTAAATACCTCGGCTTAGTTTACGATTGCCTCGGTGGTATCCTTGTCGAAGAAGTGAGCCTTGTTAACATCAAAGCCCATCTTCACCTTGTCGCCAGGCTTGTGGTAATCACGAGCGTTCACAATAGCAACAAATTCAGTTCCGTTGATCTTTTGGTAGAGCTGAATAGTTGCACCCAAAAGTTCTGAAACGACAACTTCTGATTCAATTACAGCGTCTGGCCAAGTTTCAAGGAAGGCCTCTTCGGAGTGAATGTCTTCTGGACGAATTCCGAATACTAGATCCTTGTCAGCGTAACCCTTGTCTTCAAGCATTTTGGCCTTACCAGATGGGATAGCGATATCTAATCCCTTACCGTCAGAAATGCGACCGTCTTTGTAGTGAACGTTAAAGAAGTTCATTTGTGGCGATCCGATAAAGCCGGCTACGAACATGTTTACTGGCTTGTTGTAAACTTCAAGCGGGGTGCCGATTTGTTGTACCTTACCTACTGACATAACGACAACTCTGTCTGCCAAAGTCATGGCTTCAGTTTGGTCGTGAGTTACGTAGATAGTAGTAGTTCCAAGTCTTTGGTGAAGCTTGGCAATTTCAGCACGCATTGATACACGAAGCTTTGCATCTAGGTTTGACAAAGGTTCGTCCATCAAGAAGATAGGTGCGTCACGCACGATCGCACGTCCCAAAGCTACACGCTGTCTTTGACCACCGGAAAGTTCACCTGGCTTTTTGTCAAGGTAATCTTCCAAGCCTAAGATCTTAGCAGCATTCTTCACTCTCTTGTCGATTTCATCTTTTGCGTAGTGACGAAGCTTCAAACCAAAGGCCATGTTGTCGTAAATGGTCATGTGTGGGTACAAAGCGTAGTTCTGGAATACCATCGCAATGTCGCGGTCCTTTGGAGCCACATCGTTCATTACTTTGTGGTCAATTTCCAAAGTACCTTCTGAGATGTCTTCAAGTCCAGCAACCATTCTCAAGGTAGTTGACTTACCACAACCGGAAGGACCAACGAAAACGATGAATTCCTTTTCCTTAATGTGCAAATCAAAGTCATTTACTGAGTTTCTGTCATTTCCTGGATATCGTTTATAGATATGATTTAAATCAACTTCAACCATAGGCTCCCTACTTTCTCTTACTACTAAATACTTCCGTTATTTGCTTTAAGTCTAGTTCAGCCGTAGTTGGAACAATGTAGTCGGCTTCTTTCAAAAGTTCGCTGTCACCAATTCCAACTGCAAATTGCTTAGCTGCCTTGATTGATGCAACACCAGCTGCTGCATCTTCAAAGCTGACCACTTCGTCTGCTTCAAGGCCTAAGATTTCTTGTGCCTTGATGTAGATTTCTGGATCTGGCTTACCCTTGCTTAAGGTTGCTGGATCAACAATGCCATCGAATTGTCCCATGATTCCCAACTTGTTAAGAATCTTTGGTGCATTCTTAGAAGCTGACGCAATTGCCATCTTCAATCCTTGCTCTTTAGCATCTGCCAATAATTTAGGAATTCCTGGCAAAATATCTTCAGGAGTCATTGTTTCAACTTGTTCGAGGAACTTAGCATTCTTTTCAGCTGCAAACTTTTCTTTTTCTGCTTCTGAATACTTGTCTTCTTGACCGCCATATTTCAAGATCAATTCCAATGAATCCATTCTTGAAAGTCCTCGTAAGCCATCAAGTTGAGCATCAGTTAAAGTAATGCCTAATTCTTTGGCTAAGTTGTTCCATGCCCCTAGATGGAATTTAGCTGAGTTAGTCAAAACTCCATCAAGATCGAATAACAATCCTTTAAGCATTGATTGTTTCACCTTCCTTAAGTTCTACTTCCTTACCGCTTACTAGAACTGGTAAGTTTTCACCCTTGATCAAAGTCAACTTGCTGCCAGCTTGATCAACTTCTACTTGGATCAAACGATCGCGGTAGTTAATCTTAAAGCTGTACTTATTCCAGTCATCAGGAATAAATGGCTTGAAGCTCAATTGGTCGTTGTTGTAACGCATTCCAGCAAAACCTTGAACGATTGCCAACCATGAACCACTCATAGAAGTGATATGCAAGCCATCAACAGTATCGTTATTGTAGTTGTCAAGGTCAAGACGAGCTGTTCTTTGGTACAATTCAACAGCCTTTTCCTTCTTGCCAAGTTCTGCTGCCAAGATTGAGTGAATACATGGAGAAAGTGAACTTTCGTGAACTGTCAATGGTTCGTAGAAGTCGAAGTTCTTTTCCTTTTGTTCCATAGTGTATTCATCATTCAAGAAGTAGATACCTTGCAAAACATCAGCTTGCTTGATAAATGGTGATCTCAAGATCTTGTCCCATGACCAGTGTTGGTTAATTGGACGTTGACCTTCAGGAATTGAGCTTACTGGACGAATGTCTTTGTCTAAGAAGTCATCTTGTTGCAAGAAGATTCCTAAGTTCTTGTCTTCGCCCAAGTACATGTTGTCAACAATGTCTTGCCACTTAGCCTTTTCTTCTTCAGTTACGTTTACTCTCTTTTGAGCTTCTTCAGTAGCCTTAGGCAAACGTTCCAAAGTGTACTTGATCAACCATCTTGCCATGGTGTTAGTGAACCAGTTGTTGTTGACGTTGTTTTCGTATTCATTTGGACCAGTTACGCCGTGAATTACGTACTTGTTGCGCCACTTAGAGAAGTGAACGCGGTCTGCCCAAAAGCGTGCAGTTCCAACCAAGACGTCCATACCTTCATCTTTGACGTAAGATTCATCACCAGTGTAGTTAGTGTATTGGTAGATGGCAAATGGGATATCTGCGTTACGGTGAATTTCTTCAAAAGTAATTTCCCATTCGTTGTGGCATTCAACACCAGTGAAAGTTACCATTGGGAACAATGCACCTGCTAAGCCCTGTTGCTTAGCGTTGTGGTAAGCACCTTCCAATTGGTCGTGACGGTATTGAAGCAAAGCCTTAGTTACTTCTGGCTTAGTGATGCCTAAGTACATTGGAACAATGTAAGCTTCTGTATCCCAGTAAGTTGCACCGCCGTACTTTTCACCAGTAAAGCCCTTAGGGCCAACGTTAAGTCTTTCGTCTTCGCCGTAGTAAGTCATGAAGAGTTGCAAGATGTTGAAGCGGATACCTTGTTGAGCAGCTTCGTCACCTGCGATTACTACATCACTCATGTCCCAACGCTTTTGCCATGCTGCAGTATGGTCTGCCAAGTTTTCTTCAAAAGTCTTGCTTTGCAATTGAGCCATCAATTCTGAAGCCTTAGCCTTTTGATCTTCATCTGCTACATCGCGGCTAGTAACAACAATTACGTCCTTTTCAACTTCGTAGCTTTCGCCTTCTGCTAAGTGGATTGCAAAAGTTTCTGCTAATTTTGCTTCTTGGCTAGCTACTTCAGTAGTAACTGCTTGACCTTCATGACGCAAGCTTTCCTTAAGCAAAACTGTAAATTGTGGAACGCCAAAGTTGTTTTCCTTAGTCTTGACTTGGATAGTTCTTGCTTCTTGATCTTCTTCAATTGGCAGCCAGAAGTATTCATCGTAGTTACTGTCTTCGTTGACAACCTTGCCATCTAAAGTAGATTTGTATTCGATGTGTGCTTCACCTGAAAGAACAGTGGCCTTAACCTTGATTAAAGCTGCTTCTTTCAAAGTAATATGAAGGAATCTTTCAAATTCAAATTTTACTTTGACATCTTTGCCTTCATAAATGAAGCTTCTAGTCAACAAACCTTGGTGCATATCAAGTGACAATTCAAAGTCGCTGAAGTTAACCTTAGCTAAGTCTAACTTTTCGTCATTGATTGTGATTTCCAAACCAATAAAGCTTGGGGCGTTGATACTTTTACCAAAGTATTCTGGATAACCATTCTTCCACCAACCAACACGAGTCTTGTCAGGGAACCAAACACCTGCTAGGTAAGTTCCTTGAAGGCTGTCGCCTGAGTAGCCTTCTTCGAAGTTTCCTCTAAGACCCATATAGTCGTTACCAATTGCAGTCATACTCTCTTGCAATCGTTTGTCTTCTTCTTTAAATTGATGAGTTACAACCCGCCAAGGGTCGATTTCAAAAATTCGTTTCATTATATCTTTATTCTCCATCGGACTCATTTGTTTACGGTTTTATTATGTACTAGCTGAAAACGCTTTACAATAGGAAAACGACTGTTACCGGTATCAGAAAAAAGCGTTTACAAAAGATAAGTGCAAAAAAAGGCGCTGTGGCGCCTTTTCTGCATTTTTATTCAAATACAATGGCAAAACCATCACAAGCTAGCTTGCCATCAACCAAGTTCTGACTCAAAACGGCGTTTTCCTTGAATTCATGGGCTTTGTCGGTGGTATTGAAGTAAGCAGTGATCTTTTCATCACCGGTTCTTTCTACCTTAATTAGGCCTGAATTTGTTACAGACATAACAATGTCGCCATGACCTAAGGTTGAGTGACTATTTCTGAATTCAATCAAGTCGTGAACACGATGCCATACTGGTCCATCGATCTTGTCCCAGTCCATTGGCTTGCGGCAGTCTGGATCGTTATCGCCGCTCATACCCATTTCTGTACCATAGTAGATACATGGAGAGCCTGGTTGCATAAACATGAAGCAGACAGCTTGCAAGGCTAAATCTTGATTGCCATTAGCAACAGTCAAGATTCTGGCTGTATCATGTGAGTCAAGCATGTTCATCATTGCATGGTTAGTGTTGTCGCGGTAGAGCATTAATTGATCAGTTAAATGTTCAGTCAAATCTTGAGCTGACATCTTCTTTTGGAAGAAGTGATCTTCAATTTGCAAAGTATATGGGTAATTCATTACGCCAGTAAATTCATCCCCATTAAGCCAAGGTCTAGCTGAGTGCCAAATTTCCCCAACAATATAGAAGTCTGGCTTGATTGCAACTAGAGCATCGTGGAATTTTCTCCAGAAGTGGTGGTCGACTTCGTTAGCAACATCAAGTCTCCAAGCGTCAATGTCAAAGTACTTCACCCAGTAAGTTGCAATGTTTAATAGGAAGTCTTGCACCTCCTTGTTAGCAGTATTGAGCTTAGGCATATGTGGCTCAAAGGCAAAAGTTTCAAATGGTGCATCGCCTTCGCCCTTGCTTGGATCGCGGTATGGCTCAACTGGGAAGGAATTGATGTGGAACCAATCTACAAAGCGAGACTTTTCGCCATTTTCTACAACATCTTGCCATTGCATTGACTTATAGCCTAAGTGATTAAAGACTGCGTCAAGCATTACTTTCATTCCACGCTTGTGGGCTTCACTGACCAACTTGCTAAACAAGTCCTTGTCGCCGAAGTTTGGATCGATTTCCAAGTAGTCGATTGTGTCGTACTTGTGGTTGGAGCTAGCCTTAAAGACAGGGCAGAAGTAAATACCGCTAACGCCTAAACTCTTAAGGTAGTCCAAGTGATCAATCACCCCTTGCAAGTCTCCTCCATAGTAGTCTTCTCTGCCAGGATGGTCTTCTGGATTCCAAGCCTTAACACCTGCTGGGTCATTAGACTTGTCGCCATTAGCAAAACGTTCTGGGAAAATTTGGTACCAAACAGTATCGCTAACCCAGCTAGGAGTCTTGACCATATCAATGTCATGCAAGTATGGAACCTTGAAGTAAGAGCTATCTGCTAGCAAATTCTTTTGGCTGAATTCGCTAATGCCGCGGTCACCTAAAATTACGCGTTCGCCATTTTGGTCAACAACTTCAAAAGTGTACTTCAAGCGGTGATATGGAGCAGTCAAAGTAGCTGCCCAGTGGTCGCTGACTTGTCCTTGGCCGCTTTTGGTCAACTTAATTGATTGATCAGTTTCAGGTGATAAATAGTTATCAGTATAATGGGCAATAATTTCCTTAATGTCGCCCTTAGCAGTATGTACTCTTACTCGTACATGACTGTGATCAACTACAAAACAATCTTCGCTTTCTGTTCTGTGACGTAATGCTGCTAGTTGCATTTGAATAATTACCTAACCTTTTCCTTTTCTTAAAACTACGCCTGAATAAGGCATTAATGTCAATTTGTTGTCTGTCTTGTTGTAACTGCCCGCTGCTAGCAATTCCTGATCATAGCCCTCAGGCAAGTCTACAGTGAGTTTTTCTGGGCTAAGAGAAACTGCTACGATTGCGCTATCGCCCTGATTATCGCGCTGATAAATGTAAGAATTCTTATCAGTGGTCAATAAGTAGTAGCTACCTTGCTCAAAGAGCTCGGTCTGTTTCAACTTAAGCAGTTGACGATAGAAATTAAGCATAGAGTTATCATCAGCTTCTTCGCTATCAACACTGGCTGTATCAACCTTTTTGCCCACAATCCATGGCGTAGCCTTGCTAAAGCCGCCATTTTCTTCGTCAGTCCAAGGCATTGGACCACGGGCTGGCAGTTTGTGAACCAAGCTGGCCATTTTAATTGCTTCTTCTTTAGTTTTGCCGGCTTTTATAGCTGATTTAATAAAGCTGTCGACAGTTTGGTCAGCAAATTGCTCAGCTGAATCAAACTCTAAATTCTGCATCCCTAATTCTTCGCCATAGTAGATGATTGGAATACCGCGCTGCAAGTACATCAACATTGCTAAGCTCTTGGCTTGGGTGTCATTTTTGGTAAGTCTAGTTCTGGTTCTAGCCATATCGTGGTTGCTCAAATATAAAGTTGGCTGCGATACGCCAGCCAAAGTCTGTTGCCAGATGGCTTGATTTTGCTTAAAGGCAACTAAATCAAGCTCTTTAGGTTGATATTGCGCTGAAAAGCTTGGATCTAGCTTGCTATCATCTTCAGTAAAGTAGCGGAAAGTTACCACGCTATCCATCAATTCGTTGCGCTTAGCAGTATAATCAACCGCCAAATTGACGCTGGCGCTGGCTGCTTCGCCTAGTAGCAATGTTTCTGGATAATCTTGTTTGATTTGCTGACAAAATGCCCGCATCCACTCTTGAACTTGTGGCAAATTAGCGAAAAATGGTTCTGCGATGACTGGTTCATCGCTACCATCTTCATTTGGAAAACTTTGTCTTAAGTCAGCTTTAGCAATATGAATAAAAGCATCTAGCCTCAAGCCATCGATACCCTTTTCTAGCCAGTATTCGGCTATTTCAAGCATTGCATGGCGAACTTCATAGTTGTTCCAATTTAAGTCGGGCATTTTTTTGTCGAACAAGTGGAAATAAAATTCGCCTGTGCCAGCAGGATCTTCTTCCCAAACGCTGCCACCAAAGAAGCTGCCCCAGTTGTTTGGACGCTTGCCATCTTTACCAGCAAAAATATAGTAGTCGCGGTAAATGCTGTCAGGATTACTGATTGCGTCTTGGAACCAAGGGTGTTGATCTGAAGTATGGTTCAAAACGAAGTCCATGATGACCTTGATTCCAGCTTCATGAAACTTCTCAATTAGATTTTCCATATCCTCCATTGTTCCCATATGCGGATCAATGGCAAAGTAATTCGATACATCATAGCCATTATCTACTTGAGGAGAAACGAAGATTGGATTAAGCCAAACAGCATTGACGCCTAGCTTTTTCAAGTAAGAAATTCGCTTGGTAATTCCGTTTAAATCGCCGATGCCATCATTATTCGAGTCTTGAAAAGACTTAGGGTAAATTTGATAAATTATTGCGTTGTCATACCAATGTGCCATAGTTTTTTCCTCCTGCGTTAAGTCTGAAGGATTATGTTATCGGTTTCAAGACCTTTTGTCGATGTTATCGGTATCAAAAAAATGGCCGCTTTTTTGAGGTCAAATAAAAAAGACCTCACTATTAGTGAGATCCAATCATTATCTAGTTGAGCCGCGTCTAATTAAGGTTGGCTTAATTAGCACTTCGCCTTGTGGCGAGCCCGATTGAGCAATTTTTTGCAGTAGCATCGTAGCTAGCAATTCGCCCATCTCAAAGATAGATTGGCGAATGGTGGTTAGTTTTGGATTGGCTACTTGATCCAAAAAGACCCCATCAAAGCCAATTACACCAAAGTCATCTGGCACCTTAGCTCCTTCTTCTGCAAGCTGCCGCTCAACGCCTAGAGCAATTCGGTCACTAGCACAGATAAAGCAAGTATCTTTCTTGAATTCTTTAAAGTGTTCTTTGATTAGGTCTTGGGCTGCATGACTATGATTGCCAATTCTAAAGATCTTCGGAATCAGCTGATTCTTCTGCAAAGTGTTGATGTAACCAGCTTCTCTTGAATATTCAAACGGCTCTTTCAAGTCGATGCCGATGAAAATGATATTCTTGTATAAACGCGACAAGGCATATTCTGTCGCCATCTTAACGCCTAATTGATTATCCGTATCGACAAAATCAAAACCGCGGTGATTTTCGCCAAATAAGATAAAAGGCTTATCTAATTGATCGAACATATCATAGTCGCTGCTTCTTGCCCCAGTAATAATATAGCCATCTGAGCGCCCAGCTTCGATCTGCTCAGGGTCAGTTACCAATTGAAAAGCATACTGTTTCTTAGTCAAGCCTTTAGCAACGCCAAAGAGCAGGTTCATATAATAAGGTTCAGTGGTATCAATATCCTCCAAAGTAACGAATTTCACGACATTGGTTCGATTGTTGACCAAGGCCTGGGCAATCGAGTTGGGATGGTAGTTGAGCGTGGCCATGGCGCTTTCAACTAAGCTCCGCAACTCTGGCGTTACTTGTTCAGGGTGATTAATCACCCGTGAAACGGTCATTTTCGATACATTTGCAGCTCTAGCTACATCTGAGAGTGTTACCATATCAATTCCTATTCTAAGTATAATTTCTTCAACTGTTCAAGATCCTTGGAACTAAAGCCCAATTCTTTCTTGAAAAAGTTCTCAAAACTGCCCCAGCCAGCCCTAATCGTCTCGGTTATTCCTAAAATAGCCTTGCCTTCGCCATGAGTGACGTTCATCCTGGCCACCATTTCTGAAATTTCATCATTGCTTGGCAACTGTCTTGAGCGGGCAAAGTCATAAAGCTGATTGGTCAAAAGATAGTCCCCAGCAATAGTGTCGTCTGGAACATCTAAGGCCATCAAAATCAGGGCAGTCATCATCCCTGTTCGATCTTTTCCTGCGCTGCAGTGATATACCAAGCCATTTTCTGCTGGCAAAGCTAGCAATTCTTGGAAAACCTTGCGAAATTCTTCTTGACTATGGGTATTGAGCAAGGTGTTTTGATAAATTCTACCAATAAAATTATCCTGTAAATCTGGCAGATGGTGAAAGAAGCGATAAAGCTTATTGCCGGCCTTGTCTTCGCTAAGATCATTCGAATATAGCGGTACGTCAACAAACTTGGCCCCAGCCCATAAATTATCTGGAGCCATGGTCTTTTCGTAATCTGATCGCAAATCGCAATCCACGCTGACCTTCAACTTAACCAATTTAACCTTGTCGCGGACGCTTAACCGACTTAGAGAATCTGAGCGATAGATCTTGTTCCATTTGACATGCTTGCCATCCTTGTTCTCATATCCTCCAATATCTCGGAAATTTAGCGGTCCATCCAATTCAATAATTCTATCTTGTGTCATTTTGTCACCTAAATAAATAACATTCAACCAAAATTATACCTGAGTTAGCCCTTTTCTTTCAATAAAAAAAGGTGAGTTGCTACTCACCGTGGGCAAACACTTCGGTTGCCTTAACTGCACGCTTCCAGCCGCCGTACAATGCTTCGCGCTCTTGTTGGCCCATTTTTGGTTCAAAGGCTTGACCAATTACGAAAATATCCTTCAATTCACCGATATCCTTCCAGTAGCTGACGGCTAAACCGGCCAAGAAACATACACCCATACCGGTAGTTTCTAAGACCTTAGCACGTTCAATCTTTGTACCAAGAATGTCGGCTTGGAATTGCATCAAGTAATTGTTGTTTGATGCTCCGCCATCGACTCTCAAAGTTGGGATCTCAATGCCGGAATCAAGCTGCATGGTATCAACCACATCCCTAGTTTGGTAGGCTAAGGATTGCAAAGTTGCCTTGATCAAGTCATAATTGCTTGTTCCACGTGTAACACCAAAAACCGATCCCCGTGCTTCCGCATCCCAGTAAGGTGCGCCCAGGCCCGTGAAGGCAGGAACGACATAAACTTCGTTTTCTGATTTAGACTTCAAGGCTGCCTTTTCTGATTCTGGAGCTGACTTGATCATCTTCATTGAATCTCTTAGCCATTGAATAGCAGAGCCTGCAACAAAGACTGATCCTTCAAGGGCGTAGTTGACCTTGCCATCGATACCGTAGGCAATCGTTGTCAATAGATTGTGGTTAGAATCTGTTGGTTCTTGTCCCGTATTCATGACGATAAATGAACCTGTTCCATAAGTGTTCTTAACCATCCCTGGCTTTAGCGCTAATTGGCCAAACAAGGCGGATTGTTGGTCACCAGCCATAGCCGCAATTGGAACTTCGCCACCAAAGAAAGTATATGAAGTAGTGTAGCCATAAATTTCCGAATTTGATTTTACTTCTGGCAAGATTGCCTTAGGAATATTCAAGAGTTTCAAGATGTCTTCATCCCATTCTAGGGTATGAATATTAAATAACATCGTTCTAGAAGCATTAGTGTAATCCGTGACATGAACCTTGCCGGCTGTCAGTTTCCACAAGAGCCAAGTATCGATGGTGCCAAACATCAATTCACCCTTTTCTGCACGCTCCTGTGCACCTGGAACTTGATCTAAGATCCATCTAATCTTAGTTGCACTAAAGTAAGGATCAATGATTAAGCCCGTCTTTTGCCGAATTAAGTCGCTATAGCCATCAGCTTTTAACTTTTCGGCTAAGTCAGTTGTTTGTCTTGATTGCCAAACAATCGCATTGTAGATAGGACGACCAGTTTCTTTGTCCCAGATTACAGTCGTTTCACGTTGATTGGTAATTCCGATTGCCGCAATTTGATCTGGTTGAATACCAGAAGAAATGAAGGCTGTCGCAATTGTCGTTTGAACTGCCTGCCAAATTTCTTCAGCCTTGTGTTCAACCCAACCCGGTTGCGGGAAATATTGTGGGAACTCTCTTTGTGAAGATGCTAGTTCTTTTCCGTTGTGGTCAATAATCATTGCGCGCGTTGAGGTAGTACCCTCATCAATCGCCATAATATACTTTTCCGCCACAAATATCACTCCTTGTGTAAAAACGCTTTCCCTATCATTTTAATTGTTTTGGTCTATTTGTGAAAGTCTTTTGATCAATAAATTTTTAAGCAGTCAAGCTAACTGTTACAATAGGATTAACCAATCTTTCGTTAAATCTTGTTAAGGGGGAAAATTAATGACTCAAGAACCTATCGCTGTTACTATCGCTGGAAACGATAGCGATGGTAGTGCCGGCATGCCTGCTGACTTGCATGCTTTTTATGCGCGCAAAGTCTATGGCATGGGCTTAATGACAGCTGCCGTTGCTGGCAATACTACTGGAATTTATGCCGCTCAGATTATGCCAATCGACTTTATTCAAAAACAATTCGACGTTTTGGCAGCTGATTTCGACATTAAAGCCACTAAAACTGGCATGGTCGCAGATTCTACCGTAATGAATGTAGTGGCCGACAATTTAGAAAAGTATGATTTTGGCAAAATTGTCATCGATCCAGTAATCTCAACTAAACATGGCAATAGCTTGATGGACGAGGACTCTTATCAAACCTTCATCAAGCGCTTAGTGCCACTAGCTGACATTATTACGCCAAATTATTACGAACAGAAAAAACTTACCGGCTTAGAACTAACTAGCCTAGATGAAGTCAAACAAGCCGCCAAATTATTGCAAGACATGGGAGCTAAGAACGTCTTGATGAAAGGTCGTCATGATGGCTCTAATAGCCAAGTAACTGATTTGTTATTGACTCAAGATGGCCAATTCCATACCTTTGCCAAGCCATATTTTGCTACTGACAGAGTTAATGGCACCGGCGATACCCTCTCAGCCGTAATTGCAGCTGAACTAGCTAAAAAAACGCCTTTAATTGATAGCGTCAAGATCGCCATCGACTTCACTTATCAGGCCTTAAGTCATCCGATTATCGTTGGTTCTAAATATGGTCCAATCAACCACTGGGCCGGCGAAAATTTGTAAGAAAAAAGCTAAGATTCCCATCGAGGATCTTAGCTTATTTTTATAATCCAATATGTTGCCATGGCTTGACGTCAATTGCTGGCTCTTCAAGCAAGGCTTGTCGCTCTTTAGTTAAGTACTTCTTGTTAACAACAACGTCATAAACGTATTCCTTGAACCATTCGTGGCTAGCAGTGTAAAAACCATTGTGGCCCATCTTGTCGCCCCAAGAGTTTTCAATCTTCCATTTGCGAATGTCGCCCCTGTCTTCGTCAACGCCAACTAAAGTCATATCGTGAGTGGCGCTTCCTTCGCCAGTTGCCAAGCGATCTGCCTTGCTCATTTGCGTATCAACGCCAAACAATTCATCAGTTTGATACAAGTTTGGATCCATGAAACCACTCTTGCGTTCCATTTGCTTAGAAACGTCATTGCCAAACATAACTGCTTGTCCGTCTTTAAGTTGCGCCATGGCTGCTTGAGCTAAGTCTTCAATTGGCAAGTTCAAGCCAACAATTGGTTGACCATCAGCAACATTGTCATAGATATCTTGGTGGTAACGCTTGTTGTATTCGAAGTTTGGCACATTCAATAAGAGAACATAGTCATCAAATGGGAAGTCGCCCAAGTACTTTTGCAAGAATTGACGTGGAGTCAAGTTTTTGTCCAAATGATATTCTTTCTTATCATCGCGATATTCTAAGTCAAATTGCTTTGGCGGCTCGCCAAAAGCAATAGCTAGCATGCGGTAGACCTCGTTTAGATATTGCTTTTTTGCCTTTTGGGCTTCTTCAAGCTTGCCGTCTTGCACTAACTTGCGCAAAGCCAAGGCATCTTTTCTTTCCTTGCGGGCCAAAGAATCATCAATTGCATTAGTGTGGTTGGTGTTGAAATTTTCTGGCATTGCGTATGATGGCACGACGCCGTATTTTTTAATTAAGTTAACAGCCATTGGCCAAAGACCACCATCTTGTCCAACAAAATTAAGCCAAGCTTGTACTTCGCGATCGTCTAAGGGCTTGTCTGCCAAGGCAATAGTAGCATTGTAGAAGGCATTGGCACGCTCTATTTTATCCCAGAAAAAGGTGTAGGCTTGAGAGAAGGTAAAGTCCTTGATGTTGTACTTTTTGCCAAAGAAATGACGAAGCAAGTTCAAACTAGAAAATTCCCAGCAACGACCTGATTGTTGTTGGTTAGTTACCCCCCCAATCTCTAATTCAGTTGAAAAAACATGATTGAAGTTTTGGCTAACCTGATCATTGAATGAGGCTTCAAGAAGGCCGCTGCGACGAGCAGCTCTTGAAAGCACTGGGTTTTCTTTCTTGCTGTTGAAATCAGCTGAAAATTCAGCTAAGCTTTGTTCAGTTAATGCTGTCATAATATACCTCGTGATTTAAGTAAATATTAATAAATTTAATATATCATTGCTATCGTTAGCTTGTAAACCTTTTGACTTATAGAATAAGTACTAATATTTTTGCGAGTTATAGAAATTTTGGCTATAATTTACAATAGTTTATAACTAAAATGAGGAAACAATATGGATGACAAACTAATCAAAATCGCATACTTATACGAAGACCTGATGAACACTTATGGCGACTCAGGCGACGTTAAAATTTTGAAATTCCTACTAAAAAAAGAAGGCTACGACACTCAAGTTGACAATATCTCCTTGGGCGATGAATTCGATACCGACGACTATGACTTTGTCTTTTTTGGTGGTGGACAAGACTTCGAACAGACTGTTGTTGCTAAAGACCTGCCTCGTCACAAAGAGACTTTAGAAAAATACATCAATGACAAAAATCCAATGCTCTGCATCTGCGGCGGCTATCAATTGCTTGGAGACTACTACAAGACCAACTCAGGCGTAACAATCAAGGGATTAGGTATTTTGCCTTTACACACTATCTTCAAGTCTGACAAGCGGATGATTGGCGATACCCGCTACATGACCGAATGGGGCGAAGTTAAAGCCTTTGAAAATCACTCAGGTCAAACTTATTTTGATGATACTGATAAATTGCATCCCTTCGGCGAAATGATCGAAGGCTATGGCAATAACCCTCAAGACAAAGTCGAAGGCTTGCGCTACCGCAATTTAATCGGTTCATACTCACATGGTCCACTACTTAAAAATATCAATGTAGCCAATGCCATTATCAAACAGATTCTCGAGCGCCACGAAAAGCGTCTAGCAAAATAACTAATAAAAAGGATGACAATCACTGATTAGCTAAGATCAAGTGATTTGCCATCCTTTATTTTTGCTTTAAATTTTTATCTTTCTTCTTAGGAGTAATATTCAAAGCCATGGCTGCTAGCACAACTAAAATCGAGCCTAGCCAGTCCATCGGCATCATTACCAAGCCAAAGATCAAGACTGAACCAACAGTTGCTGAAAATGGTTCAAACGCATCTAATAAACTTGCAGTTGAAGGCTTAATGAATCTCAAAGAATTAGCCATCAACTGAAACGGAATCAAAGTTCCTATCACAATTACCCCGCCTGTACATAGCCAAACTTGGGCAGTATTAGGAATCTTAGGCATAGATGGATGAATCAGCAACAAACAAATCCCAGCAATCAACAAGCCCCAACCCGTAACAATCAAGCTTGATTGCCTTTTTAAGACTTGAATCGGGATCAAGGTATTGGTTGCAACCCCTACAGCTGAAAGTAGGCCCCAGAAAAGCACCTGTGGGGTAATAGCAAAGTGATTGAAATTGCCATGGGTAGCAAGCAAGACCACGCCGATAAAGGCAACAATTGCAGCTAGCCAGTCAATCCGGCGCATTACCTGCTTATGAGTGATCGCTAAATATCCCATTACGAAAAACGGCCCAATAAACTGCAAGATTGTCGCAATTGAAGCATTAGCCTTTTGAACAACGATAAAGTAAAACAATTGAACCGGCAATAATCCTAATAAGCCATAGGCAATAATGTCGCGGGCATTGTTTTTATCAATGATTGCCTTTATGGGATGTTGCTTTAAGCATCCTGCCAAAATTAATAAAATAATTCCGGCAACAATCATTCTGACTTGAGTCAGCCACATCGGGGTAATTTGCGAGCTGATATTGAATAAGGCCTTGGCAAATAGCCCTGAAATTCCCCACATAATGCATGCTAGTGCTGCCATCAATGCCCAAAAGCGACGCTGCTTTACTGTTGTCATCAAAAATCCTCCATCATAAAACACTAAATTCCATGATAACACACGGTAATTTGGCAATGGAAAAATTTTTCAATATTTAGGATCGATCGTAAAACGGTCGAAAAAACGGTCGAATCATGAATCGACCGTTTTTTTGCGTGCGTATTAGTATTATACTTGTAATAAGAACTTTCTAAAGGGCGGTAGTAAAGGAGGTAATTTTATGCGAGAAACAAGAAATTTGGAATTCAAAGAACAACTTACCAATACATTTCTAAAAACTGTTAGTGCTTTTGCAAATTATGGTACTGGAACAATCAAGTTTGGGGTGAAAGATGATGGAACAATCATCGGAGTACAAAACCCCGTTGATTTTTGCTTAAATATTGAAAATAAGATCAATGATTCAATTAACCCACATCCAGATTACAGTCTAAAAATAGATGACGAAACAAATGTTGTTATCCTTACTGTCAAACAGGGGAGCAATCCTCCGTATTTATACAAATCCAAGGCCTATAAAAGAAATGATACTGCTTCAATTGAAGTAGATAGATCTGAATTATCCCAATTAATATTAATTGGTGAAAACAAGACATTTGATAGTTTAAATTCTACAAACCAGCGTCTTACTTTTTCCATTCTCGAAGAAGCCCTGCAAGATAAATTAGGAATTGAAAAACTATCCTCAGATATCTTGATTACTCTTAATTTAAAACAAAAAGATGGCAGTTATACCAATGCTGGTGAATTGATAGCAGACAGAAATAATTATCGCGGAATAGATATAGTCCGTTTTGGCGAAAATATCAATATTATCCTTGATCGAGTAAGTTTTGAACATGTATCTATTTTGAAACAGTATCAGCAAAGTATTCAAAAATACCAGCAATACTATCAACACGAAGAAATTATAGGTTCAACTCGCAATATAGTAAGCTTAATCCCTGAAGAAGCCTTTCGCGAAGCTATTGCCAATGCAATAGTTCACCGAATTTGGAATATTAATTCACAAATTAAAGTTTCCATGTTTGAAGATAGAATCGAAATCGTTTCACCTGGTGGCTTACCACAAGGGTTAAGCAGAGATGAATATCTTTCTGGACAAATTTCTATCTTACGAAATCCAATTATCGCAAATATCTTTTTCAGATTAGGTTTAATTGAGCAATTTGGCACAGGAATTCGAAGAATTATGAATACCTATCAAAAAAGTTTGATTAAGCCTCAATTTGAAATCTTTGCAAATTCTATCAAAATAGTTTTACCTGTTTTAAAATATATTATGAATGATTTATCTGATGAATCCGCCAAAATTTATGAAGCTATTAGACTAGGATCAAACACGACCGCCAAACTTGTCAAAGAAAGCAAATTTGGTAAGACCAAAGTATTAAAAATACTGAATCAATTAATAGAGCAAGGCTACATAGCTAAAATTGGCAGAGGTAAAGCAACTAAATACGTTATAAGCAGCGATCGATCGTAAAGCGGTCGAAAAAACGGTCGAATCATGAATCGACCGTTTTTTTGCGTGCGTATTTGGTAGATATACTTATCGTTACCTTTTTTAGATATCAAGCTAATTTAACAACTTGAGTAAATTGAGCCCTTTCTTCATCACTAACTTTATGCGCAACTTCAATTATATATTGGAAATATTCTAGCATAATAAGTGGACAAGTCTTTAGATTCTAACACAGAAAATAAAGATTTATGACCTTTCAAAATTATAGACATCAATAAACTTAGCGCGAGCATCTTTTCATTCGAAGCTTCTCGATTTACCACAGGTTTTATATACGATACCGCAACTAGCTCGTTATTACTATTTTCGATATTTATTTTTTTATAGTTATTAAATATGTCTGTGTTGCTATCAACTCTATCTTTTATATTTCGGTTAATAATTGCGCTAAATACTTTTGATATTTGAATCTGTTTATAATGTATTATACAAATTTACAAACAAAATAAAGGTGTCCCAGCTGTGGGACACTTTTTCCACTAAAGCAAATTTTTTATTATCATTAACTTAAGACTTTTGTCCTGCCTTGACTTGCTGAAATGAATACTCACATACCTCGTGCAAGAGATCCAGATTATTCATCTTCAAAAAATCAAGCTCTACTTTTATCTTGCTGTCATCTCGACTCTCACAGTAGTCCAGCAACAAGGTCATAAAGTAGTACCTAATTCTTTCAAAAGCATATTTTTGCGGAATCAAATCACTACTAAAATACGATAGTAGCCTTTTTGCAAGATCAGTATTTCCTCTGATCAAGATATAAACTGCATTAATCAAAGTATTGTAGACGATTTGGTAATTTTCGTTATCCTGTAATTCGGCAAATTTGACATAATTTACTATTTGAGCACTAATTCTAAAAATATCTGAACTATCTAATAACAAAGCTGTATTGCCAAAATTCATAAAGTCTTCGTAATACCAGTCTTCAATCTTTAAAAAATAGTTCTTCAATCTTTTTCTATTAGTCTGAGTAAAAATATTCTTGCCAGTTAATTCCATATAACAATTGCAAGCCAAGGCAACCTTCCAAAAGTCTCGTCCAGATAAAATTACGTGATCCTGAAGTTGACAAATTCTCAATAAGAAATCTGTATTGTTTTCTAAATATGCATCTTCAACTTCACGAATGTCTTGGACAATTTCCTTAGCAAGGCCATTATTAATCAATTCAATCGGTCTGATGTGTAGTTTCTTAATCAACTGCAACACCTGATTGAAGGATAGATTATCCTGGCCTCGCTCCCAGCGATCTAAACTCGATTTAGAGGTTATGCCCTCGCTTGTCAATCGTAAACTTTTATTTCTATTTTGACGTATCAATCTAAATTTATTACCATAGCTATTTTCCATAGAGGAGTCCTCAAGATGCAAAGATCTAAATTAATCAGTTTATTAAGCAAGTTAATCATTGGTGGCGGCATCGTAATCAGCCATATCGCCTTGCCAGCAATCACTGCATTATCTACTTTTTCACATTAACACTTAACTATAAATTATAACAGGATAGCGATTGTAACAAAAATCTTGCTCATAGAAAGCAAAAACGGCTGAAAATTATTCGACCGTTTTTTTGATGTCAAAAAAATTCTTTTCGAAAAGGAAATTAAATTAGCTAAACTTTTCGTCAATTACTTTATTTCCATATCTTGTAGAACAATTCTACTCACATTTAGTCTAATTTCAATTGGGGCGTGTGGATCTTGAGTAAATATCTGAATCATTTCTACGTTAGATCTTGGATAGTAAAACATTTCCTCAAACTTTATCCAATTCTCGTTAGTAAATAAATTCGGATATTTTTCTTTCGCGACTATCAAAGCAATTAGATCCGGCATTATTTCATGAACAATTCTTTTTACATTTAGCTTTAGTCGCTTTTGATCAACTAATAAAAACACATCATCGTATAACTCAGCAGCATATGATAACAGATTTACAATCTTTTCTTTTTTATAGCCTTGTACTTGATCTATCAACATGTGTGACAGTTCATGAAATACAAAAAAATCATATACTATCCTTGTTTCGTTGCTTATTTTGGACAAATACAAGAACTTTATAGGCATAATTATCTTATTAGTTTTCCTACTATAACTAGGCGCTATCCCTTTGTCAATCACTTCAAAACTTGGTTTAAGGTTAGATTTGATCTGCAATCGCTCACAGACAACTTTCTCAAACAGATCTAAATTATTAACAAAGTCCTGTTTATAGTTGCTAACATCTACTTTTATATCACAAATCCCATATCCTAATAACCGTGCAACCTCCGATACATCGCTACACTTTACTTTGACACTTTTATTACCTAAAAGAAGAAGCCAGTTATTATCTTGCATGTAATCTTTGACCATCAAACTCTAAAACCTTAATATTACCTTTTTCAATCAAGTCTTCATCTAAATTATGTGCAACTTCAATCACTGTTATCGGAAGATTATATATTAGTTGACGAATTTTTCTTGCATTTGTTTTATCCAAACTAGAAGTAATTTCGTCTAAAAGCAATATAGATCTTTGTCGCAACAATCCCCTCGCAATTGTTAATCTTTGTAATTGTCCCCCTGACAAATTATCGTTAATCACAAATGATAACGGATCTTCGCCTAATTCTTTATCCAAATGGACCAACTCCAAAACCTTATTTAAAGTTTCGATATCATAGTTTTGATAAAGTGTAAGATTATCTTTCACAGTTCCTACAAAATACCATGGCTTTTGTGAGATCAAAATAGAATCAGATAATTTAATTGGACTCCCTTCTAACAAAACTTGACCTTTTCTTGCTTTTAATTGACCAGAAATCAGACTCAAAATAGTCGATTTTCCAACACCAGACGGGCCCGTTATTATAACCTTATCCAATTTCGCTATATTTAAATTTAAATTCGAAATGACAGTCTTATCTCCATACCCAGCAACTACATCTTTTAACTCTATAAAAGATTTTTCTGGAGTCGATATACTTTGTACCTCTTTTTCTTCAGAAGATAATTCATAATACTCAATTTTTCTGATCTTTTTTGTACCTGTTATTTGAGTATAATAATTAGTCAACTCCCTAATTCCCCCGAGAACATGATCAGCAGTCAAAGATAGAGTTACTACAGTTCCAATTTTGACACCTAGCCAACCTTTAGCAATACATATCAATCCGATAATAATCGGAAACACGCTTGATAATACTGCACCTATCCAAGTGTAATACTGAGCGGTAAATCTAGCATGATTTAATTGGTAGTATGCCCCTTCTTCAGATCTGAGTTTTTTATCAAAAATATTCAAAAAAGCTGGCATTACGCTATATTTGTTAATTTCAAGTTTTCCTGAAGTTATTTCCTTAATAATTGAAATGAGTTTATTATTTTTGTTACTCCAATCTTTAGTACTGCCACTTAATTTATTACGGGACAAATAAGAAGGTACCATACTGATAAATGACATCAAAATATAAATACTACCTAGATATAGATTAGTTCCCAATACTACAATTGCTGTAGATATAATCGTAATAAAGCATTGAACTAAATAAAATATTGGTTCAAAATATCTTTGCTCAATTTGAGAAGAAATATTTGTCAGCAAATTAAGTGATTCTGTAGTATCTGTTGAAATATCCTTTAATTGATATTTAAATAGCTCTGATTTAAGTTTGGTGTTTAAATGTTTTATCGCAAGCTGCTTACAGACTAAAAACAAATATGCTGAAGTGTAGGTTACTAAATATGCTAAAAAAATACCCAAACCAAATATCAATACCTCATTCAAATTGTTGAAATCAATACTAGTTATTTTCCCTAAAACATATCCATTTATTACTCCTTCAAAGGAACTAAAAACAGATAGTAATAAAATGGCAGTTAGTAAAAGAGATGGAATAGACTTCAATACCCACTTCAAATCAATAGTCTTCTCTTTCTTCATCTTTTAACACCTCCGTCAACAAATCTAGAATAAAAATTATCCCTAAATTTCCAGCTCCTAAATCCTGTTTGATATCAATTCCCTGATCTGCTTTCCATCCTAGCTCAGATTTAGTAGATCTAAAATTAGTTAAGATATATGATTGCCAGTATTTTAATATATGTCTGACTCTTTTTCTATTAGTCAACGAAATTCTTCTATTTTTCATTCCAATTATCAATGGCAAAATGAATCCTGCCACACCATTATTAACACCACTATTAGCCATAAATGGAACATCATATAAATCTAAAAAATTATTTTTTAAGAATCTACTATCGCTAGTACACATCGCATAAAGTACTAATCCGGCTCCTCCTGTCATCAAAGAGGGATACACTACTCCGTCAGTATTTAATCCTATAAAGATACCATCCACAAAGGATTCATTATAAATATTATAAATTTTGTTTCTCACTTTATCTAATAAAGTCTCTCTGACCATATATCCATTAGATACTAAATATTCTAAAGTTAATCCAATTCCTATATCCCCATACTCCAAATTACTCTCTGGAACCATATCAATATTTTCTTCTATGGATAATAATAAATCTTCTATAATATTACTGAAGTTCGGATAATTTTTTATTCTGCTTAAATACTCTAAGCCTAATATTATCCCACTAATTCCATTGGCCAAACTAAGATCTTTGTTTAAGCCCTCCCTATGGTATTCTATAAGAAGATCTACTAATGGCATATTTTCTTCATAGCTGCAATCTAAATTTGCTAAGACACATGCCAAACCTATTTTTCCAAAAAATAGTCCCTGGCTGATTAATTTCTTATGATATTGTTCTAGAATCCATATTCGACATCTTTTTCTATCTTCTTTGTTTAGTTTTTTTATACTGTTCAAGTACAGCAAAGTGCCTGGAATACCGTATGACAAAGATAGATTTGACTTAATATAATTTGTAGTTGATATATCAGCAATAGTACCACACTCTATTTTTTTGATGATACTAGTTATAATTGCATCCTTCGCCGGTTGAATTATTTTATCTTGTTCAAGATCTGCTACTGTCTTATCTATAGACAATAGATCTAAAATCATGTTAACCATATTTTTCAAACTAGGATATTGGTTCACAATAAGATTTAAATAGTACTTTATTAGTTTAGGATCTTTATCAACTTCTTGATTTTTTTGAGTCAGTATCCAAAACATAGACATTCCTAATTTATAGTTATCTGCTTCAAGTTCTGAAAACTTTTCTTCTGATACAGGTGCAAACAACTCTGTTTTTAAATTCAAATATGGTTCTCCCATCCCTATTTTATGAACACTCTCGATATCAATTGCGTGAATATTCAATTCATCATCAACAATAAAGTTATCAGGTGATACATCACCGAATACATATCCCCTACTATGAAGTTCTTTTATTAACTTTTTTAAATTACAAAATATCATACGTACTTTTTGCAAATCTAAAGTAGTAACTATCTTTTTTGGTTTAGTTATCCCCAATTTAGCCGAATAGTCTCTCAAACTAATTCCATTCACAAATTTTTCAGCCAGAAAATAATCTTTGCCAATATAAAAGTCATCTATAAAATCTGGCAAATTCAAAATACTACTTAATTCTGTATTTAATAGATTACTTTTCTCATTTTTCTTAAGTAGTTGTTGTGTACCTTCAGGGTATTCTCTACTGGATAGAGCACCATACTTTGCCATTTTTATGATTACTTTAGTATTTTTATTTTTACCTAAGTATATATTTCCACTTGCGAGTCTCCTAAGTATTTTATGGACTTCAATCTCTTTTCCATATGTATCTCCTATAAATACTAGGCTCGTATTTTTCAGATCATTATGAGTATCCCCGCTAATGAATTGAGGTATCATAATATTCTTAGGAACAAAGAAATATGGTCGACGTACATCTTCTACCTTTATTCCTAAATTATCTACGATATAACTGCGAACAGTATTATCATCATCTACCTCAATAATTGGATTAATTGCACCATATCTGTAATGCACTATTGTAGAATTTCGAAATGAGTTATCACTAGGAACCTTTAATCCATCAAATTTTTTCAATGCATCTGTTAACTCTACTAAAATACACTCAAAATCATCTATATTATTTGGATATATAGTTATTATTTTTCCAAACTGAGACGGTGATACAACTTTCCCAGTCATAACCGCATATCCTTCCAAACTCCAAATAAATTTGAATGATGTTTTTTTCTTATCACATATTGTATTTACTACTTTTAGAGTAACTTCAAAATTCGATAATAACGGAGAAACATGTATTTTCCAACCAGAAATTTTATTATTTAGACCATAATTTACATATTGAAATATTCCCTCTCTGCTTATTCCCCCCTGAAATTTAACTTTATTGATAAATGAAAATGCGTGTTGGCTTTCAAATTCTTTATATATACCCAAGTTAGTAGTTATTTCTCTCATAATAATAAAAGCTGGATACCTAGATCCAGCTCTCCTTTCACAGAAAAATTAATTAGTCTGGTTAAAACAATTTTGACTTAGAGTTGACCAACTAAGTTGCTCAGACTCCTTATCTTCAGCTTCTAACTTTTCTAATAATTCTTCTAATGCTTCAGTGTTTTTGGACATCGTTAACCTCCTATAATTCTAATAGCCCGAAATATTCAGGTAATTAAATAACAACTTTGGATCTTGATTAGATATTAAATACTATCCACGAGATCTAAAATTATTATGGCACAAATATTTGTAAAAAATAAATATGTCCCATATATGGGACGGATTTATTGATCTTAAATTATAAACAGTTATATATTTTGTAATTTTTTCTAATCTATCAATCGTAAACTTTTATTTCTATTTTGACGTATCAATCTAAATTTATTACCATAGCTATTTTCCATAGAGGAGTCCTCAAGATGCAAAGATCTAAATTAATCAGTTTATTAAGCAAGTTAATCATTGGTGGCGGCATCGTAATCAGCCATATCGCCTTGCCAGCAATCACTGCATTATCTACTTTTTCACATTAACACTTAACTATAAATTATAACAGGATAGCGATTGTAGCAAAAATCTTGCTCATAGAAAGCAAAAACGGCCGAATGATAAATCGACCGTTTTTTTGCGTGCATATTTTAAGCTTCTTGTAAGGTCTTACCCTTAGCTTCAGCGATGAATTCTTTGAGTTCATCATCAGTGAAGTAGTCGCCATATTTGTGTTTTGCCTGTGTAAAGATAAAACTATCTTACATTGATGCAGCGATTAGCGCATCAATAAAATTCTTCACACCAACCAGCCGTTCTCTTTCTTCGCCATACAAAGTCCAGTCTAATTTGTTCGTTTCGTAACTCACGATGCTCGCCCTCCTGTCTTGGTTTAGTTCGTTAACTCTATTTTGAGCCCAAATAAATTGCTCATTCAGGCTAACTTTTTGATCATTCATCAGCTTTGCCAGTTCTTTAAGTTCTGCGCTTTCGCCGGCAAAGTCTCCTTTCGAGTTAATGATAACCTTTGTGGCACCGTCGATCAATTTCGCAGAAATGAGTGCAACAAAAAGACGAGATTGCTCTCGCCTTTGTTATCTATGCTTCTTGCAAGGGCCTGCCTTTGGCTTCATTCATGAATTGTTTGATCTGTTTATCAGTGAAGTATTTGCCGTATCTCTTTTGGGCTTGAGTGAAAATCAGCTCATCAGAAAGTCCACTTTCACTAAAACCGATAATCAAGTTGTTTAGACCTTCACATCTTGCTTCGTTGCGACCTTCTTCAAGACCTTCTTCACGGCCTTTCTTTATGCCTTCTTGTCTGCCATACAATTCACGGTCCATCAGTTTTGCTTCATAACTCACAATATCCGACCTCCTGTCTTTGTTTAGTTCATCAATTCTGTTTTGTGCCCAAATAAATTGCTCATTCAGGCTAACTTCTTTATCATTCATGAGATTCGCCAGCTCTTTAAGTTCTGCGCTTTCGCTGGCAAAGTCTCCTTTTGAGTTAATGATAACCTTTGTGGCACCGTCATTCAACTTTAAGTCACTATCTTTGGTATCGACGGTTTTGAAGAAATGCACTGCTCGATCATCTTTCTTGCTAAAGGCATCGGATGGATCTTCCGAACAAAGAAAGATGATATAAGTGTCTGGTAATTGAGAATAGTCTTTGCCGACTTTCAAGATTCCATCTCCATCGATGATCGACTGATAGTAACGCACCCTGCGCCCTAAGTAAGCACTAGCTGTCGTCTGCATCTCGATGTCAAAGATTCGTCCTCGATCATCAACTACCTTGATGTCTAAGCGAATATCCTTAGCTTCGCGATCATCATTGCCGATGGCATCTTGCTTATGGAATTCAATGATTTTCTTGATGTTCAAGTCAGGCAATATAATCTGCAAGAGATACAGGCAGAACTCCTGGTTTTCCATCACCCAGCCAAAGATCTTATCCTCAGTGAAAGGATATTTCTTCAGCGGAACGTATTTTGCTTCATGAGACATGAAGTTTCCTCGTTTCAAATAGTAGTAGAGGTAAAATTACCCCTCCATTATCTAAATACGTAAAAAATCTCGATTTATTTTTTTGATTTTTCTATCTTTACTATTTCTTAAGATTTTGCCGGATGCTACAAAAAAGGCGGATCAAATATCCGCCTCAAATCATTATCAATCTTGTTTTGCTAGTAGCCACATAGTTCCATCTGCCGTGTAGTATGAACCATCTCTTTTAATGGTGAAGTTAACCGTCAATTTCTTCGTCTTAACAATCAATTTGCCTTTTTGCTTTGAAACTTCAGCTCTGCCAAGATCAGCCTTTTGCCCTGCCGTCAACATGTTGCCCTTCTCATCGATTGCCTGTCGAAACTGCTTAGCTGTTGCTGTATCGACCTTAGCAACACTGGTCATAGCAACAAGATACGCTTTATTTTTTTCAAAACGCAAGCTATACTAACCGCCGAGCTTATTATCGGAGACGCTTTGCGAAGTTGTTAAGCTTTTTCCGATCAAGTCTGAAGGAACGGTCTGCTTGTTTTGATAGTAGAACACGCCACCAGCAGCGATTAAGATTAATCCAATCACCGCAATTATCTTTTTCATAATCGATTACCACCTTTCTGTTAGGTACGATTATCTCTTGCTTTTTAAAAAACTTATCATATTTTATTATAATTTTTATTTTATAAAAATGCAATAAAAAAGAGACCTTATCAAGATCTCTGCTATTTCTTTCTATCTAATACAAATGGTCCGCTAACTCCTGCAACTAGTCCATAGAAAAAGTACAGCGAATAAATATCTGTCTGCTGAGGATATCTAACCCATAAAATTCCCGACATCAAAACCAACAAACCAGCTAGAAAAAGGGTTGAGGAATAGTGCATATTCGACATATAGCTAACTGATGCGCCAATAGTTAGCAGTAGCAAAATACTAAATACTACAACAATCAATGGACCCTTTCCTCCAAGATCAATATCTAACATTCTTGCACCGGAAAACAGCTGCCAAATCATATAAAATGCCAGGCTTAGGCCCAATACCAACATAATAATTCGAATAATTAAACATATCTTTTTGGGGATCATAAACACACTTCCCTATATCTAAATCCTACTTAAATTATAGCCAAATTTATCCAGATTCCCAACAATAACCCACCCCTAATGATGAATTTTCTAAGCAAGTCAAATAATAAAAAAGGCCTCTGATTTCTCAGAGGTCTTTGCTTAATCTAAGCCGCATTGTTTAAAGATGTCATCGACATAGCGCAAGTGATAGTGATAGTCGAAAGCATCGTCTAAGTCCTTGTCGGACAAGTAGTTCATCACATCGCTAGCTTCAACTAAACCTCTAAATGAAGTCTGGGTTTGCCATGCCTTATTGGCTAATTTTTGAACCATATCATAGGCTTGTTCACGTGACAACCCTGCTTCATCGATCAACTTAAGCAAGAGACGTTGTGAGTAGATCAAGCCATATGTTCGATCCATGTTCTTGAGCATTGTGTCTGGGAAGACATCAAGGTTAGTCAAGATTCGGTTAAAGCGGTTAAGCATGTAATCAATGCCAATGGTGCTATCTGGCAAAATGATTCGTTCAGCACTTGAGTGAGAAATGTCGCGTTCGTGCCACAAACTTACATCTTCTAAAGCTGTAACTACTTGTCCGCGTAGCACTCTAGCCATTCCACAAAGATTTTCTGAGCCAATTGGATTGTGCTTGTGAGGCATGGCAGATGAGCCTTTTTGACCGGCTCTAAAGTGTTCTTCAACTTCATGAATTTCGCTTCTTTGCAAGCCGCGAATTTCAGTTGCCCAGTTTTCGATACTGGTAGCGATCAAGGCAATGGTTGAAATGTATTCTGCATGCAAGTCTCTAGGCAAAACTTGACTGGTAATTGGCTGCTTGGTTAAGCCAAGTTGCTTCATTACGCTATCTTCAATTTGTGGTGGAACGTTGGCATAAGTACCAACTGCTCCTGAAATCTTGCCTGATTCTGCACCTTTAGCAGCATGTTCAAAGCGTTCAATGTCACGGTTAATTTCAGCATACCAGCGCGCCAACTTCAAACCAAAAGTTGTTGGTTCTGCTTGTACGCCGTGGGTTCTACCCATCTCTACCGTGTACTTGAATTCTTTAGCACGCTTAGCAATTGTTTCCTTTAAGGCTAATAAATCTTGGCGAATCAATTCGTCGGCTTGCTTTAATAAGTATCCTTGGGCAGTGTCGACAACATCAGTTGAAGTCAGGCCAAAGTGAACCCACTTCTTTTCTTCTCCTAAGCTTTCAGAAACAGTTCTGGTAAAAGCTACCACGTCATGGTGAGTAATTGCTTCTAATTCAGCAACTCGCTCAGGCGTAAAGCTTGCGTTTTCAGCGATCTTCTTAGCATCTTCAACTGGCACTTCACCCATTTCTGCCCAGGCATTAGTAGCAGCAATCTCTACCTTAAGCCAAGCAGCGTAGCGGTTTTCTAGTGACCAGATTTTTCCCATTTCAGGGCGAGTGTAACGTTCTAACATCTTATAATTCCCATGGGTTCTTAAGTACAATGGTTTGTTCGCGGTCTGGACCAACAGAAACAGTTACCAATGGTACGCCAACTAATTCAACGATTCTGTTCAAGAACTTCTTAGCATTTTCTGGAAGTTCATCCCAGCTCTTAACTTGGGTAATATCTTCTTGCCAAGCTGGCAATTCTTCGTAAATTGGGTGGCAGCGGTCAAGTTCCTTCAAGCTTGCTGGGTAGTAGTCGATTTCCTTACCATCTAATTCATAAGCAGTAGCAACCTTAACAGTGTCAAAGCCTGAGAAGATGTCCAATAAGTTCAAGCTCAAGCCAGTAATGCCGGCTACGCGCTTAGCGTGACGCAAAGCAACTGAGTCAAACCAACCAACTCTACGTGGACGGCCAGTTACAGTACCATATTCATGAGCAGTTTCACGGATGCGGTCACCAATTTCATCATGAAGTTCAGTTGGGAATGGGCCAGCACCTACTCTAGTGGTGTAAGCCTTGCAGACACCGATAACTGTGTTGATGCGGTTAGCACCAACACCAATTCCGGCAGCAAGTCCACCTGAAATAGTGTTTGATGAGGTTACGAATGGATAAGTACCTTCGTCGATATCAAGCATAATTCCTTGGGCACCTTCGAATAAGACCTTTTCGCCCTTGTCTAAAGCATCGTTAACCAAAACAGAAGTATCAGTTACGTATGGCTTCATTCTTTGACCATATTCGTAGTACTTGTCAAAAATGTCTTCGAACTTCAAAGCGGGCTTGCCATAAACCTTAGTAAACAAAGCGTTCTTAGTTTCAAGGTTGGCGCGCAATTTTTCTTCAAAAGTATCCTTTTCTAATAAGTCACAAACACGGATACCGATTCTTGAAGCCTTGTCCATGTAAGTAGGTCCAATACCGTTCTTAGTAGTACCGATCTTGCCAGCACCCTTAGATTCTTCTTGGTATTCATCTTGCAAGATATCGTAAGGCATAATAACGTGCGCACGGTTAGAAATGCGCAACTTACTGATATCGATGCCACTCTTTTCCAAATTATCCAATTCTTGGAACATAACTTCAGGATTGATCACTACGCCGTTACCAATAACTGCACCTTGATCAGCCGCAAAGATACCTGATGGAATCAAGCGCATCTTGAATTCTTGACCATCGATTTCAATTGTATGTCCAGCGTTGTTACCACCGTTAGAACGTACTGCCATAGCAGCTTCTTTACTCAAAAAGTCGGTAATCTTTCCTTTACCTTCGTCGCCCCATTGGCTTCCTACAACCGCAACTGCTGTCATTATTTTCACCTCATAAAAATTTTTCTCTATCTACATTACCTGTGTAATTCTAGCAATCTAATAACTAATAGTCAATGAAAATCCGAATTATTTTATTTTTGGAGAAAAATAAAGTTCGTTTTAATAGTTGACTTTTAGAAAAAGTTCACTTATAGTTGAGTTCGTTCAGAGAAGACTTACCAAAAGGAGTAGAACATTGAGTAATTATTTTAGCATGGAAGCCTTTGATTATGATGATATCCAATTAGTTCCTAGCAAAGGAATTATTAAAAGTCGGAAAGATGCTGATACTAGTGTTAAATTCGGAAACCGAACATTCAAGATTCCGGTTGTACCTGCTAACATGGAAAGCGTCATTAATGAAGATCTAGCTGTTTGGCTAGCAGAAAACGACTACTACTATGTTATGCACCGTTTCCAACCTGAAAAGCGGATCGATTTCATCAAGATGATGCATGAGAAGGGACTGTTTGCTTCAATCTCAGTTGGAATCAAGGATGATGAATACAAGTTCATCGACCAATTAGTAGAAGAAAACGTGATTCCAGAATATATCACGATTGATGTAGCCCACGGCCATTCAGTTTACGTAATCGACATGATTCACTACATTAAAGAAAAATTGCCTGATAGCTTCTTGACTGCTGGAAACATCGCTACTCCAGAAGCAGTTCGTGAATTGGAAAATGCTGGTGCCGATGCAACTAAGGTTGGCGTTGGACCTGGCAAGGCCTGCATTACCAAGCTCAAGACTGGTTTTGGTACTGGCGGATGGCAACTTGCTGCTTTAAGAATGTGTTCAAAAGCTGCCAGCAAGCCACTGATTGCTGACGGCGGTATCAGACATAACGGCGATATCGCCAAGTCTGTTCGCTTTGGCGCTTCAATGGTCATGATCGGTTCAATGCTTGCCGGACACGAAGAATCACCAGGCAACGTTATCAAGATCGATGGCAAGACCTTCAAGCAATACTGGGGTTCTGCATCTGAAGTTCAAAAAGGTGCCTACCGCAATGTTGAAGGAAAGCAAATGCTCGTTCCATATCGCGGATCAATTAAAGACACTTTGCAAGAAATGCAAGAAGATTTGCAATCATCTGTCTCCTATGCTGGCGGCAAGGATCTTAATGCCATCAAATTAGTCGATTATGTTATTGTCAAAAATACCATTATGAATGGTGATTACTAAAAAATGTCCTTTTAGTCTCCAATTCATAGAGAATTTATGGTATATTGGGATGTATCACTATGAACAGCGACATTTGTCGCAGATAATTTAGTTTAAATTATTGTTTCATATTGTTTATCTTACTGTTAAATGACGCAATACTTCTAGTATGTTAGCGACATTTTCGGTAAAATAATTATGGTCTAGTACTGTTAGGTAGTCAGTACTAGATCTTTTTCTTTTTTAAAAATTTTTCGTGACAAACTGCAAAAATGTGTTATACTATTCTAGTTGATAAAATTATGCACCCATAGCGCAACTGGATAGAGTGTCTGACTACGAATCAGAAGGTTGAAGGTTCAAATCCTTCTGGGTGCATTCAACGGGAAGTGGCTCAGCTTGGTAGAGCACCTGGTTTGGGACCAGGGGGTCGCAGGTTCGAATCCTGTCTTCCCGATATATTGAAGAGCAAGCCTGATGGCTTGCTCTTTTTTCGTTCGATAAAAAATAAAATTTTTTCAAGCAAAATCCTTGCTTTTTTCGTTTTCATAAAATAAAATATAAGCAATAAATTAAAAGGCTATGAAAAGACGAGTAGATTAGTTAAGTCTTGCAGTGAGCTAGTGCCAGTGAAAAACTAGCAGATCCTGGCTAATCGAAAAACACTTTGAGCATGCTAGCTGAACCATTTAGATGTAGTAAGCGAGGCCGTCGTCGGTACGTTATCACGCCGAAATGCATAATTGTGCATTATGAGTTGGTCTTTAATCAAGACAATTTGGGTGGTACCGCGGAAAAAGCCTTTCGTCCCGATCATACTTGGGGATGAAGGGCTTTTTCTTCACCTTGAATTTTCTAGAGAGAGGTTTTAAATATGCCATTACTTTTACCAACAGATTACCATCCTAGTTTATCAGTTAGAGATACGGAAGCAGCAATTGTTTTCATTCGCGAAAACTTCCAAGCAATTTTATCAGAAAAGCTAAACTTGCAAAGAATGTCTGCTCCAATGTTCGTTGAAAAAGATACTGGATTAAACGACAACCTTAACGGAATCGAACGTCCAGTTGATTTCGACATGTTGGCAAATCCTGGACATACCATTGAAGTCGTTCACTCTTTAGCAAAATGGAAGAGATTGGCTCTTAAGCAATACGGATTTGGAATGCATGAGGGTTTATATACCAACATGAATGCTATCAGACGCGATGAAGAATTAGACAATTTCCACTCGATCTACGTTGACCAATGGGACTGGGAAAAGATCATCAGCAAGGAAGAAAGAACAACCGATACTTTGGAAATTACCGTTGATCAAATTTTCTCAGCTATTAAGGCCATCGAACACGAAGTAGCTGTTCGCTATCCTGGATCAGTTTATCATTTACCTGATCATGTCTGCTTCGTAACAACTCAAGAGCTTGAAGATCGCTGGCCTGATCTAACTCCAGATGAGCGCGAAGTTGAAATTACCAAGCGCGAAAAGGCGGTCTTCTTGATGAAGATTGGTGACAAATTGCAAAGAAGCGGCAAGCCACATGACGGCCGTGCCCCAGACTACGATGATTGGCAATTGAACGGCGATCTTTTATTCTGGTATGAACCTTTGCAAACTAGAATCGAAATTTCCTCAATGGGTATTAGAGTTAGCGAAGAAAGCCTCAAGGAACAACTTAAGAAGGCTCATTGCGAAGATCGCGCAGAATTGCCATTCCACAAGATGCTTTTGGCTGGAGAATTGCCTTACACAATCGGTGGCGGAATCGGCCAATCTCGTCTATGTATGTTACTACTCGGCAAGGCCCACATTGGTGAAGTTCAAGCCAGCGTCTGGCCTGAAGATTTAACCAAGAAGTGTGAAGCAGCCGGTATTGAATTCTTATAATAAAACAAAAGCGTCGCAGCTGTGCTGCGACGCTTTTTTGCGTTCTTATTTAGCCTTATTGATAAGCCATTTAAAAATATTATTCATAAAAGCAACCTTCTTGTTACGATGCATCATTTCTGGGTGCCATTGAATACCAATGACGGTCCCTTGCTTATTTTCTAAAGCTTCAACTACACCATCAGATGCCTTGCCCACGACCTTTAAGTCAGGAGCTGGCTCGTGGACGATTTGATGGTGGAAAGAATTAACCATGAAGTCAGTCTTGCCTAAAACTTCTGCTAGCTTGCTGCCTGCCTCTAAATTCATCTTATGCGTTGGCAAGTCTGGCGTATGGTCTTGCGAATGCTTAAGCGTTAATTCCTTGCGATATGATAAATCTTGGTAAAGACTGCCACCATGGGCCACATTGATAATTTGAAAGCCACGGCAAACTCCAAGAACTGGGATGCCCTTTTCTTCGGCTAGCTTTAAGAGCAGCATATCAAAGTGGTCCCTTTCAGGCCAAGTCTTGCCTAACTTTTGCAATGGTTCTTCGCCATACAAATGAGGATCAACATCATGACCTCCAGACAAGATCAATCCTTGCACCTGGTCTAGTTGGGCAGCAATTACTTCATCATCTTCAGTAAAAGGAATAATTAATGGTATGCCGCCATTTTGAACAACTGAATCAACATAGTCTTCATTGACATAGCTGCGACGGTAGCCTGGGAAAATTCCACCATCGTCAATAATTTCAGAACCAGATATTCCGATAATTGGTTTAGTCATAACAAGACCCCTTTCAATTTGTACTTACTTTTTATAGGTATAATTGTAGAAAATATTCCCCCTGCTGTCCATTAATTGCTCTTACGGTGTCGAACCATGTAGCTGATTGTAGCAATGGCCAAAACTACTGCCCCCACAGTGACAGAAATTCGTGTCTCTGGATTGATGAACATAAAGATCACAATCACCGTCAACATGATCAAAGCAAAGAAATTGGAATATGGATAAAGCGGCAATTTAAATGGATGATCTTTCATCAATTCCGGATTGTTCTTGCGGAATTGATACTCAGCTAGCAGAATTACAAACCAAGCAACCATCCCTGGCAAAACGGAAGAACTGTAAATAACGACAAAGATATTGGCCAAGGATTTATTGAAAATTTGAATCAAAACATTCAATATAAATCCGCCCATAATTCCGGCAGTAATCCCAATGATGGCATGACTTGGAACAATTCGCTTTGAAACATAGCCAAAGGTAGCAGGCGCTTCGCCATCGTGGGCTAGTTTATACAGCATTCGACTTGATGAGTAAATACCTGAATTAGCGCCAGATAGCGATGCAGTTAATACGACAAAGTTGATAATCGAAGCTGCAGTAGTAATGCCGACTTTGGCAAAAGTATTAACAAATGGAGAACCTACTTGGCTTAATTCATTCCATGGGTAAAGGGTCACGATTACAAAGATTGCCCCAACATAGAAAATCAAGATCCGCCATAAAACTGACTTAACACTCTTAACGATCGCCTTTTGTGGATCAGCAACTTCACCAGCCGAAATACCAATCAATTCGATTCCTTCATATGATCCAACAATGATAGCCATGGAGAAGAAGAAGCCTTTAACTCCTCCAGCAAAAAAGCCGCCATGGCTCCAAAGATTGCTAAAGCCAATTGGATGTCCATTGATACCAAAAAGAATCAAGAATAAGCCTAGCACAATCATCAAAATAATCGTCACTACCTTGATCATGGCAAACCAAAATTCCAGCATGCCATATGCTTTGGCACTAACCAAATTGGCAGCTAATAAGGCCAAGATCACGATTATTCCGGCAATCCAATCCGATGAATCTTTCCACCAAAAGCGCAGATATTCCGTTGTAGCTACTACATCCGAAATACCAACCACGATAAACTGGAAGACATTAGCCCATTCGGCCAGGTATCCAGCAATTGGATGAATATGGTCAGTGGCATAATCCGCAAAGGATCCAGTACCTGGATCAATATAAAGCATCTCTCCCAATGCCCGCATTACGATGTATAAAATTAAACCTACAAAGATATAGGCTAATAAAACTGACGGGCCTGTCCACTTAATGGTTGAAGCAGAACCCATAAATAGGCCAACTCCAATCGCGCCGCCTAAGGAGATCATCTCCATCTGACCGGCAGTCATGGAGCGTTTTAGTTCGGGTGCTTTCTTTTCCTGCGCCATTTAATCCCTACTTTCATTCAATTATTTCCCAGGAAATTAGTTAGAATCTATTATAACAGAATATTATCGAATGCTTTAAAATACAATAAAAAAAGTCTAAGAGAATTTTCTCTTAGACTTTTGATCAATTAGCTAGCTTTAGGCAGCCTTGTTTTCATCATCAATGGTAAAGAGCTTTTCGCCGTTTAACAAAAAGTCTTGCCCTTCTACTGTGAAGTTAGCTTTCTTAGTATCTGGATGAGCCATGACCAACTTAGCGATTGGGGTTTGAAGGTCTTGTTCAATTACCCGGCGCAATGGTCTTGCACCAAACTTCTTGTCATAGCCTCTCTTAGCCAAAACTCGCTTAGCTTCTGGGCTAACTGACAACTTGATTTCTTTCTTAGCAAGAACATTTTCCATCTTGTTTAAATACAATTCCAGAATCTTGCCCATGTCCTCTTGGGTCAAGGAATTGAATGGCACGATTGCATCCAATCTGTTCAAAAATTCTGGTCTGAAGTAATGACCTAAAGCGTCGATCAACTTAGCTTGATCTACTTCGCCATCCTTAAGCAGGCTATCAGAGTAACCGGCGTTTGAAGTCATAATCAAAATCGTATCCTTGAATGAAACGGTTCTACCTTGTGAATCGGTCAAGCGACCATCATCCATAATCTGAAGTAAGGCATTGAAAACTTGTGGGTTAGCCTTTTCAATTTCGTCAAACAAGATCAAGCTGTATGGTTGGTGGCGAACTTTTTCTGTTAATTGGCCGCCTTCGCCGTAGCCAACATAGCCCGGAGCAGAACCGATCAACTTGTTAATTGCCATTTGATCTTGATATTCAGACATATCTAATCTGATGAAGTGGTCGCGGCTGCCGAACAACTTAGTTGCCAGTTGCTTAGCAAGTTCAGTCTTACCAACCCCAGTTGGACCCGTTAGCAAGAAGGAGCCAGTTGGACGGTTGCTGTCTTTAAAGAGTTGCTTGCGGGCAACTGCATCAGTGATCACATCAATTGCCTTATCCTGGTCAATTACGACTTCTTTCAAGCTCTTAGCTAAATCAAGATTCTTTTTCGCTTCATCGGCATGCAATTCGCTCATTGGAATTCTAGTCTTTTGCTCGATCAAGCTGTAGATATCATCGACCGTAACAGTTGGAAGTTCAGTCTCAGTTTGCTTTGAAGCTTGGCCAGTCAATTTTTCAATTTCATTCTTTAATTCGCTAGCCTTGCGGTAGTCTTCAGCATTTACGGCAGCATCTTTATCAGCTTGCAATTGCTTGATTTGAGCTTCTAAGTCATCCTTGCTCATCGCTACATTGCTTAAGCCTTTCTTAGCGCCAGCTTCATCCATTAGGTCAATCGCCTTATCTGGTAAGTAGCGACCTTGAATATAGCGCTCTGACAAAGCAACGGCTAATTTCAAAGCTTCATCGCTATATTTCACATGGTGGAATTTTTCGTATTTGTCCTTCAATCCTTGCAAAATCTTTACCGCTACTTCTGTACTTGGCTCTGGTACTTCAACTGCTTGGAATCTCCGTGCAAGTGCTGGATCCTTTTCAATTCGTTGATATTCGCTAGTCGTAGTTGCACCAATTAGCTTCAATTCACCACTAGCCAAGGCTGGTTTCAAAATATTGGCAGCATCACCATTGTTGTTTTCTGAATCAGTTGAACCTGCACCAACGATATTATGCAATTCATCAATAAATAAGATGATGTTTGGATTCTGCTTAGCTTGATCGATTACTTTCTTGAGCTTTTCTTCAAAAGAACCTCTCAAACTCGTTCCTGCCACCATATCATTGATGTTGATCGCAACAATATGCATGTTCTTCATCTTAGCAGGCACCTTGCCAGCAGCAATTCTTTGCGCCAAGCCTTCAACGATTGAAGTCTTACCAACACCAGCAGGTCCAATCAAGACTGGATTGTTCTTCTTGCGGCGACTAAGAATCTCGATAACATTGTCGATTTGTTCATCGCGGCCAATCACTGGATCGTACTTGCCGTGTTTAGCCTCTTCAACTAAGTCAACGCCGAGTTTTTGCTTATCTGCTTGCTGATTGTTATTAATTTCACTTGGCTTTTCCATAGCTTTGAATTGCATTGGCTGCATTGAAAAGTCATCGTCAAAAAATGTTGAATTTAATTGTCTAAATAAAGAATCAAAATCATTGTCAAAATATGCCATTGTTAAGCACTTCCTATCCCATTTCTATAAAATTTTAGCACTCTACAAGTTAGAGTGCTAACTCCTTACAATTAAATAGTATAGCACGTTATCCACAGGATGCAATATAAAAGCTCAATTTTTTCCACAGATTTTTAAAAATTGTGATTCTGACTAAAAAAGCCACTTATCCCCTATTATTAGTGGAATAAGCAGCTTCACAATTTTGCATAATCTTACCGATTTTAGCAAGTTTATTCAATTTTTATTTTTAAAAGCTATCCACATGTGGATATTATTCTTCATGTTCATTTTCCTTGCGATTTTTTTGTTTATGTTTGATGCCGGCTAGTTTTTTATCAGTCTTTTTGTCTAACAAGTACTGTTTGATTACTTCTTCTACCTGTTTATTTTGTGGCAAGTCCGAGTGCTGGGCATCTGAACCAGTCACCGTCATTTGGGTAAAATGCTTGACCCGATTCTGGAAAATATACTTGGCAGCTTCAACGCTCGCTTCAGGAACAATTCCATCTGAAGTGTAGTTGCGTCCTCCAGATAAAGAGTAAACCGTCAGATCGCTAGGCAAGTTCTTGCGATACTTGATAAAATCGCTCAGCATCGTAGTCCGGCGATTGATATTGCTTTCGCTAAAGTTGTAAGGCGATCCCAAGGTCATCAGGCGCTTCATCTTTATTTCTGATTTATAGTCGCTATAGTAATGCTCAAGCCAATAGGTCCAGATCAAGCCACCATTTGAGTGGCCGAAAGCCTTAAAATTATTGAACTTGTAGCTTTGCGAAATCTCATAAAAAGCATTATCCAGCCAGCGAGCTTGCTTTTGAATATTCGCATAACCATCATGATTGTTGCTAAAACCAATAACAATAATTGGCTCATTGTCTCCTCGGCTAATTGAGCCATGGTAGGTAATTTTTCCATCAGTCGCAACTTGTACTTTCAATACGCTATGAGGACGGGGATTCTTCTTGTTCAGATCTTCGATCAACTCATCAAAGCGATTAATCGTTGCGCTCGAGCCCGGGACCATAATTACTGGCGAAAGCAGCGATTTATGTCGCTGTGCTCGTTCTAAATTCGTCTTTTTCATCCATAAAAAAGCTGGAATCGTCAATAGAATCAAAAAGGCAATGATGACGCCCACCCAGAGCAAGTTGTGGCGATTAAAATATTGTCGCAGTTTCGTCATATTCCTTCAACCTCTCATTAACCTTGATTCCAATGTAGACAAACGGAATCAGCAAAGCAATATCCAGCAAAAATAGCAATAAAGTAAAGAAGAAGCTACTCCAATTGCCATTCGTTCCCAAAAATGAAGTTAGTATCCCTGGCGTCCCCGAGAGCACTGGATAAGCTGGAGTTGGGATCAACTTAATACTAATAGCGGCAGCCGCAAGGAGTTCATTAATTGCCGGAATAAAAATCAAAGGACGCAAGAAAAGCGGGTTCAAAATCATTGGCAAGCCAATAATTAGCCCAAACGGCGAATTGAAAATGATCGGCAGCAGGTTCCATTTAACAATCGTTTCGATCTGCCGGCTATTGGTGAATAAGAGCAAGACGACTGCCAAAGCTAAAATTACGCCGCCTGTTCCCATTATCCCATAGCCACGAATCAAAGAACTGCCCAAAAATTTATATGGCAAATTCATCGAATCGCCATGACGTAAGGCATAATTCATGTTAGCCACCGCAGATCCATCACTGATAGTCGCAGTCAAAGCAAGCAAGGGGCCATCAATTCCTAGCCAAGACAAGGCCAAAATCAAAATAGTCAAAAAGACAACGATTAAAACATTATTACTCGAGCGAGCTTGCTCAGCCAATTTGGTCATATAGTTAAATTCAACTAAATTGATCTTAAAATAGTAAACCAACGTCGAAAAAATTACTCCCAATAAAACAGAAATTCCGGCAGGCAAAAGTGAATTTAAAGTTCTGCTTCTAACAGCCACAACATTTTCAAGTTTAACGTGAACATATCTATTTCCCAGGAAATGAAAGACTTGTCCAACCAAATAGCCAATAATCATGGCAAACAAGAGATTGTGAAAGCCTAACATTTTTAAATAGGACATATTGCGCAGCTTGCCGTAGTTATCGGCATTAATCATGTAAGCATAAAAAGTTAACACGATCACCGCACTTATTCCGGCAACAGTTGCATCCCTATGATACAAGCGCGCTGTATAAACCGCTGAAAAATAGGCTACATAAAGACCAAATAAGCCTAAAGTTACCGATACTAGACCAGAACTAATGGCATCCCCTAAATTCCAAACCTGATCGCTCATCGTGTAATCGAAATTCAGTAAGTTGTAAATCAGACTGTTGGGCGAAAAAATGCTACTATTGATAAATTCAAAAAAAGCCCCCAAAGTTGCTACCGGCATCAAGATCATAAATGTTCGCTGGGCAACTCTAAAAAAGGACCGCCTTCTCAACCACAAAAATCCGTTGACTATTTTTTCCATTTGATCAACTCCCTATGATTAACCAATTATACACGCTAAGCATGCTATAATTAAATTATAGAGGTGATAAGAATGCCAAAAAAGAAATTTGAATTAGATACCAATATCGAGCAAGCTTTGAATAAATATCTTGAAAATAGTCGGCTAGACTTTGATCAAGTAGTCAACCAAGCTTTAAAAGAATACCTGCTCAAGCAGCTAGGTTGTAAGGATTGTCGCAAGCTATTCAACAAGCCAGGCAAAGATGCTGATCTTTCTAAATATGCCGATGAATTCTTGCGAAACTCAATCAACGATAATTATTAAAAATGCTTCAGTAGCAAAAACCCCCGAAATTCAACTACGAAATTTCGAGGGTTTTGTTTTTTATATCAAATATTTACCGATAATGCTTGTATTTATAATACTTATAGCCAACCTTTTGGCCTAGAATCTGCTCAGAGACATCTGCTTTGTTCGTTAACCAAATGTACACCATTAAGCCTATTAAGCCATAAACAGCTAAATACAAAAAGCTGTTCAAGCGACTAGTCATTCCATCAAAGCGCACGCCGATTAGGAAGTAATACCCTGCTACTAGCAAAAAGAAGACCAGATTTACTCCTACAAGGCGCGTCAAACTGCCCAGCTTGATTTCATATTTGCGATTGATCAAATAGTAGCTAACCACTACAACCAAGAGCATGGCTAAATTAGTGGCCCAGATGGCGCCGCTAGTATGATATAGAGTCAATAATGGCACCTGTAAAACCAGCTTGACTGCAAGTCCGACAAGCATTACAAGAACTGCAAGCTTATTCATGCTCAAAGCCAAAAGCAAGGTCAACACATTCATCGTCAAGGCAAGCAACAGACTCTGAAGGATATTTTGCATCAAGTAGTAGCTGCCGACCATATCATATGAAAATAGCACCGTGTAGATTTGAATGCTGGCAAAGGTTGCTAAAGTCACCAATGGCAAAAGAACAAACAATAAGAGGCGATAATTTTCTAAGAGCAATTCCTTAATTGCCTTCTTTTCCCCATTAGCTCTAAGGCCCGACAACAGCGGCAGGCTTGTTTCAGATACCGCGGTAGCTAGGGAAATAATTACTGTAGTTATCTTGCTAGGATTGGCTGAAAAAACGGTATATAAGTAGCTGACATAATCCTGGCTCCAATTAGTTGTCTTAAGCAAAATCTGCTTAAAGAACACTTGATCAACAAACTGAGTCAGAGTAATAAAAGCACCTAATAAAACAAAAGGAATTGAGCGATACCATAAAGAAAGCAGACTTTTACCTACATTATTTAATGTACGCGGTTGACTATCCTGCAAGGCCTTTTGATAACTTGGCAGTTGCTTTTTGCCGTAAAAAAGCAAATATAAATATGAAGCCAGTGCTCCGATAAATGCACCGAAAACGCTCAAATAAACTGCCAAGACGTAATTTTGCTTGAAGACTTCAACCACAGCAAATGTGGCAACTAGGATAAATAAGACCCGGGAAAATTGCTCCCAAAGTTGAGAAATTCCATAAGGCTTCATATCATTATTACCTTGAAACCAGCCTCTGACCATACTCATCGATGGCAAGATCATGACTGCTGGCACCAATACCCGAATAGAAAAAGTCGCCTGCTCGACTGAGGCAACCGGGCTATTTTTTGCGATCATTGGCGCGATTACATATAGAAGAACTCCACAAATAATCCCCATCACAACCATGACCAAAAAACCCAATTTAGTTAAATAGATACTGTCTTTATAGCGTTTTTTCGAGTTTAAGGCTGCCACTTCTCTAGCAATTACTGATGGCAAGCCGGCAGTTCCAATTGATAAAAATAATGCATATGGCGTATAAGAAGAATTGAAGATCGCCTGGGCATTAAGTTGATTATGGTAATCCCCTAACATGATTAGCCAAGGAATCAGGTATATAACTCCGAGTACGCGCGAAAAAATACTACCAAAAGATAGCCAGAACGAACCGGAGAGAATCTTTTTATTCACACAAATCACCTAAACTTCTAACTATCATAATTATAACTTAAACTTCCCACTTGCAAAAGTGGGCTTGTACCTTGAAAATTCAATAGTTTAGCCAATAAAAAAGCACAAGGCCTTTGTTCGCTTGATATAATTTAGTCAACCACAACATCATCAATATCAAACGAAAGGCTTGTGCTATGTCTAGTTTACCATCATTCGATACTGAAAATGAACCTAAAATCGCCCGTTCTGTTGAAAAGTTCTTCAAGGACTACAAAGTTATGGAGCTTCTCCGTAGATGTGGGCTCCGCAAGTCAAAAGGAATCCCTCTTTGGTCGATCCTTTCATACATCTTCAGTAATGTGTTTCGAGACAGAAGCATGTACATGCAACAGAAGTCTGGCAAGTGTACTGCTGGCTTCTCCAAAAACACCTACTATCGATTCATGCAGAACCCACATATCAACTGGCTCCGCTTCACTATTCTGCTAGCTGAGAAGATCGTCAATGGGCATCTGAAAGATCTGACCTCTGACCAACGTGCGGATTGCTTCGTCTTTGACGATTCGCTCTACTCCAGAACTGGATACAAGAAGACTGAGCTGGCTGCCAAAGTATTCGACCACGTTTCGATGACCTACAAGAAGGGCTTTCGGATGATGACCATGGGTTGGACTGATGGATCCTCCTTCGTCCCAATCGCTTCATCTCTCTTGTCCTCAAAGAATGATCAGAATGTCATCGGGACAACCAAGAAGATCGACAAGCGCACAATCGCGGCCAAAAGACGAATTATGGCCCAATCAAAGGGGACCGATGTAGTTATCCAGCTACTCGATCAAGCTTTGAAAGCAGGGCTTACTGCTAAGTACGTCATGTTTGACACTTGGTTCTCCAATCCTCATCAGATCGTCCAGATCAAGCAACGTGACCTAAACGTAATTGCCATGGTGAAGAAGAGTTCCAAGATCACATACGAGTTCGATGGTAAGCGGATGAACGTCAAGCAGATCTTCAGCGCATGCAAGAAGCGGCGAGGTCGTTCAAGATATCTCTTGTCCGTCCCTGTAAAGGTTGGAGATCCTGCCAAGGATGGTGCCCAGGTTGATGCCAGAATAGTCTGCGTAAGAAATCGCTCCAACCGCAAAGATTGGATCGCTCTTATTTGCACGGACATGATGATCGATGAAAATGAGATCATCAGAATTTACGGCAAAAGATGGGACATCGAAGTCTTCTTCAAGACCTGCAAGAGTTTCTTGAAACTTGGTACTGAATACCACGGCCTCTCATATGATGCATTGACTGCCCATACGGCTTTCGTCTTTCTGCGCTACATGTTCATGTCAGTTGAGAAGCGAGATGATGAAGATGATAGGACAATAGGCGAGCTCTTTTACTGCATGATAGACGAGCTTGCGGACATTACTTTCCATCACTCCCTTCAGATCCTGGTGGAAGCCATGTTCGAGAGCGTGAAAGAGATCTTCCAACTGACAGAAGAGCAGATGGAAAGGTTCACCAAAGCTTTCATTTCCCGCCTCCCGAAGTACATGCAAGAGGCTATATCGCCATCACTAGCAGCATAATTGAATATTTACTGGTTAAACTATTGAGTTTTCAAGGCTTCATAGTTCTTTTTGGTGTGGGAAGTTTAAGT